>JAEZHK010000086.1 GCA_023416655.1 Bacillota bacterium
AATCTAATCTGCGTGCAAAGATAGTAAAAAAACTTCGCTATTGCCGTATCTTTTATAGCAGTATAGTACATCGTATCAACGAGCCTGTTCAAAATTTTCTGTAAACGCGGGTGTCTTCTGTGGAAGAATAATACACAGGAGGCGTATTTATGCCACGGAAAAGCAAGCACGCGATCCCAGATGAGAAGAAAGCCCTGCTGTTGGACCTAATCGAGACGTATGACGTGAAAACGACGGCGGATCTGCAAGAGGCGCTGAAGGATCTGCTCGGGGAGACGATCCAGACGATGCTGGAGCAGGAGATTGACACGCAGATCGACGAGCGGGAGGAACAGGACCCGACGTACAGCGACAGCCGGAACGGATACAAGGACAAGACACTGCGCAGCAGCTACGGCGAGATCCCGATCCAGGTTCCACAGGATCGAAACAGCGACTTCGAGCCAAAGGTGGTACCGAAGTACCTGCGGGACATCTCGGAGATCGAGGGGAAGATTGTCGCGATGTACGCGCGTGGGATGAGCACGCGGCAGATCTCGGATCAGGTTCAGGATATATATGGGTTCGAAGTTAGCGAGGGTCTTGTGACGGGGATCACGAACAAGCTTCTGCCGGAGATCGAAGCGTGGCAGCGGCGTCCCTTGAGCGAGGTGTACCCGATCGTGTTCATAGACGCGGTGGTGTTCAATGTACGCGAGAGCAACGTGATCCGAAAGCAGGCGGCGTACCTGATCCTGGGCGTAAGCGAGGAAGGGCACAAGGAGGTTCTGAGCATCACGATCGGGGAGGCGGAGAGCGCGAAGTTCTGGCTGAGCGTGCTGAACGAGCTGAAGAACCGCGGCCTGAAGGACATTTTCGTGCTCTGCGCGGACGGCTTGAGCGGAATCAAAGAGGCAATCTCCGCGGCGTACCCGATGACCGAATACCAGCGGTGCATCGTGCACGTGGTGCGCAACACGCTCAGGTACGTGGCGGACAAGGACAAGAAGGCGTTCGCCACCGACCTCAAGACAATCTACCACGCCCCGGACGAGGAGCAGGGCCACGCCCGGATGCGCTCCGTCGCCCAAGTCTGGGACAAGAAATACCCCGGCTGCATGCGCCGATGGGAGGACAACTGGGATGTGATCAGCCCCATGTTCAAGTTCTCCGCCGCCGTCCGTAAGGCCATCTACACCACCAACGCCATTGAGAGCCTGAACAGCGGCTACCGCCGCCTGAACCGCGCCAGGAGCGTTTTCCCCAGTGGCAGCGCCCTGCTCAAAGCCCTCTACCTGGCCACCTTCGAGCTGACGAAAAAGTGGACCCTCCCCCTAAGAAATTGGGGGCAAGTCCATAGCGAACTGGCCGTCATGTACCCCGGCAGGATGGCCTGATCCTGAATCTGCCTTTGGCAAATCCGCCAGCCAGCCTTGACGAAACGCCGGTGAAAATGCTATCGTATCCTTGCCGACGGTGACGGGAACTCAGAAATCGCTGACTTCCACGACCGCCGGTCGGCGCAGTCTAGCATTTTCTCCGGCAGCCGTCAAGGCCAAGCCGCCTTACGGCGGTGGCTGCGTCCCTGCCTCGGGTTTCGAGAATCTAGAAATCACTGACTTCTTCACAGAAGTCGCCCCTTACAGAAAATCTTGAACACCGCCAGTTGCCGTCCGGGAAGGCGCTAACGACGCGGGTTCTGCGCCGGATCTCCCGGTTCAGGCGTTCAATAACATTGTTGGTGCGGATCTTCTGCCAATGGGCGTAGGGGAAATCTATATAGACGAGGGTTTCTTCTATACCAGCTTCCACCTTCTTTGCCGCCTCCTTCAACTTCAGTTCCTGAAGCTTCCGGACGACCGCCTGGGCCTTTTCTCGAGCGGCTTCCTTGCTCTCCTGGGCGTGGATCGCCTTAAGCATGGCGGCGACCTCGGTCATCCTGGCACGAGGTGTGGCGGAGAACACGTTCCGGTAGAAATGCACCATGCAGCGCTGGTACTTCGCGTCCGGGAATACCTCATGGACCGCTTCGCTCAACCCCAGGCATTTGTCCCCGACGAACAGCCGCGTTCCCTTCATGCCGCGCCCCTTCAAGTCCCGGAGGAACGTCAGCCAGCTCTCCTTGTCCTCCTTCATGCCCTCCGCGGCCCCGATGACTTCCCGATAGCCATCTTCATTCACCGCCAGCGCCACCAGTACCGATACGTTCTCGTACTCGCCGCCCCAATTCCGCTTCAGGTAGATGCCGTCCAGGTACACATACGGGTAGCTGCCGGATAACGGCCTCGACCGCCAATGGTCGATGTGGACATACACCTTCTTGTTCAGTTCGCTGACCGTCCCCGCCGATACCCGCGCTCCCCACAACGCCTCGGTGACGTCTTCCACACGCCGCACCGACACCCCAGCCAGATACATTTCGATCAGCGCTTCCTCCACCGAGCTTTCCCACCGCCGGTATCGCTCGATGATCGCCGTCTCGAACGTCACGCCCTTCAGCTTTGGCATCTTCAGCGTTACCTCGCCTGAACTGGTCAACAGTTCCCGCTCATAATGCCCCGACCGGTACCCCTGCCGATTCTCCGTCCGCTCGTATCGCCCGGCGTTGGTCAGTGCCTGCGCTTCCTGTTCCAGCATCTCGTTCAGCGTCTCTTCCACGCTGCTTCGAACAAGTTCCTTCAACTCGCTCTTTATCGCTGCCTCGTTCAGGTGTATAATCTTCTCGGACATTGCTGCAGCTTCCCTTTGGTGAGTTTTGTGTGGTAGCTTGATTCTACCAAACGGCTGCCGCTTTGTCCTCTCTATTTTTGGAACCCGCTGTCCCCAATTTGCGAAACTTATTGTACCTTGTCGTTTCATGTTGAGAATAATCCTTGACAGCCCTTGTCAATGGGCGTAAACTTTTTGACATGAAACCCACGCTTTCAGCATTCATGCATAACACATAGAGCATCTTTTCCTGCTATCAAGGATCACGTATTATTCATGCCACTGGGATCTTATATCTTGCCGAAATTTGGGAAGGAATCGATGAACAATGCTTGGAATCTATGGCGCCGGCGGGCTTGGAACAGAAATCCTCGATCTGGCGCGCGCAATCAATAAAAGTACGCCGATATGGGACGATATAGTTTTTATAGCCGACATTGAAGGACTCACGAACGTGGATGGTGTGCCGGTGTACGCGTTGGAAGATTTTTGCGCGGTCGGCAAAGAGGCTGAGGTGATCGTTGCGTTGGGCGATCCGAGCCTGAGGCATGGGCTGTACGAAAAGGTCGCGGGTTGCGGGCTGAAGATTGCCACCCTCATCCACCCCAATGCGCAGATCGGGCACGGGACCCGCATCGGCAGTGGGTGCGTCATCCAGTATGGCGTATTCGTGTCCTGCAATGTGACCCTCGGCGACAACGTGCTCTTGCAACCCAGCTGCAGCGTCGGGCATGACGTCATCATTGGCACAAGCAGCGTCCTGTCGTCCTACGTGAGCGTCGCGGGGAAATGCAGAATCGGGAGCGGAACGTACCTGGGCCTCAACTGCCCGGTGCGGGATTGCATAACGATCGGAAGCAATACCATCATCGGCATGGGTTCCGTCGTGCAGCGCGACATTCCCGATGAAGTCATCGCGATGGGGAACCCCGCGAGGGTGATCCAGCGGAATACGGAACACAGGGTTTTCAGCAATCAGAAAGAGTGATTTGATGACCTTACAGGGGAAGACCGCGGTGATTACCGGATGCCTGCAGGGGATCGGCAGAAGCGCGCTGGATCTGTTTGCGGCAAACGGCGCCAACGTCTTTGCGTGCGTTCAGGCGAATACGGACGAGTTTTTGGAGCATGCGAACCAACTCGAAAAACAATATAACGTCAAGGTCATCCCCGTTGCCTTTGACATGGCGTCCAATGATTCCATCAAAAGCGCCGTCAAGGAGATTCAGAAGGAAAAACTGCCCGTCGACATTCTGGTCAACATCGCCGGGATCGCGAAGGATTCCATCTTCCCGATGGTGACGCTCGATCAGATGCAGGAAGTCTTTCAGATCAATTTCTTCTCCCAGATCATCCTCTCCCAGTATATTTCAAAGTTCATGTTGCGCCAGGGCCGCGGAAGCATCATCTTCACCTCCAGCATCACGGCGCTGGACGGCAATTTCGGGCAGCTCGTATATGGCGCGTCCAAGGCGGCGCTGATCGCCGCGATGAAGACGATGGCCATTGAGCTGGGTCCGAAGGGTATCCGGGTGAACGCCGTCGCGCCCGGGGTCATCAAAACGCCGATGACAGAGCCCCTGATCGACAATCTCCTGCTTGAGAAGATGGAGCGGTCAAGCCTCAAACGGTACGGTTCGCCGGAGGAAGTCGCGGAGCTTCTTCTGTTCTTGGCGTCCGATGAATCCGCGTACATCACCGGTCAGACGATTCGCGTCGACGGAGGCATTGGCGGATGATGAAGCTGCTTGAAGGTAAAAATGTCCTCATCACGGGGACGAACCGCGGCATCGGGCGCGCGATGCTCACTGTCTTCGCGGAAAACGGCGCGAACATCTGGGCGCATGCCAGAAGCCTGACGCCGGAATTCCAAACCCTGTGCGATACGGCCTCGTCGACGTACGGCGTTTCCGTGTGGCCTTTGTGCTTTGAGCTGACGGACGCGGAGGCGATGAAAGCCGCGGTCAAGCAGATCATGGCGACGAAGCTCCCCGTGGACGCGCTGGTCAACAACGCGGGCATCACGTTCAACGCGCTGTTTCAGATGTCCAGGCTGGAGGATGTGCGCACCCAAATGGAGGTCAACTTCTTCGCCCCGTTCCTGTTGACGCAGTACATTTCGAAGCTCATGGTCCGCAGCAAAAAGGGCAGCATCGTCAACGTCGCCTCGACGGCGGCGTTTGATGGGAACTCCGGCAAGTCCGCCTACGGTGCGTCGAAGGCAGCTTTGGTGGCGATGACGAAATCCATCGCGGAGGAACTGGGCCCCAGCGGCATCCGGGCCAATTGCATCGCGCCCGGGATCACGGAATCGGAGATGCTCGCCACCATGCCAGATGCCATTGTGGAGGGCGTCAAAAACGCCGTCGCGCTGAGGCGGGCGGGCCAGCCCATGGACATCGCGCACGTGGCGGCATTCCTGGCGTCCGACCGTTCTTCCTATATCACCGGTCAGACGATCCGCGCGGACGGTGGCATGTAGTGGCTACGATCTTTGAATTGCGTGAAGCCTCAAGAGCAATGCGCCTTAATATCCTGCGGCTTGCCCATGCCGCGGGCAGAAAGGGCGCGCACATCGCGCCGTCTCTCTCGATGGTCGAGATCATGGCGGCGCTTTTTGTGGACGTCATGGATCACGGGCGGGACCTTTTCGTTTTGAGCAAGGGCCACGGGGCGCTGTGCTACTACACGGCCATGCATCAGGCGGGGCTTATCGGCAAGGACCAGCTGGATACGTTTGAGGAAAACGGCGGGGAGTTTTCCGGCCAGCCCTCCCGGAGCGACCGGAACCGGATCGCCTTTTCCAGCGGCAGCCTTGGGATGGGGCTTTCTTACGGCGCGGGCCGCGCCCTCGCGAAAAAGCGGAGCAGGGACGGCGGGAAGGTCTACGTGCTGATCGGCGATGGGGAACTCAATGAAGGAAGCATTTGGGAGGCGGCCATGTTTTCCGCCCATTTCGGATTAAACAACCTCGTCGCGATCGTCGATAAAAATAACATGCAGTCCGACGGCTGCTCGAAGGACATCATGCGGCTGGATGTCCAATCCATCTGGCGGTCCTTCGGCTGGGACGCCAAGACCTGCGACGGCCACGACGCAAGCGCCCTCCGGGACGCGTTCGCTTCTGAAAGCGAACGCCCCAGGGTTTTGATCGCGGAAACGGTGAAGGGCAAGGGCGTTTCGTTCATGGAGCACCAGCGGGGCTGGCATCACGGCCACATGACGGAAGCGCAGTTTTCAGAGGCCATGGCGGAGGTGATCCACGCTTGAAGGAGATCACCCCGGTTGCCATCCGCACCTGGTCCATGCTGGGGCAGCGTGGCTCGTTTGGCGCGGCGCTAACGGAATGCGCGGCGGAGAACCCCGCTATCGTGGCGCTGACGGCGGATCTTTGCAACACGTCCGGACTGGACCGCTTTCTGGAGGCATATCCGGATCGGCTCTTCAACGTGGGGATCGCCGAACAGAACCTGCTCGGCGTCGCCGCGGGCCTGGCGGACAGCGGCTATGTGCCCTTCGCGACGACGTTCGCCAACTTCGCCACCATGCGGGCGTGTGAATGGGTCCGGCACTTCATGGGCTACATGCGGTGCAACGTGAAGCTCGTCGGCTTCGGTGCGGGATTCGCGATGGAACAGTTCGGAAACACGCATTACGGTGTCGAGGACGTTGCCGCGATCCGGGCGATTCCGAACATCCGCATCTTCTCCCCGGCCGACGGGCTCGAGGTGGTCAAGTGCGTGGCTGCGGCCGCGAACGACGCGCAGCCGACATACATCCGGCTGACCGGGCGAATGAACAACCCCATCGTGCACCGGAAGGACTTCGAGTTTGTCCCGGGTAAGATGGTAACCTTGCGAGAAGGCGGAGACGTGGCGGTGTTTGCGACCGGGAGCATGGTTCACCGCGCGCTGGGCGCATGCGAAGAACTCGAAGGATTGGGCATCCGCTGCGCGCTGTACGATGCGCATACCATCAATCCGCTGGATGAGGCGCTGTCAGAGTACTGCCGCGGAAAGAGGCTGGTCGTTTCGGTCGAGGAGCACAGCACCGTGGGCGGGCTGGGAAGCGCCATCGCGGAAAGAATCAGCGAGATTCCCGCAAACGCCCCGCTCCTGCGGTTGGGGATCGGGCAGGGCTACAAGCCTGCGGGCGACTACGAATACATGCTGGAGCAGAATCGGCTTACGAAAACGATGATCGCGGAAGACATTACGAAGAGGGTTTTGGAGGTTATAGTGGCATGACGAGCCTTGAAACGTATACCCTGGCGTTTGTGGAAGCATTTGAAATCGGGGCCGATCAGGCGCCCGCGCTCGCCTATCAGAGCATCAAGCAATGGGACTCCGTGGGGCATATGAGCCTGATGGCGTCGCTGGAGGAAAAGTTCGACATCATGATGGACGCCGACGACATCATTGACTTCAGCTCCTTTGACAGGGGGAAGGACATTCTGAGGAAGTATGATGTGGAGATTTGATGCGTTCGGTGATCGCATCGCCGTCATCGATGATGGCGGGCAATACACCTATGCCCAGCTGAATCACACGCAGGAGAGGCTTGCGGGTCAGATCCCGGGGCGTTGCCTCGTGTTCTGCCTCTGCCGGAATTCTGTGGGTTCCCTGCTGGGATATGGGGCGTTCATCAACCATCGAATCCTCCCGCTGCTGCTCGATGCCTCCCTGGATCGGGAGCTTTTGCATCAGATCGTCTGCAGCTACAAGCCGGATTATTTCTGGGTGCCGGAGGACATCACTGATGAGTTCCCGATGTACCGTAGCCTCTATTCCGACCTCGGGTACAGCCTTCTGAAGACGGAATATGACGCAGCGTTCCCGCTCCATGATGACCTGGCGCTGCTTCTGACCACCTCCGGCTCCACCGGAAGCCCCAAGCTCGTCCGGCAGAGCTACCAAAACATCCGGGCCAATACCGAGTCCATCGTGGAGTATCTGGAACTTAATGAATCAGAGCGCCCGATCACGACCTTGCCCATGAGCTATACCTACGGGCTGTCCATCCTGAACACCCATCTCTACGTCGGCGCGTCGGTCATCCTCACGCAGATGCCGGTTACCAAGCGGGAGTTCTGGCAAAAGTTCAGGCAATACGGGGCGACCTCCTTCGGCGGCGTGCCGTACATCTATGAGATGCTGGACAAGTTGCGCTTCTACGGCATGGACATGAAGTCCCTTCGGACCATGACGCAGGCGGGCGGAAAACTTGCGCCGGAGCTTCACAAAAAGTTTGCGGAGTACGCCCTCAAAACCGACAGGCGCTTTGTCGTCATGTACGGTCAGACCGAGGCCACGGCCCGGATGGCGTACCTTCCGCCTGAGAAATCCCTTGAAAAGTACGGGAGCATGGGCATCGCGATCCCCGGCGGGCGGTTTTCGCTGATCGACGCCGAGGGGGACGAGATCACACAGCCGGAGGTCACCGGGGAATTGGTGTACGAAGGCGCGAACGTCGCGCTCGGCTACGCAGAGGGTGGCGAA
Source organism: Bacillota bacterium (assembly GCA_023416655.1). Taxonomy (GTDB): domain Bacteria; phylum Bacillota; class Clostridia; order Christensenellales; family Aristaeellaceae; genus JAEZHK01. The sequence continues at coordinate 8,187 of JAEZHK010000086.1, forward strand.
GACCTTGTAAAAAGCGATGAGTTCCGCGGCAGGCTTGTCACCGGCGACATGGCCAAGCGGGACGCCGACGGGTACTACACCATCGTCGGCAGAAAGAAGCGCTTCCTAAAGATTTTCGGCAGCCGGATCAACCTGGACGAGACGGAGCGCATGGTCAAGGAGGCCTTTCCCGAGGTGGACTTCGCGTGCGGCGGCGTTGACGACAGGATGTACGTGTTTATCACTGACGTCGCGAGGAAGGAAGAAGTGCAGGGTTTCCTTGTGACAAAGACCGGCTTCAACCACATCGCCTTCGCCATTGTCCCGATCGAACGGATCCCGAAGAACGAAGCGGGAAAGACGCTGTACGCCGCTCTGGAATCCTATTACAAATAGAGCCTTATGGCGGATGGAGGAGAGAAGCTCCGTGTGTTCCGATACGCCCATGACCTATGAGGAGATCCTCTCCATCGCGCCGTACTCGCTGGCAAAGCCTGAGAAAGAGCAGCTTTTAAACCGGAGGCTAACTGATCTGACCCGGCTCCACTATGAGAAGTGCCGGGCGTATCGTCGCATGCTGGACGCGCAGGGCGTCTGTCCGGGCCACATCGAAAGCTATTTTGATATCCCCTTTCTGCCCGTCAGCCTGTTCAAGGAAATGGACCTCGTCAGCGTGGGCAAAGAGGATATTTTCAAGACCATGACTTCTTCCGGCACGACCGGGCAGGCGGTCTCGAAGGTCTACCTCGACCGGACCACGGCGAGCAACCAGCAGAAGACGCTTGTGAAAATCGTGAGTTCCTTCACAGGGTCAACGAGGATGCCAATGCTTATCATCGACAGCCCTTCGGTGGTCAAGGATCGGGAAATGTTCTCGGCGCGCGGCGCGGGCATCCTGGGCTTTTCCATCTTCGGCGCGGACAAGGCCTATGCGCTCAACGACGCCATGGAGCTGGACTTTGACGCGGTGGAGAGTTTTTTACAGCGCCATGCCGGGAAGAGGATCCTGCTCTTCGGCTTTACGTTCATGGTGTGGCGGTACTTTTATCAGGCGCTCGTCCGGATGAAGGCCGCTGGGCAGGCGCTTGACCTTTCAAATGGCATCCTGATCCACGGCGGCGGCTGGAAGAAGCTGGAATCCGAATCTGTTTCGCACGAGGAATTCAAGGCAAGGCTGAAGGACGTCTGCGGCCTTCAGGATGTGCACGACTACTACGGCATGGTGGAGCAGACGGGCTGCGTCTATATGGAGTGCGAACGCGGGCATCTGCACGCCAGCATTTTTTCCGATGTCATCGCCCGGCGCGCTTCGGACTTCAGCCCCTGTGGCTTCGGCGAGGCGGGGATTCTGCAGGTGGTGTCCACGCTGCCGGAATCCTACCCGGGGCACTCCCTTTTAACGGAAGACGAGGGCGTCATCCTCGGCGAGGACGACTGCCCGTGCGGTCGGAAGGGCAAGTATTTTCGTGTCCTCGGCCGCCTGAAAAACGCCGAGACGAGGGGGTGCAGCGATACCTATGCAGCCGGATGAAATGCCCTCGAAATATGAATATGCCGACCTCAGGTATGTCGTGGGAAGCCCGGAAACCGTCCGTGGGATGGAGGCGTTGAGGCCGCTGCAGCCGTTCTCAGACGCCGTGCTGGATTTTCTGAACGACCTTTCAAAGCGGCTCCTGTGCGATGGTCGGGCGTATTCGGATGTCGCGACATTCGGGTTCTGGTGCCGGCGCGCGTCGCTGCAAAAGGAGAAAGAAAAATACGACGACTTGGCGCTCCGCTTCGGGCGCGGCGTTGCGTTTCACAATGCGCCGTCAAACGTGCCCGTGAACTTCGCGTTCAGCTTCGCGGCGGGGTTACTTGCCGGGAACGCGAACGTCGTGCGGCTGCCCGCAAAAGACTTTGCGCAGGTTACGATCATCTGCGACGCCATCCGGGAGCTTCTGGAGACGGCGCATAAGCCACTGGCGCCCTATGTGGCGATGGTGAAGTACCCGACGAACAGGGAAATCACGAACGCCTTCTCGATCCTTTGCGATACGCGCGTCATCTGGGGCGGCGATGGCACGGTTCGGGAACTGCGGTGCTCGCCATTGAAGCCCAGGGCAAACGAGATCACCTTCGCGGACAGGCATTCCATCGCGGTCATCGACGCCGATGAATACCTGAAGGCGGCGGACAAGGAGAAAATCGCCCGGGACTTTTACAACGACACCTATTTCTCCGACCAGGAGGCCTGCACAGCGCCGCGCGTGGTGTGCTGGCTGGGGAGCGGCATCGATGAGGCAAAGCAGGCGTTCTGGTCCCGTCTGCATGCCCTTGTACGGGAGAAGTATGCGCTGGCCCCGGTCCGGGCAGTGGGCAAGCTGGCGGCGTTTTACCGGGTGGCCTGCCAAAAGGACGTCGCGCTGGTTGCGGGCGAAGACGGGATCATCACCCGGATCCGCGTGGAAACCCTGGAGGACGATCTGCTGAAGTACAAGTGCGGCGGCGGGTTTTTCTTTGAGTACAACGCGGGTTCCTTGCGCGACATCGCGCCCGTCTGCGGCGAGCGGTGCCAGACGCTGACCTATTTTGGGCTGGACGAGCGGCAGATCCGCGCGTTTTTATCGGACTGCGCGCCGCGGGGCGTCGACCGGGCCGTGCCGATGGGCAAGTCCATGGAATTCGCGCTGATCTGGGACGGGCATGACCTGATCCGGGAAATGAGCAGGCGCGTTTCCGTTGGCTGAACGATCACAGACATGTCGAATCTGGCCGAATTGAATAGCTGCGACAGGGGTAAAGATCAAGCGCGCTGCCGCCATGCCATCCTGCATTCCCAAACATGGAATACTTCTGAACAAACCCCGCAGGCCCTGGGCCGGGGGTTTAAACTGCAATGGACGGAACTTGAAGGTGATTCATATACTGTAGCGGGCCAAGATGCCTATAAGAAGAGGTGAAACACATGAAGAATTCTGACGAAAGCATGATGCTGACGCATGTGCACGAGTTGCTGGGCAGCGTGGAAATTGCGGAGGCAACGACCGATCCGCACAATCACCGGTTTGCAACGGTGACCGGCCAAGTCATCCTCTGCGGCATCAATAACCATGTGCATGATGTTTTCTTCCGCACGGATTTTTATGAAGACCATTTTCATGAATTCTGCGGCAGGACCGGCGGTATGGTCGTCGTGGACGATCGGCACGTTCACTTCCTGGAGTCTGTGACGATGGTGGCCGAAGGACATCAGCACGAATTCAGGGTCGCGACGCTGATTAATGATCCGATCGGCGATTAGCGCGGACGCCTGAATTCAGAGTCCCGCCGGAAGGCGGGATTCTTTAGCGCAAGCCCTCACGGATTCTTCAATGGATCGATGCAGGCCGTTCGACCCGGTGTCCAGAAGCAGGCAGAAACAGGGAAAGGTCGGGCGTACCCTATGCCCGCCGCGCGCACGGGTGTGCCGTCCAGTAAGGCCTTGGTCGCCTTTCGCCAATCATATGCCCACCGCGCGCATGGGTGTGCCGGAGGCGATGGGGACGGATGCCGCGACCATTCTTAAATATCGTGGAGGCTTTCCTAAAAATCTCATAAGAGAATACCGATATAGTTTGTGCAAGCGATAATATCGGAGCATTTGGCGTCGCACCGGCTGTTGGGGACTTCGCCGGGAATCTCTCGAGTGCATGACTCAAGATGCCCTGAAAGGAGACATCCCATTATTCCTGTTCGCGACGCTCGGCCGCCTGACGTAATCTTTCCGATCATCTTCCGTTTCTTGCCTGCCCGCCGCGTCCGCATCGCGACGGGGAGGCCGGATCCATCCCCCGGGCTTGCTTTCCTTCGGACTCACGAAAGGCATGAGGTGGCACGATGAAGCGTTCACGAAAGCTCAAACTGGGAACCAAGCTGACCCTATGGATCGCCGTGGTCCTGACCGTCGTTCTGGCGGCTTCGTTTCTTCTGATCATCCTGACCGTATCGAAGAATACAGAGGACAGTGCCAACTCGCAGCTCAAGGCGCTGGCGGAGAAGAACGCGCAGACGGTTCAGGCCCAGCTGGAAGCTCCCCTTCTGACGGCGCGGGCGCTCGCGGGCAGCTTTCAGGCCTATCAGAACCTGAACGCGATGGCGCGGCGCACCATGTACACCGCCAACATGGAGGGCATCCTGAAGGCCAACCCGGATTATCTGGGCGTTTGGGCCTGCTTTGAACCCAACGCGCTGGATGGGCTGGACGCACTGTATGCCAGCGACCCCGCCTCGGACGCTACAGGCCGCTTCATCCCGTACTGGCACTGGTCGGGCGCGGACACCAAGCTGGAAGCGCTGGTGGACTACGAAACGCCGGGTACGGGGGACTACTACCTGCTGGCGAAAAACTCCGGCCATGAGACCATCCTGGAGCCCTATCAGTACGAAATCGACGGCCAGGTCGTGCTGCTCACCTCCGTGGCGGTGCCGGTCAAGGACGCGTCCGGCGCGGTCATCGGCGTCGTGGGCGTAGACATCACCCTGGCGAAGCTTCAGGAGATGCAGCTTGACCTCGGCGGGTACAAAAGCGCGTATGGCTACGCCATCTCCAGCGGCGGCCTGTACTTCCTCCATTCCGACGCCGCGGCCATCGGTGTGAACGTAAAAGACAGGGAGACCGTTAACGTGGAGCAGATCCTTTCCGCCATTGGGAAGGGAGAAGCCTATTCCTACGACAGCACCTCCGTCAAGACGGGCAAGGTGGTGCGGCGCGTGCTGACCCCGATCGCGATCGGCAACACGGGTACGCCCTGGTCGCTGGCGCTGGCCGTCGAAGTGGACGAAGTCCGTGCGACCACCACAAGCATCATTTGGCTCCTGATCATTACGCTCGCGGCGGCGCTGCTTGCCTGCATCGTGGTCGCGGCCATCGCCATCATCCGTTCCGTGAGCGTCCCGGTGCGGCTGGCCGCAGCGAAAGGCAACCAGTTCGCTTCGGGGGACTTTTCCGACCCGGTACCGGATGCGTTCATCCGCCGTGGGGATGAGATCGGCAGCCTCGCGCATGCCTTCGACACCCTGTACCGCAACATGAACGAGCTGATGTCCAGCATCAAGGCCGCTTCGGGCGAGGTTTCCTCCGGCGCGAAGCTGATCTCCTCCTCCAGCGAAGAGCTGGCACAGGGCGCCACCGAGCAGGCCAGCGCCATCGAGGAGCTCAGTTCCTCCATTGAGGAAATCGCGTCACAGACCCGGCAGAACGCCACGAACGCCGGCGAGGCCAACCAATTGGCTGAAAGCACCCGCCGGAGCGCTGAGAGCGGCAACATTCGGATGCAGGAGATGCTCACCGCCATGGAGGAGATCGACCAGGCTTCCGGCAACATCTCCAAGATCATCAAGATCATTGACGACATTGCCTTCCAGACGAACATCCTGGCCCTCAACGCCGCCGTCGAGGCCGCCCGCGCGGGCGAGCACGGCAAGGGGTTCGCGGTCGTCGCCCAGGAGGTGCGTTCTCTCGCCGGGAGAAGCGCAAGCGCCGCCCAGGAAACCACTCAGATGATCGAAGCCTCCATCCGGAAGGTGAACGACGGCCGCAAGATCGCCGAGGAGACCGCCCGGGCGATGGCGTCCATCGAGGAAGAGATTCACCGGGTGGCCCAGCTGATCCGAGACATCAATACCGCCTCCAACGAGCAGTCTGTGGGCATCGCGCAGATCAACCAGGGCATCATCCAGGTCTCCCAGGTGGTGCAGATGAACTCCGCCACCGCCCAGCAGAGCGCCTCCACCAGCGAGGAGCTGAACCGTCAGGCCGAAACCCTACAGGGCCAGGTTTCCAAGTTCAAACTCGAAAGGTAAGCGTTCTCTCCAAGCAAAACCGGCTTCCCGAGTGCGGGAAGCCGGTTTCGTTTGGCGTCTTATGGTTCGAGGATGGCTTACGGCGGATGATGCAGCTTTTGCTTTTTGGCGTGGTAGAGGGCGTCGTCCGCGGCCCGCAGAAGCGCCTCCGCGGTCACGCCGTCCCGGGGCAGCATCGCGATGCCAAAGCTCATGGTGACTCGGCTAGTGGTCTCGTCGAAGGGGCGCTTTCCCAGCGCCTCGATGATCGCGTCCCGCCGCGCTTTCACGGTCTCCTCAGCGCATTCCGGGAAGATCATCACGAACTCATCGCCCCCGAAGCGGCAGACGACGTCGCTCTTTCGGGCGAACTCTGCGAGGATACGGGCGATGTGGCAAAGCGCCGCGTCCCCGGCCAAGTGGCCGCGGGTGTCGTTGATCTCCTTGAAGTTGTTGAGGTCTGTCATCATCAGGCCCAGCGGCAAATTCTTGCGCAGCATGCGGCTGATCTCCCGCTCCAGCGTCTCCTCCATGTAGCGGCGGTTGTATTGCCCCGTCAGCGGGTCCCGGGTGGAGAGGATGCGAAGCTGCTCCTCGCTGGCCTTGAGCGCCTCGTTCTGGGCTTCGATCTGCTCGATGTGCTTGCGGGCGATGAAGCTGGTCGTGATGCTGATGACCGACGCGCAGGCGATGTACGCGCAAAAGCTGGGCCAGTTGACGGAAGCGTAGCTAGGGTTCAGGAATAAAAGCAGGATGACCGCGGCCAGCTGCACAGTGGCGATGGCGGCTGTGAACCATTCGTTCAGGAAGGTTGCGCAAAGGTGGATGGAGAGCACGATATAGACCAGCGGGACGATGTCCCCCCGGAGGATCATGGGGTCCAGCGCGAGCGACGCCCAGGGCGCGCAGGTAATGCCCAGCATCGTGATCCACGCGGAGGGCCTGAGCCGCCCGTTCAGGTTGAGACGCATCGCCGCCAGAATGACCAGTGCAAGCGACAGCACCAGCGCGGCGTAGGTTGTCCTGCGGGCGCCCTGGTTCACGATCAGGACGAGGATCAGGATCATGGCCAACAGCGCCAGCAGCGAAAGCTGCATGATGAAAAGGGTCTTCGCGCGCCCGGTCACGCGCTCGTGCAGCCTTTGGGGGAGGAGGGAGGGGGGGCTTTTTCGGTTGTGGGCCTTCAAACGCTCACCCATGTGCGACCTCCTACGACTCGTCCGCGGCAGCGGATCGGAAACCGTTCATTCCCCGCTTTTATAATACAACATGGCGAGGAGTTCTACAAGGTGCGCAGTTGTTATTCGCTAAACTCAGCCGGAATGCATGAACGCCGCGCAGAGAAAGAGGGCAGCCTTCCCGCGGGCCGCCCCATATAAATGTATAGCGTGTGCGGATGCTATCCCCGGAGCTTCCAGGACAGATCCGAAAGAAACAGCTGCTGCCTGAACGCCTCGACCTTGGTGTCCTTGCCGATGTGTACGAACTCGATGCCCATGATCTCGGCCCAGTCGCGCAGCATCTCGCTGGTCACGTCGTAGCTGAATACGGTGTGATGCGCGCCGCCCGCGAGGATCCAGCACTCCGCGCCCTCGGCGAAGGAGGGGTAGCCCTTCCACATCACGCGGGCCACCGGCAGGTTGGGCATTTTGTAGATGGGTTTGACGGCCTCGACGTCCTGCACGATCAGCCGGAACCGCCCGCCCATATCGACCAGTGAGGCCACGATCGCGGGCCCCGGCTTGCCCTCGAACACGAGGCGCGCCGGCCGCTCCCGGTCGCCGATGCCAAGCGGGTCCACGTGGATGGACGGCCTTCCGGCCGCCAGCGACGGGCAGACCTCCAGCATGTGCGCGCCCAGCGACAGTTCATTCCCGGGCGCCAGATCGTAGGTGTAGTCCTCCATGAAGGCGGTGCCGCCGCCGAGGCCCTCGGCCATGCGCTTCATCAGGTGGGTCATGGCGCTGACCTTCCAGTCGCCCTCGCCGCCGTAGCCGTAGCCCTGGCTCATCAGGTCCTGCGAGGCCAGGCCCGGCAGCTGCCGCATGCCGTGCAGATCCTCGAACGTGTTGGTATACGCGCCGCAGCCTTCGCGGTCGAGCATCTTCTTGATGGCGATCTCCTCGCGGGCCTGGTAGCGCACGGTTTCGATGTCCCCGGTGGCCATCGTGTACTTCTTTTCGTACTCGGCCATCTGGGCGTCGATCTCCGCTTCGGTGACCTCGTTTAAGAGCTTCACCAGATCGCCCACCGGCCAGGTGTTGACCTGCCAGCCGAGCTTGATCTGCGCCTCCACCTTGTCGCCCTCGGTGACCGCCACCTGGCGCATGTTATCGCCGAAGCGCATCACCTTGAGGTTCCGGCTGATTATCGCGCCCGCCGCCGAGCGCATCCAGGAGCCGATCTTCTGCCGGACGGGCGCGTCCTCCCAGTAGCCGACGACCACCTTGCGCGCAAGGCGCATGCGCGCGCCGATGAAGCCGTGCTCGCGGTCGCCGTGGGCGCTCTGGTTGAGGTTCATGAAGTTCATGTCGATCCCCTCGTCGGGGATATTGCGGTTGAACTGCGTGTGCAGGTGGAGCCAGGGCTTCTGCAGCGCGTTCAACCCGCCGATCCACATCTTGGAAGGGGAGAAGGTATGCATCCAAGTGATGATGCCCGCGCAAGACGCATCGGCGTTCGCGGCCATCATGGTGGCGAGGATTTCGTCCGGCGTGGTGACGATGGGCTTGTACACGACCTGGGCGGGGATTTCCTCCGCCGCGTTCAGGGAGTCGGCGATCACCTGCGCGTGCCCTCGCACCTGTTTTAGTGTTTCCTCGCCGTACAGGTGCTGGGAGCCCGCGAGGAACCAGAACTGGTACCCTTTGAGTCCTTCGGGTTTGGCCATGTTGAATCCCTCCGTTGGCTTGATACCTCTTAAGATACCACGCATTTCATCCGCTAAACAGCCGGGCGGATGCCCGTCTGTCCAATTGAAGATTTCTTTCCGATGGTGTGGATTACGCGCCTTCAGGTTTGCGGCCGCGCTTCCAGCAGGTCAAAGAATCCGCCCAACATCCGGCCCGCCATGTCTTCGGGCGCGCCTTCGAACCGGATGGTGTGGTTGATCGTGAGCAGGATGAAGCCGTGCAGCTGGCTCCACAGCGTCAGGTAATCACCCGCCCAGTTGGCAGCGCCCCGCACGTCCTCGAGGTAGGCCTTGGCGAACCGCTTTGCGATGGTGAACGGATGGTCCTCCCCGCCGTAGGCCGCGTCGTCCGACGTGAAGACGATGGGCCGAGCGTGTTCCGTCATGAAAATGTAGCGGAAATAGTCAGGGTTCTCCGTCATCAGCCGGACATAGGCTTTGCAGAGCGAAGTTAGCCGGGCCCTGGGCGACTCCCCATCCCGTACCGCGGCGAAAAAGACCTCTCGGATGCTGTCCGCCATCTCGCGCCAGATGGCCTGGATCAAATCGTCCTTGCTTTTGAAATGCCTGTATGGCGCGGCGTGGCTCACGTTGCACAGCGCCGCGAGCTTTCGGAGAGAGAAGCCGTCGTAGCCCTCCTCGTTCAGAAGCTTCAGGCCCTTGCGCAGCATTTCCGCTTTCAAATCCCCATGGTGGTAGGGGGCGTCACCCATGATATCCCTCCTTCAAAACTTTACCCGTCCAGTATACCACAGGATGTTGACGGCGTAAACATCTTCTGTTACGATGTTTACGGTGTAAACATTCGATCGATGGGGGAATCCGGATGAAAAACATTGTGTACTACTTCACGGGCAGGGGCAACTCACTGAGGACCGCGGAGGATTTGGCGGAGCGGCTGGGGTCGACGATCCTGATCCCCATCCGGCACGACACGCTTTTCCGTGCGGACGCGGACACAGAGAGGATCGGTATCGTCACGTCCGTCATCGACGTCGGACTGCCCACGCTTGTCAAGCGCTTTATCCGGCGGATGCCGCGCGGAAGGGGAGGGCTCTATGTCTTTTCGGTCGTCACCAACGGGGGACTGCCCGGCGCGACCATCCGGCAGGTGGAAACGCTCCTGAAAAAGCGCAACTACAGCCTGTCGACGGGCTACCAGATCAAGTTCGGGCTGGAATGGAACAACGGTGAGGAATGGGCGCGCGAGATTGACGGCATGGCCCGCACGATCCGCGCCCGCGAGCTCAGGCGGTGCCCCGTGAGCCTTGCGGACACTATGCTGACCGGGGTGGCAAACACGCTGGCGGGATTCCTCATCCCGTCCGAGGACAAGAAATTCCGCGTCTTAAGCGCCTGCACGGGCTGCGGGATGTGCAAAAAGGTGTGCCCAGCGGGCAACATCGAAATCGTGGACGGGAAGCCCGTGTTCCGGCACAAGTGCGCCCAGTGCGCCGCCTGCTTCAGTTGGTGTCCGCAGGAGGCCATCACCGGCACGAACCTGGCGGTCAGGACCCGCTGGAGGAACCCTTCGATCACGCCGGAGCAGATGGTGACCGGTTCGTGAACCCGGAAGATCGGAGGCCGCCGCGCGTACACCAAGCGAACTCCGTTCCTCTGCGCGAGCGAAAAAGACCAAGCCATCCAAAGCAACAGGGCGCTGACCGTAGTGGAAAGCGCCCTGTGTTTATGCTGATGTGCTCCTGAGAGCTGTGGGCTACACCCCCGTCAGGTCGAAGGCGGGCACGTAGCGCTCGTCGGCGGAGGAAAGCTCCTGCACGTATCCCTCTTCGAGACCCAGCTTGAAGAGGTGGTCGACCACGCGGCCGTACTCCTTCCGGGTCAGGCGGCGGTCGATTTCCGGGAACTCCTGCGCGCGGCCCGCGGGCGTGTACTGCGCCATCAGGCTCACCCACGCGCCGGGCAGATTCCCGGCGATCCAGTCCAGCACGCGCATCGAATCCTGAGCGCAGCCCGGCAGGATCAGGTGGCGGACGATGAGGCCGCGCCGGATCAGCCCGTCCTCGTCCAGTTCTGGAGAGCCGACCTGCCGGTGCATCTCGATCAGCGCCTTTGAAGCGACTTCAAAGTAGTCCGGCGCGCCGGAGTAGCGCGCGGACAACGCGGAATCCACGTACTTGAGGTCGGGCAGAAACACTTGCACCCGGCCTTCCAGCGCGCGCAGCGTTTCCACCCGCTCGTATCCGCTGCTGTTCCAGACGACGGGGACGGATAGCGGCGGCTCCAGCGCCTTTAAGATCGCGTGGGCGTAGTGTGTGGGGTTGACGAGGTTGATGTTGTGGCAACCCGCGCCGATCAGCTTTTCGAACGCGCGCCGAAGGGCCGGGATGTCGATTTCCCGGCCGAAACAGCCGTGGCTGATCTCCGCGTTCTGGCAGAAGGCGCAGCCCAGCGGGCAGCCGCTGAAGAACACCGTACCGGAGCCGCGCGTGCCGCTGATGCAGGGCTCCTCGTCGTAATGGGGCGCGACGCGTGCGACGACCGGGTTTTCGCCCACGCCGCAGCGTCCAACTGCGCTCTCCCGGTCTACGGCGCACATCCTGGGGCAAAGTGTGCAAATCATCGAATCTGGCCGCTCCCGGTGATTTCGTATTTGATCGTGGTCAGTTCTTTGAGGCCCATCGGCCCCCGGGCGTGCAGCTTCTGGTTACTGATGCCGATCTCCGCGCCAAAGCCGAACTCGCCGCCGTCGGTGAAGCGGGTGGAGGCGTTCCAGTAGACGCAGGCCGCGTCCACGAGGTTGAAAAACCGCTGCGCCGCCTCCGGGTTTTCGGTGATGATGGCCTCCGAGTGGCGGGTGCCGTGGCGGTTGATGTGGGCGATCGCCTCGGTAAGGCCGTCCACCACCCTCACGGAGTAGATCAGGTCGTTGTATTCGGTGTCCCAGTCTTCGTCGGTGGCCATGTTGACCCACGGGCATATCGTCCGAGTCTTTTCGCAGCCGCGGATCTCCACGCCCTCGGCCTTCAGCGCCGCGAGGCATTCCGGCAGGAAGCTTTCCGCGATTTTCACATCGACCAGCAGCGTCTCCGCCGAATTGCACACCGACGGGCGGCTGACCTTGGCGCTGACCGCGATCTTGAGGCCCATCGCGGGGTCGGCGGCCCTGTCCACGTACACGTGGCACACGCCCTCGCCGGTCTGGATGACCGGCACGGTGGCGTTCTCCACCACCGAGCGGATCAGCCCCTTGCCGCCGCGCGGGATGAGCACGTCGATGAGGCCGTTCAGCCGCATCAGTTCGCTCGCCGCCTCGCGGGAGGTATCCTGCACCAGCGAAACACAGCCCGCCGGAAGCCCGGCCTCCCGGGCTGCCGATTCCAGAACCCCGCACAGCGCGCGGTTGGATTCGATGGCGTCCGACCCGCCCCGGAGCATCACCGCGTTGCCCGATTTCAGGCACAGCGCCGCCGCGTCCACCGTCACGTTGGGCCGGGATTCGTAGATGATGGCGATCACGCCGATGGGCACGCGCCGCTTTTCGATCTGAAGGCCGCTCGGCCTCTGCCATTTCTCGAGCGTCTCGCCCACCGGGTCGGGTAGGGCCGCGACCTCAAGAAGGCCCGCCGCCATGCCGTCGATCCGCTTTTCGGAGAGGGTCAGCCGCTCGACGAACGCTGGATTCATGCCCTTTTCGCGGGCCGCTTCGAGATCCCGAAGGTTCGCTTCCAGGATCGTTTTAGTGTTTTCCTTTAGCAGCGCCGCCGCCCGCTCAAGCGCGCGGTTTTTTTGTTCGGTGGATACCGCCTGCATTTGAAGCGCCGCCTCCCGGGCGGCCGCCGCCTGCGCTCTCAATTCGCTCATAATAGACCTCCTGTCAACGGGTGTCCGTGCTCGCATTATAAGGAAAAGCGCGCGCGATGTCAACGCCGCCATGGCGCCGCCCGGCAAATCGGGGGCTTATGCTTACCATTCTGAATGATTCAATTAGCCGGGAACAAATGTTCGCCGCTTTGGACGAAATAATAATCCGTATTGGTATTATCGGCAAGGGCAGATTTCTTTATGGCGCACCAATCCCCTCGGGGGTTTTGGTGCGCCGTGCTTTGTGGTATAATATGCCGCGGAGGGGATAAAATGGTTCCGGTCTACGAAACCTCGTTCGTGTTGCGCGCGCCCGACGCGGATTTCCGCGCCACCTGGCGGCCGAGCGCGATCTTCACCGCCATGCAGGAATTGGGCGAGTCCCACAGCGCGCTTTGGAACGCCGGGTACTTCGCGCTTCGAAAAAAGGGCCTGGCCTGGGTGATCACCCGGGCGCTTCTTCAAATCGACCGCGCGCCGGTGATCGGGGAGACCATCGTAGCGCGCACCTGGCCGGGCAAGCCGCGCCACGCGATTTATCCGCGTTACTACCTTTTCCAGGATCCCGACGGGCGGGTTTTTGCCCGCGCGTCCACGCTCTGGGTGCTGATGGACATCGCGGCCAGGGAGATGGTCCCCGGCGAGAAATACGGTCTTCCGGCCTTCGAGTTTCCCGAACTGCCGCCGCCGATCGAAAACCCCGGCGCGATCCCAAAACTCTCGGGCGAAGAGCAGCGGTCGGAGCAGCCGGTCAAATTCACCGACATCGACATCAACCGCCACGTCAACAACGCGCGCTATGTGGATTGGCTGTGCGACCGCTACCCCTATGAGTGGCACGAACGGCAAAGGCTATCGTGGCTCACGGTGCACTTCGCCAGCGAGACGAAGCCGGATGAGCGGCTGGAGACGGCGCTGACCGCGGACGGCCTCGCCTTCACCTTCAGCGGCGGGCGGGAGGGGCACGCGCACTTTTTGATGGGCGGACAGTTTGTGCCCCGATAATCGGGCGGTAGTATTGGGCAGGGAGGAATGGGATGAAGATCCACTTGACGGGGGAGGAGCTTCAAAAGCTCCGCGCGCAGGCGGAAGGCGAAGAAGGCGAAATCGTGCTCGACGCCTACGAGCCGGAGCCCGCGTTCACCATGGAATTTGAATACATGAAGGGCGGCATCGACGTGCTGGCGGCGGCGACCCTCGCCTACGATGAGCCGATGGACGGCTGGTACCTGGCCGACCGGATCGAGGATGCCCCGGCGCTGGAGGCGCTGATCCGGTCATTCCTCGCGGCATGCTAGAGGCTTCCCGGGCGCTGGAAAGGCTGATCGCGCTGGCCGACCCAGGCGCGGACGCCCGCGCGGTCGCGGGGGCGCTCTTGTCGCGCTACGGCTCGCTGCTGGCGGTGCTGGCCGCGCCCGCGGAGGACCTGACAAGGGTCGAGGGCGTGCGCGCGCCGCTGGCGCAGCTGCTCCGGCTCATGCCGTCGATGGCCCGGTACGACGCGCTGGACGGCTTTGGCGTCCGGCCCGACGTCTCCACCTTCCGCCGCGCGGAAGGGTATCTTTCGGCGCTCTACATCGGGCGGGAATACGAACACTTCTACCTTCTGTGCTTATCCCAGGACGGGCGGCTGATCAAACCCGCGCTCGTCACGCGCGGCACGCTGGACGAGACAGCCTTCTACCTGCGCAACATTCTGGACGAGGCGCTGAAGGCCAGGGCCTACGCGGTGGTCCTGTCCCACAACCACCCGGGCGGAACGGCGGAACCCTCTCAGGGCGACGTTTCGGCCACCCGGCTCGCCATCCGCGCGCTTTCCAAGGTGGGCATCCTGGTGCTCGACCACGCCATCATAGCGGACGGCCGCGCGCTGAGCATGCGCGCGGCCGGCGCCATCGATGAAACAGATTTTCTCGCCCAGTCGTCGGGGGACAGACTACTGGGGAACTGGCTCCTCTGAGGTTACGGGGATGAAGGATTCCAAGAGCTCCAGAATGCGGTCCCGGCCTGTCCCGTCCTCCGCGGAGAAGGGGATGACTTCCCAGGGCTGCACCACCAGCGCACGGCAGATGGCCTGGACGTTCCGAGCGATTGCCGAGCGGGAGAGTTTGTCCGCCTTGGTGGCGATCACGGTGAACGGCAGGCCGTAGTGGCGCAGGTACCCGATCATCGTCTGGTCGTCCTGCGTCGGCTCATGGCGAATATCCACCAATTGCAGCACATGTTTCAGGTTGGGACTTCCGTAGAGGAAGCCCTCGATCATGAAGCCCCACTTTTTCTTTTCCTCCTGCGGCGCGCGCGCAAAGCCGTAGCCCGGCAGGTCTACCAGCATGAGTGATGCATTGATCTCATAGAGGTTGATGAGCCGGGTCTTGCCCGGCTCGCTCGACGTGCGCGCCAACTTGCCGTTCCCGGTCACCCGGTTGATCAGGGAGGACTTGCCTACGTTGCTCTTGCCCGCCATCGCAACCTCCGGCAGGCCCTGCCCCTCGAAAGGCTTAAGGCCGTCCAGTGATGTGACGAACCGCGCGCGCCTGATGATCAGCATGTGCCACCCCTTTTCCGCGTTGTATCGCGTTCCTTATCGTCCCCGCCGTACTGCGCCGGAAACGCGTTTCTTCCACCAGCCAAATACTGGTGGAAGAAACTTTTCTGTTTTAGCGGGCTGCCGCGGCTGCCCGCCGTCTTTTCCCTTGCGATAAATGGCCGTTCTTATCCCTTGATGACGTATTTGATGGCCTGATCCACGTCCTTGACCAGCTCCACGCGCAGCGTTTTGAGGATTTCCGCCGGGAGTTCCTTGAGATCCCGGGCGTTCTCCTCGGGCAGCAGCACCGTGCCGATGCCCATGCGGTGCGCGGCCAGCAGCTTTTCCTTGACGCCGCCGATGGGCAGCACCCGGCCCCGGAGCGTGACCTCGCCGGTCATGGCCACGTCCTGCCGCGCGGGCTTCCCGGTCAGCGCCGAGACCATCGCGCAGGTCAGCGCCACGCCCGCCGACGGGCCGTCCTTGGGCGTCGCGCCCTCGGGCACGTGGATGTGCAGGTCGTGGTCCTTGTAGAAGCCGACGTCGATGCCCAAGCTGTCGGTCTTCGAGCGGATGTAGCTGAGCGCCGTGCGGGCGGATTCCTTCATCACGTCGCCGAGCCGCCCGGTCAGGTCCACCGAGCCGTTGCCGGGCACGGCCACCGCTTCCACCGGCATCGTCTCGCCGCCGGAGGGCGTCCAGGCCAGCGCGTTGACCACGCCGGTTTCCGGCGCTTTCAGAACCGCCATTCGAAGGTACTTCGGCGCGCCCAGATAGTCCTTGACCAATTCGAGGCCAACCACAATCTGCCCGGATTTTTCCGCATCCATGCGGCGCATGGCAACCTTGCGGCAGATGGTGGCCAGCTCCCGTTCCAGCGAGCGCACGCCCGCCTCGCGGGTGTAGCCGTCGATGATCTGGGTGATCGCCTTCGCCGAAAGCCGCACCTCGGCCTTGGTCAGGCCGTGGGCCTTGAGCTGCTTGGGCCACAGGTGGCGCTTGGCGATCTCCAGCTTCTCCTCCTGCGTGTAGCTCTCGACCTCGATGACCTCCATGCGGTCGAGGAGCGCCGCCGGAATGGTGTCCAGCGTGTTCGCCGTCGCCATGAACAGGACATTCGAAAGGTCGTAGGGCGCTTCCATGTAATGGTCGCTGAAGAGGCCGTTCTGCTCCGGGTCCAGCGCCTCGAGGAGCGCGGACGCCGGGTCGCCCCGGAAGTCGGAGGCGAGCTTATCGATCTCATCCAGCAGGAACACCGGGTCGGACGCCTTGCACTGGCGAATCGAACTCATGATCCGCCCCGGCATTGCGCCGATGTAGGTGCGGCGGTGGCCGCGGATCTCGGCCTCATCCCGCATGCCGCCCAGGGACAGCCTTATGAACTTCCGGTCCAGCGCCTTCGCGATGCAGCGGGCGATGGATGTCTTGCCCACGCCCGGCGGGCCTACGAGGCACAGGATCGGGCCCTTCAGGTCGCCCTTCAGCGAGCGCACGGCCAGGTATTCGAGCACGCGCTCTTTGACCTTGGTCAGCGCGTAGTGATCCTCTTCCAGCACGCGGCGCGCCTTCGCGACCTGCACCGGCTTTCCGGTCATAACGCCCCAGGGCAGCTCCAGCATGGTTTCTATGTAGTTGCGGCTGACGGTGGACTCCGGCGAGCCCTCGCCCATGTGATCCAGCCGCTTCATCTCCCGCTCCACGCGGTCGCGGGCTTCTTTATTCATCTTGGAGGCGGCCAGCTTCTTCTCAAACTGCTCGCGCTCCTCGGCGTCGTCGTCGCCCAGCTCCTCGTGGATGGCGCGGAGCTGCTCCTGCAGGTAGTATTCCTTCTGGTGCTGGTCCAGCCCCTCCCGGACCCTGGCGTGGATGCGCTTTTCAACGCGCACCAGTTCCAGCTCCCGGGCCAGGATGGCCGTCAGCGCGGCGACGCGGCTCAAAACGTCCCGCGTCTCCAGAAGCATCTGCTTGTCGCCGAGGTCCAGCGGCAAATTCGCCGCGATCAGGTCGCACAGCGTGTCCGGGTCCCCGTCGCCCTGGGCCGCTTGTATGAATTCGCCCGACACGTCGCCCCGCTCGCTGGCGTAAGCGGCGAGCGCCTGCTTGAGCGCGCGGCTGCGCGCGATCAGCTCCAGGCCGCCCCGTTTCTTGATCGAGTTTACCCGCTTGACTTCACCCATCACCATTTCGCCCTGCTCCAAAACGCCCAGGAGCAGCGCGCGGCTCTCGCCTTCCACCAGGACGCGCCGGGTGTCGTCGGGCATGCGCACAACCTGTTTGATGACCACCACCGTGCCCATGCCGAAAACGTCTTCCAGGTGCGGATCGTCTGTGGTGGCGTCGCGCTGGGACACGGCGATCACGCGGGAATCCGCCTTCATGGCGGCTTCCAGCGCGGCAATGGATTTGTCTCGCCCCACGTCCAGGCGCAGCAGCATGTTGGGGTAGGCGGTCAGCGCCCGGAGCGGCAGAAGCGGCAGCTGCTCGCGGGTGCCTTCGGATGGCTTGTTCGACAAAGGGGTGTCCTCCGTTCGTGAACGTACGTATCTATTATATAGACGCAAGTGTTTAGAATCAAGCATCGGGGCGCAGGTGCTTTTTGACACGGCCTCCCGCCCGAACCTCGCGCGGCGACAAGGTTTTGGGCGGTGTACCGGCCACGGAGATTTCCGGACGCTGCCAGAAACGCGCGATGCCCAGAAGAAGGCAGCCCGCACCGGCATCAGCGGTCTGGCTCGATCCGGCGGGTTCACCCCTCCAGCGGATACACAAACAGGCATTGTGTCCGCTTTGAATACATACATTATTCCATAACAGTGTGCAGCGATCAACGGGGATGGGGCCAGCGCGTAAATTTCGGTTCAAGGGGTTGTGCGTCGGGGTATAATACGTTATCATTGATATAGCACAATTCCGGAGGTCGAACCATGAAAGAGATTTCTTCCCAGCTGATTTCTGACACCGTGCGCGAACTGCTGATCGAGGCCAATTATGTGATCGGCCCCGACGTCGAAGCGCGAATGCGAACGTGCCTTCAGGAGGAGCCATCCCCTGAAGGCCGGGACGTGATGGAACAGCTTTTACAGAATTACAAAATCGCGAGAACCGAGCGCGTGGCCATCTGCCAGGACACCGGCATGGCGGTGGTGTTTCTGGACGTGGGGCAGGACGTACACATCGCGGGTGACTTAAGCGAAGCGGTCGCGGACGGCGTCCGGCGCGCCTACAGGGAAGGCTACCTCCGCAAGAGCGTGGTGCGCGACCCGCTGTACGACCGGACCAATACCGGCGACAATACGCCGCCTGTGATGCACGTGCGCATCGTGCCGGGCGACAGGGTGGACATTCTGGTCTCCCCCAAGGGCTTCGGCAGCGAGAACATGTCGCAGATCAAGATGCTGGTGCCCGCTGACGGCGAGGAGGGACTGGTGAAGTTCGTGACCGAGGCCATCGAGAAGGCCGGCCCGAACCCCTGCCCACCGGTGATCGTGGGCGTGGGGATCGGCGGCACGATGGAGATGGCCGCGATCCTCGCCAAGCGCATGACTGCCCGCCCTATCGACCGGCCCAACCCCGATCCAAGGTATGCGGCGCTCGAGGCGCGCATCCTGGAGGAGATCAACAAATCCGGCGTTGGCCCGGCCGGCATCGGCGGGCGAACGACCGCGCTGGCGGTCAACATCGCGACCTACCCGACCCACATCGCGTCCATGCCGGTGGCCGTCAACGTGTGCTGCCACGCGGCGCGGCACGCCCACAGAGTCCTCTAGTGCTCCGCCCACTTACGCAACTTCCATAGTTGCCCAATTACCAGGAGGCGCGCATGAAAAGCATCAGAATCCAGCTTCCGCTGACCCCCGAAGTCGCCCGTTCGCTCCGAGCGGGGGACGCGGTTTTGTTGAGCGGCGAACTGTACACCGCCCGCGACGCGGCCCACAAGCGGCTGGCCGCCGCGCTGGACGAGGGGCGGATGCTCCCGATCGACCTGACCAACCAACTGATCTACTATGTAGGCCCCGCGCCCGCCTCGCCCGGTCGCCCGGTGGGTTCCGCGGGCCCCACCACCAGCTACCGCATGGACACCTATGCGCCCAAGCTGATCGAGGCGGGCCTGCTCGGCATGATGGGCAAGGGCGTGCGCGGCGCGTCCGTCATCGAGGCCATGAAAAAGCGGGGCGCGGTCTACTTCGGCGCGGTGGGCGGCGCGGCGGCGCTGATCGCGCAGAAAATCGAAAAGAGCGAGGTCATCGCCTACCCGGATCTGGGGCCGGAGGCCATCCACCGCTTCACCGTGCGGGATTTCCCGGCGCTGGTGCTGATCGACTCGCTGGGCGAGAACCTCTATGACATCGGACCGGCGCGCTACCGGCAGCGCTGAAGAGCGCCAAAAATCCGCTGGGCGGCTTTTGGGCGCGATGGAGGAAGTCTGCGCGAGCCTGAAATTCTGCGGAATTTCCGGGCGGCTCACTGGCTTATGGAATTGTTTCCTCCACCAGTGTGAGCACTGGTTATGGAAACCGCATACCCGGCGCACGGGTCGCCGGGTATGATTTGAAAGAACGACCGAGAACCAGCGCCGGGGATTTCTGAACGACCTGACGAGGGAGGGGACTCGATGGACATCCGGCTGGACCCCGGCAGCGGCACGCCGGTCTACCTGCAGTTGATGGAGGCCATCCTGAACCGGATCGAGTCGGGCGAGCTTGCGCCCGGCGACAAGCTGCCCACCGTCCGGGCGATGGCCGCGGCCACGAACCTGGCCGCGGGCACGGTGCGCCACGCCTACGACGCGCTGATGCGCGACGGCACGGTGGATATGGCGCAGGGCCGGGGCACCTTTGTGCGCGCGGGCGCCCGGGGCGCTGGTAGCCGCCAGAAGCAGGCGATGGCCGCCATCGAATCCATGCTGGACAAGCTCGAGGAGTTGGAGTTCACACCCCGCGAGGTCAGCATGTACCTTTCGCTGGCGCTCCGGCAGCGGGGCGCGGCCCGGAGGCTGACCCCGGTGGCGGTGGTGGACTGCAACCCCGAATCCGTGCGGCAGGTGGCGCTGCAGCTTTCGCACTTCTCCGGCGTGGAGCTATCGGAGTTCCTCTTGGACGACGTGCGCAGGGCCACCGGCGAGATCCTCGCTGATTACCCGCTCATCGTCACCACCTTAACCCACGGGCATGAATTGCAGGCGATCCTGGGCGGGCGGCAGGAGGCCATCGGCAAGGTGGTCTTGTCCCCGAGCGCCGAGACCATCATGGAGCTCTCCAGGATCGAGGCGGGGCCGGGCGTCGCGCTCTACTGCGAAACGCCGCGGTTCGCCGAGATCATCCAAAACGGCCTGAGAATTTTCCCGAACCTGCGCGCGCTGGAAGCGCCGGTGCGCTTGGCGGGCGAACCGGGGCTTGAGGCATTCCTCACCCGCGCGCGGGTGGTGCTTACCGCGCCGGACTATTTGTCGTTTGCATCCTCCGAGGATCTCGCCGCGCTCACCGCATTCGAGGCGCGGGGCGGTTCCGTGGTCAAGTACCATCACCAGATCGACAGGGGTTCGCTGATGTATATTGAGGAGAGAATCAAAGCGCTATCGGAGCGATGAAAATCCGCCGGGCGGCTTTTCAACGCATAGGAAAAAGTCTGTGCGAGCCTGAAATTCTGCGGAATTTCCGGGCGGCTCACTGACTGATGGTATTGTTTCCTCCACCAGTGTGCGCACTGGTTTCGGAAACCGATTCCCGGCGCACAGGTCGCCGGGAACGACTAAAGCCTGAGGGTAACGGTTTGCGCCAAGGAATTGGGCGATGAAAACCATCTCATGCGACTAGATTTGCATAGTCTGATGCCCTCCGAACGATCCTGTTCGTTGGGTGAATTTTTTCCGCCACTTTCCATGGAAGCTGGTTGACATATGAGCTATATCATGGTAGGATAATGATATAAGTCATCATCGTTTCGTTTGAGGTGAGGGACATGCCGGAGAGAACCATGGTGCTGGGCGTCATCGGCGCGGACGTACACGCCGTCGGCAACCAGATCCTGAATTACGCGTTTACCCAGGCGGGTTTTCACGTGGTCAATTTGGGCGTGATGGTGTCGCAGGAGGAGTTCATTGAGGCGGCGATCGAGTCCGCGGCGGGCGCGATCGTCGTTTCTTCGCTCTACGGCCACGGCGAACTGGACTGCCGGGGCCTTCGGGAGCGCTGCGACGAGGCGGGCCTGAAGGGCATTCTACTGTATGTGGGCGGCAACATCGTCGTGGGCAAGCAGGACTTCGAGGCGGTTAAAAAGCGTTTCGAGGACATGGGCTTTGACAAGGCCTTCGGCCCCGGCACGCCGCCGGAGGTGACCATCGAGGCGCTGAAAGCGGACTTTGATGCGATCGAGGCGAGAGAAGCGGGTGAGGCGCATGCGCGCGGTTCTCGCGATTGACTTCGGCAGCACCTACACCAAGGTCGCCGCGGTGGACGTAGAGCGCTCAGAAATCCTGGGCGTGGCGCAGAGCGGCACCACGGCGCTGACCGATATCGGCGATGGGCTTGAAGGCGCGTTAAAGCTGCTGCGGGAGCAGATCGGCGATATAGAATACGTCGAGCGTTACGCCTGCTCTTCGGCGGCGGGCGGCCTACGGATGATCGCCAGTGGCCTTGTGCCGTCCCTGACCGCCGAGGCAGCCAAGCGAGCGGCGCTGGGTGCGGGCGCGAAGGTTGTGCGTACCTTCAGCTACGAACTGACCGGGGACGATCTAAACGAGATCGCCCGGCTGAAGCCGGACATCCTGCTTCTGACCGGAGGCACCGACGGCGGCAACAAGGACAATATCCTCGCGAATGCCCGCGCACTTGCCTCTCTTCCCGCGGCCTTTCCGGTGGTGGTGGCGGGCAACCGCGCCGTGCGCGACGAGTGTGCGCGCATCCTCCGGCAAGCGGGCTGCGAAGCCATCCCCTGCGAGAACGTGATGCCCAGTTTCAACCAGCTCAACATCGAGCCCGCGCAGGCGGTCATCCGGGAACTGTTTTTGAAGCGCATCATCGCGGCCAAGGGGCTGAGCAAGGCGCAGGCGCTGATCGATGGCATCCTGATGCCCACGCCCGCGGCGGTGCTGGCGGCGCTGGAACTGTTTGCCAGGGATGCGGGCGAACTGGTCGCGGTGGACCTGGGCGGCGCGACCACCGACATCTATTCGATCACCGCTGGCCTTCCGACGAAGGCGGGTACGGTGCTCAAGGGGCTGCCGGAGCCCTACGCCAAGCGCACCGTGGAGGGCGACATCGGCATGCGCTTCAGCGCCCGCGGCGTCGCGGAGGGCGCGGGCATGGAAGCGCTCTTAGAATCCTCCGGCCGGACGGAGGCGGAGGTCGAGGCGTGGCTTCGCCAGATCGAGCGCGCGCCCGGCGTGCTGGCAGAGACTGAGGCGCAGAAGGCAATCGACCTGGCGCTGGCGAGCCTCGCCATCGAACTGGGCCTTGTCCGCCACGCGGGGGAGATTGAGCAGGTGTACACCCCGCTCGGCGTCACCTTCCAGCAGACCGGCAAGGACCTGACCCGCGTCAAGACCATCGTATTGACCGGCGGCGCGCTGGTGCACGCGGAGGACCCTCGTGAAATCGCGCGGCGCGCGCTCGGCGGAGATCACCCGGCGTCGCTGATGCCCAGGGACGCCGTCCCGGTGCTGGACGGGCGCTACATCCTCTTCGCCATGGGCCTTCTAAGTCAACGCTACCCCGAGCTCGCAAGAACCTTGCTAAAGAAGGAGTTTCAATATGGAAATTCGCAATAGGCGGCTGACGGCGGACGAATTCATGAGGCAGCGGGCGGACGTGCTGGCCCAGTGGCCCACCGGCAAGGACGTGGACCTGGACGAGGCGTTCGCCTACCAGCACGCGATCCCCGCGGGCAAGCGCTTTTCGGGCAAGCTTCGCAAGGCACAGGCCGAGCGGCGCACGCTGATCCAGCCCCGCGCGGGTGTGCCGCTGATCGACGAACACATCCAGCTCTTGAACTACTTGGAGACCAACGGCGAGGCCGACCTCCTGCCCACCACCATCGACAGCTACACCCGCCTCAACCGCTACGAGGAGGCGGACGTTGGCATCAAGGAGAGCATGAAGCTGGGCAAGGCCATGCTCAACGGCTTCCCGGCGGTCAACCACGGCGTTAACGGCTGCCGCCGCGTGACCGAGGCGGTCAAGTCCCCGGTGCAGGTGCGCCACGGCACGCCGGACGCGCGCCTTCTGGCCGAGATCACGCTGGCGGGCGGTTTTACAAGCTACGAGGGCGGCGGCATTTCCTATAACATCCCCTATGCCAAGAGCGTCTCGCTGGAGCGCACCATCGCCGACTGGCAGTACGTGGA
>JAEZHK010000047.1 GCA_023416655.1 Bacillota bacterium
GGGCATCTTCTTTCGGATGTTCATCCCCACGATGAAGTCCACCTACGCGGCGGCGATGACCATCACGTTCATGAACGCGTGGAACAGCTACCTGTGGCCCAAGGTCATCATGCAGACCAACGAGGCGATCACCATGCCCATGCTGATCGCGAACCTCATCGCGGGCTACGTGACGGATTACGGCACGCTGATGCTGGCGGTGCTTCTATGCACGCTGCCCACCATCGTGATCTTCTTCGCGCTGCAGAAGTTCTTCACGGAGGGCATTGCCGGTTCTGTAAAATAATTGGAGGGATACCATGAAGGCGACCCAACCTACCCTGGATTGGCTGTACAACCCGCGCGTGTTCCAGGTAAACCGACTGGACGCGTTCTCGGATCACGCGGTCTACTTAAATGCCGCGGAGGCGGATGCAGGCGAAAGCAGCCTGACCCAGTCTCTGAACGGCGTTTGGAAACTCCACTACGCGCCCGATCTCGAAGGACAGACCCAAGGCTTCGAGGCGGCGGATTTTGACGCCTCCGGTTGGACGGACATGCCCGTGCCCGGCTGCCTGGAACTCCACGGCTGCGGCACGCCCCACTACGTCAATGTGCAATACCCCTGGGACGGCTGGGAGCCCATCGCGCCTCCGCAGCTCCCCTCGAAAAATCCCGTGGCGGAGTACGTGACCGAATTCGAGCTGCCGGACGGCTTTGCCGGGAAGCGCGTGGTGCTCAGCTTTGACGGCGCGGTGACGGCGCTCTACGCCTGGGTCAACGGCGTCTTTCTCGGCTACGCGGAGGACGGCTTCACCCCCTCGCACTTCGATGCAACCGACGCGCTGAAGCCGGGCAAAAACCGGCTGGCGGTCCGGCTCTTCCGCTATTCCACCGCCTCCTGGCTGGAGGATCAGGATTTCTGGCGCTTCTCCGGCCTGATCCGGGGCGTGCGCCTGACCGCGCAGCCCAAGGCCCACGTGGAGGACCTGTTCGCGAAGGGCCTGCTGAACGACGACTATGTGGACGGCGCGCTTTCGCTGGACATGCGGCTGAGGCTGCCGGAGGGCGAGGAAGTGGTCGTCCGGGCGGAGCTTACGGATGACAAAGGCGGCGCGGCGCTTTCCTTCGAGTTCCCCGCGATACCGCATGCCGAGGTCAGCTTCCCGGTGCCCGCGCCCCGGAAGTGGAGCGCGGAGGAACCGAACCTCTACCGGCTGCGCCTGACGCTGCAAGGGCCTTCCGGCGTCTACGAGGTCGCGGAGACAGTCTTGGGCTTCCGCCGCTTCGAAATGAAGAACAAGCTGATGCTTCTGAACGGCAAGCGCGTGGAATTCCGCGGCGTCAACCGCCACGAGTTCAGCGCCGTGGGCGGCAGGACGCTGACCGATGAGGAGATCCTGACCGACCTCCTCACCATGAAGCGGAACAACATCAACGCCGTGCGCACCTGCCACTACCCCAACGACAGCCGCCTGTACCCGCTGTGCGACCGGCTGGGCCTCTACGTCATCGACGAGGCCAATCTGGAGACCCACGGCTCCTGGACGATGCTTCGCGGCATTAACCAGAAGAGGGCCGTGCCCTGCGACAAGCCCGAGTGGCAGGAGGCGGTCAACGACCGCGCCCGCTCGATGGTGGGCCGTGATAAAAACCATCCGTCGATCCTGCTTTGGTCCTGCGGCAACGAAAGCCACGGCGGTGTGGTCATCTACAACATGTCAAACCTCATCCGCTCGATGGACGACACGCGACTGGTGCACTACGAGGGCGTCTCCTCCGACCGCCGCTTTAACGACACCAGCGACGTGGAGAGCCGCATGTACACCAAGCCCTGGGATGTGGAGAAATACCTGACGGACAATCCGGAAAAGCCCTACATCCTGTGCGAGTACGCCCACGCGATGGGCAACTCGGTGGGCGACCTCTTCAAGTACACGGACCTCGTGGAAAAGTACCCCATGTACCAGGGCGGGTTCATCTGGGACTACATCGACCAAGCACTCCTCATGACCTCGCCGAACGGGCAGGCGCGCTACGCCTACGGCGGTGATTTCTACGACCGCCCCACCGACCGCAGCTTCTGCGCCAACGGCATCCTGTTCGCGGACCGCACACCCTCGCCCAAGATGCAGGAGGTCAAATACCTGTACCAGGCCGTCAAGATCCTACCGGACAAGGGCGGCGTGCGGTTGATCAACCGGAACCTCTTCGCAGGCACAGAAGGCTACACGCTAAAGTATGAGCTTTTGAAGGACGGCCATCGGATCGCCTCCGGCGAGGCCTTCCCCAGCGTGGCCGCGGGCGAGGAAGCTTTCCTCCCGCTGGACCTGCCAACGTGCGACGCACCCGGAGAGTACGCGCTGACCTGTTCGTTGGTCTTAAGCGAAGATGCTCCCTGGGCCCCCAAGGGCTACGAACAGATGCACGGCCAGCATGTGTTCCGGGTGGAAGCGGAGCGCAAGTCGCCCGAGGGCGATGTCCGCCTGATGCCCGGCGACTGGAACATCGGCGCGGAGGCCAACGGGGCGTCCATGCTGTTTTCCTTCCCGGAGGGCGGCCTCAACTCTTTCCGCAAGGCGGACGGGCCGGAGCTGATCGTCACACCTTTCCAATTGAGCCTGTTCCACGCCCCGACCGACACAGACCGAGGCAACGGCTTCGATCTCGACATGGCCTTCTGGCGCGCGGCATCGGTTTCCAGCCGCGTGGTGGACGGCAGGTTTTCCGCTCCCGGCGAGCCGTTCGCCATCACCTACGACTACGCGCTGCCCATCGTGAAGGACGTGTTCGCGCACATCACCTATCAGCCGCTGCCGGATGGCGCGGTTAAGGTAAAGCTGGACTTGCCTGTTGTGCCGGACATGGGTCCGATCCCCGCCGTGGGGCTCTCGGTCCGGCTGCCGAAGGCGTTCCATAAGGTGCGGTACTATGGCCTCGGCCCGGAGGAGAACTACGTCGACCGGCTGCACGGCGCGCGGCTGGGCGTCTTTGAAACCACCGCCGAGAAAAACCTCACCCGCTACGTGGTGCCGCAGAACTGCGGCAACCGCGCCGGCGTCCGCTGGATGGACGTGACGGACGAGGAGGGGGCCGGCCTTCGGGTCGAGATGGACGATGAGCCTCTCGAAATCTCCGCGCTGCCCTACACCGCCAGCGAGCTTGCCAGCGCGCTGCACCCGGACGAGCTGCCGCCCGTCACTTACACGGTCGTGGACGTGGCGATAAAGCGCATGGGCGTCGGCGGCGACGACGGCTGGGGCGCGCGCACCCATCCCGAGTTCCTGATCGACGGCGAAATGCCGCACAGCTTTTCGTTCGTCATCCGGGCAATCTGATCGCATCAAAATGGAAAAAGGGCTGTTCCACCGGCGAGAAAAACGCGGGCGGAACAGCCCCTTTGCGTTGCTGGAATCCGAGAAAAGGGCGTTGCATTTTTGCACAACAACACTGTGCAAAAAATCTTTAGATTATAGCTATGACATTTTCACAGAAACGTGCTATAATGGTATTGTCAGGTTTCAAGGGTTAAGATTAATTATTCAGAAATGTTGGTGAAGTAAGTGATTCGTGTGAACGACGCGGTGCTCTACGGAGTTGACGGCATTTGCCACGTCACCAGAGTCACCACAAAGATTATCGATGGAAAACCGGAGGAGTACTATGTGCTCCATCCCATCGACCAGGAGACCACGACCATCTATGTGCCCACGGCCAATGAGACGCTGGTCTCCCGGATGCATCGGCTTTTGTCACTGGACGAGGTAATCGAGCTGATCCACTCGATCCCCGATGAGGAGACGATTTGGATCGAGGACGACACAAAGCGGAGGGCGACCTATGGGCAGATCCTGCTGGGCGACGATCGGCGGGAGCTCCTGAAGCTCATCAAGACGCTGTACCTGCACGCTCAGTCGCTCAAGCAAGGCAAACGCAAGATGCGCGCTGCCGACGAGAAGGTGTTGAAGGAAGCGGAAAAGCAGCTCTATGATGAGTTTGCGCATGTCCTTTGTATTGAGCCGGGACAGGTGTTGCCTTTCATCTTTCGCATGATCGGGGAACCGGAAGGCGCATTGCAATCCTGAGAAGCGGCGCTCCTAATTGCGTTGGGAACTATTTGGAAGCCTGACCCAATCCGAGGTTCTTTCAAGGCCCGAACCGGCCCCTTTCCGAAGGGCCGGTTTTTTGTGCGAGGCATGAAATAGCGCCCATTTTTGAGAATGAAAGGGCTGCGAAACAGCAATACTACCGATGAAAACCAAGAAAGGGAGAGGAGTCAATCCATGTCGCAACTGAACCAGGTCGAACTGCAGAACCTCCGCCACATCATCGGATCGCACGAAACGGCGTTCCAGAAGATGCAGACCTATGCCGAGCAGTCGACGGACCCCCAGGTCAGGGCCTACTTCCAGAAATCCGCCCAGGACGCCCAGAACACGAAGCAGCAGCTTCTCACGTTCTTACAGTAAGGAGGGACGAATATGTTTCAGGAGAAAGCAATGGTCAACGACGCGCTGTCTTCGGTGAAGAGCAGCCTCACCATGTACGCCAACACCATCTCGGAGTGCCAGAACCCCACGCTCCGCAGCACCATCCAGCAGATCCGGGACAAGTGCGAGAACTCGCAGTTCGAGCTGTACAAGATCGCGCAGTCGAAGGGCTACTACAAGCCCGCGATCATGGCCAAGGACGACGAGGTGCAGCAGACCAAGTCACAGCTTCAAAGCTAGAGCGATGAAAATCCGCCGGGCGGCTTTTCATCGCAAGGGGAGGAGTTCTGCGGGAGCCTGAAATTCTCTGGAATTTCCGGGCGGCTCCCTGATAGAAGGAATTGTTTCCGCCACCAGTGTGCGCACTGGTTATGGAAACAGATACGTTCCTGGCGCGCAGGTCGCCAGGAACGATTGGAAAGTACGACGAGGTTTTCCGGAACTGAAATCCCCCGCGATTCATGGCGAACCGCGGGGGATTTCCTATGTTGCGATCAATAGTTCTCGTTCGTACCCTCGCCCTTGGCGATGGCGGCGGCGGAAGCCGAGCCGATGCCGAGCCGTTCAGCGCCCATGTCCACGTACATCTTCGCGGTGGCGTAGTCCCGGATGCCGCCGGAGGGCTTCACCTTCGCGCGGCCGGCCGCGGTGTCCAGCATTACCTTGACCGCCTCCACTGTCGCGCCCGCGCCGTTGAAACCGGTGGAGGTCTTGACGAAGTCCGCGCCCGCGCGGATTGAGGCTTCGGTGGCCGCCTTGACCTGGTCCAGCGTCAGCTGACTGGTCTCAAAGATCACCTTGACCAGCGCGCCCGCCGCGTGGGCCTCCTCGCACACGCCGCGGATCTCCTCCTCAACCACGGCCCAGTCGCCGCCGCGGGCGTATCCGTAGTTCATCACCATGTCCAGTTCCTTCGCGCCCTGCCCGCAATAGACCTTGGCCAGCGCGCGCTTGCCCGCCGCGCCGCCGTAGCCGTAGGGGAAGTCCAGCACGCAGCTGACGATGGTGTTGGTGCCCCGGCACATTTCTACCGCCATCTCAATGTCGCAGCCGCGTACGCACACCGAATAGCTGTCGGCCTCGATGGCATCCCGGATGGCGGCCTTCGCCTCCTCGCGGGTCATTTCGGGTTTCAAAACCGCCGCGTCAAAATACCGGCTGATCTTCATATCGTTTCCTCCCCGGGCGTCGCCCGTTTTTCCTTATTATAACGCAAAACCACCCGCAGGGAAAGCGTTTGGCATGGATTTGTCTCTTCGGAGGACGCGCCTGCCACCGGACTATGGAATTTTTTCGGAAGATGTGCTATCCTATTTGGGCGGATGTCCGGGAGGGATTGAATGACGGACGAAATGCTGATGGCAGCGGCGCTGGATGAGGCGAAGCGGGCGCTGGAAGCGGGCGAGCTTCCGGTGGGCGCGGTGGTGGCGCGGGGCGGGGAGATCCTGGCCCGGGGCCGAAACCGCCGCGAGGAGAAGAGTGACCCCACCGCCCACGCGGAGATCGTCGCGATCCGCGCCGCGGCCGCTCTGCTGGGCGGCTGGCGGCTGACAGGCTGTACGCTGTACGTGACGCTGGAACCCTGCGCCATGTGCGCCGGGGCCATCGTCGCGGCGCGGCTTGAGAAAGTCGTCTACGGCGCGGCCGATCCGGCGGCTGGCTGCTGCGGCAGCGTCTACCGCATCACCGAGGACCCGGCGTTCACCCACTACGCCCAGGCGGACGGCGGCCTTCTGGCCGACAGATGCCAGGCGCTGCTCACCCAATTCTTTGCCGCCCGCAGAAAGGGAGAAAACCATGTCAAGCCATGCGGCTCGCATCGACGGCTGGATTGAACAGAATTTTGAATCGGTGGTCCGGGATTTGCAGGACTTCGCGCGCATCCCCAGCGTCAGCCGGGCCGACCTGGCCCAGCCCGGCGCGCCCTTCGGGCCGGATGTGAAGGCGATGCTGGAATACGCGCTCCGGCGCGCCGGCGAATACGGGTTCGAGGCGGAAAACCACGAGGGCTACTGCGGCAGCGCCTTCTACGGAGACCACGATCATGCGCTGGGCATCTTCGGCCACCTGGACGTGGTGCCTGTCGGCGAGGACTGGATCTACCCGCCCTACGGCGCGACCCGCGTCGGCGACTTCCTGGTGGGACGCGGCGTCCACGACAACAAGATGGCCTGCGCGCTGGGCCTTGGGATCATGCGCATGTTCCGGGAACTCAAGCTGCCGCTGCGCCACGGCATCCGCCTCGTGATGGGCGGCTCCGAGGAGACCGGCATGCAGGACATCGTCTATTTTGCCCAAACGCAGAAGATGCCGGTGGCCTCCATTGTGCCGGACTCGTCGTTCCCGACCAACTACGCGCAGAAGGGCATGCTGGGCGCGACGATCACGATCGACGCAACCGGAAGCGTTCTCGCGGAGCTTTCCGGCGGCGCGGTGGAGAACATGGTGCCGCCCTCCGCGCGCGCCATCCTGTGTTGCGCGCTGGCGGAGGCAAAAACGGCGTTGCAAGGCGTTGAAGCGCTTGAAATCTCCGGCTCCGACGGGCGGGTGGAGGTCGTCGCCCGCGGCATGGCAGCCCACGCGGCGCGGCCCTGGTTCGGCGTCAGCGCGATCCACATTCTCGCAAAAGCGCTGGCTCTTTCCGGACTGCTCTCGGGCGCGCAGCAGGCGGCGGTGGAGGCGGTCTCCGAGCTGACCGGCGACTACTACGGCGCGCAGGCGGGCATCGAAAACGAGGACCCGGAGACCGGCAAGACCACCATGGTCGTGGGGCTGATCTCGATGGAGGACGGGCGCATCCGGCTCACGGTCGACTGCCGCCTGTCCATCGCCACCGATCTGGACGCCTGCCGCGCGGCGTTTGAAGGCTACGCCCGGGTAAAGGGCTACGCCGTCGAAACGCTCCGGCTGAAAAAACCCTTCTACATCCCGAAGGACGACCCACGCATCCTGGCGCTGCAGCGGGTATATAAGGAAGTTACGGGCCGGGACGACGAGCCGTATACCACCGGCGGCGGCACCTATTCCAGGGAGCTGAAAAACGCGGTCACTTTCGGCCCGGGCTTCCCGGATTCCGAAAGGCCGGGCTTTCTGCCGGAGGGCCATGGCCATGCCCACGAGCCGGACGAGGCGCAGTCCATCCCGGAGATGAAATTGATGCTGAAGCTCTACGCGCTGGCGCTTCTGGCGCTGGACGGGGCAAGCGAGAGAGGAATTGAACCATGAGCAGGATGGGCGAGACGATCAAGAAGGCGAGGCTCGCGGCCGGCATGACCGAAAAGGCGCTTGGCAAAAAATGCGGCCTGGCGGAGAGTGTGGTCAAGGATATCGAATCGGGCCGCCGGGTGGCGAGCGACGATCAGGCAGCCCGGATGTTGAAAGTAATGGGCATCGCGAACCCGGTTTCCACGGAGCTGGAGGTGGCGGCGGAACCGGAGGTCAAGCTTCGGCCCAAGCCGCGCCCCTATATACTGCCAGTGGAACAGCCCAAAGAGGAGGCCGTCACCGCAGCCTCCGCGGTTTCCGAAGAACAGGGCAACGCCTGGCTGGACGCGCTGGGTGGTGTGGTGAAGCGGGTGCCCGCCTGCGACGAGAAGGGGCTGGTGCTGGACCACGTGCTGGAGCCGGTGATCGGCGGCAAAATCGAGGGCGGCGCGCCGGACAAGGTATTCTACTACCGCTGCCCGGACGACGCGCTGGCCGGTTACCGCATCCATGCGGGCGATCTTCTTCTGACCGTTCCCGAGAAGACGCCGGTGGACGAGGCGATCATGGTTGTGGAACGAGGCGGCCTCCGCATCGCCCGGAAGGTGAAAAAGCTCGACGGCGGCAAGCTGCTCCTGCAGTCCTACGACCGGGAGTTCCGCGCCGAGACGGTGGATGCGAAGTCGATATTGATCCTGGGCCGCTGCGTCCGCCTGAGCCGGAGAATCTGATTCTCTGTCCCGCCGCGCTTTTTCACGTGCTGGGAAGCGCGGGTGGCATGTGGTCGTCACACACGCAGGACTTTTTGAGTAAGCGCCTGCAGCGTTGGTTCAACGCCAATTTCTGCGGGTAATCCTTATAGCACGGCGCCCCCGGAGAACCCCGGAAACGAGCGCCGTTCAGGAGGGGAATCCCATGAGCAAGACCGTATACATCGAAGGCATGACCTGCAACCACTGCATCATGGCGGTTGAGCGCGCGCTTAAGGACATCGGGCTCACCGCCAAGGCGGATCTGAAAAACAGGTTCGCGGTCATTTCTGCGGGCGACGCCTCTGATGAGGTCATCCGGGAGGCCGTCGCGGACGCCGGGTACGAGGTCCTCCGGATCGTCGGATGAGAACTGATGCAGCCCGAAATTGAAAAAATCTGCGCGGCGCTTTCTGCGCTGCGCATTCCTGTGGCCCCGGAGGAGCGGCTGCTGCATGAAATGATTGCGGCGGCGCTGGAGGGGGCGGGGATTGCGGCAAGACACGAGGCGGTAATCGCCCCGCGCTGCCGCATTGACTTTTTGGCCGGAAGCGTGGGCATTGAGGTCAAGCGCGGACGGCTAAACCGGGCGCGCCTTCGCGCGCAGGCGGCGCGCTATCTGGCGTCGACCGAACTTTCCGCGCTGATCCTGGTGACCACCGACGCCGCGCCCTTGCCGGAGAAAATCTCCGGGAAGCCGGTGGTGGTGTTCGGGCTCAACCGGCTTTGGGGGGTGGCGCTGTCGTGAACTATCCGTCGTACCTTCGGGAAGCCGGAACCGCCGCCCACTATTACGGCACGCTGTCCTACAACCGGAAGGG
>JAEZHK010000088.1 GCA_023416655.1 Bacillota bacterium
GGCCGCGTACTTCACCGCCGCGGACATAATCGACAAGCAGGCGCTGACAGAATATCTAACGCAGCGGCTGACAACTTACATGGTGCCGAGCGTTATGATTCAGTTGGATTCCATGCCGCTCACCGCCAACGGAAAAATTGACAAAAAAGCCTTGCCCGAACTGGAATTTGGCGCGATTGAACGGGAATATGCCGCGCCGGCGAACGAACTGGAGTGTGCGTTCTGTGGGCTGTTTGAAAGCATACTCACTCTGGCGCGCGTCGGCGCCACCGACAATTTCTTCGAGATCGGCGGTACGTCGCTGAGCGCTTCAAAGGTGGCAATGTTTGCGATGGCGAAGGGCTATGCCATCGTGTATGCGGAGGTTTTCAAAGCGCCTACAGCGCGTCAACTGGCGAATCTTGCGGGCGCCCGTCGTATCCAGTCCGCTCAGGTCGCCTCTCCCAAAGAAACAGTGGATCCGGTCGTTGATTATGATTACGCGCGCCTTGCGCCTGCGCTGGTACTTAACCGCATCGAACGCGTGAACCAGTCGACTTTCGGAGATGTCGGGGACATCCTGCTCACCGGCGCAACAGGTTTTCTGGGGATGCATATCCTCCATGAGTTCCTCTCGCATTATCCGGGCAAGGTCTATTGCCTTGTGCGTCGCGGGCGCGCAAACTCGGTCAGCCACCGCTTGAAAACCATGCTGGTATACTACTTCAACCGGGCATACGAGGAGTTGTTTGACACCCGAATATTCTGCGTGGAGGGCGATATTACCGACGACGGCGAGGTGCCAAAACTGGCGGAAATCAAATTTGATACGCTGGTAAACTGCGCGGCATGTGTCAAGCACTTTGTCGCGGATGATTCACTTGAGCGCATCAATGTGCATGGCGTCGAAAACCTGGTAGCGCTTTGTCGCAGGACCGGGCGGCGGCTGATACAAATCTCCACAGTGAGCATTGCGGGCGAGGGGAAAAACGCAGTGCCGCCAGCGGACAAACGCATCGCCGAACATGAGCTGTACATCGGTCAGGCGCTGGACAACGCATACATTCATTCAAAGTTCCTCGCAGAGCGAACGGTTCTTGCGGCAATCGCGGAAGGCCTCGATGCCCGCATCATGCGGGTGGGCAATCTCATGAGCCGCGCAAGTGACGGCGAGTTCCAGATCAACTTCCTGACCAACGGCTTCATGCGGCAGCTTCGCGGCTACCGCGCGCTGGGCGTGTTCCCAATGGGCGCAATGAACGTACCGATCGAGTTTTCGCCGATTGATTCCACCGCCGCGGCCATTTTGAAGCTGGCCGGGATGGGCGGCGGATTCACCGTATTCCATCCATACAACAACCATGTGATCTATATGTCGGACGTGATCAGCGCGATGAACCAATGTGGCTTCGGGATCGAGGTTGTGCCGGACGAGGCATTCCAGCGGGTGCTCCATGCGGCCTTGGAGGATTCCAATCTCAATTCGACGGTTTCCGGGCTGATCGCTTATCAGTCCGACGATTCCGACGACAAGACCTACATGCTGGATGCGGACAACCGCTTTACGACCGAAGTTCTCTACCGCGCGGGCTTCAAGTGGCCAATCACCGGCGACAGCTATCTCCAGGGCGCCGTCCGCGCCCTAGAGGGGCTTGGGTTCTTCGAGCGATGATTCGCGTGTTTGCCATGGATGTCACGCCGCTGGACATTGGAGAAGGCCTTCTCTATGTCAGCCCCGGCAGGCGGCGCAAGGTGAGCGCCTATCAAAACGAGCGCGACAGGAAGCTGTCCTTGGGCGCGGAGCTTCTGCTGAATTACGGGCTTCGGCAGCTTGCGCCGCAGCTTGCGCGCCCCGCGGAATACTTCGCGGACGTTCACGGGAAACCTCAGCTGACCGGGTCCCCGTTGCATTTCAATCTTTCACATTCAGGCGCGTATGCGGTCTGCGCGATCTGCGACAGGCCCGTGGGCGTGGATGTAGAGCAGGAAGTGGAAATGGGCCTTGAGATTGCCCGGAAATTCTTCCACCCCGACGAGTACCGCCGCATTGCCGCCTGTCCAAATCCGACGAACTGCTTTTTCAAGCATTGGGTACTGAAGGAAAGCTATTTAAAGGCTGTCGGCCTCGGCTTCGGGCGGGCGCTGAATTCGTTTTGCATTGACCTGGACGGGGGATCGGCGCGGGTTGCTGAAAATGGCTTGACACTACCATTTGTGTTTGCGTCCTGGCTGATGGACGACCATCATCTATCTGTGTGCTGCGAGTCTCATGCGCCGTTGACCCTGGATGTTTTGGAGGTTGTGGATATACGTGAGTGCATAAGCCGGATTCAATGAATATTAGGTTGCTGTGACAATCGTCTTATTACCGGTTTGTGATATGCTTTCATCGTAATGCGAGGTTGTCAGATCAGGTAGTTTCCCGGCAGGGGATGGGTTATTGATTATCCATGCGGTTTTGATGGCAGTTGCCATCCGCTTTTTACAGATTGCCTGATGGCAAACCCTTTCTCCCTCCGGTATGAGCAAGAATCGCTTCTCGATTTTGAGCGTGAATATTCAGTCATTTACCTTTGTCATCCGATTTTCCGAAAATCTGATGGCAGCTTTTTTTGATCTCTCCTGCCATCAGAATTTCCGTATTGGCATCTCCCAATCGTTCTCTTTATGCAGACGCGTTGGATGTGCTTTATGATGCCTTTCAGGACAATTTGAAAATTCCTGAAAGCGTCTATTACTCGATGCTTCGAAACCGACTGGAAAGACAACTGGCAGCAGCGTCTTTTGAAGGCGAAGATATCTATGAGGAAGAGCTTAGGGATATTTCTGGACGTGCCCGTTTTTTAATCCGAAAGCTCCTCAGCAGGGGATGGTTTGAAAAGGAGAGGGGCCACGACTTCGAGGAGTATATTATTGTCCCAAACTACAGCATAAGGCTTCTTGAGCTTTTCCGCAGTCTTACGGACGATGCGCCTATGCGAGGATTCTCCTATGTCTACGGCACTTACTCAACGCTCAAGGTCGCAGATGAAGATGACAGCGTATACAATAAGATGATGGCGATATACAGCGCGTATGACAATACGCAGGCGCTCATCAAAATGCTAAAAACCGTATATCACAATGTAAACCGCTTCTTTCAAATGCAAATCGACATGGATAGTGTGAACAGGGTACTAGAAACCCACTTTGACGATTTCGCACAACGGGTGATCGAGGCGTATATCCGCCCGCTCAAGGTCAAGGATTCGGTGCCAAAGTATCGCGTTCCGATCCAGACGATTCTCACGAAGTGGCTCGAAGACGATGCGCTGCTTGCCGCCATGGCGGAGGCGGCTTACCAAGACAAACGAAAAGATGCCAAGGACTCCTGTCGCCATGACTTGATGGAGAAGATCTTTTGGATCAAGGAACGCTATGAGAGCCTGGAAGATGACTTCCTGGACGAAATTGACCGACAGGTACGTCGGTATACCAGGGCGACAACACAAAAAATTGAAAACCTGACCAATCGCGACCAGAACACACGGGGAAACCTGAATTACCTCTTGAACGCGCTGTCCCGTAACCGAAGGGCCGGAACCCTACTGGACAGGGTTCAGCCGCTCTTTGTGCTGTACGAACAAAGCTATCTATCCGAGAAGAGCCTGTGGTTCCGGAAACGCCCCGCTAAACGGGAAAAGACGGCGCCGGTGGTCGTCGAAGAGAGCATTCCCGATGAACAGGCTTTGAAGGAAATGGACGAGCTTACGCAAAACCGCTTTGGGAAGGGGGTCGTCCGGGAATACATGGAGCATGTATTCGGGGAAGAAGACGTGAAGTACTCTTGCGATCTGGGTATCGAGGATGACCGGGACTATGTGATGAACCTCCTCGCCGTGTTAAACAGCGACGACCGGGATAGCTTTTACCGTTCAGAGATCTTGGATGGGAACTATGCACAGGGCGCCTACAAGGTCCCGTCCGTCCGCTTCACCCGGAAGGAGAAGAGGTAGCATGGATTTCTCGGCCTTGCAGCAGATGACGCAAAAAGAGCTGGACCAGTTCAAGGTGGTGTG
Organism: Bacillota bacterium; assembly: GCA_023416655.1. Lineage (GTDB taxonomy): Bacteria > Bacillota > Clostridia > Christensenellales > Aristaeellaceae > JAEZHK01. The sequence goes on from JAEZHK010000088.1 coordinate 4,038, forward strand.
CAACCAGCTTCTGAGCCGGACGTTTGTCGTCCGCTCGGTTTATCGCCCGAGCAAGGGAACCGTTAATAATCCCGACTATAATTTCCTGGCGCTGCACTATGAGGCCGTGCGGAACTTCTCTTGCTGCTGGACTGGGACTTGCGGCATAACGAATATAACGGATACTTTTATGTACTCAATACGGATGAAGCGAACCGCTGTAATCTCAATAAAATATCAACCGCGATTGTGCTGGCGCTTCGAATCATCTATGACGAAAACCAGGACAGGGGACTGAATCAGGACGTCATTTGCACCGTGCGGGACGTGCTGGAGAAGACGGTCTCGGACTATGCCATTCTGTCGACCAGACCCAATATGGACGAAGTGAAGCGGAGCCTGAAGTTCTTGGACAGCCACAGCGTCATTCAGAACATCGAGGGGAAGTATAATCAGGCCGGATGCAAGTTTGCCATCATGCCAACCATCTTGACGGCCGTGTCCAGCGAGAGGCTTGGGTTGATCGTGGCCGAACTGCGCAAGGAGGAAGACCTTGAAGATTCTGAAGAAGATACTGCTGATTAACTGGCTCTATTTCTCCAAACAGGTGGTGGAGCCTGAGGACATCAACTTCCTAACATCGACGCGTTGCAGATTGTGCTGCTGGGAGAATTGAACGCCCGGAATTTCAACAAAGCGGCCAACGAGAGTTCCCAAAGGACGCTGGACGGATACCTTCGTGCGGATATGGATGAGGCGAATCCGAAATCCAGGCGGGGGAAGGATTTTTCCAGCTACATCGCGTGCGAGTTCCTTGACGACGTGGAAGCGCGGCGCTTTGTGATGGGCGTGGTGTTCGATTGCCGAAGTGACGGAGGAAGACGGGAGCAGTTTTTCCATTACGGAGGGCAGATCCCGGATCACTGTTTCGTCGTTGGGGGACAGGCCATGGACATCGCCGCGCTCCGTGCCTGGCTGAAGGACCTGCCCGACGCCCGCGCGGTCATGCCCGACAGCAACCAAAGGTACCGGGCAGAGATTCTCGCGAAATGGAATGTTCATACCGATCAGGTTTTCCGTATGCTAAAAAAGGCAGTCTCCTTCAAGCCGATCGTGGACATCCGCCAGTTCATCACGGAGAACATCTGTGATGTTCCCGAAAGGCCCGACATTGAGGCGATGCAGCAAAACATCCGGGATTACAAACGGCATGAAGTGCTCGCGCAGCGGCAGGAAGAAAAGCTGAGCGCGCTGAAGGAGATTTCCAAGTACTTCCGGGAGATGCAAACGGCCATCGACCGCCTGCTTCAGCAGCGATTTATTACGCTCTGGGCGGAAAAAGACATCGCGGAGACGCGGATTCTCACCCTGGAGCAGGAAAAGGAACAATGCCTGGAGGATATTGACCGGGAAGAAAACCAGAAGACAGAAGCCGAACATAAAATCACCCAGTCTACGCGGCGGAAGGAAGAACTGATTGCCGATCGCGCGCAGAGCGATGTCTATAAAGAGAAAACGCGGCTGGAGGAAACCCGGGGAGCACTCGAGAAAGAGCGCGAGGATATCGAAAAGCGCCTGAATTCAACCATCATGGAAATAAAACGGGAAGCTCAAAGATTGTTTGCCATATCCGAACAAATTCTGGATTGGCCGCTGGAGGTGAGTGTGGATCCGCTCCGCGCGATTGCGGCGGAGTTGATCTCCATTTGCAAACCATTTCGCCAGTGTGGCGTTGAGGTATTCGCGAGCGAGCTGGAAGCATTCTCCAGAGCGCAGGAAGGTATGCGCCGTTTTTTGGATGAGGCACGCCTGACCGCCTACGCCTTGGGGAACCGGTTGGCTGCACTGCGGGACGAGGCGGACCAGAACGGCGCGACCATCGCCGATTTGAGGCGAGGGGTTAAGGACTATCCGAAGGCTTTGATCCTGTTGCGAAAAAATCTAGAAGAGAAGCTGGAGGCCGATTTTCGTCGCGCTGTTCCCGTCGTTATTCTGGCGGATGCGCTGGAGATCACCGATGGCGAGGAGCGGTGGCGCGGCGCGGTGGAAGGCTACCTGAACACGCAGAAATTTTATCTGATGGTGGAGCCGTCCGTATATGAAAGGGCCCTAGTGCTATTTGATCTGTTGAAGGAGGAGTACGGCAAAGGTGCCTTTGGACTGGTCGACATTGGAAAGCTACGAGAGAAAGAACAATTGACTCCATGGCCGGATAGCCTTGCCACGAAGGTCAAGGCGGAAAACGATCTTGCGCGCAGCTATGTGGACTACCTGCTTGGAAGGGTTGTTTGCTGCGCTCACGTCAGCCAACTTCGCAAGCATAAGACCGCCATCACTGCGGATGGGATGCTCTATCAGGGATACGTCGCCCGGCCAATCACCAAGGAGCGCATGCAGGACGCCTTCATCGGCCAGCATGCGTTTTCGCTTCGCCTGGTCCGCCTTGAGGCGCGGCAGGCGGAGCTTCGACAGCAAATCGATGGCCTGAAACCCATGCGGGAAGCGCTAAACGAGCAGGATCTCCGCGACCCCTTGTTTACGAAGCGTTTTGTCCAGGAGGAAATCGGCGAGCGCCGGCGCCAATACCAGCGCAGCTTGGAGATTGCCGACGAATTCAAATTGTGCGCAAGAACGTCCGCACCTACCTGATGGCAGTAGAATGATGTGATAAATCAAGCGACCACCCGTTGAGGGCGACTGCTTGCGAGCGTCGTGCAATTTTGGGTCTTGCACAATAGGTCCATCAATGTCGACACCAACGGCCCCCATAGTGTTCCTATTCCAACCAAGTTACGCGGATATAAAGACTGGCAGCCCTGCACACCCCGGCAAGGCTATCCACTTTTATATACTCCGCCTTATGCTAAGCCGCTTGCCGGAGGCAGGTATCGGCGATGCCCACCTCAAAGAAATGGAATACCGGTTGTAGGTGATCTCTACGTGAATACGTCGCACCAAACTGAACAGTTGGGCCGCTGAAAATGGACAGTTGCGACGGAGGAATTGGACACCAGCGTCGGCGAAACTGGACAGTGCCAAGGGAGTGAGAAAAGCCTGTAGTAGAATTGGATTCACGTGCCGCAGGGGCGCGAATTCATTCAGGAGGGTCAACAAATGACCGACTACAGGGAGATCTTGAGGCTGAGGAGTTTGGGGTTGAATCACAGTCAGATCGCGGAGAGCCAGAGCGCGTCGCGCACGACGGTAATCCGGATACTGCAGCAGGCGCAGATGTCGGGGCTGGATTGGTCGGCGGCAGAGGGCTTATCAGACAAGGGGCTTGCGAACCGGTTGTTTCCGCCCGAAGATGGCAAGCAGGGCTACAAGATGCCGGATTACGAACAGGTTCACCGGGAAATGGCCCGGAGTGGGGTCACGCTGCAGTTGCTTTGGTTCGAGTACTGCGACAAGTGCCGGAGCGCAGGCGAAATTCCCTACCAGATGACTCAGTTCAAGAAGTACTGAAGACCAAAGCGACCATGCACATCGGTCGGAAACCGGGCGAGACCATGGAGGTGGACTGGGCGGGGCAAACCGCCCGGATCGTCGATACGGATACCGGGGCAGACATAGAGGCGTACGTGTTTTTGGCGGCGATGCCCTACAGCGGCTACGCCTACGCGGAGGCCTTTCCAAGCCAGAACCAGGAAGCCTGGATCTCAGCCCACGTCAACGCCTACGGGTACTTCGGCGGCGTGACGCGAATCCTGGTACCCGACAACCTGAAGACCGGCGTGGTGAAGAGCGGCCGCACGGAAACGGTGCTGAACAGGACCTATCAGGAGATGGCGGAGCACTACGGCACGGCAATCCTTCCGGCCAGGGTCCGCGCGCCCAAGGACAAGGCGACTGTGGAAGGCTCAGTGGGCAATCTCTCCACCTTCATTCTGGCGGCGATTCGGGATCAGCGTTTCTTCTCCCTGCGGGAGTTGAACGCGGTAATCCGGGAAAAGCTCCACGCCTTTAACCACAAACCTTTCCAGAAGATGGCAGCCGTGCCTCCCTGTTCGCAGAGGAGAGAGGCTTTCTGCAGCCGCTGCCCAGGAGCCCGTTTGAGCTGTCTGAGTGGAAGATCGCGACGGCGCAGTACAATTACCACGTTTGCGTGGACGGCCAGTTCTACTCCGTCCCCTACGAGTACATCAAGCACAGGGTGGACGTGCGGCTGACCCGCAACGTCGTGGAAGTGTTCTTTGAAGGCAGCCGGATCTGCTCCCACGTCCGCTTGCGCGGTCGGCCTGGTCAGTACAGCACGGCGGAAGCACACATGCCACCGAATCATCAGCAGTACGTCCAGTGGAACGGCGAGCGGTCCCGGAAGTGGGCGGCCCAAATCGGCGCGATACCGCAGCGGTGGTGGATGCGCTTCTGAGCGGATACAAGGTGGAGCAGCAGGGCTACCGGGCCTGTATGGCGCTGCTCAAGCTCGGCGACCAATACACTCCGGCGCGGCTGGAGTCCGCATGCGCCAGGGCCCTGGGATATACGCTCCGCCCCAGCTTCAAGAATGTCCAGACGATCCTGAAATCTGGCCAGGATAGGATCTCCGAGGAATCTTCCGCCCCAAGCGAACCTTCCCAATTCGGCTTTACCAGAGGCGCCGACTACTACGGAAGGGGGCGGGAATAATGCTGGGCAACAACACGATCTCCAAGCTCCACGAGATGAAGCTGAGCGTCATGGCCGCCTCTTTTCAGAAGCAACTGGCCGACAGCGCCGCCTCCGGACTGTCCTTTGAGGAGCGGTTCGGTCTTCTGGTGGACGCGGAGTGGGCGTCCCGGAAGAACAACCGCTTGAAACGCCTGATCCGCAAGGCCGATTTCGCATTCCCCGGCGCGTCCTTGGAGGACGTAGAATACCACGCAGACCGGCGGCTCGACAAGGGGCTGATTACCCGACTGGGCACCTGCGGGTATGTCGCCGAGTGCCACAATATCATCATCCTCGGTGCCACCGGCTGCGGAAAAACCTATCTGGCCAGCGCTTTCGGCATGGCCGCCAGCCGGAACTTCTACTCTGTCCGCTACGTCCGCCTGCCGGATCTGCTGGGCGAACTGGCCATTGCCAGGGCCGAGGGCAATTACCGCAAGTGCATCAAACAGTACAAGCAGGTCAAGCTGCTGATCCTGGATAAATGGCTCTTGTACACGCTGAAGGAGAGCGAGGCCAGGGATCTGCTGGAGATTGCCGAGGGGCGCTACAAGAAGGCTTCCACCATCTTCTGCTCCCAGTTTGAAGTCGGCGGATGGCACCAGAAGATCGGCGAGGCGACCTTGGCCGACGCCATCGGCGACCGCATCGTCCACGACTCCTATACCATCGTCATAGGTGGCGCGGATTCCATGCGCAAACGCAAGGGAATCGTCGAGGAGGCCTGACGGCCTCACTGGGGCTCTGCCCCAGACCCCGAGGTTTATCGCTTTTGTTTTCCAGGAAGAGTGATGCCGCCCCACGAAAAAGAGCGGCACCCTCCGGTATCACTCTTCCCGCCAAACCTTCCCGGCCGCTCGGGTCGCTCCTCAGCGTTGCCCTATCCTGCCGACAAGTAAAAGCGGTTCGAGTCTACCACCCACTGCTGGCGCTGTCAATGTACAACCTTAGCGACGCGACTGTCCAATTTTGCCGACGCGACTGTTCACTCTGTCCGGCTCAGGGTGTTCAACGCCAGCGACATATTCATCTACGCTGGCGTGACCGATTATATAGTATCCATCGCGTTGTACAAAACGTGCCGAGGTTTATATAATCCTTTTTAGGCCTTACACTTCAATTGGTGTTGTTACTCTCGTCTCAATCTTGGTAGTTATCTCTGTACAAAGTTTAGATTCTGCAGCATCTGTGGATAAGGTGACAACAAGCGAATACCGAACCTTCGAGTCAGCCTTGCCCAGATGCTTTCTGACTTTCCACCAACCTGTAGAAGGATAAATTGCTATTAAACTTGAATTGCTTAATTCCGCGGCACTGCCTTCCCATATATCACAATGAATTGATCCTAGTGAACGATTCTGAGAACCAATCAACCAACGATTCGTATCGTTCTCAACAGTTTCCACCTCATCATTCATCTGCACGCTGATCCGGTTTTCAAATTCTTTGATAAGTACTTGAAGACGCTGAGATTGGCCATTGCGAGTGAAGGCACGGCATCCATCGCTGTTGCCGAATGAGGTGAGAATATGTGCGGCCGATACTACATTGAAGATAATGATTCGATTGAGGAACTGCGGGCCATCCAGGAGGTCCAACGCAAGCAATTGGAACGGAACCAAGGCGAGATGGTCAAGACCGGCGAAATCTTCCCGTCGGATGTCGTGCCGGTCATCGCCAACAACCGTCAGTTGGTGCCCACGCCGTTTGCGATGAAATGGGGCTATTCGCTGCCCGACGGAAAACTTATCATCAACGCCCGTAGTGAAACGGCTGCGGAAAAGCCGATGTTTCATGACGGCATGTTCAACCGACGCTGCCTTATCCCCGCAACCAACTACTTCGAGTGGGAGAAACGCGGCAAGGAGAAGGTGAAATACGCCATCCGCCCTTCCGGTCGCTTGATGCTGTACATGGCGGGAGTCTATCGAATCGAAAACGGCAAGGCCGTCTTCTCGATCCTCACCCGTGAGCCAGTGGAACAGATTTCGTTTATTCACGATCGGATGCCGGTGATCTTGCCTAGTACAGTGAAAGATGCTTGGCTGGATCTCCAAAGACCTGCGAGTGAAGTCCTACATTATGCCAGCCTGGAGATGGACTACAGGACAGCATAACGCTCGCTCTTTACGGAGGCTGATATTGCCACCTAAACAGGGTATGAGTACACCAAGGCGTGCATGTTCCGGCGAAACCGATACCTGGTTGATAACGCTGATTTGCTACTGGCCTCCTATGATGGGCAGGGCGGAACGGCGATGACCTGCGAATACGCACGTGGAATAGGCGTCCCAGTCCACCTGATCATAGGGTAGTGCCGGTCGTTCTCGATCTGCTCACAGAGCCTTCGCATGGTGAGTTGTTTTTCCTCGGGCTTCAGCATGAGGTACTGCCAGAACGAAATATCAGGCACCATATTCATCCCGCTTTTCATCGTGACCCGAGTATATTTGTTACCAGATGCTTTTCATTCGGTTGGCAGACTTGTACTCCTGTTCGCATTCAGCATTTTGCGTACATGCTACGAGAAATAAGGCACCGCCTGATCGCATGACAAGCCTTACCCCCTCCTTTTATTGGATCGACGGAGAGCCAATGGTTCGTCACGTTCTGTGAATTGTACTATCGATTGTATGTGCGGTCAACAGGTAGAAAATCGTTTGCCATAGTCGGCATAGCGATAAAAAGGTAACGGGAAGTCCTAATAGTAATCAGCTTAGAAAATATATTTTCTAAAATTAGTAAAGATGTGTTGACGAAATGTCCGTAAAAGGTTATCATAGTGCTACCCACAATAACAAATGGAGGGATAGCACATGAAAAGATGGCTCTCGGTCTTCCTCACAACGGCGATGGTTGTCGCCCTGTTTGTCGGCATCGGAGGGACGGCACTGGCCAGCGAGACAAAGACCCTTAATCTGTGGCACTGGGATCCCGCGCAGAGCAACGCCATCAGTAAGATCATCGCCGACTACGAAGCGGAGCACCCCGATGTCAAGGTTGAAATGTCGGTGATTGACTTTGCGAATTACCGCACCAAGCTCAAGACCTCCATTCCCGCAGGCACCGGGCCCGACATCATCGTCACCGGTTCGTTTGCCGCCTATGAGATGATCCCTGCAGGACTGTTCATGGATCTGACCGAGCGCATTGCAGCCAGCGACATTGACCTGACCAAGATGCCCAAGGCGACGCTGGACATCTACACCATTGACGGTCACATCTACGGCATTCCGAAGGATTATGACACAATTGGCCTGTACTACAACAAGGAAATGTTCGATGCCGCGGGCTTGGCGTATCCCGATGAGAGCTGGACCTGGCAGGATCTGCGCGAAGCTGCAAAGAAACTGACCATCCCCGGCAAGCAATGGGGCTACATCTCCACACCTTACTCTCAAACCGGCATCGAGAATAACATCTTCCAAAACAATGGCCGCGTGGTCGATGAAAGCCGCCTGAAATCTGTGATCAACTCCCCTGAGAACATCGAGACGCTGCAATTCTTCCTCGACTTTATCACGGTTGATCACTCCTCGCCCACCGGGCAGGAACTGCTCGAAATGCCGGCCGACCAAATGTTCATGGCCGAACAAGCGGCGATGATGGTGGGCGGTTCCTGGGCGGTCGCCCCCGTTCGCGATGTGTTGGGCACCAAATTTGACGTGACGCATTTGCCCAAGGGCAAGCGTCAGGCCACGATCATTCACGGCCTGGCCTTTGCGGGTTCGTCCAAGACCAAGTATCCTGAGGAGACCTGGAACTTCCTGAGAATGTGCGCCACCGAAAAGGCGCAGGCCTATCAGTACGACTGCACCATCCCCGGCTATGAAGGGTCCGCCCAAAAGTGGGTGGAAAACTTCCCGGATCACAACGTGCAGGTCTTTATCGACATGGCCTCTTACGCGGTGGGCGACTACATCCCGGTGCACAACCCCGGCGGAGCGACCGATGCGTTTGAGCAGGAATTCAACCGCATCTGGCTCGGAGAAAAGACGGTCGAGCAGGGGCTTGCCGACGCGGAAGCGGCGATGAATGAGGCAATGAGCCAGTAAGGGTATTCATCAAGCCGGGGGCGGGCATCGCTGCCCCCGGTTTTCTATGAACGCCAACTTTACGAAAGGAGCATCGTCGTTTGAAGCAGAAAACACACATGGCCGTAACGGGCTACCTGATGATGGCCCCCATGCTAATCCTGATGACGGTCTTTTATTTTGTCCCCATCGGCATTTCCTCATATATGTCGTTTACTAATTGGGACTTGCTGTCCATCGGGCGGTTTGTTGGCCTTGACAATTACGCGGAGCTGTTTACCGACAAATACCTGCCCATGGAGATCAGGAACACCTTTATCTTGAGCTTTTTTTCTGTCAGCATCTCGATGGCGTTGTCGCTGCTGCTCGTCAGTGCCATGAGCACAAAAATCCGCGGCAAATCGTTGTATCGTCTGATTTATTTCCTGCCAAATGTCACCATGCCCGCAGCGATCGCGCTGGTCTGGCAGTGGATGCTCAATTCGAAATATGGCATCATCAATCTTTTGCTGGCCAAGTTGGGCATCTATCAACCGTCCTGGCTGAGCGACCCCAATTACATCCTTCCGGCGATCGTCATGGTCGGCGTGTGGTCGACTTTGGGCTACAATCTGGCGATCCTGATGAGCGGATTACTGACTATTTCGCCGTCTTACTATGAGGCGGCGGAGATCGACGGCGCAGGCGGCTTTGCGCGGTTTTGGCACATCACGGTACCGCTGCTCTCGCCGTACACCTTCTTCTTGACGGTGACTTCGGTGATCAATACGCTCAAGGCCTTTGACGTTGTGTATATTTTCAATTCGGCAAACGCTGTCGGAGGGCCGATGCTAGACGCCAGTCGAACCATCGTCTTTGGCATCTATGAGACCGGCTTTACCTACAACCGCATGGGATTCGCATCGGCCAAGTCGCTCTTTCTCCTTGTGCTGATCGCAGCGATTACCGGCGTTCAGTTCTACATGCAAAAGAGGTGGGTGAATTATGATTAAGGCCAAATCCGTCTATCATTTGCTCATCCATGCAGTGCTCATTGCCGGGGCTCTGCTGATGCTTTTGCCCTTTGTTTGGATGATTCTGACCTCGTTTAAGACTTTCAAAGAGTCGATCATGCTGCCGGTGACCTGGCTACCGGAACAGTGGAGTTTCAACAATTACGCCGAGGTGCTTCACCGGCTGGAATTCGGACGATATTATGCCAATACCATCATTGTGACCGTCTCGGTTGTGGCGGGGCAGCTCGTGTTCTGCCAAATGGCGGCGTATGCGCTTTCCCGATTGGAGTTTCCTGGACGCAAGCTGATTTTCGCCGTGATTCTGACCGTGATGATGGTACCGACGCAAATGACGGTCATTCCCAATTACTTTACCACCGTGTCCTTTGGCATTGCCAATACCTTTGCAGGCATTATCCTCCCGCTGCTACCCACCGCCTACGGCATATTCTTTTTTACGCAGGTATTTAAGAGCGTGCCCCTGGAGATTGAGCAATCAGCGTACATTGATGGTTGTTCTCCGTTCAGAACGTTTGTTTCCATCGCTGTGCCGATCTCCAAGAACGGGATCATTTCCTATGGGATTCTGGTCACCCTGTTCGCGTGGAACGAGCTGTTCTGGCCGTTGATCGTCATCAGTTCGGATCAAATGAGGACGCTGTCGGTGGCCATTGCTTCCCTGAAGAGCTATCGCTCGGTGTCGACGCAGTATCAAATCCTGATGGCGGCGAGCGTCATGACCATCGTTCCCGTGCTCGCTGTATTCATCATTGGGCAGAAGCAGTTCATCTCCGGCATTGCATCGGGGGCTGTAAAGGGGTAATCACACCCCGGCGCAGGAGGCCCTAACCTTGAGCTTGAGCGGCAATAGAACGCGCCGGGGCGGCGCGTCGAGCCCTTGGATGCGCTCGATCAGCATATCGGCGGCGACCGAGCCGATGTCGGCAAACGGTACTTCAATGGTCGTCAGTGGCGGATTGCTATACTCGGTGAATTCGTTGTTGGCGATGCCCATCAGGCTGACATCCTGTGGGATGCGAAGCCCCATGTGGGTGATGGCGCTGATGGCGGTCATGGCCATCAGATCGCTGGCTACAAAAACCGCCGTTGGGCGGGGCGAGCGTTTCATGAGCTCTATCGTTGCATGGTAACACGCGCTGTGCTTCCAGTTGCGGACGCTCTTGATCAGATCCTCGGAAAGCTCGCCGCCGGCCTTATGCACGTGGTATTGAAAGGCCACCAACGCCCGTTCTTGATTCGTGTCGATCTGCTCTGTTTCGGACCCGTAAACATAACCGAAGCGCCGGTGTCCCAGCGACAACAGGTATTCGGCGGCCATGGTGCCGATTTCGTAATAATCGTATTCCACGCTGTCGTAATCTGGGTTGCTACCGCCGATGCTGACGATGTTGGCAGCATGCGTACGAAGGATGTTCAGGTCCTCTGTGGAAATGTTGTGCATGGTGATGAAGCCGTCCAGGTGTACCGATGGCATCGTGCGCAGCACCGAGCCGATCTCGTTGGCCACCTTAAAAAAGGACAGGCTCGCGCCGTACTTGGGCAGACGGCGCTCCAAGCCGTGCAGAACCATGAGAAAAGATGGGTCGGTAAGTTTCTCGATGGTGATGTTTAAGATGCTGCCGATGGAAATGGCGCTGTTTTCCGCGTGCTTTTGCAAGTTGCGACCAGCCTTGCGGGAAGGGACATAACCCAGTTCGTTGACCGCCTGCCACACCAGTTCGCGGGTTTCATCCTTGGTGGAAAAGCTGATATCGCCGCTGACGATGCGGGAGACCGTGGATTGAGATACTCCGGCCCTCTTGGCGACATCCGACAGAGTTGGCATACAATCACCCTCGGTATTTACGAAATTTCAGTAATCTTTATTAGGATAGCTTAGCATAATTTACTGGGAAAATCAATCGTTTTCTTCGAAAGGGTGTGTGTCATTCGGTGAGCAGCAAGAAGATCCTTTTGACTAACGGTATTGTCGTGACCATGAACGACGCGCGTGAGATCTTTCATGATGCTTGTGTGGAAATTCAAGACGGCTTAATCCATCGCGTAGCGCCTTCGCAATGCTTTGATCTTGCCGCGCCAGATACCGAGTGCGTTGATCTCCGGGGCCATTTGATCCTGCCGGGCTTGATCGATTGCGCGGGTTTTGCTGGGAAAACGATGTGCCGCGGGCTGTTGACCGAGCGAAATGGCGGCGCTATGGCTGTGCCCGGGACGGTACCCGATATTCTCAAAAATGGAACATTTTGGGCGGATGACGCCGTATCGTTTGCCGTGGAGCGCACACGCCGGGGCGTCACCACGGGCGTAGTGATTTTTCCGGATGACGCCGCCCTGTCGACGGAGTACACCAATGCGTATATCGACGCCTATCGTAAAACAGGCGCAGGGTTGTTTGCGGTTTGCGCCTTAAGCAGCAAGGCAAACGCGGCGGACGCGTTATACATTGCGCCATCCGATTTGACTGACGCGGCTGAACAGGTATCGAATGCGGCACGAAGCGCCGCTCAACTTAGAAAAAAACTGTTTGTTGGTACGCGGGGCGGATTGGTTGACCTGCTGGAGAGCCGACTGCCGGAGATTCGTGCAGCCGAGTTGGTGTTTTTACACTGCAACGGTATGACGTATCGCGAGGCTAGGATCATTGCAAACGAAGGTTGGAGCGTGGTGCATACCCCGGCGCACACCTCGCGCTATGCGCCGTTCGCCGAGCTGTGGTCGCTGGGCGTGCGCCCCGCGATCAGCCCGCACAACATGGTGTTTTACGCTAATACCGACATGCTGCAAGCCGTGCGCCGGGCGCAAATGATTGAGCAGCTGCGCATGGACGACTTGAATTATCTCCCGGTAGGTACGCAGCTTGAAGCGATCACCATCCATGCGGCGCAAGTTCTGGGCATGGGTGATGCGGTCGGCTCGGTGGAACCCGGCAAACGAGCGGATCTGATTACCGTCGACTTGAACCGCCCGCACCTCGTCCCCTGGAAAACCATGCCGCTGCATCGCTTTATGATGGACGGGAACGCCAACGACATCGACAATGTCATGATCGGCGGGCGGTTCATCATGAGGAACCGCTGCATTGAAATGTCGAATGCAAGGCGCGCGACTCTGTACGAGGATGGGGAAACCATCGGGCTATGTGACCGCCCGGATTTCGGGAAAGCTTACCGGGTGCATGGGGGTGAAAACGCAAATGGTTGACATCCTGCTCAAGAATGCTGTGATTATCACCATGAACGGCCTGCGAGAGATCATTCGCGGGGGATACATCGCGGTTCGCGGCACAGACATTGTCGCCGTCGGTGCGGGTGATGATGCGCCTGAAAGCGCTGGAAAGGTGATCGACTGCAAAGGCGGAATCGTTATTCCGGGGCTGATCAACTGCCATTCCCATGCAGGGCACAGCGTGATGGGAAAGCTCAACACCGACACCCTGGAGGACTGGTGGTCGATGTTGATCGCCGTTTACGAAAATTACGCCACCAAGGATTTTTGGAATCTGGACGGGCGGTTGCATGCCTGCCAGACCATCCGAAAGGGCATCACCACCACCGCCAATGTCATGGGCAGTACCCCGATGGGCGACGAGCCGGATTTTCCCGAGAGCCACGCCCGTGGATTTGCCTCTGTCGGCGCGCGCGAGGCGATCGGGGTGGGAATTCCCTATGGGCCGTATCCCAAATCCTACACGCGTCCCATGGACGGGAAAATGGCGAAAAAATGCGCAACCTACGATGACATGCTTGCGGGAACCGAGGAGGCCATTCGCCGCATTCACATGAAAAATGGCGGTTTGACCCGCGTCATGGTGACGCCGCATCAACAGTTGATGGAACATGAACCGGGTGTCCATGGGGAGCGCACCTTGTTGTCCCTGACAAAAGGAGAAATCGCGCTCAACGCTCGGATTCGGGCGTTGGCGCGCAAATACGGAACGCGGATCTATACCGACACCTATGGCGGTTGGGTACTGACGGCCTATCTCGACAAGGAGAACATGCTCCTTGGCCCGGATACCCTCATCGGAATGGAGCATGTCATGGCTACCGGATACGATGAGGTGGACATTCTTGCCAAAACCGGCAGCAATGTCTATTACACCGCCGAGGGATATTACAAGCGCGTACCCATCTGCGCCCTGATCGAGGCCGGGGTCAACGTGGCCATCACGACAAACGCCTGTGCGCCGCGCACCACCCTAGATCTGCTGGAAAGCTTGCGCCGGGCGATTCTGGCGGAGCAGATTTTTGCCGACAGCACGGCATTTTTCCAATCGGCCAAGGCGCTGGAAACGGTGACCATCGACGCGGCCAAGGCACTGGGCTGGGATGATGAAATCGGCTCCATCGAGATAGGGAAAAAGGCTGATATCGCGGTGCTTGACGCGGCGAATGGTTGGATTTCGCCGGGCGTATCGCCGGTTCAGCGAGTGGTCTATGACGCGACAGGTGGCGACTTTGCTCATGTTTTGGTCAATGGACGTATGATTATGCATGATCGGATGATTGTAACCGCCAACGAGAGCGATATAATGCGTGAGGCGGAAGAGACCCACGCACGGATCGTGCGCGATATTGGGCTGGATTCGGCGATCAACCAACCAGTTTTCGGCAAAATCCGAATCCTGTCGATATAGCATCGACTGCATAGGCGGCATCTTGGCGCCCGGGCAAGATGCCGCCAAGTGATTTGTGTCGGCGATCCACTTATGCTGGTGTTTAGTGTTGAAACATTTATTCAGTAAAAAAGATCGGGCGAGCTCTTGACAAATCCAATTCCGGACATTATAATCAATACTGAACCCAAGATATATTATAAAAATTATTAAATTAACGACCGAGTTTTATGTATTTTCTACATTATGCCAGGTGCAAATTATTTAAAATAAATTCAGTAAACACCGCACAAGGAGAACCGTGATGCTGAAGATCGGGATGGTCAGTCGCTGGAACCCTTTCCATGCCGACGAGTTTGTGCGGGGTGTGAACGCCAACCCGGCAGCCGAGGTGTCTTGGGTGTGGGACGAGGACGAGGACCAAGGCCGTGCCTGGGCGCAGAGGCTGGGCGTGGTCCATTATATCAGACTGGACGGGGCGCTTGCAGAGGGCGGCGCCGATGGTGTGGTTTTGAATTGCCATCCCGAGCGAATGGCTCCGCAAGCTGCGATGGCCGCGGCGCACGGCCATCACATTCTGATGGACAAAATCGTTGCCGTAGGCGAAGCACAGCGCCGGACGCTAAAGGCATCTTTTGCCGGCAAGGATTTGTGCGTTGCCACCGCCTTTGCCCTGTTGCACAGGTCCAACTTTCAAACGGCCAAGGGCATCATTGAAAGCGGCGCGCTGGGGCGCGTCAGCATGGTGCGCATACGGGAGGCCCACGACGGCCTGAGTGCCGGACGCCTGCCCGCTCACTTCACGCGGGACGTGCCCGGCGGGATCTTCAGCGACATGGGCTTTCACGCGCTGTACGCCATCCCCTGGCTGCTGGGCGAAGCACCGGAATGGGTGAGCGCTACCGCGGCCGATTTTTGCGGTACGGGTTGTATTGACAGCGGTGCATACCAAATGCGTTTCCCGGGAGGTGCGGTTGGCTGCGCGGAGGCCAGCTACGCCAGCGCAGGAAGTCCTTTCTCGCTGGAAGTATATGGGCAGGATGGCTGCCTGCTGATTGGCGGACCGAACAAAGCCATTGTTCAAAGCCGAGACGGAGGCTGGCTGCCGATATCTGCGCTGCCGGAAAAACCCTTGCCCGAGGATGACTGGATCGAGGCGATCTTAACCAGTCGCCCGCCCGAGTACGGCCTGCAAGACGGTTTGCTGCTCTCCCACCGGTTCGAGGCGCTATGCCGGTCGCTGGATACCGGACTGCCGTCGCCCATGATCTGAAAGGCATGAGACACCGTTATCAACCGCGCGGTGCGCGGAGAATCTGGAAGATCAATTGGAAAAGAGGAGTGTGGATCATGAGGAAGAGTTTATCAATGGTTCTGGCGGTCCTGATGGTGCTGTCCCTGTTGATGGTCTCCGGGGGAGGCGCGATGGCCAGCGGCGAAAGCGTGTGCCTGAAGTTCTACTTGTGGGACCAGAACATGCTCGATGGCGTTGTGCGCCGTCAGGCCTTGGTGACCGCGGCGAATCCGAACATCACCTTTGAGAACACTGTGTTGCCCTGGGGCGACTATTGGACCAAATTGCAAACTTCGCTGCCCTCGTCCGAAGGACCCGACATGTTCCAGTGCGAAGCCAACCACACCAGTGAATACGGTTCGCTGGGCTTCATCGAGCCGCTGAACGGCTACATCCAGCGCGACAGCTTCGACATGAGCGTATACACCGAAGGCTCCAAGAAGCTGTTCACGAACACCGAGGGTGTGGTATACGGCATCCCTCTGAACTACGACAACGCTGGCTTGTACTACAACAAAACGCTGTTTGACGAGGCGGGTCTCGAGTACCCCAAGGATGGCATGAGCTTCGCGGAGTTCCGCGATCTGGCCAATAAGCTGACCAAGCGCGATGGCGAGACCGTGACCCAGTGGGGCGCCGTGGCCGGGCCTTGGCCGCAGAACGCCGTGTACGGCCTTATCCTGGGCAATGGCGTGTACCCGTACGGCGAGGACTGCCAGTCCAGCAACTTCACCGATCCGCGCTTCAAGGAGACCATGCAGTTCCTGTATGACATGACCTTCGTGGACAAGGTGATGCCCGACGGCGCGGAGCAGGTGAGCATTCCGGGGAATCAGATGTTCATGAACAACATGCTGGCCATGTACATCGCCGGCCCCTCCAACCTCAAGGAGTTCAGCGAGACAATGGGCGACACGTTTGACATCGCCGTTCCTCCTATGAACAAGAAACAGGCCATCAGCATCATGGGCATGGACCTCTGCATTTCCGCCAACACCAAGTACAAGGAGGCGGCTTGGGAGACTCTGAAGGTGTTCGGCAGCGAGGAGGCTGCCGCTATCGAGGCGGAGATGATGTGCCCCGGCTTCACGAGCGGTAAAAGCGTGTGGGAGGCTAACTATCCGGACTACCACATGTACGCCTTCACCGCAGCCGCAGAGTTGGGCCAGGCTGTGATCCCGAAGTACAAGATGGGCACCGTCGACAACTACTTCCAGGAGATGCTGTCCACCGTGTTCTCCAATGAAAAGTCAGTGGACGACGCGTTGTCTGAGACTGACGCGAAGATTAAGGCCGTATTCGACGAATTGAAGAAGTAACCTTCACGCATCGCGCAGCGCGGCGACCGGCGCAAGTCCTTCGCCGCGCTGCTTCAGGTAGTCGGATCAGTGTAGCGAGAGAGATTGGGAGGTAGGCCATGGCGATGATCTCGACGAAAGTTGGGCCAGGGCGAATCGGCCCCGAAACGCTCAAGCGTTGGGGGTACAGCTACCTGTTTATCATACCAGCCCTCGTGGGTGCCTTTTTCTTTGGCTTTTTCCCCTTGTTGCGCTCCATCGGCATGGCCTTCACCCAGTGGAACGGCATGACCTCTCCTATTCCGGTGGGGCTGGACAACTTTTTCAGGCTGTTTCGGGACGAGAAATTCTTCTATGAGTTGCGCAACACGTTTGTGTTCGCCTTTGTCTCGGTGCCGGTGTCGATGCTGCTCAGCGTAATGCTGGCCAACGCCCTCAACGCCCAGCGCGGGCCTATGGGGGCAATGCGGGTGATCTACTACCTGCCCGCAGTGACCATGCCGGTGGCCATCGCTGCGGTGTGGCGCTGGATGCTGAACGACCGAGCGGGCCTAGTCAATTCCGTGCTGAAAGTATTCGGGATCAAGGGGCCGCCCTGGATCAGCAGCCCGGATTGGATCCTGACAAGCCTGATCATCGTGACGGTCTGGTGCGGGCTCGGTTACAACATGATCGTGTTGCTGGCCAGCCTGAAGAACATTCCTGCGACCTATCACGAGGCCGCGCAGATCGACGGCGCGAGCAAACCGCGGGAGTTTTTCTCCATCACACTGCCGCTGTTAACGCCCACCATCTTCTTCCTGCTCATTACCTCGCTCATCGGCGCATTCAAGGCCTTTGACATTGTCTACATGTTCAACGGCATCGGGAACGAGATGCCAGTGGGTCTTGTGAACGCCAGCCGCACGATGGTCTTTGGGATCTTCCAGAACGGCTTCAAGTTCATGGAAATGGGCTACGCCACCGCCGAAGCAGCATGCTTGCTCTTGATTATCCTATTAATCACGGCGGTACAGTTTGTGGGAGAAAAGCGCTGGGTGAACTACGACATCTAAGGGGGAAAGCGTTGATGCCGCTGAAAAGAAAACGGATGATGCCGGGCTTAGCGATCACGTGGCTTCTGCTGCTGACCGGCGCAGCGCTGATGCTGCTTCCCTACGTGTGGATGGTCTGTTCCTCCTCTAAAGCGTATGGAGAGTTACTGCGCCTGCCGTTTCAGTTCCTGCCCAAGCGCTGGAGCCTGGACAACTACTGGGAAGTCCTGAAAGGGATGAACTTTGGCCGGTACTACATCAACACAATCTTCACCGCAGTGACCACCGTGGTGGGCCAGTTGTTCTTTAACTCGCTGGCGGCCTATGCGTTCGCATGCTTGGACTTCCCAGGCCGCAAAAAGATCTTTGGTGTTCTTTTAAGCCTGCTGATGATTCCGCCGCAGATGACTCTGGTGACGAATTTTACGTTTCTATCAGGCATCGGCTGGACAAATCACTATATCGTGCTGATCGTCCCCGGCCTCATCAGCGTGTACGGCATCTTCTTCATGCGGCAGTTCTTCATGGGCACTCCCCGGGAGCTGCTGGAGTCGGCTTACATCGACGGCGCAGGCCACTTCCGCATCTACTGGCAGATGGTGCTGCCGCTGAGCCGGAACGCACTGGTGGCCTACGGCATCTTCGCCTTGTTAGGTCAGTGGAACGAGCTGCTGTGGCCGCTCACCATGACGAGCAGCGACGGTGTGCGGGTTCTTTCGCTGGCCATCGCCGCTCTGCAGGGCCAGAATACGACCAAGTTCCAGCTCATCATGGCCGCCAGCGTGCTGAGCACCGCGCCGATGATTCTGGTGTTCATCCTGGGCCAGAAATCCCTGATCGAGGGCATCGCCATCACCGGTCTGAAGGCATGAGGCGGACGCGCCATATTACCGCATAAGGGAAGGATTCCAAATGAAGCTTGGCATCGAATTCAATCACGGGTTTATGCTGGAAGACGACACATTGGAGACCGTGTTCCGCCGGGCTAAAGCCATCGGCGCGCAGGGCGGGCAATTTAAAAACCCAATGTATCTCTCCAAGACGCTGGACACGGTCGAGTTACGGGAAGTAAAAGCCATGGCCGACGAGATCGGCGTTTATATCGCGCTGGGCCTGGGGCGCATCAACCCCTACAATACCTCTGAGGCGTCCAGCGTGTGGCAACTGGGTGGCGGTAGCTACAAGCGGGGCTGTGAGAGGATCATCGAGGCGGCGGCCTCCATCGGCTGCCATGATCTGGTGTCCCAAACGGGCGGCTGGCGCGGTTATACCCTCCCGCAGCCCTTCAACACCGACCGCTTCCGCGAGGACGTCTCCTGGGATGATCAACTGGAGGCCACCGCGAAGTTCCTGAAGGCGCTCTCTCCGGCGCTCAGGGCGTGCGGCTCCACCATTTCCGTGGAGACGCACGAGGAGATTACCTCGCACGAGGTGCTGGCGCTGATCGAACGCGTGGGCGCCGACGTGGTGAGTGCCACCCTGGACACCGGCAACGCCGTCGCCCGAGGCGAGGATCCGGTGGCTGCGGCCCGCCGCCTGGGGCCGCATATTCGGCAGCTGCATGTAAAGGATGTGCTGCTTTTCAAAACTGAAAAAGGATTCCTTCGCAACGTGCGTCCCGCTGGCGACGGCGTGATTGATTTCGCTGCGATCGCCGCTATTCTCCGCGAAAAGAGTCCCGATGCCCTGTGGAACATCGAGGATCACATGGGGGAGATGTTCATCGAGTACAAGGATGCGTTCTGGCGCTCCATGCACCCCGACCTGAGCGAGGACGAGGTGTCCGAGCTGGAGCGGATGGCCGTTGCCAGCGCCGGAAAAATTGCCTCGGGCGCCATCACCGCGCCGGAGGAGTACGAAAAGATCTCCTTCGATCGGCTGTGTATGGGCCGGATAGAAACGGCGATAAAGCACCTGCGGCCCATCCTATGCTGAGGCGCGTCAGACCGGTCCGTCGGCCTCCCCCGTCCTCAGCGTCGAGGCTCGGGGGATCAGGCGGACCGGCAGGTGGATGCGTTGGGTGGGCGAGGTATTTCCCTGTATGCGCGACAGCAATAACCCGACGGCCACCTTGCCCATGTCAGTAAGCGGCAGATCGATGGTGGTGAGGGGCGGCGAAGTATACGCCGACATGGCGTTGTTGGAAGTGCCCATGATGGCCACATCGTTTGGGATGGACAGCCTCAGGGACTGAACCGCCCCGATCGCCGTGACGGACATTAGATCGCTGGCGTAGTAGATTGCCCGCGGGCGGTTGGGCGAGGAGAGCATCTCCACGGTCTTCTGGTAGCAGATGGATTGTTTCCAATTGTCGATGAGCACGGTGTGCTCGGGCCTGAGCGAACCTCCCGCGGCGGTGACCGCGTGCTTGAAGGAGACCAGCGTCTGCTCCTGCAGCGGGTCGTCGCCGTCTCCATAGAAGAAGCCGAAGCTGCGGTAACCCTGCGCCAGCAAATGCTCCGCGGCCAGCGCGCCAACCTGATAGTGGTCGTAGCCGACGGAATCCAACCCTTCAATGTGGGCGTCGATGCCGACGATGTGCTCGACTAGGTTGGCGAGCCGACTGTAGTCCTCGCTCAGCAGGCTGTGCATGGCGATGAAGCCGTTGAGCGGGTTTGGAATCCTGGCAATGGCATCCGGTAGGTCTATGCCGTTGGCCACCCGGAAGAAGGTGAGCGCCTGACCGTTTTGCTTCAGCGCCTCCTCAATGCCCTGAAGGATCGAGAGAAAGGAAGGGTCGCCGATGCCCTCCACCGTGATGTTCAGCACGCTGCCGATGGCGTAGACGCCCGGGGCGGGCGGCGCGGCTTCCTTGATCTGCGGCTTTCGGTTGGCCGGGAGATACCCTAGCTCGTTGATGGCTTCCCAGACCCGGTTGCGCGTTTTCTCCTGAACGGCAAAGCCCTTGTCGCCGTTTAAAATTCGGGAAACCGTGGTGGCGGAGACGCCGGCCCGGGTTGCGACATCGCGAATGTTTGCCATTTTCTCCATCCTTTCGGAGGGCCGGATTCAAGTGTTTACTGATTTGTTGCACCTGCATTTCCCCCGAATTGTGATTATTATAACCGATTTTCTGGGCTTCCGCAATGGAATTCTCCTCGTTGCAAGAGGGCTGCCCGCTCTGGATTTTTGTTTACTAAATAGGATGCCGTTTGGAGGGTTTGGAATGAAGTTGTGCTTAAACACCCACGCGCTGGCCGGGGGATTGACACCGGAGGAACTGGCGGCGCTGTGCCTGCGCGGCGGCATCGGCGGAGTGGAGTTCAGCGTGGGGTACGGTCATAAGCATGGGGTGGAGTTCGACGCCGCGGACGGCGCGCTGATCGCCATCCGCGACCGGATGTACGCCATGGGCGTCGAGGTGGTCTCCCTGGCGAGCTATTGCCGGTTTGACATGCCCGACGGGGCCGGCATAGAGGAGAACCTCGCGCGGGCCCGGCGGGGCATCGACATGGCGTCGGTGATGGATGTGCCGATATTTCGCGTGGTCGGCAACGACCTGCCGGATTTTATGCCCCGCGACACTTTTGTGGAGCGGATGGCCGGGGTTGTGAGCCTCCTGGGCGAATACGCGCAGCAAAGGGGCGTCGAGGTGCTTTTAAACATGCACGGCAGCTTCAACTTCCGGCGCGATGTGGCCAGGGTAATGGAATTGGCTGGGCGAGGGAATGTGGGCCTCGTCTACAATTGCGCGCCCGACGACGTCATCGGCGGCACGGTGGAACTGGCGATCGAACGGGTTCTCCCCTATGTGCGCCACGTACACCTTCACGAATTGACCGACGGATACCCCTATATAGACCTCTTTGCGAGGATGAAGGATGTTGGCTACTCGGGCTGGTACTCCATCGTCGTGGACGATCCCAGCCCCGAAACCGACCGTTTTCTGGCCTATTACACCGCCCTCGCCTCCGCTTGGTACCACGGTGCGAAGCGCGGCGGCTGACGAAAGGACGCGTATGGAGAAGATTATCCTGACCGACGGAATTCTAGTGACAATGGACGCCGAACGGCGAATCCTGGATGGATATGATCTAATCGTGGACGGAGGCGTCATCAAAGGCATCGCCCCGTCCGGGAGCCTGCCAACCGATGGCGCGAGGCGCATCGACTGCGCCGGCTGCGTGGTGCTGCCGGGCCTGATCGACTGCGGCGGATGGGCCGGAACGCGCCCGTTCGGCGGCTGGATGCAGGAATACCCAGCCTTGCGCTGGCCGTCCATCGCAGGGGCCCTGGTCGGCGCTGACGAGGATTGGTGGCGCGCCGAGGGCACGGCGCTAGCGGGCAGCCGCCTGCTCAGCGGCGTCACGACCGGCGGCGTACACTATCCCTCGGAGTTCTTTCCGCCCGACCGCTATGCCGATCGGGTGAAGGCCCACCTGGCGGGCTACGCACGCATGGGCGCGACGGTCTTACCCGCAGTGGCGCCCGAATGGCTGGGGGCGCTGTCCGCCGCGTCACCCGCGGCCCGCGCCTACCTGCCGTCGCTGGTGGCCTCCCGCGCCGGACGCATTTCGGACGGCTTTTCCGGCCTTTCAAAAGACGATGTCGACCGCGTGCGCGCCGCTGTGGCGGCGGCGCGGGCCCACGGCGTCGGTATCACCGCAGGGCTATGGGGCCGCCAGATCGAGTTGCTCGAACAGGCGGGCGTCCGACTCGAGGGCGTGCACTGGCTCTTCCAGTTCTGCCAAGACCTGACCTATGCCGAGATCCAGCGGCTTTCGGCGCTGGACGCCGCGGTCGTCCACCTGCCCGCGCAGACGGTGCGCTACGCCCCATTTTCCGAAATGCTGGAGATGGGCCTAAGGTGCGCCGTAATGAGCGAGGACATCCACAGCGGCGGCAGCGGGGATCTGTTGCAGGCGGTGCGCAGGGCGCAGATGATTGAACAGATGCGCTTTGACGACATGTACTACCTGCCGGCGGGGCGCCAGCTGGAACTGATCACCATCGATGCCGCCCGCTGCCTGGGGCTCGAGGGCGCGAAGGGTTCCCTGGAGGTCGGCAAGGACGCCGATGTCGTGGTCGTTGACATGGAGTACCCGCGCACTGTGCCCTACAGGGATATGCCGGTACACCGCCTGATGATCGACGGCAATGTGCGCCAGGTGCGCGATGTGCTGGTCGGTGGCGCGCAGGTCGTGACCGGCTGCCGGCTGCCGGGGCAGCCCTTTGAAGGCGCACGCCCGCTGCTGTCCCTGGTAGACGGGTTGCACGCCGCGCCGGACGAGGGCTGGGGCTGCCCCGTCAAGCCCCGGCCCCAGGGCTTTGTGGCCAAGGAGGTAAACGAATGAGCAGCATTCTGCTGAAAAACGCCACGGTTATCACGATGGACGGGTCGCGTCGTGTTCTGCGGCACGGCGCCGTGGCAGTTCAGGGAAACCGCATTGCCGCGGTGGGCGACAGCGACGATTTGTCTGTAAGGTACGCCCAGACCGCCACCGTCATCGATTGCGAGGGCGGCATCGTGCTGCCCGGGCTGATCAACTGTCACTCCCATGCCGGACACGCCGTGATGGGCAAGCTGGCCGGCGACATGATGAACCGGTGGTGGGCCATGCTGATCCAGGTGTATGAGAATTACGCCGACCGGGACTTCTGGTTCACTGATGGCAGCCTGCACGCCTGCGCGGCGCTGCGCAGCGGCATCACCACGACGCTCAACGTCATGGGCAGCACACCCATGGGCGACGATCCCTCCATCCCGCAAGGCCATGCCGCGGGCTATACCGCCGTCGGCGGGCGCGAGATTCTGGGCGTGGGCATCCCTTACGCGTCCAAATACCCCAAGGCCTACACCCGTTGGCGCGATGGAAAGAAGGTGCCGGTACTCGCCGACTATGACGACATGCTTGCCGGCACGGAAGAAGCGTTGCGCACGGTCCACAATGCCTTTGGCGGCAAGGCCAAGGTGTTTGTCACCCCACATCAGCAGCTGATGGGTCACGACCCCAATGAGAAATGCCCCGCCGGGCTGACCCGGCTCACCCCCATGGAGCTGGACATCAACTTTAAGGTGCGCGCGCTGGCCCGCAAGTACGGCACCCAGGTGTACACCGATACCTACGGCGGCTGGATCACCCTGGCCTATACGGACAAGGAAAACATGTTGCTGGGTCCCGACGTGCTGCTGGGCATGGAGCATGTGGCGGCCACCAACTTCCGGGAGCTGGACATTCTGGCAAACACCGGAACCAAGGTCTACTACACCGCCGAGGGCATCTACAAACGGGTGCCGGTGAGCGAAGCGATGCAAAAGGGCATCCCTCTCGCCATCACCACCAACGGCTGCGCGCCAAGGACCAGCCTGGACCTGCTCGAAGCCCTGCGGCGCGCGATCCTGAGCGAGCGGATCTTTCACGACAACATGGCCTACCTGTCCGCGCCCCGCGCCCTCGAAGCCGTGACCATCGACGCCGCCCGCTGCCTGGGCCAGCAGGACGAACTGGGCAGCCTGGAACCCGGCAAGAAGGCCGACATCGCAGTCTACACGCCCAAGACGGATCTCTATCCCGCGGCCTGCCCGGTGGAGCGCTTGGTGTACGGCGCTTCCGGCGGCGACTTCTCCACCGTCATCGTCGACGGTGTGGTGGTGCTGGCGGGCCATAAGTTCACCCAGGTGGACGAACGGGACGTATTGGCCCGCGCGGCGGACCTGCATGAGAAGGTCGTGCGGGACAACCAACTGGAGAACGCCGTCGATCCGGTCATCTGGAGAAAAACCCGCATGGAGCACATTTGAAACAAGGCGGGCCCTCGAGGTGGAGAGTACGAAATTGGAGGCGATACGGATGATGGACCTCTGCTTATTGCACGGCACGGTGATCACCATGGACGGTAGTCGCCGGGTCATTGAGGACGGCCTGGTGGCGGTGAACAAGGGAAAGGTGGTGGCGGTGGACCGGGCCGACAGGGCGCACCTCTACCCCGCCTTAAAGACGCTGGACTGCACGGACCACGCCGTCCTGCCGGGTCTCGTGGACGCGCACGCCCACGGCGGCCACAGCCTGCTGAAAAACGTTGTAATGGACACCAGTGTCTGGATGCCCGCCATGACCCATACCTACAAGCACTACGTCAGCGATGAATACTGGTATCTCGAGGGCCGCTATTCGGCGCTCGAGCGCCTGAAGGCGGGCGTTACCACCGGCGTGTGCGTGATGGGTAGCCAGCCCCGCTGCGACACCCCGGTGTTCGCCCAGAACCACGCGCGGGCCTATGCGGAGATGGGCCTTCGCGAGATCGTATGTACCGGGCCTTGCGCGCCGCCCTGGCCCCACCGCTTCAGCCGCTGGGTGGACGGGGAGCGGGTGATGGAGGAGGTCAGCTTCGAGGAGGTCATCAAGTCGCTGGAATCGGTGATCGCGACGCTGGATCATACAAGCGGCGACCGCATCCGCGCATTCGTAACCCCCTTCGGCGCGCTCACCTCCACCAACCCCAGCGGCCCCACGCCCGCCGACCAGTTGACGGGCCTGACCGAGCTGGACAGGCTGCAGGCCCGGGAGATGCGCCGGATCGCCCGAGCGTATGGCACCCGCATTCACACCGACGCGTTCGGCGGCACGGTCTGGCTGGCCTATCAGGACAAGGAAAACGCGCTGCTAGGGCCCGATGTGCTGCTGCAGCACTGCATCGGCCTGTCCAGGGACGAAATCAAAATCCTGGCGGACACCGGCACCCATGTGGGCAGCTCGCCCGGCAGTGACGCCGACATCAGCACCATGCTGATGATGAGAATCAACGTAGCGGTGACCACCGACGGCCCGAAGATGAACGGCGGTGCGGACCTGTTCCAGGCGGCCCGCGCGTTCCAGAGCGGTCACCGGGCGCTCGATCGGGACGGCTTCTACCTACCCAGCGAGAAGCTTCTGGAAATGATCACCATCGATGCGGCGCGGGCCCTCGGCATGGACGGCGAAATCGGCAGCCTGGAACCGGGCAAAAAGGCGGACATCATTACCGTAAACCTGATGAACCCGCGCCTGATGCCCGGCTTCAACCTGGTGCACCGACTCATCGGCAACGCCCAGTCCTCCGATGTGGACAACGTGTTCGTGGACGGCGTACACCTGCTGGCGGACGGCGTGCCGGTGGGCGTGGATGAGCGTCAAATCCTGCTGGAAGGCCACGCCGAGGCCGAGCGCACCGTGCGCCGGGCGAGGCTGGATGGCTTTGCCTGGCCCGAGGCGCACTTCTGGGGCCAATACAAAGCATACGTCGCTACGCCCCGCTACAGCGTGCAGTGGCAGCGAGAGGATGGCGGTTACTATTAAACCGCATGGGAAGCATCTGCCGGTCGATTTTGCGGCCGCGGTGGTGCTGTGCACGCCCTTTGGCGAAAAGGATGGCGTGAACCTTCACGAACTGGACCGGTTGATCGACTTCCAATTGAACGGTGGCACGGAGGCCATCTTTTTCGCCGGCGTGGCGGGCGAAGGGCCCTCGATGGAGGAAGCGGAATTTGCACGGGTCGTGTCCCATGCCGCCGCGCGCTGCAGCGGGCGCTGCCTGGTGGGTGCATGCACCGCCGCCGCCAGCACCCGAAAGGCCGAACGCCTTTCACGAATCACAGCGGAGTGCGGCGCCCAGGTGTTGCTCGTCGCGGCACCCTTTTACGTTCGCGCCACGCCCGACGGGCTGGCGGCGCACTACGCGGCCATCGCCGAGGCCGCGGGCCTGCCGGTGATCGTATCCAACATCCCGCTGCGTACGGGGGTTACCATGGAGCGCCGTACCGTGCTGCGGCTGGCTGCTCTGCCCGGCATCGTGGGGTTTAAGGACTTGAGCGGCGATATCCAGATGGTGGCCGAGGTGCTGCAGGAGGCCCCGGAGGGCTTCCGGGTGTGGAGCGGCAACGACAACGCTGCGGTCCCCTATATGTCGCTGGGTGCGGCCGGGGTCATCTCGGTGGTTGGCAACCTGGTGCCCGGCGAGATTGCGGCCCTGGCCGGCATGATGCGCCGGGGCGCCGTCGCCGACGCGGCCGCAATGCAGCTGCGGCTGATGCCGATCATCCGCAGCCTGTTCATAGAGGTCAACCCCATTCCGGTCAAGACGGCGCTGCGCATGATGGGCTTTGACATGGGCCCCTTCCGCCTGCCGCTGTGTGCCATGGAAGCCCCGAACGAGACCGCCCTCCGGGAGGTCCTGGAGCGGTATGATCTGATTGGCAAGGCGCCCCCGCGACCGTGAACCGAGCACGGCGCAGCGCCAATAGCCCGCCCGGGCTGATCGACCCGGACAAACAGGAGGAGAAGAGATCGCGATGCGGTACGACCTGATCATCAAAAACGGCACCGTGGTGTGTCCGGAAGGTTCGGCGCGGGCGGACGTCGCGGTCCGCGATGGGAAAATCTCGTCTTTGATGGCGCCCGGTGCGGCCGCCGAAGCGGAGGTGGTTCTGGACATCTCCGGGAAACTTTTGTTTCCGGGCTTCATCGACTGCCATACCCACATGAACGAGCCGGGGTTCACCCATCGCGAGGACTTTGCGCACGGCTCGGCGGCGGCGCTCGCCGGCGGCGTGACCACCGTGGTGGACATGCCCATGAACAACATTCCCGCCACAGCCACCGGGCCAATCTTCGCGGCCAAGCGCGAGCTTGTGAAACCCTCCGCCTACACGGATTACGCCATGTGGGGCGCGATGGTCAACTACAATCAGGGCGACATGAAGGCCATGCACGATCTGGGCGCGGTGGGCTTCAAGTGCTTTTTGTGCAGGACGGGCGACGATTACACCCGCCTTACCCTTGCGGAGGCGGAGCGCGCCCTCGAAGCCATCGCCGCGTTCGGCGGCATGGGTGGTTTCCACTGCGAGGACTTCGATTTGACCGAGCGCCTGACCGCCAAATACCGCGCGGAGAACGATACGCGACGCGGTTACCTCATGTCAAGGCCGTTGGAAGCCGAAAAAAAGGCGGTCGCCTTCGTGCTGGAAACCGCGCTGAAAAAGAATGCGCGCGTGCACATCTGCCATGTGTCGCACCCGGACGTCGCCCGGCTGATCCGCGAGGCGCGCTCGGGCGGGGTGCGCGTAACGGCGGAGACCTGCCTGCACTACCTCCTCTTTTCCGGCGACGATTACATCGCAAAGGGGCCGCTTTTCAAGTGCTCGCCGCCGCTGCGCGAACGGGAGGCCGCGGACAGGATGTGGGAAGCGCTGGCGGACGGGTCGCTGGACTGCGTGTGTTCCGACCACTCGCCCGCGCCGCTCTACGAAAAACAGGAATTGAACGGCCGCCACATCGACGTGTGGAACGGCATTTCCGGCGTGCAGACGACCGTGCAGGGGCTGTACCAGCACTTGGTGCGCGAAAAGGGGCTGCCGCCGGAAACCCTCGCAAGGGTATTCAGTGCGAATCCCGCGCGCGCCTTCGGGCTGTACGGCAGAAAAGGGGACGTCCGCGAGGGCTTCGACGCCGACTTCTGCGTGCTCGACCCGGAGCGGGCGTGGGAGATCACGCCCGAATCGCTCCTGTACATGCATCCCGTAACCGCTTTTCTGGGGCTGAGGGGGAAAGGGCTTCCGGTCATGTCCATCCTGCGCGGCAGAGTGGCGGCGAAAGAAGGCAAGCCTGTATCGCCCCCATCGGGCGAATTCGTCCCGCGCGGCTGACGCGCCATCCCAATGTCCGGAGGGATTATGGATATTCAGAAGGCCGAATGGTCGATCAGGAAACACCTTGAACGGCTGAGCGCGTTCACCGCGACGCCGGGCGCCGGTGTCACGCGGCTCCCCTTTACCCCGCCCGCCCGGGCCGCGGCGGAATACCTCTTGGAGGCCATGCGCGCGGCGGGGCTGGACGCGTCCCTGGATCCCTCCGGCGGCGTGTCGGGAGTCCTGCGCGGCGTGAGCGAGAAGCGCTTGATCCTAGGCTCACACTACGATTCCGTGCCGAACGGCGGCGCGTTCGACGGCGCGGCGGGCATCGCCTGTGCGCTGGCCATCGCCGAGCAGCTGGCGGAAGAAGGGACGGTTCCTCCGCTGATGCTGGAAGTCCTGGCCACCAACGACGAGGAGGGCGCGCGCTTTCTGTCGGGCTACTTCACGTCCAAGGCGCTGACGGGCGAGCTTGCGCCCGGGGATCTTTTGCGCCGGGATGCCTCGGGCGTTTCTCTGGATCAGGCGATGAAGGACTTTGGCCTTGAGCCGGACGGGGCGCTTCATTGCGCGCGGCCGCAAGGTTCCGCCGCGGCGTATGTCGAAATACACATCGAACAGGGGCCTGTGTTGGAAGCGATGGGGCGCGAAGTCGGCATCGTCGAGGGCATCGTGGGCATCGAGCGCTACCGTGTCACGCTCGCGGGGCGGGCGGACCATGCCGGTACCGCGCCCATGGACGGCCGGCAAGACGCGCTGCGGCGCGCTTTGAGCGTGGTCAACGCGGCGTACGAGGCGGCGGAGTCCCGACCGGGCACGGTTGCCACCGTCGGCATGCTGGAGGTCTTCCCCGGCGCGGTCAACGTGGTGCCGGAACGGGTCAGCCTTTCATTGGATGTCCGCAGCGCCGACCCCACGTCGATCGCGGTGGTGACCGGCCGGGCAAGGGAAGCGGCGCAGCACGCTTGCGGCGCGGACGGCGCATCGTTTGTGCGCACGCTGTCGGTCGCCCCGACGCCGATGGACGCGGCGCTCACCGCCCGGTTGGAGGCGCATTGCGCGCGCCTCGGCGCATCCACCCACCGCATGTTCAGCGGCGCGGGGCATGACGCGCTGATGATGGCGCGCCGCATGCCCGCGGCGATGCTGTTCGTGCCATCCAAAGGCGGGCGCAGCCATTGTCCGGAGGAGTGGTCTGACTGCGCACATCTGGCGCTGGCCGCCGCGGCGGTGTACGATCTCGTCAGAGAATTTGGAAAGGAAGAGGTTTTATGAGTTATCCGAAGGAGCTTCTCTCCACCCGGGCGGTGGTCCGCCCCGGCCTGTGGGCGGTTATCCCCAAAGACGGGCTGGTGAACAACGTGATCCCCGGCATCGAAAACTGCCGGGTCAGCATCGTTGCCTCGCCCAAGATGGGCGCAAGCTTTGTGGAGTATGTGGTAGAGGCGGCCCCGGGCGGCGGCACGGCGGACGCATGGCCGGGCGAGCCGCAGGTCGAGAGCTTTCTGTACCTCATCGAGGGCGATCTGAGCGCATCCGCGGGCGGCGAGACGCGCGCGCTCACCCAAGGCGGCTACCTCTTTTCCCCCGAGGGCGAGGGGCTCTCCTTCAAAAACGAAGGCGCGTCGCCCGCCAGGCTGCTTCTGTACAAGCAGCGCCGCATCCCGTTGAAGGGCCGAGCGGCCTGGCGGGTGTGGGGCAACGTAAACGACATCGCCCCCCGCGTTTACGAGGGCATGGAGAACGTGTCCATGAAGGATCTTCTGCCCACCGATCCGGCCTTTGATATGAACATGCACATTCTCTCCTTCCTGCCCGGCGGCTGCCATCCCATCGTGGAAACCCATGTGCAGGAGCACGGTGCGTACATCCTCAGCGGCGAAGGCATGTACTTCATGGACGACCGCTGGATGGGCATCCAAAAGGACGATTTCATGTGGTTCGGGCCTTATGTGCCGCAGTGCGCCTACGGCGTGGGGCGCGAGCCGTTCACTTACATCTACTCAAAGGACTGCAACCGCGACGTCCTCTTGTGATTTTACCGCGCGGGGGCCGCCATCCTCTGCGGCCGCGCCTTAAAAAACGAACGAAAGTGGGCAAAGGAAACCTGAAATGAAGGAAAAAGCCTATTCCCCCTATGTGAAGAAGATCATCGCGCTGCTGTTTACCGGCTGGTGCGTGATCTGGATTTACCGCACCATGATGGGCGCGGTGCAGGGCGAGATCATGGCCGTGGTGGGTCCTCAGTCCGCCGCGCGCATGGGGCTGATCGCGAGCTGTTATTTTGCGGGCTACGTATGTATGCAGATCCCGGGCGGCTTTTTGATCGACCGGTTTGGCATGCGCAAGATTCTCGCGCCGAGCTTTTTGCTGCTTGCGCTTGGCTTTGCGGTGGTAGGCCTGTCCAAGCGCATCGAAACGCTGTACATTGGCAGCGCCATTGCCGGCGTGGGCTCCGGAACCTACTACAGCGGCGCATTTTCGCTGTCCTCCCGGAACGTGCCGAAGGGCTTTAAGTACTTTGCCACCGCGGTGATCAACAGCGGCTGCGCGTTCGGCATGCTCTTTGGCTATCTGTACGCGAGTGGGCTGGTAAAGCAGCTGGGGATGGACTGGCGTGTGATGCCCATCATTCTGGCGGCGCTGGCTGCCGCCATGACGCCGATGATGCTGGCGCTCCTGAAGGGCGAAAGGGCGTCGGCTGCCCAGGAGGATGGCCCGGCGAAGAAGCGCGCCGCCCTGGCGCCTTTGGCGCGCATGCTGTTCTCCCCGAAGATGTTGGCGAGCTATTTTTTCTATTTCAGCACCTGCTACGGGTACTACATGATCGTGTCCTGGCTTCCCGTGTTTTTGCAGAACGAGCGCGGCTTTTCCGGCGTGCTCGCGGGGTACGCGTCGGCCGTCATCGCGCTCGTCTCCATCCCGGGGGCCCTTTTCCTGGGCAGGGTCGTCGACCGGTTCTCTAGCAGGAAGGTGGCGTTTCTAACCTGGGTCCAGCTCCTGTCGGGCGTGATGCTGCTGTGCGTCACCGCGTTTCATCATCAGGCGCTGATCATCGCGAGTCTGGCGCTTTACGGAATTGCGGGGAAGCAGGCGGTCGACCCGTTGATCGTACCCCATGTGACCGAGCAGTTTGACGATTCCGCGCTCTCCACGGGCCTGGGCGTATTCAACTTCTTCGGGATGAGCGCCTCCGTTGCCGCGCCCTTTGTGACGGGACTTTTGCAAGACGCCCAGGGTTCCCAGGTGTTTAGTTTTTATATCGCGGCTGCGCTGATTGCCGTCAGTTCCGTGATCTTCCGGCTTGTCAACGCCAGGCCGCAACGATGAATTGGAGGGTTCTAGATGCGAAATGACGGGGAATTCATTGTTCTTGAAAAGGACGAGCTGCAAGCGCTCATACGAAACAAGCTTGAAAAGGCGGGCCTTGTTCCAGCGCACGCGGAGACGGTCGCGGAGCACCTCGCCTACGCGGATTCGAGGGGCGTTCACTCCCACGGCGCGATGCGCGTGGAGTATTACGCGGAGCGCATCGCCAAGGGTGGGACGAACACGCACCCGAACATGGTGTTTGAGCGGACCGGTCCCTGTACAGGGCTGTACGACGGCGATAACGCCTCCGGCTTTGTCGTCGCCAAAAACGCCATGCTCGAGGCCATTTCGATCGCGAAGGAAAACGGGGTGGCGGTCATCGGCATGCGAAGGATGGGTCACTGCGGCACGCTCTCGTACTATCTGCGCATGGCCGCCGCCGAAGGGCTGATCGGCATTTCCATGTGCCAGTCCGATCCGATGGTCGTTCCATACGGCGGAACCACCGCATTTTTCGGGACGAACCCCATCGGCTTTGCCGCGCCCATACCGGGTAAGCCGCCCGTGGTGTTCGACATGGCCACGACGGTCGGGGCCTGGGGAAAGATCCTGGATCACCGTGCGAAGAAGGAGCCGATCCCCAACACCTGGGCGATTGGCTCGGATGGCAACCCCACGACAGATCCTTTTGACGTGCGGGGCCTCCTGCCCATCGCGGGGGCCAAGGGATACGGGCTGATGCTGATGGTCGACGCGCTCAGCGGCATTCTCACAGGCGCGCCCTACGGACCCCATGTCTCGTCCATGTACGCGGATCTCTCAGCCGGAAGGGAGCTCGGGCAGATGCACATCGTCATCAACCCCGCGTTCTTCGGAGATCCGGCGCAGTTTGCCGCCCGCATGCTTTCGATGGTGGAGGAATTGCATATGACGAAGCCCGCACCCGGCAACAACCGGGGTGTGATGTACCCGGGAGAATCCTCCGACGCCTGCGCCGAGCGCTATGCGGCAAGCGGCATCCCCGTCGTCCGGAGCATCTACGAGTACCTGGTCGGCGACGCGATTCACTTTGACCGGTACGACCGGGGCAATCCCTTTGCGATCCGTGAGGAATGAGGTAACGCGCATGCTGTATACGATCATTCGGGAAAATGCCTACATGGATTCCCTTGCCCTGATGGTGCTCAGCGCCGAGGTCAGCGGAATGCAGGGTGTACGCCGTGCGACGGTCATGATGGGGACGGCCGCCAATCTGGAGATCATGCGCGGTTCCGGCTTTGATACGGCGGAATTGAAGGGCGCGAGGCCCGGCGACATGGTCATCGTCGTCGACGCGGACGACAAAGCCGTGCTGGATGAGGTTGAAAAGGCCATCCGGCGGAGTATGAGCGAGGGCGGCGAACATAAGCCGCACCGCAAAACGGTAAAAACCTGGAAGGAAGCCGCCGAAATATCCGGGGAATTTGATGTGTGCCTTCTGTCCGTCCCCGGGGAATACGCCGCGGAAGAGTCGGAGGCCGCGCTGGGTCTGGGAAAGCATGTGTTCCTTTTCAGCGACAACGTGTCTAAAGCGGATGAGAAGCGCCTGAAGCAGATGGCGCACGAAAAGGGACTGCTTCTGATGGGTCCGGATTGCGGGACGGCGATGATCCGCGGAGTGCCTTTGGGTTTTGCCAACGCCGTCCGGCGCGGGAATATTGGCGTCGTCGGCGCTTCCGGCACCGGCATCCAGGAGGTAACCGTCCAGATTCACAGAATGGGTGCGGGCATCTCCAGCGCGATTGGCACCGGGGGAAGGGATCTCAGTGAAGAAGTCGGCGCGATCACCATGCTGGACGCCATAGAAGCCATGAAACGCGACGGAGCGACGAAGGTGCTCGTCGTAATCTCCAAGCCCCCGGCGGCGCGCGTCCGAGAGCGCGTCATCGAAAAGTTGCGCGGAGCGGGCAAGTCGGCCGTCGTATACTTTCTGGGCGACGATGCGTGCGAGGAAGGCTTTGAGAACATCCGCTTCGCCGGCACGACGGCGGAGACCGCGGCAATCGCCACAATGCTTTCCGGCCTGAGCGCGGAGCAATGCCAAAGTGCCGCCGCTGAACGGATCTTTTCCCGGGAAGCAAAAATCCTCGGCCTGTTCGCAGGCGGAACGCTGGCATGTGAAGCGGCGATGATCGCCGCGCGCGCCATGCAAATCCCCTTCCCCGGTCACGGGGCGGCGGGGCGGATGCTGGAGAGCGACACATGCGAGATCATCGACCTGGGCGACGACTGCTACACCCGCGGGAAACCGCATCCGATGATCGACGGAGAAATCAGAAACCAGCTTATTCGTTCACTGGGCGTGTTCAGCCGCCCGACCATCCTTCTCATGGACGTCGTGCTGGGCTTTGGCGCGCAGGGCGATCCCGCTTCGGGTCTGGCCGACGCGCTCCGGACCCTCTTGGCGAAGAACCGCGCGGTGGGCGTACCCGTCGCCCTCGTGGCGAACCTGCTGGGCACCGAGGGCGATGTCCAGAACCTGGAAGCTCAGAAGAAAATTCTCGAGGACGCAGGCGTGCAGGTCTTTTATGGAAATGTGACGGCCATGAAATATGCGCTGAGCCTGACGGGCAGGGCGGTGGTTCCGCAGCGCAGGCAGGGGAAAAAGTATCCGCCCGCCTCTCAAGACCAAGGATTTCCCGGAAAGCCGGTGGATCTGCTCGAACGTGAGCCGGGTGTCCTGAACGTCGGCCTGCGCGGCTTTGCGGACGACCTTGAAGGCTGCATGAAGCGCGTCGTCCACTATGCGTGGAAGCCCGCCGCGGGCGGCGACAGGGAATTGCGCAGGGCGATCGACTTTCTGGACGCCTATGAATTTGCGGACGGCCCGTACAGGACCATTGACGAGGCCAACCTGGCCGTCGTCGAGAAAATCAAGGTCGGAGCGCCGCACCTCGTGGACGTGATCCCCGCGCAATCGGCCTGCGCGCTCCTCCGGGGCCGGGTGCTGCTGCACGCGGGCCCGCCCATGCACTGGGAGGATATGACCAGCCCCATGCAAGGTTCCTGCGTCGGCGCGGCGCTGTTTGAGGAATGGGCATCCACCGAAGAAGAAGCGTGGGCGATGCTTGAGCGCGGAGAAGTCCGGTTTGTGCCCTGCCATCACGCCGGCTTCGTAGGTCCCATGGGCGGCATTACCTCCGGAAATATGCCGGTTCTCAAGGTGGAAAATCGCGCCGGCGGCAACGTCGCCTACTGCACGATGAACGAAGGCATCGGAGCGGTGCTGCGCTTTGGCGCGTATTCCCATGAAGTGATTGAACGGCTGCGCTTTTTGCGCGATACGCTTGGGCAGGTGCTTGGCGCGGCGATGCGGAAGCTGGAAAACGGCCTCGCGCTGAACCCCATGATCGCCAAGGCGATCGCGATGGGCGACGAATTCCATCAGAGGAACATCGCCGCTTCCGCGGTGTTTCTCCGGGAGATGGCGCCGCTGATCTCCGAGCTCGATGAGGAGGGCGCCCGAAAGACGGCGGCCATCCGGTTTCTGGCGAGTACCGACCAGTTCTTCCTGAACATCATGATGGCCGCGGCCAAGTGCGTCATGGACGACGCCGCGACGGTGGCGTCCGGGACGGTCGTCACGGTCATGTCCAGAAACGGCAAGGACTTTGGAATCCGCCTGAGCGGAATGGGTTCGGATTGGTTTACCGGACCGGTCAATACGCCAAGCGGCATCTACTTCTCGGGGTACCGCGAGGAAGACGGCAACCCGGACATGGGGGATTCCGCGATCACGGAGACTTTTGGCGTCGGGGGCATGGCCATGATCGCCGCGCCCGCCGTGACCAAATACGTCGGGACCGGCGGGTTCTACGACGCGCTGGAAATCAGCAACCGCATGATGGAGATCTCCATCGGCCACAACGACCAGTTTCCGATCCCCAATTGGGATTTTAAGGGGATCTGCTGCGGTATCGACGCCAGAAAAGTCGCGATGATGGGGATTCCGCCCGTCATCAACACCGGCATCGCGCACAGGAAGGCCGGCCTCGGCCAGATTGGCGCGGGCACCGTATCCCCGCCGATGGATTGCTTCCAAAAGGCGCTTATCGCCTACGCTGCGAAGCTAGGATTCAAACGACGGCAGGCCTCTTACGCGATTGACGTTTCCGGCGAATAACGGCCTCTCGCTTGGCAACGGAAAGGAGCGCCAATCGCTCACTTGATGTCAACAGGAACTGATATCCAAAATCCTGGGCAGACAGCCCAGTTAAAGAGTGGGAGGACAATATGAAGCGGTATCCGAAAATCGTGGTTATCGGCGCGGGCAGCGCCAGTTTCGGGCTGACCAATCTGGGCGCGATCATGCGCACCAAGGAGTTCCAGGGCGCGACGCTCGCGCTATGCGACCTCAATAGCGAGGGGCTGGAGCAGATCCGGCGCCTGGCCGAGCGCATCAACCGGGAATGGGGCGCGGGCATGACCATCCAGGCCTCGACCGATCGCGCGGCGCTGCTGCCGGGCGCGGACTTCGTGGTGATCTCGGTGGCCATCGACCGGGAAAAGTGCTGGAAGATGGATTACGAGCTGGGCCAGAAGTACGGCATCATGCACTACGCCGAGAACGGCGGCCCGGGCGGGTTCTTCCACGCGGCGCGCAATGTGGCGCTTTTGATGCCGGTGTTTCGCGACATCGAGCGTCTGGCGCCCGAGGCGCTGGTGCTCAACTTCACCAACCCCATGACGCGCATCTGCACCGCCGCGGCGCGCTACACCAAGGTCAACATGGTGGGCATCTGTCATCAGCTGGACTTCGGCTACATGATGGCCGGGCGGATCCTCGGGAAAACGCTGGAGCTTGACATCGACCACGATTACCTATTTCGCTGGGGTAACACCCACGGCGAACACGAGATCTCACGCGCCGCGCACGAACGGCTGGACATTCTGGCGGCGGGCATCAACCACTTCACATGGTTCCTATCGATCAAGGACAAGGAGAGCGGCGAGGAGCTGCTGCCGCTGTACAAGAAGCTCTTCCTCGAGCAGACGGAGTTTGAGCCCTACACGCGCGAGATCATCTCGGTGTTTGATCAGTGCCCGACCTCGGGCGACGCGCACTTCCTGGAGTACCTGCCCTACACCTCGAGCATGCACCGCAAAACCTGGGAGCGCATGGACATCCAGATGTACCCGCTGGACGGGCAGGATGAAAACCGCGACCGGATGTGGAAGGACCTCGCCGACATGGCCGCGGGCCAGGTGGATATTGAGAGCCTTCGCAGTGTGCACACGGAGCGCGCGGAGATCATCATGGCGTCGGTGTGGGGAAACCACAACCTCTACGACTACGCCGTCAACATCCCCAACACCGACGGCTGCATCGCGAACATGGAGCGCGACGCGATTGTGGAGGTGCCGGCGGTGCTTGGAAAGCATGGTATCAAGGGCATCGCGGTGGGTAACCTGCCGGAGGTCGCGGCCTCGTTATGCAACAAGCAGAAGACCATCGTGGACTTCGCGGTGAAGGGCATGGTGGAGGGTGACTACAATGCCTCGTTGAAGGCGTTGGCGCTCGACCCGATGGTGGACGATCTATCCGTGGCGCGCGGCTTGTTGGACGACGGTTTGAAGCTGTACAGGAAATACCTTCCCCAGTTTGAGTAAAGAAACTGGAGGCATTACGGAGGACACACATGGATCACCCTCTTATGAAATTGATCGCCAGCCGCAAGCCGAACCCGGGTCTGGGTATCTGTTCAATATGCAGTGCCAGCGAGTATGTCTTGGAGGCGGCCATGGAGAGGGGCGTCGAGACCGGGCGGGCGGTGTTGATCGAGGCCACTGCCAACCAGGTCAACCAGTTCGGCGGGTATACAGGCATGCGCCCCGCGGATTTCGCGCGATTTGCCGCTCGGATTGCCGAAAGGACCGGGCTCGCGCCCGACAAGCTTATCCTGGGCGGCGATCACCTGGGCCCGCTGGTTTGGCAGGCCGAAACCGAGGCCGGGGCCATGCAAAAAGCTGTAGAGCTGGTCAGGGGATATGTGCTGGCCGGGTTTACCAAGATTCATATCGACACCAGCATGCGGCTTTTGGGCGACGACCCCGACGATAAACTTTCCGACGGGGTGATTGCGCGCAGAGCGGCTGCGCTGGTTCGCGCCGCCGAAGAAGCCTACCGTGAATGCGCGCATGCGCATTCCGGCGCGCCGGTGTATGTCATCGGCAGCGAGGTTCCCGTTCCCGGGGGCTCCCCGCAAAGCGAGGAAAGCGTGTGCGTGACCGACGCGCGGGAATTTGAAGAGATGCTGGAAACATTTTCCAGTGTTTTCGAGGCCGAAGGGCTCGGGGATGCGTTTGAGCGCGTTGTGGGCGTTGTGGTGCAGCCCGGGGTCGAATTCGCCGACGATTTCGTGGTGGAATACGACAGGCAGAAGGCGCGTCCGCTCATAGAGGCGGTGCGGTGGCACCCAGGGATCGTGCTGGAGGGCCACTCTACAGATTATCAGACGCGCGCCAAGCTCAGGGAAATGGTGGAGGATGGCATCGCCATCCTCAAGGTAGGCCCGGCGCTCACCTTTGCGCTCCGGGAGGCGCTGTTCGCCCTTGGCGACATCGAAACAGAAGCGCTGTCAGGTTCCGGCGTGGCGCTGTCTGATTTTAAACAAGTGCTGGAAGCCGCCATGCTGCGCGACGACAGGCATTGGGTGCGC
This sequence comes from Bacillota bacterium, assembly GCA_023416655.1. Taxonomy (GTDB): domain Bacteria; phylum Bacillota; class Clostridia; order Christensenellales; family Aristaeellaceae; genus JAEZHK01. Next base: position 42,574 of record JAEZHK010000088.1, read on the forward strand.
TATTACCGTGGGACCGAGGCGGAAATTAGGCTGAAGAGGAAGTACAGCTTTTCGGACCGGTGCCGCTACTATCTTCCGGAACAGACGGTCACGCACGCGATCTCAAGGCTTATCGAAAACATCGATAGCCACAGGATTCCGCTATCCGTCGTGAACCAGTTTCTGCCGATCCAGTATCAGAAAATCCGGAGCGGGCTACTGAGAATTGATGCGCGGGCGTTATTCAAGGACCGAGTCAAGGACTGCCTGAATGATTACCTGTACGCAACCGGTGGCTGAGTTTCGTTAGCGCCGGGGCGGAGTGGAGCCACTGATCAAAATTTGATATGGAGAGGTGCCTCTATGCTGCTGAAGGACTATGTACCGGCAAGTCAGCTGGTGGTGGCGCGCGACGCGCGCAAGCTTCCGTCCATGCCCGTATTCGACGCGCACATGCACTGGGGCAGGTTGGTGCTTGGGGAGGCGTACGATCGGGCATACGACACCCGGGAAGCCGTGG
>JAEZHK010000087.1 GCA_023416655.1 Bacillota bacterium
ATCCTACGGCGCGCCCATCCCATTCGATCACGATCCCCCGCGCGTAGGGGCTGCCGCCGAGGATTTCTTGAAATGTCCTTTCAAAATTCCGCCCGCTCACGGCGTGGACGGTTGCGCCGGACGCGTAGAGCGCACCGGCCATCTTCAAAAACGCATCCCGGTCGCGGGGTTCAAAATCCCGAAACATCGTTGAATTTTTCAATTGTTACGCCTCTCCCCGGAGCTTCTTCATGCACCGCTCGACGCTGTCGCGGCTTTCCCCCCAGGGCTTGTCGGCGTTGCGGTAGTCGTGCTTCTGGGCGAACCAGTCCACCTCGGCGATGAGCCGCTCGAGGTTTTTCATCTCCACCTCGTCCAGCGCCGAGAGGAACTCCTCCAGCGCCTTCCCGGAGAGGATGCCGGGCGCCTCGTCCCGGATCATCTCGTAATGGGGCAGGCAGAAGCCCTTTCCATCTTGAAAGAGCGGCTTGAACTCCTTTTCCTTTTCCCACAGCGCGGCGACGGTCAGCGCGTAGCGGCGCATGGTGGCCTCCAACCGGTCGCACAGGGCGCAGAGCGCCTTCGGGGCCTCCTCCTTCTTCTGGAACAGGCCGCGCTTCTGGTTGGGCCGCGCCTTCAGGCGCTTTACCGTCTCCTTCAGGTGAGAGGATTCGAGCAGCGCAAGCCCCAGCCGGTTGTTCCGGTCAAAGAGCATCTTCAGGTGCTTTGCGCAGAATCCCTTATCGTTGACCTCCTGCCGGGTGGATACCTCCATCACCGATCCGCCGAGAAAATATTCCGCGTAGGACGCCTCGTTTTCCAGTTTCAGCGCGCACAGCGGGCATTCGCCCCCGGCGCGCATTTTTTCAAGCACCGGGGCCGTGTCGAGATGCTGTCTCAAGCCTTCCACTCCCTTTTGACCCATGATACCAGATTGTCCCGTGCGAGGCAAGGGTACCCACGAGGGCAATCGCGTGCGACTTCGCCGTCAGCGATTCCGTGGCGTCCTGCCCGCGCACCCTCGCGCATACGCTTCAGGGGGAGACATGTCCTTTGGGAAGGGAGCGATCAGTTGATGAAGCGCGTGCGCGTCCGGCGCGACCACCCCTACGCGCCCGCCTGGGCGCTTGTGATGCTGCTCGTCGCGCTGACGATGTACCTCGTCACCGAGGGCGTTTCGGCGCCGGGGCAGCAAGCGGCGCTCGCGCCGGTGGAGCAGGTGAGCTGGGACATCCAGCCGCTGTCCATGAGCCTTGTGATCCTGTCCCGTGCGGGGGACGAAGCCACCGCCCGGATCGAGGCCGCGCGGTACGTGGCCCGGGGCGCGGCGGGGTACGTCCTGCCCAGTTCCGGCGAATACCTGATTGCCGGGGCGGGCTACAACTCCGTCGACGAGGCCGGGCGGGTCATGAACAAGCTGGGCGAGACGGAAAAGCTCGCCGCCTCCGTCGCGACGCGGGAAGCGCCGGAAATCGCCGTCCGGCTGACCGGCAAGCGCGCGCAGGCCGATGCGCTGATCGGCGCGGAGCGCGCGCTCCGGGACGGGACGAACGCGCTGGGCGAGGCGGCCTTCCGGCTGGACGCCGGAGAGATCGACCTGAACGGTGCGCGGGAGGCGCTCCTGTCTGTCCGGGCGGAGGCCAAGAAGGCGCGGGAGGCGCTCGAAAAGGCGTCGGCCGGCGAGCCGAACCAGGCGGCGGAAGAAGTCGCGGCGCTGCTCGCCGCCTTTGAGGACGCGTCCACCACCATGCTGATGGGCGCGGGCACTTCACCCCTTTTCTTTTCGAGCCAGATGAAGTATAATTACATAGACCTCCGCCTTCGTCACATCGCTTTTCTGAGCCGGCTGGCGGGGGACGGATAACTGCCCGAAAAATTTCCCGAAGAGGATGATGCCCATGAAAGCGGAACAGATCGTCACACTGCTGGACGCCACCGTACTCTCCGGGTCCCTTCCCCAGGATGAAGTCCAGGCCGCCTGCGGCTCGGACATGATGAGTGACGTGCTCGCCTACCCCAAGGAGCGCATGGTGCTTCTGACGGGGCTGACCAACATGCACGTCGTGCGCACCTGCGAAATGCTGGACGTGATGATGATCGTCTTCGTCCGCGGCAAGCTCCCGCCCCAGGAGGTGCTGGAGATGGCCGACGACCTTGGTATCGCCGTGATCGGCACGCCGCACACACTGTATGAATCCTGCGGAAGGCTGTTCGCAAGCGGCCTGCCCAGCGGGGTAAGGGGATAGTTTCTGATGCAGAACGGAAGCGTCGCGCTCCGGGAGATCTATCCCGTGCGCGCCGGGGACTTCGCAACCGCCGGCGAAGCCTCAAGAAAGATCAAGGGAATCCTGAAAAAGCTGGGGGTTGACTCGGGCATCGTGCGCCGGGTGTCGATCGCCGCCTATGAGGTGGAGCTGAACCTGGTGATCCATTCGCAAGGGGGCGAGATGGAACTCATCGTCCAGCCGGAATACCTGGCCCTCAACATCCGGGACGAGGGGCCGGGCATCCCGGACATCGACCTTGCGATGCAGGAGGGCTTTTCCACCGCCTCCGACGACGTGCGCATGATGGGCTTCGGCGCCGGCATGGGCCTGCCCAACATGAGGCGCAACGCCACCGCCTTTTCCATCCGCTCCGAAGTCGGTGTGGGGACGACCATCGAGATGGGGTTTAAGCTATGACAAACTACATGCACTCCGTGACGCTGGACAAGTCCAAGTGCGTCGGCTGCACCAACTGCCTCAAGCAATGCCCTACGGAGGCCATACGCGTGCACGGCGGACGAGCCCACATCATCGAGGAGCGTTGCATCGACTGCGGCGAGTGCATCCGCCAGTGCCTGCACCACGCCAAGGTGCCCACCACCGACCCGCTGGCCGCCATCAACCGCTTCCCCTACAAGATCGCGCTGCCCGCGCCGGCGCTGTACGGACAGTTCAAAAAGCTGCCCAGCCTGTCCGCCGTGGCACGGGGCCTTCGCATGATGGGCTTTGACGAGGTGTACGACGTCGCCCGCGGCGCGGACATCGTGTCCATGGCGGTGCAGGAGCGGCTCAAGGACCCAAACTGCCCGCGCCCGCTGATCTCCTCCAGCTGTCCGGCGGTGGTGCGCCTGATCCAGATCCGGTTCCCGGAGCTGATCGACAACATCGTGGACGTGCGGTCGCCCATGGAGATGGCGGCTGTTTCTGCGCGCCGCGAATTCTGCGAAAAGAACCATGTTAGCCCCTCCGAGGTGGGCTGCTTTTTCATCTCCCCCTGCGCCGCCAAGATGACCGCCATACGCCGCCCGCTGGGCCATAAAGAGAGCGCCATCGACGGCGTCATCTCCATTATGGAGCTGTTCGGCCTCCTGTCCACCAACATCCGCAAGGCCCAGACTGTAGAAAACGAAAAGGACGAGGCCTTCCGCGCCACGGGCCTTGGCCTCGGCTGGGCCAAGGCCGGCGGCGAGGCGCTGGCCGCGGGCATCGAAAACGCGCTGGCGGTGGACGGCATCGACCAGGTGGCCAAGGTCCTGGAGGAAATCGAAAACAACCGCCTGCCGGAGCTCACGTTCTTCGAGGGCCTCTCCTGCGTGGGCGGCTGCGTCGGCGGTCCCCTGACGCTTGAAAACGGCTTCATCTCCCGAAACCGCATCCGGGACCTGGTGCGCCGCCTGCCCGCCAAGAAGCCGGACGAGAACATCGCCCGCCAGGAGTATGAATCGCTCAAGGGCGATCTGTACTTTGACGATGAGATCAAGCCCATCAAGGCCATGCAGCTGGACCAGGATCTTGAGAAGGCGCTCTCCATGATGGACAGGATCGAGGAGATCCGCCAGAGGCTTCCGGGCCTCGACTGCGGTTCCTGCGGCTCGCCCACCTGCCAGGCGCTGGCGGAGGACATCGTCTTCGGCTTCGCCCACGAGACGGACTGCCTGTTCGTTTTGAAGGAGCGCGTTCGCGAAATGGCCAAGCAGATGGTGTCGCTTTCGGAAAATACCAGATTGTAAGCAGGCAACGGAACGCTAAACTTCTTTCCGTTGCGAAAACAGGAGGATTCTATGGACATTCAGGGCCTGATCAACCTGACAAACGCGAAGCTCCTCACCCCGAGCGCCGATTTGACCCGCGAAGTCCAGTGCGGGTACAGCTGCGACCTGCTGAGCTGGGTCATGGCCCACGGCAAGAACGGCATGGCCTGGATCACCGTGCAGACCCACATGAACGTGGTGGCCGTGGCCACGCTGATGGAGATGGCGCTCGTCCTGGTGCCGGAGAACATCCAGGTGGCTGAGGACGTGCTCGCCCGCGCGGAGAGCGAAGGCATCGCCATCCTGTCCAGCGAAAAAACCGCCTACGAGCTTTGCGGGCTGATGTACGGGGCCGGGATCACCAAAAGCTGACGGACGCGTGGATTGAAACGCGGCGCGGGCGGATTGCCACCCGCCCCTACGGGTCGCGCCCCATGCGAGCGTACGGATTGAAACGCGGTGTAGGGGACGATGGCAATCGCCCCGTGCGGTGCGTGGATTGAAATATGTGTCGTAGGGGACGATGGCAATCGTCCCGTTCATCGCGCCCCGTGCGAGCGTAGGGCGCGACCGGTGGGTGAACACGCAAGCAAAGGAGGGCCAGCCGTGATCGATTTTCAGAACGCATCCTTTGTCAAACTGAGGCCCGTTTCGCCGGCCGAGTTTTCCGAGTGGGTCAAGCCGCTGTGCATCGAGGGGGAGACCATCCTCGGAGCCTTCCGGGGCATCCGGGACGGCGTCGTTTTCACCGACAAGCGCATCTTCTCCATCAGCGTGCAGGGCTTAACCGGCAAGAAAAAGGACCTCACCTCGCTCCCCTACAGCAAGATCCAGGCGTTCTCGGTGGAGACAGCGGGTGTCTTGGACTTGGATAGCGAGCTGGAATTGTGGTTCTCCGGAATGGGCAAGGTCCGGTTTGAGTTCGTCAGTTCCGCGGACGTGGCCGCGATTTGCCGCACCATCAGCGGCTTTGTGCTGAAGTAAGCGCCGACAATAACCGGCCAGGGATTAACCGCCCGCGCGGAGGGAGGCCCCATGCGCGCCTACTGTGACCTGCACATGCACTCCTGCCTTTCGCCCTGCGGCGACGAGGCGATGACCCCCGGCAACATCGCGGGGATGGCGCGGCTGAAGGGGCTTGATTTGATCGCCGTCACCGACCACAACACCGCGCGGCAGCTTCCGGCGGTGGAGGCGGCCTGCCGGGCGATGGGCGTAGGTCTGCTGCCGGGCCTCGAACTCAACACCCGGGAGGAAGTGCACCTCTTGGCCTACTTCCGGAGCGTTTCGGACGCGGTTGCCTTTTCGGATCACATCTACGACCTGCTCCCCGACATCCCCAACATGCCGGACTTCTTTGGGCGGCAGGTGGTCATGGACGCGGAGGACAGGGAGGCGGGCGTGGAGCCGAGGCTGCTCATCTCCGCGCTGGACATGGATTTGGAATCCCTCACCCGCGAGATTCGCGCGTTTCGCGGCCTGCCCGTGCCCGCCCACATCAACCGCGGCTCAAACGGCCTTGTGAACGCGCTGGGCTTCCTGCCGCCGGGCAGCGACTTCGCCGCGCTGGAGGTTTCTCCCGAACTCCCCTGCCCCGGCGACTATTTCGGCTGGAAAATCCTGCACACCTCCGACGCCCATCGCCTGGGCGACATCTTTGAGCGCGTCTTTTCGCTCGATCTTCCCGAGCCCACCGCAGACGGGTTCTTCGCGGTCTTCGACAGCCCTTCGCAATGACCCCTTTTCAAGCGCAATACAGCGGCCGTCTCATAGAATCTTCTATGAAACGGCCTTATTTCTGCGCCTGAATGTCCGGCTTTGTCCGGTCTGAAACCTGCATTTTCAACCCTTGTGCGGGGTCAAGGGGCTCAGCCCCCTTGCGGGAGGTCCGGAGGGCGGAGCCCTCCGGCGTTCCCCCCGGCGTCCTCTCCCCGCCTCTGCCCGCAGTAGGGACAGCATACCCAGGCGTCCTCCTGCACGCGGCCGCATCCTGCGCAGCGGGCGCGCAGCGGAGCGGCGCACATCGGGCAGACCATGTAGCTGCGCTTGACGAGCGCGCCGCAGGCGGGACAGCGCGCGTCGCCAGGCCGTACGATAAGGTATACCACCAGCGCCACTACGTTGCCCATCAGCACCAGAATGCCCCACAGCGCGGGCTTGAAGTCCCGCCTGCGGGCGTCCCGGAGCACCCAGAACGCCATCATGAGGATCAGCGCCGCCAGACCGAACAGCCAGAATGGGGCCAGCTCGCCCGCATTCTGCCAGCGCATCATCATCGCGTCGTATGCGGCGTTGGTCGCGCCGTTATTCTCGTACAACGCCAGCGCGATGAGGCCGCTGTCCGATCGGATCATCTGCCCGTACCACCCGCCCGCCTGCCGCAGCTGCTCCCGCTCCCATTCGCAGTAGCGCTTCACGGCGTCCACGTCCGCCTGCGTCGCGCCGCCGGCCAGCGCGGTCAGCACGTCGTACCGCTCCATCCACGGCTCGCGCCGGACACCGGCCGCGGGCGCTTCGGACCCGTCCATCCCGGCGCTCTCCGGCCAGCCGCTGTCCGCCGAAAAACCGAATTCCGAGCCGAAGGAATTCAGCCCGTCCTCCAGGTATTCGGCGTAGGCCTGATACAGGTACGGATTCAGAGGGGGGAACAGCGCGGCGTAGGCGGGGTCGTTCCGACCGACGTTCGTGAGTTCCTCCTCCAGATTGTACGGGTTCCGGGCCATCGTGAGGCGGCGGACGATCTGGCCGTTCCCGTCCAGGATCAGCGCCAGCGCGCCGTCCCCGTAGCTCCACGCATCCCACCGGCCGCGGAAATAGGGCGAGACCAGCAGCCGGAGCGCCTTGGCGCCGTCCAGCAGGTTGCCGTTCAAAGCGTGAATCACGGTCCCCTTCCCATCCATCAGGATCAGATTGGCGCTGTCGCTGCCAAGCCATGAGGCGGCTTCCTGCAAAACCGACGCCTGAGCGGCCTCCGCGCCGCCAAAGTCCAGAACATCCTGGAGGTCGCGCAGGTGCGTCGCCACCTCGTCGCTCCGGGTCATCGCGGTTCCCGACCGAAAAACCCACAGCCCCGCGCCCCCCGCCGCCAGCATCGCCGCCAGCAGGATGCAGGCCAGCTTCAACGCGTCCTTCTTAGGCTTTTTCATGTTCCCGCTCCCTTTCCAGCCAATAGGCCATCAGCGGCGACAGCGCCAGGATCAATCCCATCAGCGCACCGCCCCCCATCAGAATCTCCCGGAAGGCCGTGCCGCCCTGGGACCAGTCCCGGACGGCAAAGCCCGCCGCAACCGCAAACGCGCAGGCGAAAGAGAAGAATAACAGGTTCTGCCGCCGCGCCTCCCGTCGCGCTTTGAGCCTCGCAGCCGCGCGGGCGATCTCCGGTTGCAGCCGTATAAGGCGCGCTTGCATGGCAGGGTCCCCCGCCCCGCGGCAATCCGCGCGCAGCGCCTCCCGGATCAGCCGTTCGTCCATTCCGTTTGCACCTCCTTAAGCTCCGCCCTCAGCCGCTTCAGCGCGTCGTGCAGCCGCCACTTGACGCGGTATTCCGCCACCCCCAGCGCCCGGGCGATGTCCCGGTAGCACATGTCCAGCGCGTAGCGCATTGTCACCATCGCGCGCAGCTCGTCCGGAAGCCTGCCGACCGCCCCGCGCACCGCGGCTTCCCGTTCCCGCGCGACCGCTGTCTCCTCCGGTCCTTCCGATAAATCAGCGCATTCCCAGTCCGGCAGCGGCAGCTCGGCGCGCCGCCGTTTTGCATCCAGGAACAGCCGGTAGGCGATTCGGAACACCCAGCCCTCGAACCGCGCGCCCGGCAAAAGCGTAAAGCCCGGCAGGCGGTCCAATACGCGCATCAGCGCCTCCTGCGTCAGGTCGTCCGCGCCGCCCGGCCCGGCGAGCCCGATAAAGAAGCGGCGCAGCGGGGGATACAGGGATTCACACAGCGCGGACAGGGAATCCCGGTCTCCCGAGCACGCCGCGCGCACCAGCGCATCGTCCACACCGTCACCCCCTGTTCCATCAATACAACGGACGAATGCGCCCAAAAGTTGGTTGCGGTTGTATGATTTAACAAAAGCGCACCGAAAGAACAGGCGCGCTCTGGAATCTGTTTCCTTATGCACGGGTGAAAGCGCCGGAAGGCCCGGCGGCGAGGATGAAATCATTTGTATTTTTCCCAAATATACGGTATAATACTAAAAAATTGCAGTTCCGGAGGCGCGCCTTGCAGAAGAAAGGGAAAAAGTCGCGGGGTGTACGCAAATACAACTGGGCGGTGGTCGGGCTGGCCGCCGCCGCGGCGGTTGCAGTGGTGGCGCTTCTATATATGATGGAATTCCAGTGGGGCCTGGGCGGGCTGCCGCTGTCGACGCAGGCCACGCACGACGTGGCTTCCATCGCGCCGGTGGGCGCGGTGCGCATCACGGAGGTCATGGCCTCCAACCGCACCGCCGTGTCCGACGAAAGCGGCCGCTTCCCCGACTGGGTGGAGCTTCAAAACACCTCCTCAGAACCCGTGGACATCACCGGCTGGTCGCTGACCGACGACATGAACCGGCTCGTGCGCTTCACCTTCCCGGAAATGTCGCTGAAGCCCGGTGAGTACGTCGTGGTCTACTGCGACGACGACCTGAAGAACACCCCGGGCTTCCCGTTCCATGCGCCGTTCAAGCTGAGCGCGCAGGGCGAGCAGATCCTGCTCTTTGACGCCGAGGGCGACATCATGGAATCGCTGACCGCGCCCGCGCTCTCCGCCAACCAGGTCTACCGGCTGAGCATCGAAGGCCAGTGGGAGGTCAGCGGGGAATACACCCCCGGCCAGCCCAACACGCAGGAGGCCTTCGCCGCCAGCGCGGGCGTCTCCACCGGGAGCAGCGTCCGCCTCAATGAGATCATGGCCGACAATGAAAGCTACGCGGGCCGCGATGGCGTGTTCGAGGACTGGATTGAACTGTACAACGACTCGGACGCGACCGTGGACCTTTCCGGCTTCTCGCTCTCGGACGACCCCGCCAAGCCCCTCGAGTGGCGCTTCCCGGAGGGGACGACCATCCCGGGCAGGGGATACCTGTTGGTCTACGCCTCCGGCCGCAGCGATACGCCGCTGGACGCGTCCTTCCGCCTGAACCCGGAGGGCGAGACGGTGGTGTTGTCCGACGGAGAGGGCCGCCTGCTGGACAAGGTGGACTACGGCCTGATCGAGTCCGACATCTCCTTTTCAAGGACCGGCGACGGCTGGACGGATTCCCTCGCGCCCACGCCGGGCCAGGAGAACACGCGGGACAGCGCGGCGGCGCAGGACGCGCTTTTAGCCTCCGCCAACACGGTGCGGCTCTTCCTCAATGAGGCGTCGGCCTCCGCCCGGCAGCAGGGCAGCACCAAGGCCGCCACAGACTGGGTGGAATTGTACAACCAGAGCACGAAGACCGTGGACCTTGCGGGCTACGGCCTCTCGGACGATCCGGACCGGCCCCGCAAGTGGCGGTTCCCCTCCGGCGCGAAGCTGGAGGCGGACGGTTACCTACGGGTGTTTCTGAACGGGCAGGACAAGCACGACGTCGCAAAGAACGCCTATGCCACCAACTTCCAGTTGGCGCTCTCCGGGCGGGAGACGCTGGTGCTGTCGAGGCCCGACGGCGCGATCCTGGACCGAATGCCCCTTTTCAGCCAGTACGGCGGCGTGTCCTACGGCAGGATCAGCGGGCGGGACGGCTTTTTTTATTTGGGGAGCGCCACGCCCGGTGCGGTCAATGATCAGACCGCTTTTGTCAGCCGCGCGGAAAACGTGCGCTTTTCAACCCCCGGCGGCTTCTTCACCTCCGGCGCGGTCACGGTTTCCCTGTCCGCGTCCGAAGGCGAGACCATCCGCTACACGCTGGACTGTACCGAGCCGGGCGAATCCTCGCCGGAGTACGCGGGGCCTATCGACATCTCGGAGAACACCGTCGTCCGCGCCCGCGCCTTTAAGGCGGGCTATCTGCCCTCGCTGGTCGAAACCCAGAGCTACCTCTTCGGCGAGAAGCACACGCTGAACGTGGTCTCGCTGGTGGCGGACCCGGCGGGGCTGTTCGACAAGGAGAAGGGGCTTCTGGTCATCGGCCCCAAGAAGCTGCGCTACCCCTACAAGGGCGCGAACTTCTGGCAGAACTGGGAGCGCCCCGCGCACGTGGAATACTTCTCCGTCGATGGCAAGACCATCCTGTCCCAGGGCGCGGGGCTGCAGCTGCAGGGCCAGTACAGCCGCATGCAGGACCAGAAGGCCTTCAAGATCACCGCCCGGAACGCCTACGGAGCGGACAGCTTTGACGCCCCGCTGTTCCCCAACCGCAATTACACCCGGTACAAGTCCTTCATCCTGCGCACCTCCGGGCAAGACGCCAACAAGACCCGCTACCGGGACGCGCTCCTCACCTCGCTGGCGGCGGCGACCTCCGTCATGTACCAGGACGCGCAGCCGGTGGTGGTCTACTTAAACGGCCAGTACTGGGGCCACTACAACATGCGCGAGCGGCTGCACAAGTACTCCATCGCGCAGCGGATGGGCTGGAAAAACCCGGATCTGATCGACATCGTCAAGGCCAACGACTCGGTGGTGCAGGGCTCCGACAAGACCTTCGAGCAGCTGATGGCCTACGTGAAGAAAAACGGTGTGAAAACAGACGAAGACCTCGCCTACGTGGAGGCGAGGATCGACCTGACGAACTACCTGGAGTACATCGCGCTGGAGACCTTCACCGGGAACACCGACCTGTTGAACATCCGGCGCTACCGATCCCGGGAGGGCGACGGCCGCTGGCGGTGGATCTTCTTTGACACCGACTGGGCCTTCTACACCGATACGGACTCCTTCGGCCGCTGGCTGAAGCCCGGCGGCATGGGTTCCGGCAACAAGACGGACAATTCCCTCTTTGTAGCGCTGATGAGGAACAAGACCGTGCAGGCCCGATACCTGACGCTGCTTGGAAACCTGATGGCGCATGAGTGGACCACCGCGAAGATTCTGGAAAAGTCCAAAGCCTGGCAGGACACGCTCTACCCCGAAATGCCCGCCCAGACCAAAAAGTGGGGCGGCAACGAAAAGGGCTGGCTGGGCGCCATCAGAGGCTTCAACAACTACGCCAAGGAGCGGCCGAAGAAGCTCTTGGGCTACATCAAAAAGGCCACCGGCTACTCGGACGACGAGATGCGCGTGTACTTCGGAGAAGTCATGGACCAGATCGCGAAAAAATGAGGAGGCGCGCATGCTACGATCCTTTGTGCCGCGGCACGAAATCAAGTTCTTCCTGAGCGCGACCGACGCGATCTGGCTCTCGTCAAGGCTCGCCGCCGCCCTGGAGCGGGACCGCAACGCCGGGCCCGACGGCAGCTACCTGGTGCGCTCGCTGTACCTGGACGACCATTGGGACAGCGCCTACTACGACAAGATCGCGGGCTCGCCTTCCCGGGACAAGTACCGCCTCCGGCTCTACAACCTCGACGACCGGGCGATCCTGCTCGAGCGCAAGCGCAAACTGGGCGACCTGATCCAGAAGGAGAGCGCGCAGATCTCCCGGCGCATGGCCGAGCGCGTGATGCTGGGCGACCCGACCGGCTTTGAAAAGGTGGACAATCAGCTGGTCCGCGACCTGTTCCGCGAGATGCGCACGAAGCTCCTCAAACCCGTGGTGCTGGTGGACTACGCGCGGGAGGCCTTCTGCCACCCGGCGGAGAACGCGCGGGTGACCATCGACCGGATGCTCCGGGCCGGGCCGAGGACGGGGCTTTTTGACCCGGATGTGCCCACGGTGCCCGCGCTCGACGTGGATCAGGCGATCCTGGAGGTCAAGTTTGACCGGGTGCTGCCAAGCGAGATCGCGCAGCTCCTCTGGAACGCGCCGGCCAGCCGCTCCGCCATCTCGAAATACGTGGCCTGCCGAAGGTACGAACCGCTTCGTTAACCGCCTTGGGTCACCCTCCCCGACAACCCCGGGAGGTCCGGAGGGCCGAAGCTCTCCGGGTTTCCATCATTCGCGCCGGCTTTGCCGGCACGAATGGATTCCCCCAAAGGCCGAACTTGTCCGGCCGACGGGGAATCAAAACCGCCCGTCCGGATTTCGCCCGAAATTTCCCGCAGGAAATTTAGAAATCCGGCCCACGTTCCCTCGCGATCGCTTATGACGAAGTCAGAAGCGATCGCCATAACAAATGAGGAGGAACACCCATGAACAACCTGACGAAGCTGGACCTCAGCAACATGTCCATCATGCCCAGCTCGACCGGCACCATCCTGTTTTCCATGCTGCTGGCCTTCGCCATCGGCTTATTCATCTTCTGGGTCTACAAGATGAACTACAAGGGCGTGATGTACAGCCAGAACTTCGCGCTGACGCTGGTCATGATGACGCTGATCACCACGCCCGTGGTCATGTGCATCCGCAACTCCATCCAGCTTTCGATGGGCATGGTGGGCGCGCTGTCCATCGTGCGCTTCCGCACCGCCGTCAAGGACCCGCTGGATACCGCCTACATGTTCTGGTCATTGACGATGGGCATCCTCTTGGGCGCGGGCCAGTTCTTCCTGGCGGGCCTGGCCACGGTGTCGGTGGCGGTTCTGGCGTTCGTTTTGACCCGGATCACCTCAAAGGCGTCGGACAGCTTCCTGCTCGTGGTTCGCTGCGCGCCGGGTGCGGAAGGCGCGGTGGCGAACGCGCTGCGCGGGATTAAGCACCAGAAGATGAAGAGCCGCACCGTCACGCCGTCGGGCAGCGAGCTGACGCTGGAAGTGCGCGTGGAGCGGCAGGAAGCGCTGATGAAGAACCTGATGGCCACCGAGGGCGTGCGCGACGCGACGCTGGTGGCGTACCAGTCGGAGACACTGTGACCCCAAATGCGCCCGCACGTAAAGGAGAGTCCCCATGCGAGACCTGATCGAAATCCTATATAGCCCGGCCATGCAGATTGCGGTCGGGGTGATCGGCGCGGTGCTGATCTTTCTGGCGGCCTCGCGGCTTCGCAGCCGCGCGCTGGAACGAAAGCTTATGGAAATGCAATCGGCGCTCTCCAATCAATTTCAGGGCGTCCGGAGCGAAGCCGGGGGCGAAGCGCAGCGCTCCCGGGAGGAACTGGGCGCGAACCTGCGCGGCATGAGCGACTCCGTCGCCCGAGTGATGGGCGAGATGGGCCGCACCCAGCAGGTGCAGCTGGACGCCTTCGCCGGGCAGCTCCGCGAGCTGGGCCGGGACGAGGAGGCGCGCCTCAACGAACTCCGGCGCTCGGTGGAGATGCGGCTTTCCACCTATGAGGAGCGCATCGGCGCCATCGGCGACGTGGTGGACACGCGGCTCTTAAGCGGAGAGCAGCGCATCGACCGGCTGCGCGAGGGCGTGGAGGCGAGGCTTCAGAGCCTGCAGTTGGACAACGGCAACCGCCTGACGCAGATGCAGCAGATGGTGGACGAGCGGCTGACCTCGTCCCTGGACAAGCGGGTCAGCGAGAGCTTCCGGCTCGTCAGTGAGCGGCTGGAGCAGGTGTACAACGGCCTTGGCGAAATCGAGGCGCTGGCAAACGGCGTGGGCGACCTTCGGCGCGTGCTGACCGGGGTCAAATCCCGCGGCGCGGTGGGTGAAATCCAGCTGGGCGCGCTGCTTTCGCAGATCCTGTCCCACGATCAGTACGAGGCGGACGTGACGCTCCGCGAAGGCGCGGAGCCGGTGAGCTTCGCGATCCGGCTGCCCGGCCGCTCCGGCGGCACGGTCAGCTACCTGCCCATCGACGCGCGCTTCCCGCACGAGGCCTACGACCGGCTGATCGACGCGGTGGAATCGGGCGACGGCCCGGCGGCGGAACTGGCGGGCGCGGAGATGGAGAAGAAGCTGCTGCGCGCGGCGGAGCGCATCCACACCCAATACGTCGAACCGCCCAAGACGACCGACTTCGCTGTCTTGTTCCTGGGCAGCGAGGGCCTGTACGCGGAGGCGCTGAGGCGGCCCGGCCTTGCCGAGCGCATGCAGCGGGACCATCACGTGACCCTGACCGGCCCGTCGACGCTTGCCGCGCTGGTCAACGCATTGCAGATGGGCTTCCGCACACTGGCGCTGGAGAAGCGGGCGGAGGAGGTCTGGTCGCTGCTGGGCGCGGTGCGAGGCGAGTTCTCCACCTTCGCGGAAGCCCTGGGCCGCACGCAGAAGCGCATCCGCCAGGCGTCCGAGTCCATCGAGGACGCGGCCGAAAAGTCCCGCCTGATCGAAAAGCGGCTGCGGGGTGTCGAGAAGCTGGGCGTCAAACAGCGCAAGTCCATCCTGGGCGAGGAAGAGGAAGACTCGGAGCTGTTCAGCACCGATTGGGATTAGGCGTAGGGAACGGGGATGCCGGAGGGCTCCGCCCTCCGGACCACCCGCCAGAGGGATGGTATCCCTCTGGACTCCCCACAAAGGGGTAGAAAATAAAGCGTCGCGGGAAAGCGGCGCTTTTGTGCGGAAGGGCAAAGGAAACGGAAACGCCGCGGGCGCTGCCCCCGGACCCCCGCCAGAGGGATGATCCCTCTGGCCTCCTCACAAAAGGGAAAATAAGCAAAGCGACGCGATAGTGCAGCGCTTTGTGCAAGTAAAAAACAAGGCGTCGCGTGGAAGCGGCGCTTTTGTTTGACTATGGTGAATGCGTCGTGCGGGATTTGCCCCAGATGAGCCGCGCAAGGAAGGGCCAGAGTGAGGCCTGAGGGGAAGGCAGGTTCAATTCCTGCCCCGCGACGAGCGCCGTGGGATCGACATAGGGGTTCAGTTCCATGAGCCTCAGCGGCGTCGTGCCATGGTCCCGCGCCACCGACCGTATGCTCTCCCCGGCGCGCAGCCTGTGCCGCGCGGTTCTGGTTTCAGGCATGTCCGTCACGCTCCCGCCAATGTCTATGCGCCCGAACAGCGAAAGATACCGGCGGAAGCGCCAGACTATTCTCTTCGGTCCGGCGCGGCGCTGAGCCGAAGCGCGGAAAAGACAAGCGGGGCGCCCACGGTGATCCACAGGCCCAGCAGCAGGTATCTCAGAAAATCAAAGGCCGGGGCCGAGGGGAAGATCAGCTTGAGCCCTTCCTTGAGGCCCAGCGTGACCGCCAAGCCCAGAACGATCTTCAAGGCCTGCTTCCAAGCGGGCGCTTTCTCGCTAAACCGCACGAAGCCGGTCTCGATCGTGTACCCCAACAGAAAGCCCGCGAAAGTGCCCGCGCCCTTGACGAGGTCGGCGGAGTCGCGCCACACGAAAGCAACCGCAACCGCCGGAATCAGAAGCGGCAGGGAGACCCACGCCCTGTTTCCCCGCGTTGCGCGCTCAAAAAGAACATCCGCCATCAGCGCGGAGGCCGTGCCCAGCATAATCCCGCCCACGACGTCCACGGGCCAGTGCACGCCCAGATACAGCCTCGATACGCCCACCAGCAGGATCAGAACGCAGCCGACCGCGTATATCCACCGGCGGCGCAGCTGTTTCATCAGCGAAACCCAAAAGGCCGTGATGTTCTGGGTATGCCCGCTGGGAAACGAATTGCCCGTGGCCGTCTCCACGCGCAGGCTGCGGATCCCTTCCACGCCGATCGGCCTTGACGCGCCCACGATGCTCTTGGCCACCGCGTTGATCATACCGCTGAACAGAAACGCAAAGCTCAGCTTGTAGCCGAAACGTTTATCCACGCACCAGAAGACGAACGAAAGCATGAGGATGTAGAAATACTCCTCACCCAGCATGGTGACGAACTGAAAGAACCCGTCGAAAAACGGGCTGGCAAATCCCTGGAGAAACAGGATGAACCCCATACGAATCCCCCAATCAGCGTTTTATACCAATGCAGAACATTAATGCGTCCAAAGCGGCGAGAGATTTTTGATGCAGGGCTAGGAGCCGAAGCGAGGCGTAGCAGCGCTACGCCAACGCGGAGAGCGACACCGCACTGCGCGAAAAGATCCGCCGCGACGACGCATTTATGTTTGGAATTGGTATTATCCCCTTCTTCTTTTTCTTCGCATCCTTGAGTTTTTGATAATTTTATAGATCATATCAAGTGCCATTTGATCGCAATCTGTCCCATAGTATGTCCCTTATATACCACAGAAATCAATCATAGCCGTAGGACAGCTACAATCTCTCCACCACACATTTCTCCGTTTTCAAAAAAGCCCATTGAACGATATAATGCTTTCGCCCCTACATTCTGAGGCTCGTAAGAAAGCCAACAATGTTCAGCCCTTCCACAGGGTTCACTCCGCATATATTCAATGGATGCTTGCAGCGCTTTTTTGCCCAACCCCTGTCTTTGATAGGCTTTATCAATCATAAAGCGCCATATACAGTAGTTGCCATCAGCAATTTCAGGTTCGTTATCATCACCCGTTGTGCCATATCCAAACATAACAAAGCCCACCAGGGTATCTCCATTATAAATTCCAAATGGTAACGCAACGCCCCCCGAAGTGATCGTCGTATATGCTTCCAAAATGCTCTCCGTATTTGTTGCAACCAATTCCATTTGTTCGCTATTTACTGATAGCTTCACGATTTCCCAGATATTATGTGAATCTACTTTTCTCAATTCTACCATATGAACCCTCCAAACCATTTGAAATAGGCGATACAAACAATTTTTAGTTGACAAATTGCTGTTGGTCAACGTGACGATTCCATCAAAACGACGGCTGATAATACGTTGCGCTGCTTAAATTTCGGTCTGGGTGGCAAGGAAATCGCGGACGCCGAGCTTGGCGCGATGGAATATGCCTTCATAGGCAAATTGGAATTTGTCAGATTCATATTGCCGCTGATTCAGCAACCTGTGGTGCGATTGCGTACTACAGTGTATATCCCCGCTCAATTTGCAGTCTTGTTGATAAAATCAATCTCATTTCTAATCCTTTTGTGGGCGTCATTCCACAGGCCTTTTGTCAGGCGGATACGCAGAAGGCATGTGTTGGGATCTTCGTCGTTATTGGCTTCGTGATACCATGCTGCGAATATTTCGCGCAGCTTTGTCATCATCTCCGCGTTTTTCTCGTCACACACCCAGCCCAGATTTTCACCGAACCCGTCGGCCGTGAAGTTTTCGACGATGATGCATACGGCCACTTCGGGGTTTTGGTCAATCTGCCGCATCTTGCCTGAGGTCGCGTAGGTGACGGTGTAAAATGAGCCGTCCTCATATAAGGCGTCTACAATGCGGGCGGCGGGGCGGCTTTTGCCATCGGCCCCCGGTTCCAGAGCGATGGTGGACAAGGAGATCAGGCCATCCTTGTTGCCCAGTTTTTCGTCCAGCAGCTTCATGGCTTCTTCGTACTTGCTCATCGGATATTTCCCCCAATATAAATCGTCCTGAATCCCGGATCGTTCAAAGAACTCCTGTCTATCTCCGAGATCAGTAGCACATTCCGAATGCGCCTCGATGACGACGATATTCAGAGCGCAGGAACTAAAAATACTTGTTTATCAACAAAACAATTCTACCAAAACCATAGCGGCTAGTAAAGAGAAACGTGATGTCATAGTTCGTTCTGAGAAGCGAGAAAGTCCCTCACTCGGAGCTTGGCGCGGTAGGCCTGCCGTAAAGACGAATTGGAATTGGCCGATCATGCCGTAATGCTTTCTTGCTTCCACTTTATAAATTTGTACACGATCCTTCCGACAAGACCAAGCACAAAGATGCTCATCCCATATAGCGCACATGCTTCACCAGCAGTATTGTAAGCCATCCATCGGATGGTCATTTCAGGCGTTGGGTCTTGATAAGGGAGGCCGGTCTTTATAAACATAAAATATAGCCCCAGAACAAAAACAAAAATGCCTGAAAGCATAATCGCATGAATCAGAGTTTTGAGTTTCTCTTTCATCTGGCACCTCCACAAATTGAAGGCTAATTATCGTTCCGGGCGGCGAGGAAGTCGCGAACACGGAGCTTGGCGCAGCTGACCGTGCCTTCATAAAGACAAAATGGGATTTAGAGATTGGCGTAATAAAGCCTTGCTTTCCGCATGATTTCCACAATACAGTCGGATTTGGCATCCTGATATTCGTTTGGAGAATAACGATGCTTCTCGGATGCTTCCTTTTTCAGACTTTCATATTGTAGAAAGGACTCCTTGTCTATAGACAGAAACTCGCGGAACATCGTTTCTTCAATTATATGTGGATTTTCCTTGCCGTACATATGAATATGCGCCGCATGGTTTTCGCCATCCTCTTTTAGGCGTATAAAGTACCTCCTGCCTGCTATCCCATGCTCTCCCCTTGGAATGTATCCTCGGATTGCCATTTTCTCGTTGAATCGATCAACGTCCTCGATATCGTCGACAGTAATCAGAATATCTATCGTTGGTTTCGCCGTCATGCCTTTTATGGATGTTGACCCAATATGCTGAATTTCTAAGATTATGCCGCCAAAAATGCTTTGCAGAATGGATTTTTCTTTTTCAAAAAGTGTTGGCCATCGTTTATCATATGGCACAACGGCCATTTCTCTGACCATACTCCCTCTCCTGCTCCCAACATAATGACCGCCAAGTGAAATTCCTGTTTATCAACAAGACCATTCCATCAAAACGATGGCGGCTGATGAGGCGTCGCGCTGTTAAATCTCGTTCTCGGCGGCGAGGAAATTTCGGAGCCTCGGTTCGCTCATTTGTAACAAGCACGATACACCCACTCCGCCTGGTGAACCGCTTTTTTACTGCCTTCAATGTTGCCGTTTTTATTAAAGAACGCACCAAACAACAAACCAATCGCGATGATCATGACCGGCAAAACCTCGCGCTCGTCATCGGTAACAGCGGTACAAGCCCCATAACCCGACAACAGATCGTCGTAAATTGCCTTCCACCGCTCAATTGCCGAACGATCACCGGTTTTGCCAACAAGCAAGCTTGAAAGTAGATATGCCAAATCAAATATCCGCACGTCGCGACGGCTCAAATCAAAGTCAATCCACCCTGATATGCGCCCATGATCGAACAGGATGTTTTGAAGGTGAACATCCCTGTGAATCGGCTGCCGCGGAAGACCTTTATACACGCGCAGCAGGCGCTCTTCGACTTCGCTTACGATTTCTTCCGGTACATTGACTAGGCTCGGTTTGATATAATGCTCCCATTCCCCGCAAAAGTCATTGTCTCTGCAATTGAGCTTATCCTCAATATTCGCAAGCGCAAGATGCAAACGGGCCAATCCCCATCCCATCTCAAAAGCCATATCATCTTGGAATAAATCAATATGCTTCCCGGTGATGATTTTCATTACGCAGTAGGTTCCGTCCGGCGTTGTCCATTGTCCATGGGTTGTTTTAAGATACTCGGCGACGGGAATGCCTTCTGCGGCCAGCAACCCGGCGATTCTCATACTGCCCGCAAGCTGATCTGGATTCGGATTGTACTTCAATAGATACCGCTCACCGATTCGCCAAGCGGATTCATTGATAGTTTTAAGGGGCGTGAGCGTTTCGTTCTGCAGCCCCCAAAGCGCCAAAATAGACTCCATTCTATCCCCTCGCAGCATATAAACAATCCGTAGTTCAAATCCACTCGGAAATATTTTCGTTCTGAGCAGCGAGGAAGTCGCGGACGCGGAGCTTGGCGCGGTAGACCTCGTTGCGGGGGAAGGAGGAAAGCGAGGCATCGGCGGCATCGGACAGGGACGCGCCGGAGAGCATGGCTTCGAGGATGGCAAGGGCGGCATCGGCGGGCTTGGCGGGGGCTTCCTCGATCTTTCGGGGCGGGATTTCCACCGCCAGCGCGTATTCGCCCTTGTCCACGTTGGGGTTGGCTTTCAACGTCGCCAGCACCTCCGCCGCCGGGCCGCAGTCGATGCGCTCAAACTTTTTGGTCAGGTCGCAGGCGGCGAGCACGCGGGCGTCCGGGAATTTCCCGGCAACCGCCTCCACGAGCTTGACCACCCGGTGGGGGGATTCGTAGGCCACGAATACGGGAAGGCCGGTCTTTTCAAAGGCGGTCAGGGCTTCGTCGATCGCGGCCTTCTCCCGGGGCAGAAAACCCAGGAACGCGAACGGGCCGGGTGTAAAGCCGCTGACGGACAGCGCCGCCGTCATGGCCGAAGGCCCGCAGATCGGCGATATTTCAATGCCCGCCAGGCGCGCCGCCGCCACCAGCGCGTAGCCGGGGTCGGAGACGGCGGGCGTGCCCGCGTCGCTCGTCAGGCACACAGTCAGGTCTTCTAAGAGCATGCGCGCCACGATCTCCTCCGCCCGCTCCCGCTCGTTGTGGCGGTGGCAGGAGAGGAGGGGCTTTTTGATCCCCAAATGGTTGAGCAGCTTCATCGTGACCCGCGTATCCTCGGCGGCGATCAGGTCGCACGCCTCAAACGCCTCGCGCATTCGGGGCGTGAGGTCGCTCAAATTTCCGATCGGTGTCGCCACCACCCACAATTTTGCCATGCCGATCCTTTCCAGAACTGACAAAGTGTCCTTGCGCTTCTTCGGCGCGGGGAATACTCATTGGGCAGACCGCATACAAACATGCCGCGTTAACGCCGGTTCAGCTCCAGAACGTAGCACAGCTCGCCTGAGAGCGCGAACTTGTCCAGGACGATCGCTTCGGCGGGGAGGGTTTGTTCGAATGAAGCTTCGTAATGGCTCCTCATTCCCACGTTCCGACCGGACAGGGTGCGGGTCGGGAAGGTCACCAGCGCTTTTTTTGACCGCACCCGGGAGAGGAGCGCCTGCCCTCCGCCAACCATCTGCTTTTCCATCAGAGGGAGCAATTTCATCAGGAGCGTCGCGTCCGCCTCCGGGAAAAACGCGCCTTCCGCCAGATCGCCCGGCTCGACCCGAACGTCCCAGCCGAGCGCATCGGCCCAGGCGTTTACCAGGCGCGCGGCGTCCGTCTGCAGCTCAATGCCGCGAACGGATAGTCCCAGCGAGCCGAGGTACAGCGGGTTGAGGCCTGAGGCAAGGTCCAGGACCAAACGGGGGCTGCCCAGCGCGGGCAGCGCGCGCTCATACAGCGCGGCCATTTCGGGAAGCCGCTCCCGGGTGGACGAATGGAGCGCAAGAACCCGCCCGAGCGCGCCGCTGTCGCCGGATTTCGCGGCCTCGAGCAGCGTCCTGGCCTTTTTCAACTCGTTCGGCGACAGGAACGCGCCGGATATGCGGTGCAGCTCCGCGCGGGCGGCCTTGTCCGCCCGCTTGGACCCGTACCGCCTGAGCGCTTCCATGTACACCCGCTCCACCGCGCCGGGGTATACGCCGCGGTATTTGGGGGAAGCGACGAGCGCCGCGAGGGCGCGGTCAGTTTCCATCGCGGAGAAACGCCATCAGGCGCTGATAGAAACGAAGGTTGTGGGCCGTCGCGAGCCGCAGGGCTGTAGCGTCGCCCAGCTTAAACAGGTGGTGCAGATAGGCGCGGGAATAGCGCTGACACAGGGCGCAGTCGCAGGTTTCGTCTACGGGACGCTTGTCGCGTGCGTGGGCGTCGTCCAGGCAATAGTGAAAGCGGTAAAAACCGCCCGCGCTGAGCGCGGCGGGGTTGTCGCGGCCTTCCTTGAAGACATAAAGGCGCTGGTGGCGCGCCTCGCGGGTCGGGATCACGCAGTCAAAGAGCGTGTATCCCATGGCGACGCACTGAACGATCTCCTCCGGCCGACCGACCCCCATCGCATAGCGCGGTTTCATGGGGTCCATCGCCTCACAGGCGTAGCGGAGCGATTCGACGTGCAGCGTGCCGTCCGCCCGGAGCGGCCACCCGCCAAAGCCGAAGCCGTCAAACCCGATTTCCCGAAGCCGCGCGCCGCACTCCATGCGCAGTTCCCGATCGCCCCCGCCCTGCACAATGCCAAACAGAAGGGGCCTTTCCGCCCGCCCGGAAAACAGCTTGTCGAACTCCGCCCGGCACCTGATTCCCCACGCGACGGTCAGCTCCACGCTGCGCCGCTGGGCCTCGGGCGGGTCGTCCGGATGGGTACAAAGGTCCAGCGCCATATAAATGTCGCTGCCCAGCTGGTACTGCGCCTGTATGCACTTCTCCGGGGTAAAGATCATCTTGCCGCCGGAGTCCGGCCGGAAGATAATTTCCGCGTCGCGGATTTCGCCGTAGGAGGGGTTTTCACGGATCAGCGAGAAAAGCTGAAACCCGCCGGAGTCGGTGAGTATCGCGCCCGGCCAGCCGCAGAATTCGTGCAGGCCGCCAAGGGCTTTCACCAGCTTCGCGCCGGGCCTCTGGTAGAGGTGGAACGTGTTCATGACCACGCCCGGGACGCCCGCGGCCTCGGCGTCGTCAAACCCGGTCGCCCGAAGCGCCCCATAGGTGGCGTCCGGAAAGAAGGCTGGCAGCGGTACAGGCCCCCGCCTCGTTACAAGCTGCTTCATTGGGCGGCCTCCAGCTTCTCGATGATGCGCAGGTTTGCGCTGCGTGCGCGGGCATTTCTCGAAAGCTCCGCCTCAGTCGGAGAGACGGGCTTCCGGGTGACGAGCTTCGCTCTCGGCACCCTGCCGCACACGCAGAGCGGGCTGTCCGGCGGGCACACGCAGGGGTTCGCCAGATCGCGGAACGTGGTTTTGACCACGCGGTCCTCGAGGGAGTGAAAGGAGATCACGCACAATCTGCCGCCGGGCAGGAGCAGGGCCGTCAAATCCCGTAATGCCGCCTCGAGCGGCGCCAGTTCGTCGTTTACGGCGATGCGCAGCGCCTGAAACGACCTGCGGGCCGGGTGCCCGCCGTCCTTGGCCCGGAATTTCTTGGGGATCGCCGCGTCGATGATGGAAACCAGGTCCCCCGTCGTCTCCACCGGCTTCGCCTTCCGCCGGTCGCACAAAACCCGCGCGATGTGCCTGGACCAATTTTCCTCGCCATAGTCGCGCAGGATCCGGGCGATCTCGCCCTCCGGCCAGTCGTTCACGATCGTGCGGGCAGTAAGAGTTTGGCTGCGGTCCATCCGCATGTCGAGCGCCGCGTCCTCGTGGTAGGAGAAGCCCCGTTCCCCGTCGTCCAGCTGCGGCGAGCTGACGCCGAGGTCCAAGAGCGCCCCGTCAAGCGCTGAGACGCCGAAACCCGACAAAAGCATCTTCGCGTCGTGGAAATTGCCGTGGATGGGCTGAAAGCGAGCGTCATGGATGCGCTCCGAAGTCGCGTCAAGCGCGGCCCGATCCCGGTCGATGCCAAAGAGCCTGCCGCCTGGGCCCAGGCGCTCCAGGATCTTTGAAGAATGGCCCCCGCCGCCCAGCGTGCCATCCAGGTACGCCCCGTCCGGCCGGATGTTGAGGCCCTCGATGCACTCATTCAGGAGCACCGGTATGTGCTGGTAAATCATGGGTAATCCCCCGTCACGAGCTTGGGCAGCACCTTCGGGAACTGCTCCATGCGCTCGGAGATGAAGCGGCGCGCGTGCGCCGCGGCTTCGGGCCAGTCCGAGTGGCCCAGGAGTTTGTCGATCACGTCGAAGCGCGTCTTCGGCACCTTCAGAAGAATGCGCCGCGCGCCCTCCGAAAGCGGCGAAAGCGGCTCGCGCGCAGCGGAGGCGCATGAAGGGCATACCGCGCCGCCCAGCCTTGCAGAGAAGGCTGCGGGGCCGGATCTTCCGCTGGCAACGGAATTTCCGGCGGGGGCGGAGACCTCGCGGGCGCAGACAACGCAATGGTCCATACGGGGCGCCTGACCCATCAGCCCCAGGTAGTGCAGTTCGAATGCCGCCGTGGTCAGCTCCGGCGGCAGGCTGGAATAGCTTAAAAACGCCAGCGCCTTGAGCGCCAGCTGAAATAGTTCCCCCGCTTCCTCGCCCGGCAGCGCGGCGAGGCCAAGGAGGTGCAGGTAGTAGGCGGCGTGGATAAACTTGTCCGGGTCCTCGCGGATCGGGAAGTTGCTCTCCTGCACCTGGCAGGACGTGACGGTGTAGCGGCCTTTTGATTCCACCAGCGTGTACTCGCCCGCGCAGAACGGCTCCGACGCGTTCATCAAGGGCGACCTTGGCCGCCTGCAGCCGCGCACCACCGCCTCCACCCGGCCCATGTCGGGCGAGAGCAGCGTAACCATGCGGTCGTAATCGCGCCAGTCGCTGCGCCGGATTACCAGCGCTTTCGTTGTGATCATGGATTCCTTTCAGGTATTACTTCTGCTGTTCGTACCCCAGCGTGCGCAGGTCGGACAGGCGGTTGCGCCAGTCCTCCCGCACCTTGACCCAGAGCTTCAGGTTGACCTTGGCGTCCAGCAGGGTTTCGATGTCGGCGCGGGCTTCCGTGCCGATCTTGCCCAGCATCGCGCCGCGCTTGCCGATGATGATGGCCTTGTGGCTCTCCCGCTCACAGTAGAGGTTGGCGTGGATCTCGGTCAGGCTATGCCCCGCCTCGATGGACAGCATCTCCACGCCCACGCCGTGGGGGATCTCCTCCCGGAGGTTCAATAGCGCCTTTTCGCGGATGATCTCCGCGATGAGAACGCGCTCCGGCTGGTCGGTAATCATGTCCTCCGGGAAGTACTTCGGCCCCTCGGGCATGGCGGCCTTGATGAGGGCGAGCAGCTCGTCCATGCCGTCGCCGCGTCGGGCGGACACCGGCACGATCTGGTCGAAGGCCACGCTCTGGAGCTTGCTCAGCTCCGGCATCAGCGTTTCGGGCGTCGAAAGATCGATCTTGTTGACGGCCAGGAACTTGGGGCAGCGCATCTTGCCCACGTCCTCGAGGACGGAAAGGTCGCCCGCGCCGACATGGGTGGCGTCCACCACGCAGAGCACCGCGTCCACGCCCTCCCGGGCCTCGTGGGCAGCTTTGACCATGTATTCGCCCAGCTTGGTGCGGGGCTTGTGCAGGCCGGGGGTGTCGACGAACACGATCTGCCAGTCCTCCCCCGCGGCCACGCCCAAAATCCTGGTGCGGGTGGTCTGCGGGCGGTCGGACACGATGGCCACCTTTTCGCCGACGAAGCGGTTCATGATCGAGGACTTGCCCACGTTGGGGCGGCCCAGGATGGCGACGAAGCCGGAATGAAAACTCAAAGGGTTGTCCTCCTCAAATGCATTGGTTTGGATCCCCAACATCATGCGGGGGTCCGTTTTGTCAGGCCTGCAGGTCTTCGGGGCCGAAGGAATGCGGCAGCAGTTCCTTGAGCGGCAGCACGGAGATCTTGCCGCTTGCGCGGGACCCGCAGATCACCCGCATGTCCAGCGAAAACTCATTGAGCATCTGGCGGCAGATGCCGCAGGGCCAGGGGTCCACGTTGTCCGCGGCGACGGCGATGGCGGTGAAGCGCCTTGCGCCCTCGGACACGCCCTTGACCAGCGCGGTGCGCTCGGCGCAGATGGTGCCGCCGAAGGACGCGTTTTCAATGTTGCAGCCGGTGAATGCTCTGCCGTCCTCGGACAGGATGCACGCGCCCACCCGGAAATGGGAATAGGGCGCGTAGGCGTTGTCCATGGCCTTTACGGCCAGCACGAAAAGCTCCCGGTCGGTCATGCTCTTCCTCCTTTGCCAATAGGCGGGCATCCTACTCTCCGGCATGGATACCGGTCGCATGATTGCCGCTCGTCGGCCTTCTGATCGTTCCCGGCGACCCGTGCGCCGGGAATCGGTTTCCGGAATCAGTGCGAACACTGGTGAAGGAAACAGTACCTTCCGTCAGTGAGCCACCCGAAAATTCCAGAGAATTTTAGGCTCACGCAGATGTTCCTTCGCGATGAAAATCCGCTTGCGGATTTTCATCGCCCGGTTAGCGCGCAAGCGCCAGCATAGTTAAAGCCTGTTCTTCCAGTGCGCGCATCACCCGCTGGCCGTCCTCGGCCTCGTGGTCGTAGCCCATCAGGTGGAACACGCCGTGGGCGGTCAGGTACCCCAACTCCCGCTCCAGCGAGTGTCCGTAGGCCGCCGCCTGCTCCGCCGCCCGGGGCAGCGAGATGACGAGGTCCCCCAGAAAGCACAGCCCGGTATTCGGGTTGTACTCCCGCCGGACCAGCTTCAGGCTACTGCCGGCGGTCCTGCCCTCCCGGTAGGAAACGGTGGGGAAGCTGAGTACGTCGGTCGCCCGGTCGATCCCGCGGTGCTCCCGGTTGATCTGACGGATCGCTTGATCGTCTACCAGCCGCGCCGCCACCTCCGCGCCCATCAGCCCCTCCAGCCCCATCGCCGCGCGGGCGACGGCCTCCAGCAGGTCTTGAATGCCCTCCGGCGCGCCGGGGGTGTCGATCTCAAGCGTCAGCGCGTTTTGGCTCATCGTTGGGCTCCCTTCCGGCGTCAGGCCAGGGCCGCCGAGGCATCGGCGGGCGGTTGGGGATGGTGACTTCCGGGTACTCGATACGGTCGTGGTAGACCCCGGTCAGCACCGTCAGAAACGCGTCGCTGATCCGGGACAATTCCGAGAAGGTCAGAAGGCTCTCGTCAAACTGGCCGTCCTCGAGCTTGCCGTGGATCATCTTGCGGATCAGCTGCTGAAGCTTTTCCGGCGAGGAGTCGCCCGCGGCGCGGGCCGCGGCCTCGATGGTGTCGGCCAGCATTACGATGGCCGCCTCGCGGCTCCTCGGCCGGGGGCCGTCATAGCGGAAGTCGGCCACGTCCACGTCGCCGCCCTGCTTGGCGGCCTTGTCGTAGAAGTACAAAACCGGCGAATCCCCGTGGTGCTGCAGAATGATCTCCTGGATCTCCTCGGGCAGGCGCTCCCGGATGGCCATCTCCACGCCGTCGTGCGGGTGGGCCGTCAGGATGGCGGTGGACACCCTGGGGTCCGTGCGGTCATGGGGGTTGTCGCAGCTCAACTGGTTTTCCTTGAAGTAGATGGGCCGCTTGAGCTTGCCGATGTCGTGGTAGTACGCGCCCACGCGGGCGAGCAGCGCGTTCGCCCCCACCGCGCAGGCCGCGGCCTCCGCGAGGTTCGCGACCAGAATCGAGTGGTGGTAGGTGCCCGGCGTTTCGAGGAGCAGCCGCCGAAGAAGCGGCTTGTTCGGGTTGGATAGGTCCATCAGTTTCGACGCCGTCACCAGATTGAACGCCCACTCGAGGAGCATCGCCTCCAGGATCGTCAAAACCGCGCTCACCAAGGCGCTGCCGCCCGACCACACCGCCCAGGTCATCACGTTCTGGATGTCGGCGCTGTTGACCAGGCCCACCGCCACGGTGGTGAGCGTGTTGATGAGCACCACGATCGCGCCCGAGAGCATGACGCCCGCGAAGGAGTTGCGGTTTCGGATCACCGGCACCAACGCCGTGCCCGCGACCAGCGAAGTCAGCATCACGCCGAACATGGTGGCGGTGAAGAGCCCCTTGTCCGCCGCGGCCATCAGGCCCGCGAGGATCGACAGGATGACGTTGATCACGATGGCGAGGCGGGGCTTGAGTAGCCGCGTCGTCAGCATCGCGCCCAGCGCCACCGGCATCAGGTACGCGTTGACCGCGCGGAACGCCATCGCCCAGGCCAGCGTGGTTACGAGGATGACCGCCATCAGCGCCACGCGCCTCGGGTCCCGGAGCATGTCGGGCACGAAGGAGTAGATGTAGAGCACCGCGACCAGCGTCAGAAGCGTCAATAGAAGCGCCAGCCCCAGGTACAGCGACATGTCCACCGCCCGGTCCTTCAGCATGCCGAGGCTATTGAGCATCTCGATCTGCGGGCGCGTGACCACCTCGCCCGCGCGGACGATGTTCTGACCCTTTTTGTAGACCACGTCCTCC
This sequence comes from Bacillota bacterium, assembly GCA_023416655.1. Classification (GTDB taxonomy): domain Bacteria; phylum Bacillota; class Clostridia; order Christensenellales; family Aristaeellaceae; genus JAEZHK01. The sequence continues at coordinate 27,594 of JAEZHK010000087.1, forward strand.
ACCGACTCCCGGGCGGCCTGCCGCTTGAGCTCGGTGGTCTCCTCGTCGAGGAGCATGTTGGCCTTGAGGTGCGTTGCGACGACGGCTCCGGCGGCGGCGGCCAGGTCCTGGTCGTAGCCGTCGCCCACCAGATCGCGCTCGATCTTGACGGCGGTCTCCCGCTCCTGCCCCTCGGCCACCTTGGCGTTGAGCGCCTCACGGGTGAGGACGACGGCGGCGGAAGCGATCTCCGAAAGTGTGCCGTCGTCGGTGTCCAGCGCCTTGGTCAGCGCGGCGCCAGACATCTCCACCGGCCGCATCGCCTGGGCGGCCTTGCCCAGCGCCTCTTCCGTCAGTTCGGCCACCGTGCCATCCATCCCCACGCGCAGCTGCGCCAGCGCGCGAAGCTGCGCGAAGGAGTCCTCCAGCCGCGCCAGCACCGCGGGCATGACCGTGTCGTCGCTCTGGTAGGAGGGCTGCACCTCCCGCACGGCGGCGTCCACCAACATCTGGGTGGTGGCGGTGTCCGTGACGTCCTTGGAAGCGGTGATCGTGCGGGTGGACACCTCGCCCGCCTTCAGGTCGTAGCGCTCGGGGGAGATCGCGCCGGCCATCATCAGAAACAGCGCGACGAGCGTCGCCACCGCGATTGAAAGCGAAATCAGCGCGGGGCGGAGGTGCTTCTCCTCTTTGTCCCGGGCGGAGCGCTTGCGCCCGGGCCGCGCGGGGGCGTCCCCCCTTGGCTTCGGGTTGGTTTCCCGCACGGCGGCGGGATTGGGCTTCGAGGCGTATTCAGGCCTTGACGCGGATTCCGGCTTTGCTGCGATAGGCTGCGCGGACGGCTGCCTGCAGGACGCACTTCCGTTTGAATGCTGCGCGCCGTTCTCCTGCTTGCAGGACGGAGCGCTATTTGAAGGCTGCGCGGGCGTCAGCGGGGCGGACGGCTGCTTGCAGGAAACACTTCCGTTTGAAGGCTGCGGGGCAGACGGCTGCTTGCAGGACGCACTTCCGTTAGAAGGCGAATCGGGCGGCTGCTTGCACGGCTGCGCGCCGTTTGCCTTATTGCAGGAGGGCACATCGTGGCACGGCTGCGCGCCGTTTGTCTTGTTGCAGGAGGGCGCATCGTGGCACGGCTGCGCGCCGTTTGTCTTGTTGCTGGGCTGATCGCCATGCGGCGGTTTCGCGCCGGACGGCTGCGCGGCGCCGGACGCTTGCGCGCCGGGTTCCGACGGCTGTGCGCCGGGCGCCGACGTGCCGCCCATGGAAATCTCGCCGGGTTCCGGACGGGAACCGGACTCCGGCTGGGGATCTTTTTGCATGTCTACCCTCTCCCGTCGCCTGAGACGGCGCGCGCCGCTCAGGGAATCAATCCTTCGTTACTTCTTTATATACGCATTGAAAGGCCGCCCGGCGGATTTTCAACGCCTCTTTAGCGCCGCTTGGCGTTTCTTTCGTATGCTTTGACGATCGCCTGCACCAGTTCGTGCCGGACGACGTCCCGGTGGGTCAGCGTGCAGATGGCGATGTCCTCGACGCCGCGCAATACTTCCAGGGCCTCGATCAGGCCGCTCTTCTTGCCGACCGGCAGGTCGATCTGCGTGACGTCGCCGGTGATGACCATGCGGCTGCCCATGCCCATGCGGGTCAAAAACATCTTCATTTGTTCGGAAGTGGTGTTCTGCGCCTCGTCCAGGATGATGAAGGCTTCCGACAGCGTGCGGCCGCGCATGTACGCGAGCGGCGCGACTTCCACCGCGCCCCGCTCCAAGAGCCGCTGGTAGCCCTCCACGCCCATCATCTCGTTGAGCGCGTCGTACAGCGGGCGCAGGTACGGGTCCACCTTCTGCTGCAGATCACCCGGCAGGAAGCCCAGCTTCTCGCCCGCCTCCACCGCGGGGCGCGTCAGGATGATCTTCTCCACGTCCTTGTTTTTGAGCGCCAGCACCGCCATCGCGATGGCCAGGTAGGTCTTGCCGGTACCGGCGGGGCCGATGGCGAAGGTCGCGGTATGGTTTTTGATGGCGTCCACGTAGTGCTTCTGGCCCAGCGTCTTGCACTTGACCTGGCGGCCCCGGTAGGTGATGGCGATCGCGCCCTGCATGATCTCGTCGATGCGGTCGGCGTTGCCCTCGGAGGCCAGCTCGATGGCGTAGCGGATGCGCGAGCGGTCGATGGGCTCGCCCCGCTCCAGAATGCCCATCAGGCGCTCCAGCACCGTGCGGCAGAGCTCGGCCTTTTTTTCCTCGCCGGAGATGGTGATTTCGCTGCCGTGGGCGAAGATTTCCACGCCCAGCTCGTCGTGCAG
>JAEZHK010000128.1 GCA_023416655.1 Bacillota bacterium
ACCGCCAAGCTTCCGACCCGACGATGCGCAGGGCGTTCTGCCGGGTGCTCGTGCGCCATTACAACCAGGGGCTCAAAGCGAACAGCAAAAGCCGGCTTGAGATGGAGGGCTGATCATGAAGATCGAAGTCGAAAGCATTAAAGTAGCGGCCCGAATCCGCAAACTCACCGCCCGTATCGACGAACTCGCCCAGGACATTGAACAGAATGGCCTGATCAATCCCATCACCGTGATGGCGGTCGATGGCGGGTATCAGTTGCTCGCTGGTCTTCGGAGACTTCGTGCCGCGCAATCGCTCGGCTGGGCGGAAATCGAAGCAACCGTGGCCGCACCCAAGGACGCCGAGGCCGCGCTGCTCATCGAGCACAGCGAAAACGTACAACGTGAGCAGTTCACTTTCTCCGAGAAGATGGACTACGCTCGACTCGTGGAAGAGATCGAGAAGGCCAAGGCACTGGAGCGGAAGTCCATGGGTGGCAAAGGCGGTGTTGATGAAGAGGTGGACGGCCGTCCACCTCATGCCGTGGGGAAAGCCCGTGACATCATCGGTGAGAAAATCGAAATGAGCGGCAGGCAATATGATCGGGCGAAGTACGTGGCGGACCATGGCCCCCAGAGCGTAATCGACGAAATTGACAACGGCAAACGCACCGTCAACAGCGCCTATGTGGAACTTCGCGCCGCGAACGACAATTCGGGAGCTGTCAAGCAGTCGCAACCCACCGCCGTTTCGGCGCCCACAGTCATGGAAACAGACCTCCAACGCGCGATCCGCGCCGAGAGCGAGCTTGACGCCTTCAAGTACCGCCAGCACAACGAAATTTTCCACCGCGACAGCATCATTGAAAACCTCAAAAACCGCGTTGCTGATCTCGAAGCTGCGCTTGAGGTGGCAAACGCCCGAATTCAGGAATTGGAAGGCGCGCTCTCCAAGGAGGATACAAATGAAGATCAGCCGATTTAACCACGAAGGATACCCCGATCCGACGGTCTTTGCAGCTTTCACCAACATCGAAGCCGAACTGCGAAAAGCCCGGTTCCGGCCGATCGTCTATGTGTGCTCCCCCTACTCAGGAGACACCGATGCCAACATCCTGAATGCCCGGCGCTACTGCCGCTTTGCGGTTGACAGCGGCTGCATCCCCATCGCGCCGCACCTGTTGTTCCCCCAGTTCATGCAGGATGATGACGAAGCCGAGCGCGATCTGGCGCTGTTCATGGACATCGTGCTTCTGTCAAAATGCGCAGAACTCTGGGTGTTCGGAGACGGGATTACGAGGGGCATGGGGATTGAGATCGCGCGCGCTATGCGCAAGGGCCAGCGAATCCGCTACTTTACCAAAGAATGTGAGGAGGTGGTCACATGAACGGCTTTACGTTCTATTACGCAGACTGCGTCGGAGCGGAGACAAATTGCAGCTACCCACACAAGGCGCTGGTCACAGATGCCGAGTCCCTACGGGAAGCCGCCGCGCGCGATTATGTGTGCGTGTTGTACAAGCAGAGTTATCGCTCAAACGGTAACTTCACCAGATCGGACTGTCTGGGTATGGACTGCGACAACGATCATTCCGAGAATCCGGAAGACTGGGTCACGCCGGACCATATCCGGCAGGCTTTCCCGGACACGACCTTCGCGGTGCATTTCAGTAGACACCACAACATACCCAAGCGCGGGAAACCGCCACGGTCGAAGTTCCACTGCCTTTTCCCGATCGATGAGATGACCGATTTCAGCCAGTACAAAGATTTGAAGAAGCGCATCAACCGCCTGTTTCCCTACTTCGACACCAACGCGGTGGACGCTGCGCGGTTCTTCTACGGCACCAGCACACCGGACGTTGCCTTTTTCCCCGGGACGCTCACCCTGAACGAGTGCCTGGACCTGTACTACTCGGATTCTGAAGGCGACTTCGCGGCAGCCGCGGCCCCGACCTATACGCGCACGATCCACGAAGGCAGCCGGAACGCCACGCTTTCGCACTTTGCCGGGCGCGTACTCAAGCGCTACGGGGACACCGAGACGGCGTACAACGCCTTCCTGGATGAGTCCGAAAAGTGCGATCCGCCGCTCGAAGATCGGGAGCTGCAGACCATCTGGCACAGCGCACAGGGCTTCTACAGCCGGATTTCGCAGCAAGAAGGCTATGTACCGCCGGACGAGTACAAAGCCAAAGCATATCTGTACAAGCCCGAAGACTACACGGACGTTGGCCAGGCCCGCATGCTCGGTGAGGTCTTTCGTGGGGAACTGCGATACTCCCCGGCCACCGACTACATCCATTACAACGGCACCTACTGGCGCGAAACAAAGCCGGGCTCGCAACACGTCGCGCATGCGCTGACGGACCTACAGTTGGCGGAGGCCCAACAGGCCATTCAGAACAGCGTTGGTGCCTACGAAGCCACTGGGGCAGCTGAGATTATGGCCAAGCATCCGAAGAAGAAAGCGCTCACCATGTTGGACGCAGAACAGCTCGAGGCATACCAGCGGTACGAGGATGCGGCGTCCTACAGGAGCTTTGTCCTGCAGCGTCGGGAATCCAAGTATATCACTGCCACCTTACACGAAGCCAGGCCTGTGCTGGAGATCGATCCGTCGCTCTTGGACAAGGATTGGTTCCTGCTGTGTACCCCGGCCGCCACTTACTATCTCCGCCGCGGGCTCGCGGGCGCGCAAGCGCACAATCCAGAGGATTTCATCACCCATGTAACGGCCGCCTCGCCCAGCGAAAAAGGCAAGAAGCTGTGGCTTGACGCACTCAATACATTCTTTGGCCATGACACGGAACTAATCAGGTATGTCCAGCGCGTCGCGGGCGTGGTGTGCGTGGGTCAGGTCTTCTGGGAAGCCATGATCATCGCCTACGGCGACGGCCGCAATGGCAAGTCCACTTTCTGGAACACGCTGGCCCGCGTGTTGGGTAATTACAGCGGCAACATCTCCGCCGACTCCCTGACGGTGGGCTGCAGGCGCAACGTCAAGCCCGAGATGGCCGAGACCCGAGGCAAGCGCCTCCTGATCGCCGCCGAACTCGAAGAGGGCACACGGCTCAACACCTCCACGGTCAAGCAGCTGACCTCCACCGACAATGTGTACGGCGAAAAGAAGTACAAGGACCCGCTCAGCTTCACGCCCAGCCACACGCTGGTCCTGTACACGAACCATCTCCCCAAGGTCGGTGTGATGGACAGCGGCATCTGGCGCAGGCTGGTCGTCATTCCCTTCACAGCGAAGATCGAGGGGAATAGCGACATCAAGAATTACGCCGACCACCTGTTCCAGAACGCCAGCGAGGCCATCATGGCATGGATGATCGAGGGCGCGCAGGAAGCTATTGAGCTCGGGTTCAAGATCCCCTTGCCCACACGTGTCCAGCGAGCGATCGAAGCGTATCGGGAGCAAAGTGACTGGCTCAACCACTTCCTGACGGAGTGCTGCGAGGTCGGCCCCGGCCTGGAAGCCAAATCGGGGGAGCTGTATGCAACCTATCGCAGCTTCTGCGCTGAGACTGGTGAGTACATCCGGTCCACCACGGATTTCTACGCAGCGTTGGAGGCGGAGGATTTCACCAGGCACAAGAAGCGATCTGGGATCTTCATCAATGGCCTACGGCTGGTCGATCGGACATTCAGCGAGGACTTCCTCCAGTAACACCATTTAATAGGAAGTGTGCAGGTTGCGAAGGTCTCCACTAAAGAGTCCCTTAAGGGAAAATCGAGGGTCAAATTTTCCCTATAGAGAGTTTTATACGGCGACCTCCGCAACCTGCACACAGGAGATAGGAGCGGATCATACGATGACCTTTTACGAGTGGATGATAGCCCGGTACCAGGGAAAATACTCGCCCCGCGGAGACCTCGCTGATGATATGTCGTCCGACAGAACCTGGCCCACGGAAAACACCAGAGCGGCTATCCTGGATCATCTGAGCAGCCAAGGTGCCTGCGACGAGTGCACTGAGGTGTTCAAACGCTGCTGGCGTGACTACAGAAAGTGTGAGGAGGTATCTCCATGACCGATCAGATCGCGATCATTTTCGATTCCGATAATCCAACCGTCCGCGGGCGCGAGCTGCATGCCATGCTGAAAATCAACACCCGTTACAATGACTGGTTCCCCAGAATGTGCGCGTATGGCTTCCGTGAAGGAAGAGACTATTGCACATTTTTGAGTAATAGGTCAGATGGGCTTCCGGGCAAGCAGGCAATCGATCATGCGCTTTCCATCTCGATGGCCAAGGAGCTCTGCATGATCCAGCGCAGCGTGATGGGCAAAGAGTTCCGTCGGTACTTCCTCTCCGTCGAGGAAGCGTGGAACTCGCCCGATAAGGTCATGGAGCGCGCGCTTCAAATTGCCCATGATCGCGCCCTTGAAGCCGAGCGCCGGATCTTCGCGCTGGCTGAGGAAAACAAGGATGCGTGAGAAACTCATCGAGCAAAACCTGATACAGGCCGTCCACCGGATGGGCGGCCTCGCGCCCAAGTTCACCTCCCCCGGATGGGCAGGTGTGCCCGACCGCCTCGTCCTTCTCCCGGGTGGGCGCATGGCGTTCGCGGAAGTGAAAGCGCCTGGGAAGACCCTGCGCCCGCTGCAGGTAAGGCGGAAAAGGCAGCTGGAGGCGCTAGGGTTTCGTGTGTACGTGATAGACCGGCCGGAGCAGATCCCGGAGATTCTGGACGAAGGGGGTGATGCCCAATGAAGTTCATACCGTACGAGTACCAGAAGTTCGTGACCGAGTACATCGAACACCATGAGGTGGCCGCTGTACTCCTTGATATGGGCTTGGGTTGAGCAAAACCGTGATTACCCTGACCGTCATTTTTAACCTCTGCCTGGACAGCTTCGAGGTGCGCAAGGTACTGATCGTCGCCCCATTACGGGTAGCTCGCGACACCTGGCCCGCCGAGATCCAAAAGTGGGACCATCTGCGGGGCCTAACCTACTCGGTCGCGGTCGGAACGGAGCCCGAGCGCAAAGCAGCGCTCCGGCAGCGCACCAACGTGTACATCATCAACCGCGAGAACGTCCAGTGGCTGATCGAGGGCAGCGGGCTTCCGTTCGACTACGACATGGTCGTGATCGACGAGTTGTCCTCCTTCAAGTCCCACCAGGCCAAGCGGTTCCGGAGCCTCATGAAAGCGCGCCCCCATATCAAGCGGATCGTGGGCCTGACGGGCACCCCCTCCAGCAACGGCCTGATGGACCTGTGGGCGGAGTTCCGGCTACTGGACATGGGTAAGCGCCTGGGCCGCTTCATCACCCACTATAGGGATGAGTTCTTCACCCCTGACAGACGGAACCAGCAGATGGTGTTCACCTACAAGCCCAGGCCCGGCGCGGAGGACGAGATCTACCGCCGGATCGCGGACATCACCATCAGCATGAAGAGCACCGACTACTTGAACATGCCGGAGTGCGTGATGAACGAGGTGCCGGTGACGCTCTCCGACCCGGAGCGCAGCGCCTACGACACACTTCGCACCGAGTTGGTGCTGTCCCTGAAGGGCGAGGAGATCGACGCCGTGAACGCGGCCGCCCTCTCCGGCAAGCTCTGCCAGATGGCCAATGGCGCGGTGTACGGCGAAGAAAAGCGCGTTGTCCACATCCACGACCGGAAGCTGGACGCGCTGGAAGACCTCATCGAAGCCGCGAACGGCAAGCCGGTGCTGGTTGCCTACTGGTTCAAACACGATCTGGCCCGGATCCAGGAGCGGTTCCATGTGCGGGAGATCAGGACGAGCAAAGACATCGCGGACTGGAATGCCGGCACAATGCCGGTCGGCCTGATACACCCCGCATCTGCCGGGCATGGCCTGAACCTTCAGTCGGGAGGCTCCACCCTGATCTGGTTCGGGTTGACTTGGTCTCTGGAACTCTACCAGCAGACCAATGCCCGACTCTGGCGGCAGGGCCAGCAGGCTGATACTGTGGTCATCCACCACATCATCACGAAGGGCACAATCGACGAGAGCGTCATGCGGGCGCTCAAGGCGAAAGACGTCGTACAGTCCGCGCTGATCGACGCGGTCAGTGCAAACCTATACGCAGGAGGTACGAGATGAATATCGTATGGCAATACCTGGACAAGCGGTCCGCGACCATCAGCGCCCTAAAAGACTTCGACAGCATGGCCTACATCATCGAGCATACCGGAGATGACATCGCGCTCCTGCAGGATCGGATGGCCGCGCCCAGGGCTTCCATGCTGACCGGTATGCCTTCGGCCCACAACCCCACGGCAGGCGAGAACAGGTTGGCCGCTGGAATTGACGAGATCGACGTTCTCAAAGAGCGGTACCGCCAGGCGCTGGAATACATGGAGTGGTTTCAGCCCGCATGGGAGACGCTGTCCGAAGACGAAAGGTTTATCTTGAAGGAGTTCTACTTCGGCGACGACCAGAAGCAGATCGACGCTGTCTACAACATCTGCGACCGGTTCAGCGTCGAGCGCTCCTCCGCGTACAACAAGAAAAACCGCGCGCTGCAGCACCTCACCCTGCTGCTGTTTGGCAAATGAGTAATATCGCGGACGATTTTCCCTGATTCCCACGCTATAATGGTATCATCGAAACAGATACCGAAGGGCCTTCTCGGGAGCAATCCCGCGGAGGCTTTTCTCATGCCCAGGAAGGTGAGTCAATGCCGTTCAGCCCCAAGAGACCGTGCTCTTACCCCGGCTGCGCCCAACTGACAGCGACAGCCGGCAGGTATTGCGAGGAGCACGCCAAGGCCGAGGCCCGGCGTTACAACCGCTACGACCGCGACCCGGCTTCGAAGAAGCGCTACGGGCATCAGTGGCAGAAGGTTCGCGCCCAGTTTCTCTCGGCGCACCCGCTGTGCGCGGAGTGCCTGGCACGTGGAACGACCACCCCCGCCTCGGAGGTACACCACATCCTGCCGCTCTCTCGTGGCGGGACGCACGACGAGGACAACCTGATGGCGCTCTGCAAGCCCTGCCACTCGGCCATCTCCGCCCGCGACGGAGACCGCTGGGGGCCCCGGTAGGGGGATCAACTCTCTACCACTTTAACGTGCCGAAGCGGGCCGCCCTGTCGCGTGAGTTTTTGGGAAATCAAAAATCAAAATTCAAAAATCAAACGAGGTGACGTTCGTGCCCAGCGGAGGGTATCGACCGGGGGCGGGGCGTCCCCGGAAAAACATCATTGACAAAAAGCTCGAAGGAAAGGCGGTTAAGCCTGCTTCGTCCGCGCCAGCACCGAAAAAGGTGTACTCCAAAAACGTGATGGCGGATTACTTCGCGATGGCGATGAAGGAATGCGAGAAGGAAGTTCCTTCGGCGGACATTCTGCGCGCCGAGCTTGAGGAGTTCATTGCAGCACGCGGCTGCGAGGGTTTCGTCGCGCCCCAGACGATCACCGACTATGTGCTCAACCGGCAGGGCTTTCTCGCCTGCGAGTGCATGAACCGGAAGATCGGACGGATGACGAAGGAACTGAAGCTCTCACCCTATGTCACGGCAGGGCAAGGTTACTACAAAGCCATGCGCGACGACTTCAACCTCATCATGCAGATCATCAACCGATACAGCGGCGACAGGAGCGAGGAGAAAAACGCCTTCCTGGAACTGCTCACGAATAGGGGGTTCTAGGAATGCGATCCACATCCCGGTTTGAGCAAGTGCAGATTGACCGCCTCGTCCCCTACGCTAGGAACGCCAGGACCCACAGCAAGGAGCAGATTCTCCAATTGCGTGCTTCGCTCCGTGAGTTCGGGTTCGTAAACCCCGTCATCGTGGATAAGGACTTGAACATCATCGCGGGGCATGGGCGCGTGGCGGCGGCAAAAGCTGAAGGGCTGACCGAAGTGCCGTGCGTGTTCGCGGAGCACCTGACGGACGCCCAGAAGCGCGCCTACATCCTCGCCGACAATAGGCTCGCGCTGAGCGCGGGCTGGGATGAAGAATTGCTCGCTCTGGAGTTTGGCGAATTGAAAGACCTCGGCTTCGACCTCGAACTGACCGGCTTCGACGCCAGTGAGATCGAAAAACTGTTCGCCGGCGATGGTAACGACGTGGAGGACGATGACTTCGACCTGACAGCCGCACTGGAAGAGGCGGCTTTTGTTTTGCCTGGGGATGTGTGGATGTTGGGCCAGCACCGCCTGATCTGCGGCGACGCCACCGACCCCGCCACTGTCAAGCGGCTCATGGACGGTCGCAAGGCGAACCTCGTGCTGACCGATCCCCCTTACAACGTCAGCTTCGAGTCGGCGAGCGGGCTCAAGATCAAGAACGACAGCATGAAGACGGAGCGGTTCTACGAGTTCCTGCTCTCGGCGTTCCGAAACCTCTCGGACAACCTCGAATCGGGCGGCTCGGCGTACATCTTCCACGCTGACACCGAGGGCGAGAACTTCCGCAGGGCGTTTCGCGAGTCGGGCTTTCATCTCAGCGGTACCTGCATCTGGGTCAAGGACAGCTTTGTGATGGGTCGCTCGCCCTACCAGTGGCAGCATGAACCGATCCTCTACGGCTGGTTGAAAACGGGTACGCACAAATGGTACGCCGGGCGGAGTGAAGCGACCGTTTGGAACTTCGCTAAGCCCAAGCGCAACGCTGACCACCCGACGTCAAAGCCGCTCGACCTTTTGGCATACCCCATCCGCAACAGCAGCCAGGCGAACGGCATCGTGCTCGATACCTTTGGCGGGAGCGGCTCCACGCTCATCGCCTGCGAGCAGGCGGATCGAATCTGCCATATGCTCGAATTGGATGAAAAGTACGCTTCCGTCATCCTGCGAAGGTATGCTGATTTCAAACAAAATGGCGGCGCGGACATCACTTGTGAGCGGAATGGGAGGACCTTTGCCTATGCTGACCTCGTAAAGGAAGTGGCGGAGCATGAATAACCCTGCCCTGCCTGTGCTTTTCATGGCGGGCATCGTGACTAGTACACAAGATTGAACCCATCTTTCCCTTGATATTCGTTACATCGATTATCGCATAACCGCTTGCTATCTCGGGCGTTTAGAGCGAACATACGCATACCGAAGGTGCGCCAGCCCCACGGAATCAAGGGAAAAGAGGACAAACATGAAAATCTGCTACAACGTCTCGGGTGCGGAACGCAAGTCGCTGGTAGCCGCCATCAGCCAGGAATTGAACGCCCCGGCCAAGTATCTCGGAATGCCCACGGCAGCCTACGAGGTGGGTGCCATCCACATCGACAAGGCCGGGACGGTCACGGGCCCGGACAACCGCGATCTGGTCGCCGACCTCTGCGGCCTGCACGACTTCAAGGCAGTCAGCGAGGAATACGACGAATACCCCGACATCGACCAGCTCCACCCCGGACGGTACGCGGACCCCAACGTACCGCCAACCGAAGCCATGATTAAGCATGAGCAAGCGTGGATGGAAGGGCAGCCCGAATACGAGGACTTGAACCTCACCGAGCGCGAGGAACTGGGGCTTGGGCGGGAGCACCGCGAAGACTGGCAGGGCGAAAACGGGATGCAGCCAAGCGACGTTCCCGAGTCCGAAAGCCCCGACCGCCTCATCATTGAGATGCCGCTCACGGGGTTCACGCCTGAGAAGCTTGAAAACCTCACCAGGCTGGTCAACGCCAAAGCCGCGCTCCTGAAAGCCGTTCTTGGCGCGGACGAACTGCCGATCATAATGACCAAGGACACGCTGCAGTTCCCCTGGTTCAGCAGGAACATCGACGGAGAGCAAGCGCATGCCTACGCCACGTTGATCAGCCTTCTCTGCAAGACGACGCTTGCGAAAAAGCGCGTCACGGCGAAGGAGAAGGATGTCGAAGGCAACACGAAATACGCCATGCGGTGTTTCTTGCTTTCCCTTGGCTTCATCGGCGACGAGTACAAGGCGGCGCGGAAGATTCTGCTTTCCAAGCTGGAAGGCAATTCGAGCTGGAAGAACGGCAGGAAAGAGGAGGCGGCAAGCGATGAAGTTTCCGAGTAAGGAGCAGGTCGAGCGGGTGCGTTTGGCATACCCGATTGGATCGAGAGTCGATCTGGTGGCGATATGCGACCCCTATACCACGCTCAAGCCCGGCAGCCTCGGTACGGTGGACTTCGTGGACGACACCGGAACGGTATTCTGCGTTTGGGATGACGGTTCGACGCTTGGCGCGGTCTATGGCGTGGACGTGATCAAGCGCGTGGACAAGGGGAATGCGTTATGACCGACACCATCCGCGAGCAGATCCTCGCCATCCGCGCGGAAGGCGCGACAAACATGTTCGATACTCATACCGTCCAGCGGATCGCCTTTGAGAAGGGCTTCCACGAACTGGTCGACTTCATCGAAACCGACCGCAAGGCCTACGCGAGGTTTATCCTGACGGGCGAAGCGGAGTAAACATCAACCATTTACCCAGGGGACGCCCCTTTCGGCCTGAGTCAGGCTGACAGGGCTGTTCCTCGTACATACAAGCTATCGACTTCTTCGGAGGTCTTTTATTTTTCCCCCAAGGAGGTGCGCCGTTGGGCGGCTACAAGTATTCCCCTACTAAGCTGATGCTTCCGACCAGCCGTTACGATGCCCGGCGCGCCGACTACGCGGTCAACTTCATTCAAATGCTCAAACACACCACGGGCGAGTGGCACGGGAAGCCGTTCCGCCTGATGTCCTGGCAGGAGCAGATCGTGCGCGACATCTTCGGCATCGTCGGCGAGGACAGCTACCGGCAGTTCCGCACGGCATATGTGGAGGTCGGGAAGAAAAACGGTAAAAGCGAACTCGCCGCTGCCATCGCGCTCTACCTGCTTTTCGCGGACGGCGAGGCGGGCGCGGAGGTCTACTCCTGCGCAGCCGACATCAACCAGGCGAGCATCGTGTTCAACACCGCCAAGGCGATGGTCGAGCAAAATAGGGATCTGCTCTCACTTTCGAAGCTTGTGCCAAGCACCAAGCGGATCGTGTTCAACCACACGAACAGCTTCTACCGGGTGCTGTCCTCGGAAACCAAATCCAAACAGGGCTTCAATGTGAGCGGGCTGATTTTCGACGAGCTGTTCGCGCAGCAGACCCGCGAGCTATTCGACACCATGACGAAATTCACGGGCGACGCCAGGCGGCAGCCACTCTATTTTCTTATCACCACGGCGGGCAGGGATAAGATGAGCATCTGCTACGAGATCCACTGCAAGGCGAAGGCGGTGCTGGACGGTTCCAAGATCGACCCCAGCTTTTATCCCGCCGTTTTCGGCATTGAGGACGGCGACGACTGGGAAGACGAGCGCATCTGGCGGCGGGTGAACCCGTCCATCGGGGTGACCATCCCGCTTGAAACGGTGCGAGCCGCCTATGAGCAGGCAAAACAGAACCCTGCCGAAGAGATGCACTTTAGGCAGTTCCGGCTTAACGAATGGTGCAACGCCGACATCCGTTGGATGCCCATGGACAAATGGGACGCGCTTGGCACGGAGATCGACTGGGAGGAGTACGAAGGCCGCGACTGTTATTGCGGGCTCGACCTTTCCAGCACGGGTGACCTCACGGCGCTGGTGCTGGTATTCCCGCCCACGGCAGGAGACACAAAGCACACCATCCTGCCGTTCTTCTGGCTGCCGGAAGACGTGATCGACCTCAGGACGCGGCGCGACCACGTTCCCTACGCCGTGTGGCGGAAGATGGGCGTGTTCAACACCACCGAGGGTAATGTGGTGGACTACGATTACATCGTGGCGTTTATCGCCAAGTTGTCGGAACGTTTTCGCATCCGCGAGATTGCCTATGATCGCTATGGCGCGGAGAAGATACGCCGCGATCTGGAGGAACTGGGCGCGGAGCACGGCTTCACGGTGTTCCCGTTTGGGCAGGGCTTCATCTCAATGTCCCCGCCGAGCAAAGACTTCTATCAGTTCGTGATGGAGGGAAAGATCCGGCATGGCAAACATCCTGTCCTCAACTGGAACATGGGCAACGTCGTCGTCGACCAGGACGCCGCGGGCAACATCAAACCCAACAAAAAGAAGTCTACGGAGAAGATCGACGGCGTCGTTGCGCTGATCATGGGCTTCGCCAGGGCGACGCTCGGCGGCGGCATAAACGGATCGGTCTATGATGGGAGGGGGCTTCTGTTTGTATAGTGTCTCACTACAGCTATAATTGCTATAATGCCTCTCCTGTGCTATACTCGGTTTTACATAAAAGGATTTTGAGGATACAAGTTCATGGATTCAAACAAAAAGGCAATTGTCATTCAAGGGATATGCGCCCTACTCGTCGGACTTGGCACAGGAGTGCTGACGGTCATCGGGCAAAAGTACCTTCCCGGCTCTTTGAATTCCCTGGCGAATTCGGGCGCTGTGTGGCTAGTTCCAGCTTTCTTTGTCGCCTTGGCTGCAAAAACGAAGGTCTCGGCGATACTCCTTTGTATGGGGACACTGATTGTCTGCGTCATCTCATACTATTGGATGGAAGCCATCATGAACCGGCATTCCTTCCTGCCGGCGGGTTACTATTTCTATGTCTGGCTTGCCTGCGCCGTTGTGTTCGGCGTGATTTTCGGAGCGGGCGCTTTTTTACGCAGTCAAATGAGTCCGAACCACCATTGGGGCGCGAGCTTGCTTCCTGCGGTCTTCCTCTCCGAGGGGCTCAGTGAATTGCTTCATCTGCCCGATTATTTGCACATGCTTCCCGCCGTTATCGGGAGAATTCTCATCGGTCTCGCGCTGTACTCTCTCATATATAAGGGCGCATTTTTGCAGAGGAAGCCTTTGATTTCCTTCTGCGCGCTGTCTGCGTTGGGGCTGGCCGGGTACGAGGTCCTCTTTCGGTTGACCAGCGCATAGTAATATAGGCTCAGCCGCCACAAACTGGGATCCACCTTCTGGGGCAACTATCTGGTTGCTCCTTTTTCAGGCTCGGCACATGGAGGTAGAAATGAAAAACCCCTTCTCCCGTCTGATCCGGGCACGGGACAAGCCCCGAAACGCCCTGAGCGGGGGCGCCTATTCCTTCTTCTTTGGGGGCACCTCCAGCGGCAAGGTAGTCAACGAGCGTTCCGCCATGCAGATGACCGCAGTCTACGCTTGCGTGCGCATCCTGTCCGAGGCGGTCGCTTCGCTCCCGCTGCACGTATACCAGTACAACAGCACGGGTGGAAAGGAAAAGGCTATCGGGCATACGCTGTACAGTATCTTGCACGACGAGCCGAACCCGGAGATGTCCGCCTTCTCCTTCCGGGAAACCCTGATGACGCACCTGCTCCTGTGGGGAAACGGCTACGCCCAGGTGATCCGAAACGGGCGTGGCGAGGTGCTGGCGCTTTATCCGCTCATGCCGGACCGCATGACCGTGGACCGGGACGCCAAAGGGCGCATCGTTTACGAATACACCCGCTCGGACGGAGACCCACGAACGATGGGCGGCAAATCGACCGTGCGGTTAGCACCTTCGGAAGTGCTTCACATTCCAGGCTTGGGCTTTGATGGACTGGTCGGTTATTCGCCCATTGCCATGGCGAAGAACGCCATTGGGATGGGGCTGGCCTGTGACGAATATGGCGCATCCTTCTACCAGAACGGCGCGCAGCCGGGCGGCGTGCTGGAGCATCCGGGCGTGGTGAAGGACCCCAAGCGCGTGAGGGAATCCTGGAACGCCATCTATCAGGGCAGCGCCAATGCCCACCGCATCGCGGTGCTGGAGGAGGGGATGGCCTACAAGCCGATCTCCATCTCGCCGGAGCAGGCGCAGTTCCTGGAGACGCGAAAGTTCCAGATCGACGAGATCGCGCGCATCTTCCGGGTGCCGCCCCACATGGTCGGTGACCTGGACAAATCCTCTTTCAGCAACATCGAGCAGCAGTCGCTGGAATTCGTGAAGTACACGCTCTCCCCATGGATCACCCGATGGGAACAGGCCATCTACCGGGCGCTTTTCTCGGAAACCGAGAAGAAGCGCTTTTTTGTGCGCTTCAATGTGGAGGGACTGCTGCGCGGGGACTACAAGAGCCGCATGGACGGCTATGCCGTCGCCCGGCAAAACGGCTGGATGAGCGCCAACGATATCCGGGAATTGGAGAACTTCGACCGCATCCCCGCGGAAGACGGCGGAGATTTTTACCTCATCAACGGCAACATGCTTACGCTCGCCCAAGCGGGCGCGTATGCAGCCAATCAACAGAATAAGGAGGCCATCAAATGAAACGATTCTGGCAATGGTCAGAGCCCGACCGGCAGGTACGGGATGAGACCGCGCCGGATGCCCGCACGCTGTACCTGGACGGCGTAATTGCTGAAAGCAGCTGGTTCGATGATGACGTAACGCCCGCCGCATTCAAGGCCGACCTTCTGGTCGGCTCCGGCCCCATCATCATCTGGATCAACTCGCCGGGCGGTGACTGCGTGGCGGCGGCACAAATCTACAACATGCTCATGGAGTACCCCGGCGACGTGACCGTGAAGATCGACGGCATCGCGGCCAGCGCCGCCTCCGTCATCGCCATGGCGGGGACGCGTGTACTCATGTCCCCCGTTTCGACAATGATGGTCCATAATCCGCTGACGGTCGCCATCGGGGACAGCGAGGAAATGCGCAAGGCGGTCCAGATGCTGGACGAATACAAGGAAAGCATCATTAATGCCTATGAGATCAAGACGGGGCTCTCGCGCGCGAAGCTGTCCCACCTTATGGACGCGGAGACCTGGATGAACGCGAACAAGGCGCTGGAGCTGGGCTTCTGCGACGAGATCCTGTTCAAGGATTCCGCCCCGCCCGGTGATGCGCCCGAAAACAGCTTCTCCTTCTCCCGCAGAGCCGTCACCAACAGCCTCATGGATAAGGTGAAGGCACGGATTCCCAAACCCGAACAACCTGGAGTGAAAGCGTCAGACAGGGTGCCGGCCTCCGGCCTCGAAAAGAGACTGGCGCTTTTGAAATAATGGGAGGATTTTTTATGAACCAAATTCTTTCCCTGCGCGAAAAGCGCGCCAAGGCGTGGGACGCCGCCAAAGCATTTCTGGACACCAAGCGCGGCAATGACGGAATGCTCTCTGCCGAGGATGCCACCACCTATGACAAGATGGAGGCCGACGTAGTCGCTCTCGGCCACGAGATCGAGCGCCTGGAGCGCCAGGCGACACTGGACCTTGAGCTCGGGCGGCCCACCGCCGCGCCGCTGACCGACAAGCCCGGCGCACCCGAACTGAAGGAAAAGGCCGGGAGGGCTTCCGACGCATACAAGGCCGCGTTCTGGCAGGCCATGCGTAACAAGTCGGTCTCCCACGACGTGTACAACGCGCTCAAGATCGGCGAGGACGATCACGGCGGCTACCTCGCCCCGGATGAGTTCCAGAGGACGCTCATCGAGGCACTTGAGGAGCAGAACATCTTCCGCCGGCTCGCCAAGGGCATCACCACCTCCTCCGGTGACCGCAAGATCCCGGTGGTCGCCTCCAAGGGTACCGCGTCATGGATCGAAGAAGGCGCGGCCTACCCCGAGAGCGACGACACCTTTGGCCAGATCTCCATCGGGGCGTTTAAGCTGGCGACCATGATCAAGGTGTCGGAGGAGCTTCTCAACGACTCAGTGTTCGACATCGCGTCCTACATCGCTCGCGAGTTCGCACGCAGGATCGGCTCCGCCGAGGAGGAGGGATTCTTCACCGGCAACGGCGCCGGAAAGCCCACCGGTATCCTCAATGCCACGGGCGGCGCGGAGGTCGGCGTGACGACGGCGGGCGCGACGGCGATCACCATGGACGAAGTGATGGACCTGTTCTACTCGCTGCGCGCCCCTTACCGGAGGAACGCCGTGTTCCTCATGAACGACTCCACCGTGAAGGCTCTCCGGAAGCTCAAGAACGGTGCGGGCGACTACCTCTGGCAGCCTTCCGTCATCGCGAACGCGCCCGACACGATCCTCGGCAAGCCCGTGCACACCTCCGCGTTCATGCCAGCCGTTGCGGCCGGGAACAAGACCATCCTGTTCGGCGACCTCTCCTACTATTGGGTGGCGGACCGCGAAGGCCGTTCATTCAAGCGGCTCAACGAACTGTATGCCGCGACAGGGCAGGTCGGCTTCCTGGCTTCCGAGCGCGTGGACGGAAAGCTCGTTCTGCCCGAGGCCGTGAAGGTGCTCGCACAGAAGACCGCCTGATAAGGAGATGATCTCATGAGCGAATACCAGACGCACAACTACACCGCGCACGGCGGCAGAGAAACTGTGATTGGCGGGAAGCTGACCTTTCTACCCGGCGCGGAGGTGTCTGGGCTGGGCGAGGCGCTTTCCATGCCGAAGGCGCCCTTTCAGCCCGACAGCGCCGCCGCGACTGTCGCCGCGCTGCGCGAGGAATTCAACGCGCTGCTTGGCCGACTCAGGGCGGCCGGCCTCATGGAAGATGAGGCGGAGTCCGAATGATCGTCTCCGTCACAGAATTGAAGGCACACTTGCGCATACAACACGACGAGGAGGACGTTCTGCTCACGTCCCTCCTCGCCCAGTCGCAGGCCATCGCGGAGGAGTTCTGCCGTGTATCTTTTGATGCAAACGCGCCGCAGACGGCGCGGTTGGCGGTACTCCTCATGGCGTCCTACTTGTACGAATGCCGTGACCTTTCAGAGAAGAATGGCTTCAACATCATGAACGCAGCGTTCCGCGCACTATTGTACCCGCACCGCGCGCCCGAACAGCTTTTTTAAAGAAGGAGGATCCCATGCACGCCAGCATCCCGCATCCCGGCCAGCTCTGGCACTTGGTCGATATTTGCCGGATGGTGAATGCCGTTAACGAGAACGGCTATCCCGTAGAAACGGACGAGGCCGTCTGCCGGGTATGGGCCGCCGTGGAGGACGATTCCTCACGCCGCGCGACGATCGGGTTCATCGGCCAGGCGGAAACCGTCGAGCGCGGGCTAATCTTCATCATCCGCTGGCGCGGGGACATCCTGCCCGGCATGTGGGTGCGCTTCCGGGACGAGAAATTCAGAATCACGAAACTGGGCGAGTACGACTTCAAGCGCCGGTACCTCAAGCTGACCACGTCATCTATTAAGGCGGTGAGCGGATGAAACGTATTCAGGAAGCGCTCGCCCCCGCGGGAATACCCGCCTTCGCGCACGTCTGGCGCGCGAGCACCACATACCCAGCACCGCCCGCCCAGTACCTCACCTATACCACCATGACTACGGAAGCCGGGCATTTGGATGACGTACCGACCACATACCGGCACTACGTCTACCTGACCCTCTGGAGCACCGGCGACGTGACGGGCGCTATCCCTGTCGTTCGGAACGCCATGCGTGCTGCGGGGTTTGGCATGGATGAGGAGCGCACCGACTACGAGGAGGACACGAAGACGTTCCTCGTCATCTGGACGTGGGTGGGCACAGAGGAGGCGTGATCCGTGGGCATGAAACTGAGCGGCGCGGATGACTTGAAAAACGATCTCGCTTCCATGGCGGGCGCGCTTGGGGAGGACGGTACCACAACCACCAGCATTCTGAAGGATGCTGCGCAGCCGATACTGGATCAGATGATCCAGAACGCCAGTACTGATCCCCGCCCGCGATCCGGCCTGCTCAGAGACTCCTTAAAGATCAGAGCAGGTTCCCGCAAGCGAAGCGCCGCCCGCGTGACGGTGGGCGTGCATTCAGGCGAAGCGGGCGCCAGGTACGCCAACCCGGTTGAACACGGGCACGGCGGGCCGCATCCCGCGCCACCGCATCCGTTTGTCCGCCCGGCCTTCGACGCCAAGGCGGACGAAGCCTATGAAGAATTGAAGAATCTCCAGAACGCCGCCCTCGATAAACGAGGACTTTTGTGAACCATTTTATAGAACGGAGGAATCATTCATGCCTGAACCGACCGCATCCCCCGCGGTTTCCAGCACCGTTGGCCTGAAAAACGTGGTGCTCGCGCCGCTGACCACCGATACCGAAGCAACACTCGCCTACGGGACGCTGCAGCTGCTCGCTGGCGCCATTGACGCGCAGATCGCGCCGGAGAACGCTGATCCTGAGGTGCAGTACTACGATGACGTCGAGGGGGACGTCGTGTATCCCGACCCTGACGTCAAGCTGACCATGGAGATGGCAGACATCCCGCTGGCGCTCCAGGAGATGATCCTGGGCAACACCATTGACGACAACGGCGTGCTCCTCCGCGCCGCGGGTGATTCGCCGCCCTACTTCGCGCTCGGCTTCAAGAGCGAGAAAGCGGACGGCACCTACCGCTTTGTCTGGCTGTTCAAGGGCCGCGCGAAGCCCGCAACCGAGCAGTACCACACGAAGGAGGGAAAGACGCTGACCCGGCAGACCGGCAAGCTCGAGTGGTCCTTCCTCAAGCGCACCAATGACGGGCGTTATCAGGCCATCGCCGACGAGGGCCAGAACGGGTTCATCCCGGAGAAAGCCGCTGCGTTCCTGACCAGCGTGTACACGCCGGTTATCGCTTCCGGCACTTGATTTCAATAGAAGGGAGCACCGATCATGATCACCTGTACCCTGGGTGAAAAGAAGTTTTCCATTGATTTCGTGTCCGGCCGCGCGCTGCGGGAGATGGGTCCAGCTGCGAAAATGCACGCGCACATCACCGGGCTCGCCAAGAGCGCGCTGGAGGGAAACGCCGTCCCCGACGAAACCAGCGTTGAGGACGCTATGGACGTGCTTGTCCGCTGGTTCTGTATCCTCTTTGGGAATCAGTTTTCCCCCGACGATGTCTTCGACCACTATCCGGTGGACCGCCTGATCCATGACGTTACCTTCGCCATGATGGCGGTTCAGGCGCAGGCCACTTCCGTGCTCTCCGAATTCCCTATTCCAGCAGCGCAGGAGACGAAGGCGTCCTGACGCTGCACGATTACATCCTGGCGACCTACAACGAGCTTCTGAAAGCCGGGTGGACCATGTCCGATGTTGACGGCATGGACATGCCCGGCTTTCTCTCTGTCCGCGCATGGGACGCAAACCGCGAAGAGCGCGCGAAAGTCCCCAAGCGCCGGTTCATCGACGAAGCGTGGCCGCAACGGCCGCGCTGATTTTTTTACTGATTCCCGCATGAAAGGATGGCGACACTCTTGGCCGAAACCCTGCGCGACCTCGTCGTGTCGCTGTCCCTGGATTCGGACAACTTCTCCCGGAACCTTGGCAGCATCAATAAGCAGATTCAGGAGGCGGAGAGCCGGTTCAAGGCGGCGGGCGCCGGCGTGTCCGGGTTTGAGAAGTCCGCTACCGGGCTGGGCGCGAACCTCAACATGCTTCGGGACAAGCTGGTCCTCCAGCAAAAAGCGGTGGAACAGTACCGGCGCGCACTGGATGCCGCCAATGTGAAGCTAACGGCTGCCGTCCAGATAAACGACCAGCTAAAAACCTCGCTAGATGGCGCCAAGTCCAGATATTCCGACCTTAAGAGCCGAATCGACCAGACTCGCGCAGCGTACCAAGCCAGCGTCAAGGCGACTGGCGACAACAGCGAGGAATCCAACCGGCTGGGGCTGGAACTGCTGGACCTTGAGGAACAGTACAAGGCGACCGGTGCGGAGATTCAGAAGCTGGAAGGCCAGCTGGGCGTCAACCGGAAGTCCATGCAGAACGCCGCCGATGCGGTGACGAAGGCGGAGACCAACCTCAATGGCGCCAGGGCCGCTATGAAGGAAACCGCGGCGGAAATTCAGAGCTGCACCAATAAACTCGAAAAAGCGCGCTCCAAGTGGCTCTCCACGGGCGCTGCCATGGAGTCTTTCGGCAAGAAGGCTATCACCGCCGGACAGGCGCTGGAGCGCGCCGGGCAGAAGCTGACCACCTTCGCCTCCGTTCCGCTCGCCGGGTTGGGCGTCGCCGCCGCCAAAGCGTCCATTGATTTCGAGGAAGCGTTCGCCGGCGTACGAAAGACCGTAGACGCCACCGAAGGCGAGTATAAGCGACTCGCCTCTGACGTGAAGACCATGTCCACGCAGGTGACGGCAGACACCTCCGCCATCGCCGCCGTCATGGCGAATGCGGGACAGCTGGGCATTAAAAACGCCGCGTTGACGTCGTTCACCCGCGCCATGATCGACCTGGGCAACGCGACGAATCTGGCGTCCGAAGAGGCCGCGACAGCGCTGGCGCAGTTCGCCAACGTGACCGGCATGGCCCAGGACAACTTCGGGCGCCTGGGCTCGGTCATCGTCGAACTTGGCAACAACATGGCCACTACCGAGCGGGACATCGTCAACATGGCGACCCGGCTCGCCTCCGCGGGCACACAGGTCGGGCTGAACGAGTCGCAGATCCTGGGCTTCTCCGCCGCACTGGCGTCGGTGGGCATCGAAGCCGAAGCTGGCGGCACCGCGTTCAGCAAGATCATGGTGCAGATGCAGCTCGCCGCGGAGACCGGGAAGAACGGCCTCTCCGATTTCGCCAAGGTCTCCGGCATGACGTCCTCGGAATTCCAGGCGGCGTGGAAGGCCGATGCTGCGTCCGCCATTCAGGCCTTCATCGTGGGCCTTTCGAAGTTGGACGAGTCCGGGATCAGCGCCATCGCGACGCTGCAGGACATGGGCATCACTGAGGTTCGTCTCCGGGATACCCTGCTGCGCGCGACCAACGCCAACGAACTTTTCGGGAAGGCCCTGGGCATGGCGAACGACGAGTGGAAGCGCAATACCGCGCTGACGAAGGAAGCATCTACTCGGTACGCTACGACCCAGAGCCGGATCACGATCCTCGGCAACAAGGTGAAGCTGTTCGGGCAGACGATCGGCGACGATCTCTCCCCCACGATCGGGAAGATGATCTCTGGCGCGGATGACCTGCTGGGCAGCCTCATGGAACTGGACGAGGGCCAGCGCCAGGCGCTGATCACCGCAGCTGCGTGGGTTGCGGGGATCGGGCCGGGGATTCTGGTGCTGGGGAAGCTGAACACCGCTGTCGGCACCATTTCCACCGGGTTCGGAAAGCTGATCACCACCGCGGTCGACGCGGGCGGCGGGATGAAGGGCGTACTGGCCGTATGTGGGAGCCTGCTGGGACCGGTCGGCATCGCGGCGGTCGCCGCGGCGGCACTGTACGGAGCATACCGCTGGATCGATTACGCCTCCGGCGCCAGAGAAGCGCGGGAAGCTCTTCAGGGCATGGCGGAAACCGCCAAAGCGTGGTCGGAGCAGCAGGCTACCACCGTGTTCGATACCGGGAATGATGCATTAGGCAGGTTTGGCCTGACCCCGGACAGCTTTGGCGGGATTGAAGAATCGAAGGACTGGCTGACCCGGCTCAATGCTACCTGGACCGACGGCAAGCAGGAGACCTCTGAAATCGTCAAGTCCTATGTGGATGAGTTCAAGGCGGACAGTGATCAGCTTCGGCAGGCGGTGGAGGAGCGCCAGAAGATTCTCTCCGGGCTGGGCGTCAAGGATACGCGCTCGGACGAGGTGCTCAAGCAGCTCGATGCCTACGACAAGGAAGTCCAGGCTCTCCTGAAGAAGCGCCGAAATGGGAAACTCAGCGATAAGGATCAGGCGCGGCTTGAGGAGATCGTCACCCAGCGAGTGCAGATCAAGCTGGAATACGCGCTGGGGGAATCCGGCGGGTATGAAAAGATCCTCCAGGGTGTTGAAGCAGAAAAGGCGCGGCTTCAGGCGGAAGGCGGATCGGCGTCCATTGACCTGTACGCCGATGCCATGAAGGCCGCCTCCCAGGGCAGCGCCGAGTACAATGCTGCGCTGGAGGAGACCTATGCCTCCGAGTACAAGGTCATCGCCGCCATGCAGAACGGCGCGGACAAGCAGGCGGCACTCGACGCGCTGAATGAGCAGCATAACCAAGCGAAGCTGGAAGGCGCCCGGAAGTACGCCGAAGCGCTGTCCCAGCTTATTGGCCCTATGCTTGAGAGCAACGAGCTCGGCGGAGCGGACGAAAAGCTGCAGAAACTGGTCGGCCTATTGTCCGAGTTCCAGATTGCTTCCTCCCAGGGCGGAAACACCTCCGGCATTCTCACCCAACTGGACGAACTGACCAAGGGCATGAATGAGGGGGAACTGGCCTCCTACCTGGCGCTTCTGACTCAGATTCAGGACGCGGTGCAGCAGGGCGGCCTTACTCCGGAGGAGACGCAGAAACTGTTCCCCGACCTCAACATCACGGATGTGCTGGGCGGGTACACCTCCATCGCCGACTTCCTGAAAGCCAACGCTGGGTCCTTTGAGGGCCTGTACGCCATGTTCAATGAAGCGCTGCCAGATGAGGTCAAGCGCGTGCTGGTGGACCTGGATCTGACCAGCGCATCTGCAGCGTGGGAGCAGTTCAAGACCGATACGTCGTCGCTGACCACGACGCTCTCCGCCACCGTCACCGGCACCGTGCAGCTGACGCCCATCGACGCTCAGGCTGCGGCGGACTTCCGCACGGCAAACCCCGTGTCCCTCAACGGCCAGGTTATGAAGGTCGGCATGGTCGAAGGCGTAGAGCAGGCGTTCAAAGACAAGTTCAACGCGGGGCTATTGGCACTCTACGATGAGCACGGCGTCCTGATCCCGGTCACGCCGGATGCGGTGGCGCAGATCAAAGCCACCGACCTGGTGCTGGGTACCGATGAAAACGGTGTGCTGCACGTACAGGTGCTGCCGAAGATCGGCTCCCCGGAAGGCGTTCAGAACGCGGAAGCGGGCCTGAACTCCGTTCCCCAGAACTTCCTGCCCGACTGGATGAAATCCAGCACCTCCGACAAAGTCAACTCCATCACCAGCCTTGTGCAGGGTGTGGAGGATCTGGCCGCGGCGGGCGAGGAATTCAGCGCCCAGCAGGGCAAGTCGGTGGTACTGGAGCAGCTTCATAGCCTGAACCCCGCAGAGCTTCAGAACATCGCCACCTATATCACCCAGGCAATGGCCGCGCTCAGCAGCGGCACACTGGACGCCGATACGGAAACGAAAATCCGGGAGCAGCTGAACGCGCTGCTCACCGTCGTACGGACCGCGGATGATTACCTGGGCGTCGGCAACGACATCTCCGCTGGTATCGCGAGCGGCCTTACCGCCTATGGCTGGACCGGAGACGCGACTACCGTCGCCACTTCCATTGAAACCGCGCTGCGTGCAGCGGCGCAGACGCACTCTCCTTCGGCCATGACGCGTCCGATTGGCATCGACCTAGCGGCTGGTGTCGCCGCTGGCATGATGGCTTATGGGTTCGGCTCCGCTGCTGGTGTTACGACGGCGAAAGCCATTTCCGCACTGAAAACCAATCTTTCTTCCAGCACCACAAGACCCATCGGCCTGTCTGCCATGAGTGGCCTCGCCCTTGGCATCCTCAGTGGACGAAATCTGGTGGCGAACGCCATGAAGATCGTGGCGGAAGCCGCCGTGCGCGCGGCGAAGGAAAAGCTGAAGATCCAATCCCCGTCCCGCGTTTTCCGGGACGAGGTCGGCCGGATGATGGTCCGGGGCATCGGTGAGGGCACCATCCTCGAGAGCAAAGCCCAGGCGAAGATTATCCAAAGTGCAGCACGGTACCTAACCGGCGCGGCGCAGGCGGGCACATCTGCGAGCAACAGCTATGATAATCGCCGCACCTATCACCAGGACCAGAGCGTGTCCGTACAGGTAGACAAGCTCTACGTCCGTGACGAAAAGGACGTGCGTAGCCTCGCCATTGAGCTGGCGCAGTTCAACAAGACCCAGTACGCGGGTATGGGCGTCCGCTAAAGAAGCATTGCGAGGTGATGAGGAATGGCCGACTGGTTTGCCTGGAACGGCGTGAAGTGTACGAACTACGGTGTTTATGTGCTGAACCATCCGGCCATCTCCCGGCCCAAGGAGCGGGTTACCACGCAGGCGGTGCCGGGGCGAAGTGGAACACTGACGATCACCGAAGGCGACTGCGTGTACGAAGAATTTATCGCCGCCTGCGAGTGCATCGTGCCGAACCCGGCGTCGATCCCCGCGTTCTCCGCGTGGCTGCACGGTCCCGGAGTCGTGATGTTCGGAAACCGACCCACCGGCTATTACCACGCCCGTGCGTCCAACCAGATCGACTTCGAGAAGGTGGTGCGCGGGCGGCTCCACCGCAAGTTCACCGTCAACTTCCGCTGTCAGCCCTTTCTTTATCTTCTGAATATGCCCGATATCGTATTGACCACGCCCGGTCCAGTCATAAACCGGGGAACTGTGTTCGCGGAACCCGTCATCACGATCGAGGGCACCGGCGACATAGACCTGATGGTCGGTGAGGTGACGCTGGGCATCGCCGGGCTTGCGTCTGCGATCACCATCGATGTGCCGCAACGGCTGGCCTATCGGGAAGGAACCAACCTCACCGGTTCCCTGACCGGGGACGAGTGGCCGACGCTGCCCGTGGGGTCAACAGCCGTTTCCTGGACGGGGAACGTATCCCGGATATCAATCACCCCAAACTGGAGGGCGCTCTGATATGGGCGAAGTGTATATCTATTCCCCCGACGCCGAGGACTTCGACACCATGGGCCTCTGCGGCGCTCTGTCCCCCACCTCCTGCGTGCATACCGAGGCACGGAACGACCTCTCGGAGATCGTTCTTTCGCATCCTATCGACGAGAATGGACGCTGGGCGTTCCTTCAGAACGACTATATCCTGAAATGCGACATCCCCGTTCGCACCGTGCCGCCCATCACGCCGGCGGGCATGCTCGTCACCGCTCATGAGGTCTGGACCATCAAGACCGGCACAACGAAAGCGCAGCGCAACCTCTACTACCACGCCGTCGGCGACAAGGTGCGCAAGAAGAACCTGCCGGTGGGCATGAACCTCCCCATCATCTACAAGGGCGAGAACCGCTATAAAGGGATCTTCACGGGTAAAAAGCAGGTCAAGCGCAAGGGCAAGTGGGTGTGGAAGACCTACACCTATTACGGCTGGATTGCGAAATCGGCCATTCAGTACACGTTGAAAGAAGACTGGCCCAATAATCCCGCCGCCATTGAAACGGTCGCGCCCGCCTGGATCGTGGCCGACCAGCTCTTTCGCATTTACAAGGTGGAGCTTCGGGACGACGGTGTGACCGCCTACGCCCGGCACATCTTCTACGACCTGTTGAACAACCTCACGTCCTACCCAGCCGGGCAGACTTCCTGCGTGGACGCCGTAGACGGCATCCTGGGAAACTGCCTGGTGCCCATGCAATTCTCGAGCTTCACCGACGTCGGCGGTGAGCGGGTCATCGACGGCTGGACGCGGGTCAATCCCGTCAGCGCACTGCTCGACCCGGAAACCGGCGCGGCAGCACTGTGGGGCGCGGAGATTGTCCGCGACAACTATGACTTCTTCCTGCTGCGGGACGCGGGACTGCACCGCGGCGTCCGCATCGACTACGCCAAAAACCTGCTGGGCGTCTCCTGTGAGGTGGACGCTTCCGACGTAGTCACCCGGATCGTGCCGGTCGGAAAGGATAAGAGCGGAAAGGACCTGCTACTCGCGGCGGGCAACTACAACGTGGACGGCACCGTGTACACAATCGCCGCCGACCAGACCTGGATCGACAGCCCACGGGCCTCCCTGTACCCCACACCCCACGTGCAGGCGCTCACCTGCTCCGGGGAGTGCAAAGAAACTAAGACCGTCTCAAAGACCGCTGTGCGCATCCGCATGATCCGGGAGGCTCTCGCCGCGCTGGCGAACGATGCCGACCTGCCCAAGGTGTCCCTGAAAGTGGAGTTCCTTTCGCTCGGGGATACGGAGGAGTACGCCCAGTACCGGAGCCTGGAAGACGTGTTCCTCTACGACCGTGTGCGGGTTAAGCATCCTGGCATTCAGCTTGATCTACTGACCGAGGTAAATCGCGTCGAGTTCGATTGCCTGAACGAGAAGTTCCGATCCATCGAGCTGGGCTCCGTCCGCCAGGATATGCGGAAAACCGCCGTTGCCTCCTGGCAGCTTCCCTCGACGATATCCGGCAGGAAGATCGCCATGGAGAGCATTTCGGCCGCACAACTGGAGCCGGAATCGGTGGAGGAAATCGATCTATCCTTTAATGGCAGCGTACTCGGCGTCGCGGAACAGACTGTGGGCATCACGGTTTCCATTGATGCCTCCCGCGGCACAGTGCTGACTTCGGATACTCCCGAGACGGTGCTGACCGCCCGCGTGCTGCGCGGCGCCACCGACCTGACCGCAAATTATAGCGCTTCACTCTTTTCCTGGACACGGGCAAGCCTTGGCATGGAAGGCGACGCCGCTTGGAACGCCGCCCACCAGGGTGCGAAGTCAGTGGCTGTCCTGAAAGATGATCTGTTCCGCCAGGCAACCTTCACCTGCGCCGTGTCTGGACTGAACAACAATGGCCGGATCACTATCGTGGCGCCCAGCGATACGGTCAGGCAGGCCAACCCTCCGGAGAATCCCACGGACGGTCTGATGTGGCTGAACACCGAAACCTTTGTGCTGAAGATCTGGCGCGCGGGCTCTGGCGGTGATGCGGGCACATGGGAGGTTGTCGCCGATTACTCTGGCGCCGCTTCCATGATCGAGTCGCTGATGGCGGGGACCATCCAGAACGAAACGTTCCAAAACGTCATGGTAAACGCCGGCGTGCTGGGCGATCTGGCCAGCCAAGAGAAGCGGGACCTGATGGACAATCTGGCGAAGTCGATGGATTTCAGTGAGAACGGCTTGACCATCACCAGCCTTAACGCAAAGTCCGCGGCGCGGCTCGGCCCGCAGCAGCTTGAGTTTCTCGCAGGGCTGGGTGCGGACGCCATCGCGGTCGCGGTGTTCGGCGTGCTCCAGACGATCACGGCGGCGTACCTGCAGGTGGGCCAGTCCTCGCAGTCGCCGCGGCTCCGTCTGGGCGATGTCATCTTCGAGTACACGGCGGCGACCGGGAATCTGACATGCAGAAGGGTGTGACGGGATGCCAACGATAACGCTTTTAAATTCGACCGGGACGCGCTGGGGTACGTCCAGCTATGGCAATTCCAGCAGCCCGTTCACGCTAGGCAAGACGGCCGACTACACCTGCAAGGGCCGCGTCGGCTTCGCTCCGCTGGACCCGTCGTGGTACATCAAGTCGATCAAGCTGTACATGAACCGAACGGACGGGTACGCCGGCCGGACGCTGAAGCTGGGCGCAAATGCGGACCCGGACTATGCGGACCGCGGGACCGTGGATTTCTCGCTGAATATCTACGCCGGATCGGGGACCGGGGCGAAGTCGTGGGACCTGACGGCGTACAAGGCGATCCTGCAGGGGTACACCGGAACGTGGTACCTGCATTTCGATCATGGCTCCGGCGATTCGTCCTACTGCGAGTGGACGTCCGGCACCGGCAGCAGTGCGCCGCGTCTGGTTGTCGAGTACGAGGAGGCGACGCTGTCCGTTCCGGGCGGCGCGTTCACCATCGGCTCGCCGTCCACGATCACGGTCGGCACGGCCGGCAGCGGCCTGACGCACAAGGTGTCGTATTCCATCGGGGCGTCGAGCGGCGCACTGAACGGCGGGGCCGCGGTAACCGCGGGCGGCACGATCAGCTGGACGCCGGCCGCGGCGCTTGCAAACGAGATCCGGGATGGCATGGTTGGCACGGTCCGGATGACGCTGGAGTCCTATCTGGGCGGCGTGCTTTCCTCCACGATCCTGCTTGACTATCCGCTGAATGTGCCGGCGTCGTATCTGCCGGTCATCAACAGCGCGAGCACGACGTTCACGCTTCAAAACCCGGCCGGCGACACCATCGGCGTCTATGTGCAGGGGCGAAGCAAGACGGTCTGCGCGATCAATGTCACGACGAGCTACGGCGCGCCGATCAAGGAGTACAAGCTGACCATCGGCGGCAAGACGTACACGGTTCCGGCCGGCGCGACGCCGGTCAATCCCTTCTCGATCACGACGGACGTCCTGACGGCGACCGGCGCGCTGACGGCGGTCATCGAGGTCACGGACACGCGCGGCCGGAAGGCGACGCTGACGCGCGCTTCGGCGGTCACGGTGAATTCGTACTTCGCGCCGATGGTGACGGGGCTTTCGCTCGCACGTGCTCTGTCCGACGGCACGCTTTCCAACGAGGGGACGTACATCAAGTTCACGCTGACCTGCGTATTTGCGGCGATTGCGAACCTGAACACGAAGGCCGGCTCGATCAAGTTTAAGGCGTCGGCCGGCTCGTATTCCTCGGCGATCTCGCTGAACGCGGCGATGGCCGCGGCCGGGGCGACGGCCTACTCGTTCACGATCACCGGTGTGATCGGCAGCGGAACCATCGGCTCCGGCGGGTACGTCGTTTCCGTGTCGCTGGCGGACAGGTACACCGCGGCGCCTGAAGTACTCGCGGAACTTCCCAGCAAGAAGATCCTTTTCGATCTTCATTCTTCTGGCGAGGGCGTCGCCATCGGCAAGGTGGCCTCGACCGCGAGCCTGTTCGACGTGGGCATCCAGTCGAACTTCGACAAACGCGTGATCATGCGGCAAGGCTTCGATGTGCATTCCGCGAACGGAGCCGGAGGAAGCGCTGGGCTGGTCAAGATTTGCTCGCTGCTTATAACCCAGCCTTATGCCGATGCCACGATTGAGATCGACATAATCCAAAGGCATCAGAAAATCGGGGCGAGGCTGGGTATTTGCTTCGCGTCAGCCTCAACGAATGACCCGGCCCTTTATTCCTTCTCATATACCGGAGATGTTGTCAGCGCATTCATTTATAAGCCTGCCACGAGCACGTGGGATATTTATGTGGAGAAGACTGAAACATGGGACTACATCGGCGTGGTGGGTTGCAGGCTGTGCGAGTTCATGGCAGCAAGGACTACGATCACATGGACGAATGCACAGGTTGCGTCTGCGCCCGCAGGGGCGACCAAGGCCACGTATGCTTATGGTGACGGCGATGGTCTATCGGGGCTTGGGATTAAGTTCGGGACGGTGGCGTTCGCGGCTGCGGCCAGTACGGCGACGGTGGTGTCGGTCACGTTTGCTACGCCATACAGTGCGCCGCCGAACGTGGTGTTCGGGCTGTATACCGGCGATTCTTGGGGCGCGGCGAGCTACTTCCTGTTCGCGCATCTTGCCACCGTCACGGCGGTCGGCTTCACGCTGCGCATCATCAACAACTATGCTTCCGTCCGTAATGGCTCCTTCTACTGGCAGGCCATTGGAACGTAAATCAAACCAAGGTTAAGCACCGGGGGCTTTGTTATACCGGGCCGCCACACACGACGGCCCGGCGAAAGGTGATACGCTATAAGCAAAATGTGCAATTTACAAGATGCACAGCTGCATTGTAAGCCCAATTGATACCAATATCAAGCGCCGGGGGGCGTTATTTTTACAAAGGGGTGTATTTCATGAGTTACTTGGATATCTCAAAGGGTGCACGGGACTGGGCACTCAAAAAGATCGGGTGTCGGTACAGCCAGGCGAAGCGAACCCAAGACAACATCTTCGATTGCTCTTCCCTAGTGGCCCGTGCCTACAGCGCTCAGGGCAAGGCGTGGAAGTATGGCGGGCGTGTGCCGCTCTCCTGTAACGAGGTATATGACGACGATTTTGAGCTGGTCTGGCCAGCGACCTACGCCGAGATCGGGAAGAAGATGGGCGGTTCCTCCGTGATTGCCAAGGCGAATCAGCCGGGCGACCTGCAATTCCTGAACACCATGAAGACCAGCAGGGCCAACAAGATCACGCACGTCACCATGGTGGCGACTGCGGCGAAGATCGTGCACGCCAGGGGCACTGCATATGGCGTCCGGATGGACAGCCTGACGCACTACGCTGGGAAGGTGTGCGCGCTGGTCCGGTACAATCCGGAGTGTGATCTGATCGTGGGCCACAAGGGCTACCGCACTGCTGCGATGCAGAAGGCGCTGAACGCAAAGGGAGGTGCCGACCTGAACGGCGACGGCGAGTTTGGCCTGAAGACGCAGGCGGCGGTGAAGGCGTTCCAGAAGTCCGCGGGCCTGCCGGTATCCGGGAAGGGCGATGCTGCGACGCTCGCCGCGCTGGGCCTCACGCCCGCGGTGGAGAAGCCGACCGAGCCGGAGCAGCCAGCGCAGCAGACCAGCGGCATTCGCGTCACCGGCGACTCGGTCAACATCCGCATCGGCCCCGGCACTGCTTACGACGTTGTGAAGGCAGTTAGCAAGGGTACGGTGCTATCCCTTGCGGCCACGGACGGCTGGCGTCCGGTCCTCGTCGGCGACGAGGTGTGCTGGATCAGCAAGGAATACACGGAGGAGATTTCAAAATGAAGGACGCTTTCTTTTCCACGCTGACCGCGATTGGCGCGGGCGTGGCTTCGACGCTCTTGGGCGGCTGGGATAAGAGCCTGGAAATCCTGCTCATCTTCATCATCATGGACTACATCACCGGCGTCGCCGCGGCGTTCAAGACTAAGACGCTCAAGTCCTCGGTCGGCTTCGAGGGGCTGATGAAGAAGGGGGCGATCTTCCTGATCGTCATCTTGGCGGCGCAGCTCGACCGCATCACCGGCAACGCGGCGGGTGTGTTCCGGACTTCGACGGCGTTCTTCTTTATTGCCAATGACGCGCTATCGGTTCTTGAGAACGTCGGCGAGATGGGCGTTAAGCTACCTGCGTTTCTCACCAACGCGCTGACCAAGCTCCGGGATGAGAACGAGGGTGCGGGCGACGGAAACGGTGGCACCGATAGCGACTCCAAGCCCGAATAACACCGAAACGGGGCCACATCCGCCGAGATTGTCTTGTGGATACGGGACAAAACCCGGCAGTTTCTTTCTCTCCCCTTTACGCTGATTATGATCGGAAATGGAGTTGATACTGTGGAACGAACGATTTACCATGTCACTGGTTCTCCGGATGGCAACGCAAAAACGGGAGGGAAAGCAGTGACGATCGTTCACCTTAAGCTGGGAAAGATCACCGAACGGTCTGACGGGCGGTACCAGGCCGGGTATCGTGACGTGGACGGAAAGCGGAAATTCATCACCTGCAACACAGAGGAGGAAGTTCTGGAGCGGTTCCAAGCACTCCAATTGTCACAGGAGAAAGTGCCGGAACCCGAGAAAAAGCCCCGGCGGCCGAAGGCAGATGCGGGAAACAAAGCTGTTATGGCGAATCCCGTCCCCCAAACCGCGCAAGTTGAAGACTTTATCCCGCTGGCCGATTACATGCTGAACTGGCTGGAGAAGTTCAAAAAGGGCAAGATCCGGCCCAGCTCCTACGAGCGATACCAGTTCTGCCTGCAACTCCTTTGCAAGGACGAGCTCGCCCAAATGGACATCCGAGCGATCCGGCTGGAGCATGTCCAGGAGTACGTCAACCGGCTGGAGGACATGAGTTCCTCGACCATCAAGAAGCAGAAGCTTCTGCTGAGCCAGGTGCTGGAGCACGCGATGCTGACCGAGGTGATCCAGCGCAACCCCGTCGAGGGCGTACAGATGCCGCCCATGACCCACAACACCAAGGTTGTGTTCCCTTACGAAAAGGATGAACAGGAGAAACTGGTAGCCGCCTTCACCGAAGAGAAAAATGGCAAGCTCCGCTTCCGATATGGATGGGGAGCTGTTCTTATTTTGGAGACCGGGCTCCGGGCTGGCGAGGCGCTGGCGTTGGAGTGGGGCGACATCGACGAGGAGAAGCGGACGCTGAAGGTCACAAAGAACATGGTTCGGGTGGACGGGAAGAATACCGTCCAGCGCACCACGAAGACCGAGTCCGGAAAACGCACGATTCCCCTCAACGGCAGGGCGATGGAAGCAGTCCGGTACCTGAAAGAGCAGCGAACCGTCGGCTGCCCCTTTGTATTCGCCACCCAAACCGGCAAGTACCTAAGCTACCGGAATCTGTTGGCTGTGATGGAGAAGGCCTGCGAAGCGGCTGGTGTAGAGCACCGGGGGCTACATGCACTCCGACATTCGTTCGCTTCGAATCTGTACGCCCGAGGCGTGGAGGTCAAGATAATCTCGAAGCTCCTGGGCCACGCCAGCGTTGAGATCACCTACAACCGGTACATCCATTTCTTCGAGGGTGAGATTGACGACACGCTCCGGCAGGCGGTGGGGGAGTAAAAAAGAGAGAAAAGGCGGGCGGCGTTGGTGGGATGTCAGAGTGCTCCCAGTGCTTCCTATACTTCTTCCCCAGAGAAGATAATCGGCTCGCCTGAGTATAAGCACACCCTTGGACTGCACCGTTGGTCGTCAATTAGGTTCTTATGCTGATTGTCTCGATTTTTTGACGTCCGGTCCCGCTCAACATCCAGGGACCAGTTTGTGCATTGTTTATCTCCTCACATAGGTGCTGGGCGTGAAACCGGTGATACGCTTAAACACCTTATTGAAGTAGAAGTAATCGTTGAATCCGGAAGCGTCACATATTTCGCTTATGGAGAGCTCTGTTTCCCGCAGCATTTTTTGTGCGACGCCAATGCGGTAGTCATTTTTGATTTCGGTCAGCGTCCTGCCGGTGACTTTTTTAATCAGCTGGCTCAGATAGGACGCGTTGTGATGGAACCGTACGGCCAATTCCGTCAGAGACAGATTTTCCGCGTAATGGTCCTGGATGTAGGATAGAATCTGTTGGACCAACTGGCTGTCACCCGAGGCGCCGGGGCCGCGCTTGGCGCAAAGCACGGCAGCGGCATCGCATAGTACGTCTCTTGCCGGGTAGAGGCCGCGGATCAACTCCCCAAAGTCGAGCATGTCCACGCTCAGCCTGCGCTTGTAGGCGGCTTCCCGCAAAAGGCTGCACTGCCGGGCGTAGAGCACCTCAAAGCATTCTATATCAATATCGCCCGCCTGAAAGCCGATGCAGGCCTCCTCATATAGACCCATGTCAATGCCCGCATGCGCGTTGAACCGCTGAAGCATGCTTTGGCACAGGCCTGCCTTTCGCCCAAGCGAAAGCCTGTCATACGCGCAGATTTGGTCCGATATTTTTAGCACGCTTGCGTACAATGCCTTTTGCGACTCGAACCACGCGCCGCGCAGGTGTTCCAGGCCGGTTTGCGCCCGGCTAACGCCCACATGCCAGTCGCGGGGGAGCGCGGTTAGCGCACCGAGCGGTTCATCGCCGCCCTCGAGCGAGACAAAAAATGATGTCTGCCCGTTGCCGTAGGGGATTGGAGACGAAGACCGGATGGAATCCAGTTGAGCGGTGTGCGAGGACGGGTGCCGGACTGAGAGCGCGGCATACCGGCCGGTGCGGTTTTCAAACCCGGTCAGTTCGGCGATTTTCCCCTCCCGGTCGCCGGGCGGCTGGCTCAGCGCCTCTACGACACCCATGCTCCTGGCGAGGTCTCGTAGATTACGTGTCTTCTCCATGTCTTCGCGCGCCCGTTCGAGCGCCGCCATCAAATCCTTGCGTACGATGGGCTTGAGCACATAATCGACCGCCCCAAGCCGCATGGCCTCTTTGGCATACTCGAATTCCGCGTAACCCGTCAGGATGATGAAACGCCCGGAGAAGCCGCGCGATTTTATCACGTCGATCAGCTCCAAGCCGCTCATGCCCGGCATGACAATGTCCATCAGCACGATGTCGTAGGCCGCTGCCGCGATTTGCCGAAGGGCCTGCTCCGGCTCGTTGGCGACGCCGCATACTACAAATTCCCCTGATTCCTCGCAGATCGTCCTGCGGATGCCTTCGCAAATCCAAGGTTCGTCGTCAACCGTCAATACTTTGTACATCTTGCCCTCCCTGGCAGGGGATCGTAATGCGCACGCAGGTGTACTCGCCCGCGACAGAGTCGATTCCAAAAAGAACGCGCGCGTACAACAGCTTCAGTTTGGCATAGACGTTTTTCAGTCCGATCGCCATGCCCGGCGCGTCTTCGCCCTGCCCGATACCGCTTATGTCGAGCGCCCTCCGGATTCCCGCCAGTTTCTCCGCTTCAATCCCGACGCCGTCGTCCCGCACGGTGATGCAGAGTGTGTCCGCTTGTCGCTTGACGCACAATTCGATGGCGCCGGCGCCGGTCCGCTTGCTGATGCCGTGCAGCACGGCGTTCTCCACCAGCGGCTGCAGCGTCAGTTTGGGAAGGGGGTAGTCGAGCAGTTCCGGGTCCACATCGGCTTGGAGCGAGAATTTATCCCGGAACCGTATGTTTTGAATGTCCATATACCCGTTCACCAGCGCAAGCTCCTTTGACAGCGGAACGAAGGCGGCCTCCTTGACGGAATACCGGAACATGTTCGCCAGTGCGACCGAAATCCGTTCGACTTCGTAGGCTCCGTAGTACACAGCGATGCTTCGGATGCTCTCCAGCGTGTTGTACAGGAAGTGGGGATTGATCTGGCTTTGGAGGAACAGAAGCTCCGCTTGCTTCTTCTCGACCTCCAGGTGCAGTACTTTGCCCTGCCGCTCCACCAAGGAGGTGGTCAGCGTCTGAATGTCGTCCAGCGCTTTGTTGATGGATTGGCAGATGGTGTCGAGCTCGTTCTTCCAATGCAAGGACAGGCGCAGATTCAGATCACCCTTGCCAACGGAACGAAGCTGCCCGATGATGGCGTTAATGGGCGCGGTGATGCTGCGGCGGATCGTCAGAGAAAGCAGCAGCAAAAGCAGAATGCACACCGCGGCGATCGTGAGGGAAACGCGCTGAAAAGCAAACAGCGCGCCGAGCGCGTCGCTTTGGGGTACTCGGCAGACGATTTTCCAGTTAATGTCCTTTATGGTGGAGCAGTAGTAGATGCTGCCGCCGCTGATGATCGGCTTGCTGAGTGTATCCTCGATGGCGATGTCATCCTTGCGCTCGCTCATGAGTTCGCTCTCGTTGACCGCGCCCATCACCACGCCCGCGGAATCCAAGATGTGCAGTTCGGAGTGCTCCGAATACTGGAGCGATTTCAGGATGTCGCTTACCAGCCCGGTTTCGGAAAAGATCACGGTGTAGCCCACGACCTCGCCGAAGTCAAGCGTCCGCTGCGAATACACGGGGGAAATCAGGTAGTAATACATCCGCTGGTTGCCGCGAAAGCCGATGTTCCGAATGACGCCGATTTTATAACCCCGGGTGAAGCCGTCGCTGATCTGAACAGTAAGTTGGTTGAGCATGTAGGAGCTGTCGTTGTTGGCGTAGCGCCTGTTGTCGGAGATGAAGCAAATGTCGTAGATATCGTCGCGGATCAACTGGTAGCCCAGCGCCATGCTGGAAAACCATTCGCTGATGGAATAGAGGTCGTACCCGTCGTCCGTCCAGAAGTATCTCTGGACATTGGCGTTGTACTGGCAGGAATTACTGATGCGGATGAGCTGGTCGAAGGAATCCCCCACCGCGTCGTCGATCCGGTTCATGCTCTGCTGGACGGAATTTGTCATGCTGCCGTAGAGCACGTCATAGCTGGTCCGGTGCGCGATGAACAGCGTAAGGGAGGTCAGCGCAATGTAAACGGCAATGAGCATGCTCAATTGCGTTTTGATCTTCACACTCAAAAGACGGCGCAAGCGGATCACCGCCCCCCTGTCAGACGTATGGCAACAGTATAGCACCGGCCCCGGCCTTTGCAAATGCGAACTCCCGAATATATAAAAAAAACACCAAAACACCTGAAAATTGGACATGTATTTGGTTCGCGTTTAATGGTAGCATGGGGTATGGGGCGAACCGATTATTTTCAAGGAGGAAATCTCAATGCGCATCAAGCCTGGAATCGTGCTGCTGACGTTGATCGCGATGATCCTTACGTCGACGGCGGGCGCCATCGCCGAGGCCCAGCCCGGGGAGCGGATGACCATCTCCATCGCCAACATCGACGACGGCGCTTACGAGGGCGATCCCCTGATCGAACTGGTGGAGGACAAGCTGAACATCGACATTGAGTTTGTCCCGTTGAGCTGGAGCAATTTCGTCGAAAAGGCGAACGTCATGATCGCCTCCGACTCCCATCCCGATTCCACGATGACGCTGGGCTGGAACAACCCGTCCGCGATCATCAAGTGGTACAACCAGGGCGCGATCCGCGCGCTGCCCGAGGACCTCTCCCAATGGCCCCGCCTCAAGGCACAGATCGAACAGTTCCCGGAGCAGGTGTACGACGGCCAGAGGATCGTCATCACCCGCGCGGCCAACATCGACCCCGCCATGCGCTACGCCGACAACAGCCTCTATTACAGGAAAGACCTGTTTGAGAAGTACAGCATCGAAGCCCCCAGCACCATGGAAGAGTACCTGGAGCGCGGAAAGGCGCTGCAGGCAGCCCTGAAGGCGGACGGTAAAAATGTCTACCTACTCAGCGCCAACAAGGACCAAACCTTTTACTACCACTTCATCACGCCCTACGGGCTCAATCCCGAAGGATTCATCCAGGAAACTCAGGGAGAATACGCGGGCAAATGGATTCCAGCCACATTGTCCCCGACCTATTGGAAGGCGCTGGAGTTCGCGCAGCGGCTGTATCAGGAGAAACTGCTCGACCCCGAATTCGCCTCCATTTCCGAGGACGAGAAGGTGGACAAGTTCGTCAACGGCAAGGCGCTGAGCATCTATCAGAACGGCATTTTCGGCTGGTACAAGCTGATTCAGGCGCGCTGGAACAAGGCAAACCCCGGGGTGGACTTCGCCCAGTACTGCACCATCATCAACGAGTTTGAGAGCCCCGTCGACGGCAAGCGCTACGACGCCCGCAACCCCAACTTCTGGGCCGGCCAGGTCATCAACGCCAATGTGGACGACGCCAAGATGGCACGCATTCTCGATCTGTGCGAGTTCCTCCTGAGCGACGAGGGCCTTGAACTGAGCCGCTACGGGCGCGAAGGCATCGACTTTGTCAAGCAGGATGGAAAGTACATCTCGCTGCTGCCCAAGAACGAGGATGGCACAGAGCAGCTTGCCAAGACCTATTACCGGCTGCATAATCTGTGCGTGACAGTCAACTGGGGCGACGACTATCATACCGACTCGACGGACCCGGTCTATCCTGCCTGGCACGAGGGGAATTTCCTGCCCAAGATCGCAAACACCATTCTGGAGCCGGGCCTGTCCTACGTGCGCGGCGACGTGATCGACGAGGTGGACATCTATGCGCCCGCGCGTGAAATCGCCGTGAAGTTCATCATGTCCGACATGACGGCGGAGGATGCGCTCAAGGAGTACACGAACCGCCTGCGCAATGAATGCCAGCTGGATGCCTATCTGGAGGACCTGCAGGCCTTTGCCGCGTCCAACGGATAACCGCCCGCGCAGGATCTGACCGCGCATCGGATGGACGGCTCGCTCCTGATAAATGGAGTTCTCAAAGATTCCATTTGCCCTGCTTGGGGCGAGGAGCGGGCCGTCTTCGCATCACGGTGCTTCCAATCCATTTTGGAGGGACGACATGAAAGCAATCGTCGGCCTGCCCTCGCGGAGGACGCCGCCCAAGCGGCCGCTCCGCACAAGGCTATACAATGACCGTTATCTTTATCTTATTTTGCTGCCGGGGACGCTGTTCCTGCTGACGTTTCACTATGGGCCGATGTATGGCATCCTCATGGCCTTCAAAGATTTTAACCTGCGCAAGGGCATCCTGTACAGTCCGTGGGCGGATCAGAACGGCATGGAGTACTTCGTTCGTCTGTTCACCAATCCTCGGTTTTTCGAGGTTGTGCGTAATACGCTGGTCATCAGCTTCGGAAACATCCTGCTGGGCTTCTGGGTCCCGATCGTGCTGGCCATTCTGATCAACGAAATGCGCGACGGCCGATATAAAAGATATGTCCAGACCTGCATGTACCTTCCCCATTTTGTCTCTTGGGTCATTGTGTACGGGATGATCTATGCGCTGTTGTCCGTGGATGGCGGGCTCGTAAACAACGTGATCGCCGCGCTCGGCGGCGACCCGATCAACTTTCTCACCAACAAGTCCGGTTTTCTGCCGCTCGTATACCTCAGCGGCATCTGGAAGGGCGCCGGATGGAGCACGATCATCTATCTGGCGGCGCTGGGCAACATCAACCCCGAGCTGTACGAGGCCGCAAAGTTGGACGGCGCCGGACGGCTTCAAAGGATTCTCCATGTCTCCCTGCCCTGCATGCTGTCCACGATCATCGTCATGCTGATCCTCAACGCCGGAAACGTGATGAACGCGGGCTTCGACCAGATCTTCAACCTTGGCAACGACGCCGTGAACGAAATTGGCGAAATCATCGATACTTATGTCTACAAGCTGTCCATGATGAAGAGCGACTACTCGCTGGCCACGGTGGGCGGCCTCTATAAAGGCGGGATCAACTGCGTGGTGCTGATCCTGGTCAACAGGCTGTCCGTAAAACTGACCGGCGACAGCATCTATTGAAACTCGCAGCGGAGGAGTCTTTCAGATGACGTCTCTGAAAACAAAAAAGGCGGAACCGTTTCAAGTGATCAATGCGATCGTACTGTTGATGGTATCGGTCGTGACGATCTACCCCTTCTGGAACATCCTGGTCATCTCCCTGTCCGACTACAAAACCTATCTGGACTACCCCGTGCAATTCCTGCCGCTGCGCCCGACGCTTGAAAACTACGCGGCGCTGCTATCGGATTCCGGCGTGGTCCGCTCGCTCGCGGTCTCCGGCGCGGTGACCGCCGGGGGCGTGCTGTACAACATGTTCCTGACTGTCACCATGGCCTACGGCCTGTCCAAGCAGAACTATGCGGGGCGAAAGCTGTTCTGGGCGGTCGCGTTGATCCCCATGTTCTTTTCCGGCGGACTGGTGCCGACCTATGTGTTGGTCGCGAACTGGCTCAGGCTGCGCAATTCCATACTGTCCATGATCCTGCCGTTGGGCATCAACCTGTGGTACCTGATCATCATCAAGAACTTTTTCAGCGGCATTCCCCAGAGCCTGCACGAGTCTGCCAGGATCGACGGGGCCAACGAACTGCGCGTCCTTGGCGCCATCGTGCTGCCTATGTCCATGCCGGTGCTGGTGACGTTCGTGTTGTTTTACGGCGTGGACAGGTGGAACGAGTGGTTCAATTGCATGCTGTACATCAACGACAGCAAGCTCTATACGCTGCAGTACATGCTCCGGGAGATGGTGGTCAAGGCGTCGGGGCAGCGGTCGATGGAGTATTCCTTCGGGTCGGCGCACACGTTTCTGGCCGGAATTAAGATGGCCGGGGTCGTATTCGCCGTGCTGCCCATCCTGGCGGTCTACCCGTTTCT
Organism: Bacillota bacterium; assembly: GCA_023416655.1. GTDB lineage: Bacteria > Bacillota > Clostridia > Christensenellales > Aristaeellaceae > JAEZHK01. The sequence continues at coordinate 38,977 of JAEZHK010000128.1, forward strand.
GCAAAAGTACTTCGTCACCGGCGTCGTGCTAGGCGCGGTGAAGGGCTGACGCCAGAATCAAAACGGATTGGGAGCGGTGTGCAATGCGAGCGATTGTGTTTGCTGAGCCGGGCTGCGCGGCGGTGATGGAAGGGTTTGAATGCGCTTTGTTAAGGGCTGAGCAGGTGCGGCTGCGCACGCTCTTTTCCGGGGTCACTGTGGGCACGGAGCGCGGCATCCTTAAGGGAAGCGATTTGCCGCACATCCCCGGTTATCAGACCGTTTCGGAGGTGATCGAGGTCGGAGGCGCGGTGCGCGGGGTCTCCGTGGGCGACCGCGTGTTCAGCGATTATGCCGATCCGCCCGTCAATTTTTCGGGCGGCGGCGGCTTTGGTCACATGGAGGAGCGTGTTCGGGAAGCAAGCGGAAATTTTATGCGGCTGCCAGACGGCTTTGACCCGGAGCAGGCCGCGCTCCTGGGCGTCATGGGCATCGGCGTCAAGGCGTCAAGGCGCGGCGGGGTCGGCATGGGCGGAAAGGTGCTCGTCATCGGACTGGGCATCATCGGACAGGCGTGCGGGCAGGCGTCGCTCGCCATGGGGGCGGAAGTGTTTGGGCTGGATGTCATGCCGGAGCGCTGCGCCCTGGCGGAGAAGCTATGCTGCACAAAGGCATTTGACGGCGGAGATTCAAAAGCCTGGGCGCGGATCGCCGAGCACGGCCCGTACGACGTCGTCTTTGAGACGACCGGACTCACGCAGATGTACAACCGTGCGTTTACGGTAATCAAAAAAGGGATTTCCCGGATCATGGCGGTCGGGATGCGGGGCACGATGGAGTACGAATTTTGGAAGCTGGCCCATCTCTCCGAGGCGACCATCGTCCATACGGAGCATTTCACCGCGGAGGACGTCCGGGATGTGCTCAAGTTGACACAAAGAAGGCGATTTGACATCGGCGCGCTCATCACCCACAGGCTGCCGGTTGAGGGCGCGCCGGCAATCTACCAAAAAATCATCGACGACCCATCCGGGCTCATGGGCGTCGTATTTGACTGGAGGCGATAGAAGTGTTTGAAGTGTATAAACCTAATTGGGAATCAATACGAAGCCATACGGCACCTGAGTGGTATTTGAATGCGAAATTCGGAATATTTCTGCAGTGGGGCTTATACGCCGTGCCTGGTTTTGCTTCCACCAAGTATCCCTTTCAATCCATTCCTTTCGAGGAGGAATGGTTCCGGGAGAATGCGTTCTCGGAATACTACCAAAACGGCCTTCGCATCGAGGGCAGCGCGTCATGGCGGCATCACCGGGATACTTATGGCGAACATTTCCCATACGAGAACTTCAAAGACATGTTTACCTGTGAAAACTGGGATCCAAACGCCTGGGCGCAGGAATTCAAGGATTGCGGCGCGCGCTATGTCGTGTTGACCACAAAACACCATGAAGGTTACAATATGTGGCCAAGCGAGTATAATGATTTTAACTGTGTTCAAAGCGGGCCGCACCGCGATTTGATGGGTGAACTGAATCGCGCAGTCACCGCGCTGGGCATGCGCATGGGCGCGCATTACTCCGGTCACTGGGACTGGCGGTTTACCAAGCAACCCATGACGACTATGAAAGGTCTCGGCTGGCCGGATTTTGGTGTACAGACCTATGCGTATGCGGATTACGCATACAACCAGCTTATGGAGCTGATCGACAACTACCGCCCATCCATACTCTGGTGTGACAACGGCTGGCCCTTGCAGGGCGAAACCCATCTGAAACACGCGCTCGCGCACTACTACAACAGCGTGCCCGACGGTTTGATCAACGACCGGTGGAACGGGTTCGCCTCGGATTTCAGCATCCGCGAGATCGAGATGGGTAACATATCGCTGGATAGCAAATGGGAGCAGACGCGCTGCATCGGGATGTCCTACGGATACAACCGGATGGAGGGCGAAGCCGAGGCCATCTCCTGCCACGATATTGTGAGGCTGCTGGTGGAGACGGTCGCCCAGAACGGTAATCTGATGGTCAACCTTGGGCCCAGGGCGGACGGAACAATCCCAGAGTTGCAGCTTAAGAGGGTCCGCGCCATTGGGCAATGGCTGGCTGTCAACGGCGAGGCGATTTACGATACATCAATTTGGCGCGAACGGCCCCAGACGAAGGCGACGACGGGAGAACCGGTTTTTTTTACTCGAAAGGGTCGGACTCTGTACATGATGATCGACGGGTTGCGGGATGGTGAAAACACGGTCATTGTCCCGTTCATTGATCACTGCGGGCTGAACGTCCGCATTTTGAACGCCCACACCGCCAAAGCAGAGATGTGCGAGCGCGGGATTCGGTTGCATATTTCCGGTTTCCGCGCGCAGGACCACATCGCCGCAATCAAAATGGAGGGGTTCTTCGCGTAAAGCGCTTTCTTTACGTTGGTCGGTTGGAGAGAAGTTCATATTTGGCTCCGATGGACATCCATGTTAACCCGCTAGAGCACGCGATGTTGACCGAGGTGATTCAGCGTAACCCCGTCGAGGGCGTACAGATGCCGCCCATGACCCACAACACCAAGGTGGTGTTCCCTTACGAAAAGAACGAACAGGAGAAACTGGTCACAGCCTTCACCGAAGAGAAAAACGGACGGCTCCGCTTCCGATATGGATGGGGAGCCGTTCTCATTTTGGAGACGGGCCTTCGAGCAGGCGAGGCGTTGGCGCTGGAGTGGGGCGACATCGACGAGGATAAGAGGACGCTGAAGGTTACGAAGAATATAGTCCGGGTGGACGGGAGGAACACCGTCCAACGCACCACGAAAACGGAGTCGGGCAAGCGGACAATCCCGCTCAATGGCAGGGCCATGGATGCGATTCGGCACCTGAAAGAGCAGCGAATCGTAGGCTGCCCCTTTGTGTTTGCCACTCAGACCGGCAAGTACCTGAGCTACCGAAACCTGCTAGCGACGATGGAGAAGGCCTGCGAAGCGGCAGGGGTTGAGCACCGCGGCCTACACGCCCTTCGGCACTCCTTCGCCAGCAACCTGTATGCCAGGGGCGTGGAGGTAAAAATCATCTCTAAGCTGTTGGGCCACGCGAGCGTGGAGATCACCTACAACCGGTACATCCATTTCTTTGAAGGGGACATCGACGATACCCTCCGGCAGGCGGTTGGGGCTTGAAGAGATATAGAATCGGACAGCTCTGCCGGGGTGGCAGGGCTGTCCTTTTTTATTGTGGTTCATAATTATCCGAGTTTGTTTTATACCCTTGTCTAAAAGAATGACCCGATGTACAATAGGTTAATGAACATTATCTAAACGTCCATGAACCGACTGAGTATCACTCCCAACAGCTGCCTTATCCAATGCTTATTCTGATTAGTATAAGCTGGTCGATGTCTAGGGCTAATTGTATTGCCGAAAACAATCCAATCCGATCAACAAAGGCATAATAGATTTGTAGCCAACAAAACTGCATCGGTGGTTTTGTCAGCCTTTCGTGATATGATCCAAGGCCATAGTTGCGAAGGAGGGCTAGCAATGGACAGGGGAATCTGGGCAAAGAAGGATCCGTTCAAGTCTCTTGAGCACCACGCTATCGACGCCGGCTGGATGTGCAAGGCGTTGGTGGAACATGGGTTTGGCGGGCGAGTCGCGATCCGGCTGGCGGAGCTCTTTGAAAACGCTGGCGCGCTGGACGTCATCAGTTTTCTCGTTGTGCTCCACGACATGGGCAAGTGCCACCCCTATTTTCAATTTGAGGAGCGCGACAGGGGATACCGCCACGAGGCCGGAACCCAAGATATTCTGGAAAAACTGATAGTGGGCGAACCCGGTTTCAACCGGAAGGTCTGCCTCTCGCTGATTCAAGCACTCCGACTGCACCACCAGAAGGGGCGCTGCGAACGCGGCGCGCTGGTCATCCCCACAAATCGCAGGCCCGGATGGTGGGCGGAGCAGCAGCGCCTGTTCTACGACGAAATGAAGGCGATTTTTTTACCCGATCTGACTACCGTCTCCCACTGTCGGCATCTGGACGCGGCTTGTGTGCTGGTTTGGGGGCTTGTGATCCTTTCGGACTGGCTGGCCTCGGGGCAGGCGGCTTTCCAGGAGATTCCCGAAGAATTGGAAGGGCCGGAATACGTCGCGGCTAGCCGCGCGGCGGCGGAGCGGGCGATCGAGGAGGCAAAGCTCACCGACGCGGCACTGCCGCCGGACGGCGATTTTGCCGCCGTATGGCCGAGCTTCGGGGCAAACCTCCGCCCGGTACAGGCGGCTTGCGAAGCGCTGGCCCGGGATTGGAGTTCAGAAAACGCGCCGGGCCTGATCCTGATTGAGGCGCCGATGGGCGAAGGGAAGACAGAGGCGGCGGTGTACCTCGCCGCCCGGCTGTTGCACGTGCTCAGCCGGTCTGGCTTCTATATGGCGCTGCCGACCGCGGCCACCAGCAACAGCATGTACTTCCGGATGCGCGAGTTTTTGGCCGCGCACGGCGCGGGTGTGCCGCGCCTGATGCACGCGCAGTCCTGGTTGGTGGAGGAAGGGCTGGACGGCGGAGAAGGAGAAGCCCGGGCATGGCTGACGCCGCTCAAGCGGGCGATGCTTTCGCAGTACGCGATCGGCACCGTCGATCAGGCGATGCTCAGCGTGATGCCGGTCCGGTCGGGCGTGCTCAGGCTATTGGGACTTTCCTCCAAGGTGCTGATCCTGGACGAGATCCACGCCTACGACGCCTATATGCGGGAGATCATCGAAAGGCTCCTTTCCTGGTGCGCCGCGCTGGGCGTTCCGGTGATCCTGCTGTCGGCGACGCTTCCACCCGCGCTCCGGTCTCGGTTGGTCGAGGCGTACTCCGGAGTCCCGGGAGGTTTCCGGCAGGAGGGCTACCCGTCCATCACTTGCGTCCGGCGTGGGGGACAGCCGACCCAGATTCGCGTCGCCGGAAGCGCGATGGGCGGCCGCGTGCGAATCGAAAACCGGTTATTGCTCGGAAAAAACGTGGAAATAGCGGACTTTGCGCTATCCTTGGTGGAAAGCGGCGGCTGCGCAGGCGTCATCATGAATACGGTCCGGGACGCGCAGGAGGTTTTCATGCGGATTCGCGAGCGGGCGGGAGAGGACACTCAATGCCTTCTGTTCCACGCGCGCTTCCCGCTGGAGGAGCGGCTCGGGATCGAGGAGAAGTGCATCCGGTGGTTCGGGAAGCGCGGAGAGCGGCCCAGGAAGGCCATCCTCGTGGCGACGCAGACGGTGGAGCAGAGCATCGACATCGATCTGGACGCGCTCGTCACCGCGCTCTGCCCGGTAGACCTACTGCTCCAGCGGATCGGCCGGATGTGGCGACACGCGGAAACACAACGACCGGCGTCGATCTCCGGACCGCGCGCATTCGTTCTGACGCCGGAAGGGGACGCACTGGACGGACCGCCGCTGGCCGTCTATGCGCCGGTCATCCTGCGGCGCACGCGCGCGCTACTTCAAGGGCTCGAAGCCATCGACTTGCCCGGCGACATTCCCTCGATGGTCGCTCACGTGTACGACGAAAACCCGGACGCATCGGACGCGCAAGCCTTTCAGGAGTGGAGCGAATGGCAGGCGGGCGAAGCCATCCGGCGGTCGAACGCGGATGCCTATGTGTATGACTGGCCCAGCGAGGGCAGCTTCTTCGCGCGAGGCAAGGGGCTTGAGGTGGTCGGCGAAGGGGACGACGATCAGATCGTCCGCGGCGCGAGAACCCGCGACGGCGAAGACGGCCTCCGCGGTGCGATCCTGCCCGCAGGCGCAGTACGGGACCTTGAGCGCCCAACCGCGGAGGAAGCGGCGATGGCGCTAAGAAAATCCTTCCCGATGCCTCCCGCCTGGGCAAAGCTGCTGCCGGAGGATGCGATGCGCCCGGGCGGCGCGCTCCGGGGGCTCATCCTGCTGCCGCCCGGCCCCGACGACCGCGTGAGGCTGGAGAAAGGGAAGATGCTTTGGAATGAGCCCTCAATCGGAATTATTGCTGATTAATTTATATTTAACATAATGATCTCTTGAAAATAACTATCAGGTATGTTAGCATGTAAACAACTGTTAAGGGTTTATCTGTACATCAATTCCAATATCCTTTCCGGCCGACGGGCTGGGTGAACCGGGTTTGTCTGTAGTTTGTCTACGAAAACTCCACTTTCCCCACACGGTGGGGGCGATTCCATTCTGCGCATAAAATCTAAATCGCCAGCCATTCGCATCCTTCGACGGGCAGAGGAGGAATGCCGATGTCATTTTCCTATGATGTGTTGACCGAACCATGGATCCCAGTGGAGCTGACCGACGGCTCAAAATGCTCCCTGGGGCTACTCGCCGCGCTAGAGCGGGCGCACGAGATCCGGGCGATCCGCGCGCCGACGCCGCTGGGCAACCTGGGCATGCACCGATTCCTGATCGCCTTCCTGCTGGACGCCTTCAGGCCGCCGGACGTGGACGCGATCGCAGACCTGGTCGCCCTCGGTCGGTTTGATGGCGGGGCACTCCGCTGCTACGTGGACCAGTGCCGATCAGAGGGGGTGAGCTTCGACCTGTTCGACGAAAGGCGTCCCTTCCTGCAGTCCGCCTTTCCGCCGGAGGATCAGGACAGCCAGTTGGCGGTGCAGCTCTTCCCGGAGATTCCCGGAGGAAACAACCACATCCACTTCCGGCACGAATACGAAGCCGACCACGCGTTCACGCCCGTCCAGTGTCTGACGGCGCTGACGCTTCTGGCGCCATTCGCGCTGATGTACAGCCGCAGCGTCAGCCTATCGATCAACGGCGTGCCGCCGACCTATCTGCTCTACGGTGGGCGGACGCTGTTTGAGACGCTCGCTCTCAGCCTCGTGCCGCTGTCCAGGGACGACCTTTCGGGCCCGCCGGTGGCCTGGCGGGATTTCAGCGCAGTGCCGGAAGGCGCTCAGGCGGTGCGCGCGTCGATCCTGGGAGGCCTTACCGCGCAGCCCAGGCGGGTGCAGCTGATCCCGGAGGAATCGGAAGGCGGGGTCGTCGTCCGCAGGATCCGGTACAAGAAGGGCTACGACTACAAGGGACTGACCTATTTTGACCCCCATGTGGCCTACTACGAAGACGACAAGGGAGCCCTACGCGCGCTGACGCCCCGGGAGGACCGGGCGCTCTGGCGTGACCTGGGCACCATGGTCGGGTCCAAGACAAAGTGCGCGCTACTAAGCGCGCTAGACGTCACGATGGAAACCCTGCCCGACAAGCCGTCCACCGTACCGCTCAAGGCCACCGCGCTGGTGACCCGGCAAAAGGGTGCTACCCGCGCGGCCATCGAGTGGTCGGAGGAGGAACTGCCGCTGCGAGCGTATCTGCTGAAGGATCCAGACAAGGCAGTGTTTTTCCAGGCGATGTTGGGCCTGATGGAAAACGCCGCGGGCTGTTTGGCCAGCGTTATGCGTAAGCCGCTCAAGGCGCTTCGCGGCGAGAAGGCCAGCAAAAAGGCAGCAAGCGTGTTCGCAGCCTTTGCGGACGAGGCGAAGCTGGTCTGTCTGTCCAGGAGCAACGCCTATGTGAACGACCGATTACTCTGCGCGTTGGAAGCGTGTGACTTCGCCAGCCGGGAGAACGAACGCTCGCTCCGGGACGCGTTTGCCAGGGAAATCAGGGGCTGCGCGTTGGATGTATTCGGGCAGTACGCGCGGCGGGTGCAGGCGAGCGCCCGGGCGCTTGAGTGGCAGGCCGCGGCGGAACAGAGCCTGCGCGCCATGCTGGGAAAGGTGCTGAAGGGAGGAAAACCGGATGACATTGGAACGGGCCACGGAGATGATGAAAGGGATTGATCAGCTGACGACGGGCGAGAAGGTGGCGCTCAAGCGCAGCCTGGGCCAGGCGGTCGCCGATTCACCCAGCGCGATGATGGCGTTCTACCGCGCGTTTCCGGACGTCCAGGAGGGAAGGGAGCTGCCCTTTTTCCTATGCGCCTGCGGCGCCTGCGCCATGGATCGGCTGGGCGGAAAACCACTCGGCTTCGTGGCCGCCATGAAAAAGCTGGCGGCGCAGGAGTATCCGGAGGGCACGCGCAGGAAGCTGCTGGCGCTTCTGGACACGCCGATGGAGTTCGATTCACTGTTTGCGGCCAAGCTCGGGCGGCTTATCCAATACATGAAGGCCAAGGGCATCAACGTCGATTTTACTGGGCTGCTGCGCGATCTATGCGCGTGGGATCGGCAGGATGGCCGCGTCCAGAGGAAGTGGGCGCGGGAGTTCTTCGGGGACCTGAAGGAGCCAGACGACAAGGAGGAGAACCGGAATGTTGATTGAGATGCACATGCTCAAGAGTTTTCCACCCACCAATCTGAACCGCGACGAAGGTGGCAGCCCCAAGAGCTGCGCCTATGGGGGTGTGCAGCGGGGCCGCATCTCCAGCCAGTGTCTCAAGCGGTCCTGGCGCCGGGACAGCGAATTTCAAAAGCTGCCCACGGGCGTCCGCACCCGTTACCTGCCGGACGAAGTGGAGAAGCGGCTGCGCGCCGCAGGCGTTTCGGATGCATACATCGCCGCCGTCAAGCCCAAGCTGACCGCCTTCGGCAACAAGGACGCCAAGGAGAACGACGAGATGAACACCGCCCAGGTGATGTTCTTTGCCCCGGAGGACATCGACGCCGTGGCGGAGGAGGTCCGGCGGGCGCTTGAGGACTGCGACTCGGTCGCCAAGGTGAAGGAGATCAAAGTCAAGGACTGGCAAGAGCGGCTGAAGAAGCTCACCCGACCGATCACATTGGACATGGCACTGTTCGGGCGCATGATCACCGACGATTCTTTCAAGAACGTAGAGGCGGCCATGCAGGTGGCCCACGCGATTTCCACCCACGCCGTCAACCTGGAGAGCGACTTCTTCACCGCCGTGGACGACCTGCAGAAAATCTATGCCGAAGACGCCGGCTCCGCCATGATGGGGGATGTGGACTTCAACGCCTGCTGCTACTACATGTACGCCGCGCTGGACACCGACCAGTTGCGTAGGAACTTGGAAGGCTCGCCGGAGGCCCTTCGCGCACTGCCGGACCTGCTTCCTGCGCTGCTCGCTTCGATGGCGCTCACCAACCCCTCAGGCAAACAGAACAGCTTCGCGGGCCACGCGCTGCCCAGCTTAATCGCGGTGGAGCGGAAGGCGCGCAAGGTTCCCGTGAGCTACGCCGGTGCGTTTGAAAAGCCGGTCTGGGAGCATCAGGGATACGCAAAACCCAGCGCGGAGGCGCTCGTTAAGCACATCGACATGGTGGACCGCTGCTATGGCATCGCCGTGGAGCCGAGGCTGTGGTTCTGTCCCGGGCTGGACGTGCAGGCCCCCGTGAACGCGCAGGCGGTGGAAACGCTGCCGGAGCTTTGCTGCCTGGCCGGGCAATGGCTCTCATAAGGAGGGAGTGCCATGACGCTTCTGATTCTCAGGCTGGAGGGCGCGCTGCAATCGTGGGGCACACGCTCCCGGTTCGACAACCGCGACAGCGGCCCTCTGCCCACCAAATCCGGCGTGATCGGGCTAATCGCCTGTGCGATGGGCCTGCCCCGCGGGGATGATCGCATCCTGGAAATGTTCGAACGCCTCCGGATGGGCGTCAGGGCCGACCGCCCGGGCACGCTGATGGTGGACTTTCAGACCGTGACCGGCGAGCGTGGCTACCTGTTCTGTGCCGGCGGCGGCAAGCGCGTGGGCGAACCGACACTTCTGACACCTCGGCAGTACCTGGAGGACGCCTGCTTCACCGCCATACTGGCGGGGGACGAGGCGCTGCTCGCCGAGTGCGCCCAAGCGCTCCAGTCGCCCCGCTGGCAAACCTATCTGGGCCGCAAGAGCTGCGTGCCCACCCGGCCGGTGTTCGAGGCGCTAACTGGCGAGTACGCCGACATCGAGGACGCGCTCAGTCGCGTCAAACCCTACCGAAACGCTGCCGGTCAATCGCTCACTTGCGAGCTTGAGCACGAAACGGGCGACCGGGCGCGCGCCGACGTACTCCGCGTAAGCGGTTTGGATTACGCTTCACGGCGCGTCTGCCAGTTCCATATCGACGTAGCGGGAGGTTGAGCAAGATGTACCTGTCCTGTTTTCAACTGGACATCACCGATCAGTCGGTCCGGCAATGCCTCCGGGATGCCCACGACATGCACCGGTGCGTCATGTCGGGTTTTCCGGACATCCAGCAGCCGGAAGCCCGCAACGCAGCGCAGGTGCTATACCGGTTGGAGGGGGAAGCGCCGGTGAAGCTGTACGTGCTGTCTTCGCCCAAGCCGGACTGGTCCAGGCTCAAGCCGGGCTTTCGCCCGATGGCGGATTCGCCCAAGAACCTGGACAGGATGACCGGTTCTCTGCCCATCGGCAGGAGGCTGGGCTTTGACCTCGTGGCAATCCCATCCAAAAAAGTTGGTGGGGAGGGTAAAAACTCTAAGCGCATGTTTTTGTGCGACGCCGCTGATCGACTAGAGTGGCTGACGCGCAAGGCGGAGCAGAACGGTTTTCATCTTTTGTGGTGCCGGGAGGAGGGACAGCGGCGGGCGACGGTCTCTTCCCGCGCCGGGTCCCGCCCCACAGTACACACCGGCGTCCGTTTCCGGGGGGAACTTACCGTGACTGACGGCGCGCGCTTCCGGGAAGCGTTTCAAGCAGGCATCGGCGCGGGAAAAGCCTACGGCATGGGGATGCTCATGCTATTTCCGGCGGGGGCGTAAGCCATGCCGCAGGATCTGAACGCGCTGCCCAGGCTCCGGGACAGCTTGAGCTACCTTTACATCGACAAGGCTGTCATCGAACGGGATGAGAACTCCATCATCGTGCTCAGAAAGGACGAGCGGCTTCCCATTCCGGTGGCTTCGCTGACTGTATTGATGCTCGGCCCCGGTACCAGCATCACACACGCGGCGATGCGCGTGATTGCGGAGAACGGCTGCATGGTTATCTGGTGCGGAGAGGGCGCGATGCGCTTCTATGGCTGCGGCATGGGAGAAACGCGCTCCTCCGTCCACCTCCTCCGGCAGGTCAAATACCTCTCTGACCAGGCGCTCCACATGGAAGCGGTCCGCAGAATGTATTCCCTTCGCTTCCCGGGCGTAAAGCTGGACAATATGGACCTTCAGCAAATCCGCGGGCTTGAAGGCGTGCGGGTGCGCGAAGCGTATAAGCTGCTGGCAAAGAAGCATCGCGTAAAATGGAGCGGCCGCGATTATAGCCGCGACGACTGGGACGCCTCGGACGATCTAAACCGGGCGCTCTCTGCGGCCAACGCCTGCTTGTACGGTCTGTGCAACGCGGCGATCACATCGCTGGGCTACTCCCCCGGGCTCGGGTTCGTTCATACCGGAAAGATGATGTCCTTTGTGTACGACATCGCGGATCTCTACAAGATGCAAACCACAGTGCCCGCAGCATTTGAGGTCGTGTCCTCGCCGCGAACGGATGAGATCGGTATCAGCGTCCGCATTGTGCTCAGACGATTGCTCCGAGAACAGCGAGTGCTCGCCAGGATTTCCGACGATTTGGAGTTTATCTTTGGGGAGAGCGAGCCGGAGGATATCAACGCGGAGCAAGTTGGCGAACTGTGGGATCCGGAAACTGGTAGCGTAGCCGGCGGAAAGAATTACGCGGATGAGTAAAGATGGTCGTTATCATTCTTGAAAACGTCACAGAAGGATTCCGCGGCGAAATCACCCGTTGGATGTTGGAGCTCAAGGCAGGCGTGTTTGCCGGAAACATTTCCGCGCTGGTTCGGAAGCGCCTGTGGGAGAAGATCCAGAACAATCCCTCGGAGGGTTCCGCGCTCATTCTCTATTCAGCACAGAACGAGCAGGGCTTTGCCATAGATATGTGCCGAGCTCCTTATCGGAGGGCGAGAGAAATCGAGGGGCTTTACTTGGTCGAACGTTCCATCGAACGGCAGAACAACAGCTACTGAGTTAGTATGTTAATTTCGGGTATATTAAGAGCCTTCCCCACGCACGTGGGGGTGAACCGCTGATGGCGTCGAAGCGGACAATCGCGAAGTCGCCTTCCCCACGCACGTGGGGGTGAACCGCTCGCTGCCGCGTGGCCCGCAGCCCATTTCGGGCCTTCCCCACGCACGTGGGGGTGAACCGGCATGCGGACTGTCCCAAGGCATCCTCACCGAGCCTTCCCCACGCACGTGGGGGTGAACCGCCCGCGCCGAGGATGCCGTGGCCGAAGCGAAGGCCTTCCCCACGCACGTGGGGGTGAACCGTACCAGCCGGAGCTTCCGCAGGAGATCGCCCTGCCTTCCCCACGCACGTGGGGGTGAACCGTCTCTCGGCACAACCGCAGGCGCGAGCATTCCGCCTTCCCCACGCACGTGGGGGTGAACCGAGGTTTCGGCCATGTCGCCCGAGCAAGCGTTTGCCTTCCCCACGCACGTGGGGGTGAACCGGATTCCTGCGCCGCCTTGAAGCGCGTGGCGTCCGCCTTCCCCACGCACGTGGGGGTGAACCGTGGCGGCGGTCGGCGTTGATGCTGTGGTGGAGGCCTTCCCCACGCACGTGGGGGTGAACCGAGGCTGGGGACGCAATTGGCTGAAATTGCGACGCCTTCCCCACGCACGTGGGGGTGAACCGCGTTCGGGTATCTGATCCAAGACCCCAAGACCCGCCTTCCCCACGCACGTGGGGGTGAACCGTGGGCAACCATGCCCGAGGTGATGATCCGCTAGCCTTCCCCACGCACGTGGGGGTGAACCGGTATTGACGTTCATATGAATGCATGCTATAATGCCTTCCCCACGCACGTGGGGGTGAACCGATGTACGGGGTTCCGATCACCTACGGGGCGGAGCCTTCCCCACGCACGTGGGGGTGAACCGGTGACACAGCACGATCTTCCGGCACGTCGCCAGCCTTCCCCACGCACGTGGGGGTGAACCGCGTCCACATGCCCGTAGATGCCCCGGAACTTGGCCTTCCCCACGCACGTGGGGGTGAACCGCCGACCACGATTGTCTACGACGCCGAAACCCCGCCTTCCCCACGCACGTGGGGGTGAACCGAGTGCGAACGGCTGCGCAGGTACGACGCAGCGCCTTCCCCACGCACGTGGGGGTGAACCGTCATCCTGCGCGCCCTGTGCGCCTACACAACCGCCTTCCCCACGCACGTGGGGGTGAACCGTGTCGATCACGGCAACGTTGTTTTTCGCGGCGGCCTTCCCCACGCACGTGGGGGTGAACCGGCTTTTGTCGTGGCGAACTTAATGTTCGACAGCGCCTTCCCCACGCACGTGGGGGTGAACCGCTCTGCGGCGGTCTGGCGGGCCTGTGCCTTGATGCCTTCCCCACGCACGTGGGGGTGAACCGATGATATTGATTCTCTATGGGTAGCAAAACTTGCCTTCCCCACGCACGTGGGGGTGAACCGACAATGCCAAATATAAGCAGGAGGCCGTAGACGCCTTCCCCACGCACGTGGGGGTGAACCGGAGGCGGCAACATGGGGAAGCTGACGCATGATGCCTTCCCCACGCACGTGGGGGTGAACCGTTCATCGCCGGGACCGTAGCGCGTGGATCATCGCCTTCCCCACGCACGTGGGGGTGAACCGCCAAAGCCGTTCTCAAGTGGATCGGGCCGTACGCCTTCCCCACGCACGTGGGGGTGAACCGGCTCTGCTAGGCACTGCATGGCGGCACAGCACGCCTTCCCCACGCACGTGGGGGTGAACCGCTTGTGCACTGTTGCATATATCGTCGGGATTAGCCTTCCCCACGCACGTGGGGGTGAACCGACTATGCTCACTCCGGCAAGGACCCCATAGCCGCCTTCCCCACGCACGTGGGGGTGAACCGCGCGACATACGACAACGCGCCACAAAATTCCCGCCTTCCCCACGCACGTGGGGGTGAACCGAATAATAGGCTTCGGTTCAGGCTTCCTGTACTTGCCTTCCCCACGCACGTGGGGGTGAACCGCCTGTGTTTGCGTCGTTAAACATTGCATCATCGCCTTCCCCACGCACGTGGGGGTGAACCGCACTACGACGAGGTCATGGCGCTGCAGCGGGCGCCTTCCCCACGCACGTGGGGGTGAACCGGAATAGTGTGCCAGCTTTGCAACCTTGCCCACGCCTTCCCCACGCACGTGGGGGTGAACCGAAAAGGCGAGATGGTTTACTACTGCCGGTGTAGCCTTCCCCACGCACGTGGGGGTGAACCGATGGCAAACGTGATGACGTCTTCCGGACTTGCCGCCTTCCCCACGCACGTGGGGGTGAACCGGACGGAACGCCGGTCGAGAACTGCTTTGTGCTCGCCTTCCCCACGCACGTGGGGGTGAACCGATAGCTTCGACCTGTTCGCTATAATACGTGCCGCCTTCCCCACGCACGTGGGGGTGAACCGCGTATAATTTAACTGTGCCCATTATAGCCAGAGCCTTCCCCACGCACGTGGGGGTGAACCGTCTTTGATGATAGGTCTAGAGGGATATCTATAGCCTTCCCCACGCACGTGGGGGTGAACCGTATCCGAGGATGCGCTCTCGGATGTCGGCGCACGCCTTCCCCACGCACGTGGGGGTGAACCGGGCCTCGTCACCACCGCCGGGATCGACCCGACGCCTTCCCCACGCACGTGGGGGTGAACCGGGCGAGGTGTGCAGCCGGGCGGCGATCTCCACGCCTTCCCCACGCACGTGGGGGTGAACCGCCGATGGCCGACCGCCTGCCGATGCTGGCTGAGCCTTCCCCACGCACGTGGGGGTGAACCGAGCAAATTGCCTTATTCGAGTGGATAGCGTACGCCTTCCCCACGCACGTGGGGGTGAACCGATACAGCCATCCGCCGAACGCCCCAATCGCCAGCCTTCCCCACGCACGTGGGGGTGAACCATTCGATGTGAGCGGGTCGAACTGGTAGAGATCGCCTTCCCCACGCACGTGGGGGTGAACCGCATCCAAGGAAGTGCCTTCGTGGAGGCGCGTCGCCTTCCCCACGCACGTGGGGGTGAACCGCGCAGTTCCGCCTCATCACCAATTACGAGGAAGCCTTCCCCACGCACGTGGGGGTGAACCGTAGTATTGTTTGACTATCTGGCGCGCTCTGGTGCCTTCCCCACGCACGTGGGGGTGAACCGGTTTTCATGGGATGACTTTCTCGATTCTACATCGCCTTCCCCACGCACGTGGGGGTGAACCGCTACAGGTATTCCTCCTGTGTCTGGAGCCACAGCCTTCCCCACGCACGTGGGGGTGAACCGATGACGGTGGGCGCGTCTAGGCACGTATTGTAGCCTTCCCCACGCACGTGGGGGTGAACCGGACATGGCCGGAGCGGTCAACCTCCCATCCCGCGCCTTCCCCACGCACGTGGGGGTGAACCGACGAACGGGAAGCGCTACATCGGGATTACAAGCGCCTTCCCCACGCACGTGGGGGTGAACCGGTGTGGCAGCCGCAGCAGCTCCGCGTCTCGGAGCCTTCCCCACGCACGTGGGGGTGAACCGACCGTCGTGACGTTGTCGGCCATCTCGCGGTTGCCTTCCCCACGCACGTGGGGGTGAACCGCAATATGTAATCAATAAAACCCATTTGTTCAAGCCTTCCCCACGCACGTGGGGGTGAACCGCAGCCACATGACAGACTTGCCCGACGCAGCGGGCCTTCCCCACGCACGTGGGGGTGAACCGCCAAGCGCAGCGACAATCGGCGCGCTGGGGTCGCCTTCCCCACGCACGTGGGGGTGAACCGGGTGTTTACAAAGACGCTGGACATGCTGATCGAGCCTTCCCCACGCACGTGGGGGTGAACCGTACTACCGGCGCTCGTATCCGTTCGTTCACCAGCCTTCCCCACGCACGTGGGGGTGAACCGCCCTCTCCGCTGGCCTGTTCAATGACCCGGACGCCTTCCCCACGCACGTGGGGGTGAACCGCCATTGTCGCTACAATCGGATGATTCCCAGTCGCCTTCCCCACGCACGTGGGGGTGAACCGCGGATTTCTTTGGTTGCGTCGCATGGGAAGCGGCCTTCCCCACGCACGTGGGGGTGAACCGATGGGCGTCTCAATGGACAGTATATCAACGCAGCCTTCCCCACGCACGTGGGGGTGAACCGATGTATGCGCCATCCATAACGGTATCACCAGGAGCCTTCCCCACGCACGTGGGGGTGAACCGAACACGCGCCATCACACCCGTTATCTACTGGTGCCTTCCCCACGCACGTGGGGGTGAACCGCGCAACTGGCTGATGCCACGGGAATTTCAACGCCTTCCCCACGCACGTGGGGGTGAACCGTCGGTAGACATGTACAATATCGGGATCAATGCGCCTTCCCCACGCACGTGGGGGTGAACCGATTCTTTCCCTTAACAGCTGCCAGTTGAGCCCGCCTTCCCCACGCACGTGGGGGTGAACCGGAGGGCTAAACCGTGCCTGACAAAATCGTTTCGCCTTCCCCACGCACGTGGGGGTGAACCGGCCATCACCGGCGTTGCCTCGCAGATCATCGCGCCTTCCCCACGCACGTGGGGGTGAACCGTGATTGACCTAGTCAAAAAGCACTTGTATCAGGCCTTCCCCACGCACGTGGGGGTGAACCTACCGCCTGCGCGAGCTGGGCAGCACTGCGAACCGCCTTCCCCACGCACGTGGGGGTGAACCGAAGAGAGCCGCGCGTGTGATGCATTCGCGGCGCCTTCCCCACGCACGTGGGGGTGAACCGGCATGGGCATGGTGATGACCCAGGCGTTTCCCGCCTTCCCCACGCACGTGGGGGTGAACCGTCAAAGCTGGACGCAACCGGGCCGGAGAATGCGCCTTCCCCACGCACGTGGGGGTGAACCGCCTTCTGCCTATTGGCCAGACGTCGAAGGGCAGCCTTCCCCACGCACGTGGGGGTGAACCGAAGTTCCGGACGCAGAAGGCGAAGCTCGATGAGCCTTCCCCACGCACGTGGGGGTGAACCGAGAGGGAGGCCCCATGACCCACCGAGGCTACGGCCTTCCCCACGCACGTGGGGGTGAACCGCTGGCGGCGGGTCTGAAGTCGGTGGGCATCGCGCCTTCCCCACGCACGTGGGGGTGAACCGATATACTCCAACTCCGGCACCATCAGCACATCTGCCTTCCCCACGCACGTGGGGGTGAACCGTGCATGGCACGCTTGCGATACTTCGGGACGTCGCCTTCCCCACGCACGTGGGGGTGAACCGATGTTCAGCTGCCTACAGATGAACTCTCCGCGCGCCTTCCCCACGCACGTGGGGGTGAACCGGCCGCTGATTACGGCTGCCCCGGCGGGCGTGAGCCTTCCCCACGCACGTGGGGGTGAACCGGTCATTCGCTCCAAGGCCATCCCTCCTCTGTTGCCTTCCCCACGCACGTGGGGGTGAACCGGCGGGCGTCCCGGACATCTGCCTGCCTGTGCCGCCTTCCCCACGCACGTGGGGGTGAACCGAATCTCAAAATCGCCGGGCCGGCGGGGGTCAAGCCTTCCCCACGCACGTGGGGGTGAACCGCGATCTCTTGGAAGAACTATCCGACATCGTGAGCCTTCCCCACGCACGTGGGGGTGAACCTCCATGAACGGCTGGAAGAACGGCGTTTTTGAAGCCTTCCCCACGCACGTGGGGGTGAACCGAAGGAAGTGCCGCTGCGCTACGGCGCGATCGACGCCTTCCCCACGCACGTGGGGGTGAACCGAAGGCGCTCATCGTGCGGAAGATGTGCCGGGAGCCTTCCCCACGCACGTGGGAGTGAACCGAACTCGGATTTCACCCGCTCTACGCCGCCGTCGCCTTCCCCACGCACGTGGGGGTGAACCGCAACAGGAGCATGAGCAGCAGATTGTCTCCGAGCCTTCCCCACGCACGTGGGGGTGAACCGCCAGATTCGGTTGGTAGCGTACCCCACGGCGTCGCCTTCCCCACGCACGTGGGGGTGAACTCGGCCTGACGGAAACCGCCAAGACGAAGATGCCTTCCCCACGCACGTGGGGGTGAACCGCTCACAATAGTTCACTGGGTCGCGGCCATCCCGCCTTCCCCACGCACGTGGGGGTGAACCGCAGCACCTTTCCATACGTTCCTTCCCGCCGTCGCCTTCCCCACGCACGTGGGGGTGAACCGCGCGCCCTGGTGATATCTCAGGCCAAGCCCGCGCCTTCCCCACGCACGTGGGGGTGAACCGGGTTTCCCATGTGATGAATTCCACGGTGTTTCCGCCTTCCCCACGCACGTGGGGGTGAACCGTAGTCTACTTGGCGGTTGTTCTTGTCGAAGAAGCCTTCCCCACGCACGTGGAGGTGAACCGCATAGCCCTGCTGGTGCTGACACACCCGCATGAGCCTTCCCCACGCACGTGGGGGGTGAACCAGATGAGTGATGCGGAAGTACTTGTCGGCTTGGCGCCTTCCCCACTCACGTGGGGGTGAACCGTAGTCTCGGGTGAGCAGGCATGTGCTGCGTGAGTCTTCCCCACGCACGTGGGGGTGAACCGAGCAAGCGGCATTTAAAACAGCCTATAATTGCGCCCTCCCCCGCATGTGGGGGTGAACCGGTGCATTCCAGCAGCCGGGCGTCACGCAGGTCGCCATCCCCTCGCACGTAGGGGGTGAACAGGCCGACGTTTTACGCGTCAGTCATCATGGGACTGTCTTCTCCACGCACGTGGGGGTGAACCGCGGATATCGCTGGTGCCGGGACATCCCCCTGCCATCCGTTGACATCACCACTTTTATGCATCTATGCAATGTATCACTGCTTTTTCTGCCCAAATTTTCCCATACGTCTGATCCCAGATCAGTGATGCCGAAGCCTTACCTTCCTCAAAATCGGTCTCAACCCACCAAAACACCCGCAAAACACCCCATCAGAGCCACCAAAACCCCATTTTGGGCGTTGACTTTGCCTGAAATCCCTGTTATAATAGCTGATGCTGGTTTTTCTTCTGGAGAGATGGCCGAGTGGTTGAAGGCGCTGGTCTTGAAAACCAGTGATGTCGAAAGGCACCGGGGGTTCGAATCCCTCTCTCTCCGCCAACAGAACACATTCGGCATGGAGAAGTACCCAAGAGGCCGAAGGGGCTCCCCTGCTAAGGGAGTAGGGTGCGATAAGCGCCGCCCGGGTTCAAATCCCGGCTTCTCCGCCAGAACCCTTGAAACGCTTGAGTTTCAAGGGTTTTCTTATGCTATATCTCTGAATCCGTCCCTGCACGCCATTTCCCTTACATTATCTCTCGTCACAGAAAATTCCTTCTCGTTGCTTACATTGGTGCTGACGCTACTGCTTACATCGTTGCTGACAAAGTAAACCCCGCAGGCCCAGAGGCCAGCGGGGGCTCGAGTGTTGGAAACTCGATTCAAAACTATGGATTGCACCGCTTACACGGCACATATCCTTTCTTCCGAGCCTGGGCGCTCGTGCCGTTAAAGTAGATCTTGTTTGATTCTTTCATCTGGTCGACTGAGCTACACCATGAGTAGTGGAACTTCTTGGTGTTCTTATTAAGGATGTACTCTGCCTCCCCTGAGCTGTAGTCGTCCTCTGGTTCAGGTGTCGGAGAAGGTTTGATCTTGGTCGGCTTAGGCTGTGCGGTTGGCGCGTCGTATCCCCAAATGACCTGCTGTGTCTGATCGTCGGCAATGCCGGTGACCTCTAGCCCAGCGAGCACCTGTATCATTTTAATGGCGCTTACTGTCTTTGCTCCATAATCACCGTCCGCCGTTCCGACGGCGTAGCCAAGGTCCGAAAGACGCTCTTGTAGGCCCAAAACGTCATCGTTGCTGTCTCCAGAGCGCAGCGTGGCGTAATCGATCGCGGCGGTAGGTGTGGCCGCCAGATCATTGATCATGGTCGCCAGCCAATCAGTGGCTTCCGGAACGATTCTGTTGCCTCCTCGAAGCGCTGTCGGCGTAGGCTTGACCGTAAACTCGGCCACCACATCTGGCACAGGCGCACGCGACACTGGGGTACTCTGATTGTTATTGAAGCTCTGAATCGCCCCTACAATGAGCAGAAAAACGACCAGAAGCAGGCAGCCCTTACCTTTTCCTTTCATCGATAGCCCTCACTTCTCGGTCGCGATCGTGTAAGCGGCGTTGTCGATCGTCACCGTGATTGTTCCGTTGGTGTCTGTGCGCAGCACTGTGATCTGTCTGTCATAGAGTGCATTTAGAACCTCTTGGTGAGGATGCCCATACTCATTGCCTGAGCCACATGAGATCACCGCCACGTCAGGCGTCACGGCGTCCAGCCAAGCGCCTGATGTCGAAGTGTAGCTGCCGTGATGACCAACGCGTAGGATGTCAGCGTCAAGATCCTGCCCAGCGTCGATCATGGTGTACTCGTTGGTGTCCTCTGCATCGCCCATGATGATGACCGAAGTGGCGCTGTCATCGATCTTTAAGACGATCGACCACAGGTTTTTGTCGTCAGGGTAAAGCGCGGGATCACCTGCGGATAGGACAGTGGCGGTCGCATCGCCAATTATGATTTGGTCGCCGACAGCCGGGTATCGGATTTGCGTTCCCTGGCCGACTGCGCGGCGCAGTACGCCGCCGTAGTCCTCTTCATCATCGGCATACTCAGGCATGTACAGCGTGCCAATCGGGTAGCTATCGACCAGGAAGCCGAGAGATCCGTCATGATCCTCATGGGGATGGGTCAGCACAAGAGTATCGATACGGTTGATGTCGTAGGCCTTCAAGTGGCTTTCAAGAGCTGCCCTAGCCTCTGTCGAGCCGGTATCGATCACAAGCGTCTCGCCGGCGGACTGAACGACGGTGCAGTCACCCTGGCCAACATCGATAAAATGTGCCACCATATTAGCGATGGCACCTGTAGGGAAAAGAACTGAGCTAAGGAGAAACAGCACGAAGAGCTTCTTACTCATAACTAAGATAATATCCCAAATTAATACAACTGTCAATAAAAGCCCGCTGTTTCCAGCGGGTGAACCTTATGATGCATATCGGTAATGAGGTTTGTGCTCTGCCTCCACAGGCCTATCAAGATCTTCAGCGTAATCCGGCTCTGCATAGGTGTATGGCTCTTAATCGTCTTCGGGGTCGTATCCTTCTGGTTCAGAATCTCCTTCTGGCAACTGGTCAAGGATCTGCCTGATGAGCTGCCGGCGATTCCCGCGCGTGTTCTCAAAAAAGAGGATCCCTTCGTCATCGCCGGGATAGAGCGTCAGCAGCTTATCGGTGGTTCTAAGCCGCGGGATTCAATGGTTGATTGTTGATCGCTTACTCACGAGTACACTGCCTCCATAGGGCTAGACAGAATGACAATTATGCGAACCCCGAGCAGTTCCAAGTCTGAGACTTGGCCGGGTCCCCTGGCTAAGCAAATAAAAAAGTTCAAAAGCCGGTATTGATTTTTTCTGGCATTTATGTATAATATATGTAAATGTACAAAAGTGGCTCGGGAGGATCATATGAGCATATTAAGTATCGTTCACATCCCGATGAGCAACCCATTCATTACAGATCATTGCTTACGGCAAGAATGCCATGACGTATCAGAACAAGATATTCGGTCAACATGGATGAATAAGTTGCTATACGACATGTTCCAAACATTGTATGCTGGCCCTTCGGGCATTGGTCTATCTGCAAACCAGGTCGGAGTCCTCAAAAAGGTCTGCATTATTGATATAAAACGTGATGGAAAAAAACCTCTGGTGTTATTCAATCCAAGTTACGAATCCGCGGATGATGAATTGACCGATTCGTCAGAGGTCTGTTTAAGTGTTCCTGACCGCAAAGCAACTGTAAGTAGGTACAAATCAATTGTCTTAACCTATCAGGATACCGAATGTAACTTTCAAAAACAGACGCTGACAGGTTTTATTGCAATCGCTGCCCAACACGAAATTGATCATCTATACGGTAAGTTATATATCGATCTGCTTGCCGAAAAAGATGTTAACCTTATTGAGAACTACGAAGGTTATCATATATCCATGGCAAAAAAAGCAATGGGAGCTATAACAAATGAGTAATTCTCAAGATAAGGTTGTCGGCTTAGAAGTTGTAGCTGCACTTTCGTTGCTTGCAGATGTTTGCAATATTGTATTTTTATTTATGGATGATATTCCAAAACAATTTCCAATTATTATTATTGTGTTTAGTACAGCGCTATTTTTTTCTGCTTTGACTTTGAGAAAAAATAGAAATCTCCGCCACGAACTTTTTAAGGCACTAGCATATTCTTTCGCTAAGATTGAAGGAGGAGTTCACATAATTTCGCGCGAGCGCGAATATGATTTAAGGGATTTGGAGAATATAAAGCTGACAGTTAATCATGAGTTGTGTGCTACTATTGATGGGCTAACTACGTTCAGAGACCGATATAGATGGTCGAAACCGCTCGATATCGAAAACGCAAGAGAACATTTTGTTGTGATTAATGATGCTCCTTATGAGCCAAGTGCAAGACTGACCGAATTATCAAGCAACCAAAATTATGATGTATATGAAATTGGATTCAAAGAAAAGCCAAAACACTCGCATTTCATGATCGGCATAACACTTTCAGGCATGAATGATGTCCGCAGACAATCTCTTCCTTTCTTATCCTCTGGTATTGTAACGAAGACCGCTAAGTTGACTCTAAAAGTTCTCGTTTCAACAAAGCACGTTGCAAAGGAAGCGTGTGCTCAAGTTTATAGTAACTACTATGGCACTTGTCCTGTTCTTGAATCACCTCTAAAGTATGACGCAAAAGTGTCAGGCTTTAGTTGGGAAATTGAAAAGCCGGTTATCGGCTATCGCTATTCAATTGCATGGGAGTGGAAAAGAAGTTAAATTTTAGTGTTATATTCTCATCACAAAAGAGACAACCCTGACATACATTAATTACACGGGAGGTGATACCAGTTGGATTAACCAGTGGACAACAGTAACTTTTTACGACACCGATCATCCGATGAAGATGATCCGACAATGCACAGACCAAAGGTCACAAAGTTGCCTTTAGTCAGACCATCAGCAAATAGCCGCTTTCCGGAAGAACCGGAGAGCGGCTATTTTGGATAAGGACTAAGCAAGAAAATGTTGAACCAAAACCATGGCGTTAGCGTTGTCGTATTCCTCCCTGTTCTCCCCAGCCGCGCCATTTCGGCTGTCTAGTCGCTCCTTGCGATGAACAAAATGCGTAATGCAAATTGATCTTGACAATACCGTAAAAATATATATATAATTACATAAACTCAATTGAAAGGAGGTGCGAACATGCCTAGTAAAGGAACGCAAAAGGGTGGAACTCGTCCAGGTGGATCGCCCATTACCCCGCGTCCTAAGGGGAGCGGCGGAGGAGCAGGGATGGGCGGAGGCAAATGAGGTTAAAGACTTACCGTGAAGCCGAGTAATTCTCGGCTTCATCAATTTTTACGCGAATCCCGACTGCAAGATAATGAGACTCTTGAGATGATCAGTTGATTATCACGAGTCGAGTATATTGATATTTCGTAGTGTATGAACCAATAATTTCTGCGGCGATGTCAAAAAGTATGCCTCCAATGACGCGCCCAATACAAATCCCCCGCCAACCCTCAAGCTAGCGGGGGATGTGTCTACTATAAAGTCTTAATCAATTTGGACAGCGCTTCGAATCCTCCGTTAGCGGCCAGCGCTACAAGGATGGCGTTGATCGGAATCAACGCAGCGGTATCTGCTGACAGCTGCCCGGTAAAGTAGTAGCCCAAGTACATGCCGACCATGGCCACGATCCAGGACCAGATCTGCGTAGGCATCCGGTCGATCATGCCAAGGCCCTTCGTAAACTGCGTGACGGCCAGGACGAACGCCAGCGCGCCGGCGTAGGTGGCCAAGATGCTCCAGCTCAGAAATCCGTCGATCCCACCCGGCTCCGTTTCCTGGGCGTCGGTCGTTGCCGTGACCACCACGGACGCCTCCGTAGGCACCAGGACGACTGTCTGGCCGCTGTCGGGCAGCGCCGCGGGCGGAGCCTCGGCGGCACTGAACAGGGGCACAGAAAGGCACAGGGCAACCAAGAGAACCAGGAGCAGCGCGAAGAGCTTCTTCATGGGGTTTCCTCCTTTGTTTTTTGTCCGTGGTCATAGCGAAGGTGATCGTCGAGTCGCTTGTGGGCCGCTTTACAGCTGGCATCCAAAGCGGTGATCGCAGTAGACTGGGCGGGAACGCAGTCGACGGTCTTCTTGATGTACTCAATGTCAACCTGCATCTTGGTAAGGGTGGCGGTCTTGTCGTCACCTTTGCCCTTCAAAGTGAAGACCGCGACCAGGAGCGTCAGCGGCGCTCCCAGGGCTTGCATGATCTGAGTGAACGCGGCCAGCGGGTCCATCAGTCGACCACCTCCGCCATCCTGGCGCTGATCCACGCGTTCTGGTCCTTATAGCGGACGCCGAACCAGCCCTCCGAATCGTCGCCGGTGCGCGGCATCTTCTCGCCGCGCTTGGCGGTGCCCAGGCTCTTGTTGTTGGTGCCCGGCCCCTTGCGGATGTTGGCGGTCACTGCGGCGATCACCAGCACCTCTCCGGCACCCGGCGCAGTCTCCTGGGCGAGGATGCGGCTGAGTGTCGCCTCGTCCGCCTGGCCGGTGATAGGCATCCCCTTGGCCTTCTGGAAGGCGGCGACGGCCTTCTGTGTTTCATCGCCGTACTGACCGTCCGCGCCCCACTCGGGTAGCTTGTACCCCTGTGCCAGCAGCGCCTGCTGCATCGCCCGCACGTCGTCACCCTCCATGCCCATGGTCAGCGCCGCGCGCTCCGGCGCGGGTTCCGCCGCCAGATCGTCCGGGATGAATCGCTTCACGCAGATCAGACCCTTGTTGCCCCGAGCGGTCTTGGTCTTCTGCGCCTGCCGGGATCGGCAGTAGGTATTCATGTTCTTCCGGGACGGGTGCCCGCTGCCGTGGCCGACCAGCGTCACCGTGCTGCCCTTGATAGACTCCACCATCTCCACATGGCCCACAAACCGGGCATAGGCCCTCGAGCTGTCCACACCAGCAAAGAGCAACAGGTCGCCTACTCGAAGCGCGCCGTTATCCGTGGGCACGCCGTTTTTGATGCCGCACTCGATCTCCACGCCCGCCTTGTTCAGGATGATGCCCACCGTGTTCCCGCCGATGTTGTTGAGGCCTACGCCCGCCCGCTGGTACAGCTTCCGCACGGTCGAGCTGCAGTCGCCGTAGTATAGCCCGTTTTTGTACGGCACGAAGACGCACTCGCGCTTCACCGGGTCCTGCGAGTAGATGTTCCGTCCAATGATCGGCTTCGCTTGTTCCGCTACCTTCACCCGTTTTTCCGCCGCCGTCATGATGATCACTCCTTTGTGCGCCCCGAAGGGCAAAATAATAGCGCCCCTGGCGCTTAAAAACTCGTCACCCGAGCCGTTTTGCCAGCTCGCTCACCTGCCGTTTAAGCTCCTCGATCTGGCGGCCCTGTTCCTCGATCTGATCCTGCTGCTTCTGGACAACGGATACAATAGGGGCTATGAATTCTTCAAGGGTAAGGCCTGACCGCCCGTCTTTCATCAAGGAGTATCCGCGCCAGTCTTTTAGACCAATCTCGTCCATTACCTTTTTGACGTGGTTGGCGTCAAACCCAGAATGAAAACCGTTGTCCTCGGTTTCCGTTTTGTACCGGAATGCGCGAGGGTCTATACCCATAATGAGTTTGAAGAACTTGTCACGTCCAACATCATCAAGGAAGTCTTTGTATCTGCCATCTGAAGATACCGTGATTGAACGCGAGGCGTAAATTCGATCCTCAGTAGCATTTACTTCGAGATAATGATTGATGGTTCCGCCAGCGTTTGATGCTTCCATGCTGGCTGCTCCATCAGCCGAAACGATAAACGAACTACCGTATGTCCCTGACGACGCAATGCTTACGGGCTTCTGTGAAAATAGCTGTTGTGCTTCGCTGGTGCTGGCTCTGATTTCAAGCATGTCGGTTGTTCCTTTTTTGAACAACATAGCAATGCCGTTTGTAAAGGACTTCAACCGAACAGAAGTGTCGCTTGATACTCTTGGGTCAGCTAACGCAGACGAGAAAAGGAACACCTCTCCATTTCTCATGAACAGCCCACCGATCAGGTCCCCGGTGTCTGCATCGAAGATCTTCAGCCCCTGGCTGTACAGCTGGGTATAGACGTTCTTGGTGTTCGTGCCGTCGGTAAGGATCTGCGATACCTTAATGCCGAGTTCCGGCGTGATCTCGACCGCCTCGATAGCGATGCGTTCTACCGCGCCTACTGCCGCCCAGCCGCTGCCGGTGTACGTCACGGCGACGGACGCGCCGTCGCTGGTGATCACGTTCTGTCCGTCTAAGCCGTTGATCTCGACAGGCGCGACGTTGGCGGTGGTGGGCGTCGTTCGCTTGTACACTACCTGCACCGGTGTACCGGCTGTCACCTGATTGCCCAGCCATGTCTGTATACCAGCCAAGGTGTATACGCCGCCCAGGAGCGACTTCGGCACAAAGATAACCAAGTATTGGTTGCCCTCGACGTAGTAATGGGGCGTGTCAGACGATCCGGAATACAGCTTGGCGAAGTGCGAACAGATGGCCGGAGTATCAGCAATACCGGTTCCGCCCAGCGTGATAACCAGCCGAACAGTGTCGGTATTTACGGTGATCGTACCGGTTGTTGCGCTTGTGAGGGATACGAACGCTGTTCGATGTGTCACATGCCCGTCGCTGCCGCTCTCGTCCTCTGCACCCGTCAAGCCGTAGAGTGTGGCAGAAGGAGTGAGGGCGTAATCGGCGGCTGCATACTTCTCAAATGCAGTTACAACAGAGCCAACTTCAATTTGTGGCTTGATGATGAAATTTGAGAGCGTTGTCCCACTCGCTACCCGAATAGCTACTTCGTTGACAATGCTACTTGTAAAAGGTGCGGCCACAGCGCCTATAGCCGACAATGCCAAGTCTTTTACAATACTGCCAGAGGCTTGTGCTGCCCGAATTGACACATTTGCATTAGCAACCGGGTTATTTGCAGATAACGTAAATGTATTATCCAAGGCGCTAAGTGTGTTCGCATAAAAGTACGCAGTCGCCGTTGCCGTGCCGTTGAGAGTAATACTGCCGTCACTGTTCACCGTTTTTGTGATGCCATTGCTTGTGGATGTAGCGCCCGGATCGAAGAGATTCTTTCCGGCGCGACGCACCTTGACCGACGCCTTCCCGCTGATCGCCCTGGGCGTCGTGGGGGAAACCGCCCCTGCCGCTTGCGTCGCAACCGTCTTCACCGTCACGCCGAGCGACCGGTCGTCGGACAGGTCTTCGATCACGACAGAGGTTCCATTTTTCGACGCCGAGTACTCGCGGGCAACGTCGGTCCCTTTGCCGTTCCACGCAAGCAATTCGTTCGGGACGACGGACGTGTTCCGCCACATGAACCCAACCGGCGGGATTGCCGCGGGCGGCACAGGCGACGGCCAGATGTCGTTCAGGTCATTCATCGTCATTTCCGCTGCTGCGATCATTTTAGGCCACCTCGCATCTGAAGATAGTTTTCAGGTCAACGTCATCGCCGTCGATGAAGATCACCTTGCCCGTCGCAAAGGCTGCGCCGCTATCCAGCGGGTTGCCGTCCTTGTCGCGCCGATACCAGGTATAGCTCTTTTCGTGGGCGAATGTCGGGTTGGTGGTCACATCCACCCAGGCCGACCCGCTCCAGCGCATCAGCGCCACCTGCGGCGTACTGGGCGTGATCTTGTAGTACATTTGGCCAGTGACCGGAGATGACGGCGCAGTCTGAGATATGACCTCGGATTTCAGCGCGTCGGCCTCCGCCCCG
Organism: Bacillota bacterium; assembly: GCA_023416655.1. GTDB lineage: Bacteria > Bacillota > Clostridia > Christensenellales > Aristaeellaceae > JAEZHK01. Next base: position 66,704 of record JAEZHK010000128.1, read on the forward strand.
TTTTGCCAGAGTCGGCACACCATCGCGGACGTCCCGATGCCGTTTCGGAACGTGTCGCCGCCGGTGCTGCTGATGGCCGCCTGGTAGTTGTCGGTCTTGTCGATCAGCGTGATCGTGCCGGAGTAGACCACGCCGCCGTAGGTCATCTCGCACTTGTACGCCTGAAGCCCGGCTACGTCAGCCCCAGACACGGGCAGCGTCGACGCCGTCGCGCCGGAGATCGTCACCCACGAGCCGCCGGTGTACTTCTTCCACTGGTAGGTCGCGCCGGACGTGATCTGGTTGGCTCCGCTGTAGCCGACCGCCGACAGGAGCAGCGTCCCGGCCTGGTTCGTGAACACCGACCCGTTCGGCGCATACACGGTCAGCACGATGGCGGGCGTGCCCGTCGCGCCCTGCTGCGCCACGGACAGCGTTTGAGTGATGGACAGCGTAATAGCCGTGCCGTTGGCGCGCTTGCCTGTGATCGCGAAGGTGACGCTGGCGGTATTCCCGGCCATGGCGGAATGGTTGCCGACGGTCAGGTAATTTCCGCTGTCGGTCAGCGAGCCGCAGGTGATGCCGCTGGCGGTCGTGTCCACCTTCCAGGTCCCGTTGTTGACGCCAGCGCCGTCGTAGGCCAGTTCTGCCGCGCCCTCGAACAGGCGGAGGATCGTGCCGCTGCCGGTGTACGTGATGGTGCCGTCAGTCGCTTTCGGCAGCGTGTGGGCGGCGTTGGACAGGATGGCGGTCAGGCCGTGAAGCCCGGCCGCGCCAGTGGCCCCGGTGTCGCCAGTCGCGCCGTCGGAGACCTTGTACAGGCAGAAGGTATCGTTGATGTTCGCGTCGTCGGTCAGCATTCGCAGGGTGCAGACGCTGCCCACCCAGACGGCATGCCCAGGCTTGACTACCAGCGCCGTCGCAGTGTTCGTGGCGTTGCCGTCGCCGGTCGGGTAGTCCACCCAGCTGCCGCCTGCGTCCTTGTACTGCCAGCGGTCCATCAGGACGTTCTGCAGGTTGGCAGACACGGTGATGGATGCCGGATTCGGCGTCGACGCCCCCGCGGCGTACTTAAAGACCTGCTCGCCGGTGATCCAGGCGTTACGGACATACTGCTGCGCCACGGACGCCACGCTCTCGTTGTCGGTCATGTCCAACGAATAGGCTACGTCATCTCCCACTGCCGTCGCATCCACTGCCCCGGGCGAGAAGTGGATCGCCGCGATTCCGCTGTGGGGGATCAAATCCCTGTCGATCCGCAAATTGCCCAGCGCGATCTGGCGGTCGCCCAGTTCGACGCCCTCGTATTTGAGAAGCAGACTATCCCAAGAATACCCGATCACGTCCGCGCGCAGATCATACCCATACTCGTCGTGCTTGATCGCGATTTCATCGCCCATGTAGATCGTCCGGAGCGCAGCGATGGCAGCATCGTCAAGGTCCTCAAACTCCAGGCTTGCGGATACCGTTGGCAGGTCTACGCCCTTTGCAAACTCTGCGTTGGCCAGCTGAAGCAGCTTTGCTTTGACTGCCGCTGTATTGGCGTACCCGCTCCCGACCTTGACCTCTTTGCAGTCCAACTCTTTGATGCGCGGGCGGGCATAGTCTCCGATGTGCGGGCTGTCTACGTACACGCTGTCCAGGTAGATCGGCTTGCCCTTCTTGTCGTATCCGACCGGGATGATGCGCGTGATGACCGCGCCCGCGTCCACCGTCAGCGTCATGCCGGTCATGTTCTTCCGGTAGGCGATGGACGCGCCGCGATTCCGCCCGATGGACCGCAGCAGGTAGATGTTGTAGTTGTCGCGCAGGAAGTCCGCGGAGTATTTTCGGAACCCGTCATCGGCAAAGAATACATCGATCGGGTTCTTTCGGGTCGCGTCGATGGTCTGTAGCTCCGTCACATCGCTGTAGCCCTCGAACTCGTGCGCGTCCATGCATGCGTGAAGCGTGGAATCCAGCGCCGTCGCGCCGCTGGTGTTGGGCAGCGACAGCGATCGAATGAAATTGCCCTGCAGGTCGTAGCTGATGTGCCGCGCTGCCACCTGAACGCCGTCAAGCGTGTGCGACACGCTGACGATTCGGAATAGCTGGTCTCCGCTCTGCTCCGGAATCACCTGATACCCCGGCGCAGTCGAGGCCCGCTCGCTGTCGTATGCCAGATGACTCGCGGCGACGTAGCCCGTCTTTCCGCTCATCGTGGACATGTAGTACCACGATGCGTTGTACTGCGAGAGTTTGATCAGCTTCCAGTTCTTCTTCGCCGTGCGGATCGTCTTGCCGCTGCTCGTGCTGGGCTTATTGCGCATCGGTGTATTCGAGGTCACCTTGTAAATCGAGTAGGTGCTCAGGTTCTGCACCAGCGGCGTTTCTCGGATCGGCGCGGGCGCCCGCAGAATCATGTCGGCTTTGACCTGGTTGGTATAGGTGTTGTCCGCGTTGGTCAGCTCGATGTCCAGCTTATAATCGCCGTTCAGCGACTCGCTGATGACGGCGCTCCGGCAATATTTGTCCAGCACCAAAAGGCCGTTCGTGGAGAAATTCGTCGCGGCCTTGTCAAATAATACGATCATAGCGTCATCCACCTCGGCGTAAACACGATCTGCGTTACCGTGCCCGTCCAGCTGATTGCGTTCGCGCCCGGCAGCAGGCGCGGGAACGCGCCCTTCATTTTGTCGTTGGCCAGGCCTGCCGCCGTATAGCACTCCTGCTTGTAGGTGTCCACGTAGATCACGCCGGACACGCCTGTAAGCTCAAACGTTATGTCGCCCACGGTGATCTCCACGTCACCGCTGGCGGTGATCGCGAGCAGCGGCTCCGAGAATACGGGCTGCGGGTTTGTGATCGATCCAGCGGCCGTCTTGGTGATCGTGGTGAGGCCGGTGTCCAGAAAACGGAACGGGTAGCACTCCATCGTGACGGTCGCGCTGTACCCGTCGCCATAATCCAGCGGCGCGAATTCGATGCCGGACGAGATGCGGGCATCGTAGTAACCGTCCGCGCTCGCGCCAAGGCGCAGCGGGCCTTGCCCGGTCAGCCACGCCTTGATCGCGGACAGCGCATAGGCGCGCTCCGGCGGCACCCAGATCGGTATGGCGAGCGTGATCGGCTCCCAGGCGTTCTCGGATTTCCAAACTGTGCCGCTGCGGCCCGGGATGGGAACGGCTTCGCCGCGCTCGTTCGGCGTGGATAGGCTGGGCATTGTGGTGACGTAAACGCCCATCGTAGCGTTCGTCACGCCCTTGAAGCTGATGATGTTGTTCACGTCACCACTGCCCCTTCCCTCGGTTTTTGTTTTGCTGCTCTGCGTCCAGCGTCTTCGCCAACCTGCGCGATTCTCGGGCGCTGATCGCGCCGGTGTACTGCACGTTGATCACGGTGGGTGTGGCAGCTCCCGCCGCAGCCATGGCAGGGCGCATTGGAGCCCCGGACGCTGGAATTTCCGGGGGCTTGATCACCGTGCGCATGGTTTGCTGCACCGCCGCTACGCGCTGATTCAGGCCGATTATCATACCCTCGGCCGTGTCGCGACCAAGCTGCATGAACTTTTTTGAAGGACTCTTGCTTTCCAGTTCGCGCTTCGCAGCCAGAAGTGCCGCGAGCGCGATTGCTTTATACGCAGAGATCAGCTTCGCACGCTTGTCGTTCGCGCCGTCAATCAGGCCCTGGATACTGTCCTTGCCCAGCTGCTTCATACCCGATGTAAGCAACGCGAGCTGAAGTGTGACGCGAATGCGGCCCAGTTTGATGCCGTTGGCCAAGCCGGTCATCATGTCGATACCGTATCCTTTCCACACGCCGGACGGCGAGTGGATGTCCTCGGTCTTCTCAAGAGACTCGTTCCATTCCAGCGCTGCGGCGATCACGGCATCGCTGACGTCGCCTTTCTTCTCATTGATGCCCGTTACGCCACCGGCGATCATGTTTTCAAGCACTGTTTTCCCGTCACCAGATAGGTCAATGGCGACAAACAGGCTTTTTAAGGTATTGTTCACGCCGGTGAGATCAAGGCCTGTAGCGGCTCCTGCCGTCAGCGCCGTGGAGAGATCCGTGAATATGCCCGACATGTCGGTTTTCTTAGTGGCTTCAATGATCTGGGTTTTCAATTCGTCGATCTTCGCAATCGCCCACAGGTTGTTTCCAGTAAAGTTTGGCGTGCCAAACACCTTTTCGTAGGTGCTGTCTAGCCATGACTGCGCCGCAGCCGCGATTTCGGGATCGTCGCTTCCAACGTCCGTAACAGCCTGCGTCAGGCTTTCGATGAAACCTTGCTTCCCCTCGTTTACCAGCAGCTGCATCGCGGCCTCGGGGTATTTCACCTTAAGCCCGTCCAGCATTTCCGACAGACGCGTTGAGTAATCCAGCGCGAGCTTTGCCTTTTGGGCTTCAAAGTCCTGCGTCTCAAGCTCCATCTTCTCAACAATCTGGGTTTTTATCTCCGGGTCTTTTTCCTTGTCCAATTGAGATTGCAGGTCGGCCATTGCCTGTTCGTGCGCGGTTTTTAAGGTATCCTGCTTGACCGCTACGTCAGTCTGCAAGTAAGCGACGCCCTTGATAATATCCTCTTTGGTTCCGCCGCCCGCAGACACTACCGTATAACTGGCCTTTCCCGCCTGAAGCGCGATGTTCTGCGCGTCCAGAATGGACTGCCCGACCTGGACAATCTTCTGGTGCAGCTCTTCCAGTTTTGCCAACTGCTCTTCGGTTGGTTTTTTCCCATTTTCCACGAGCGTCAGGACGTAGGTAATATAGGCCTGTGCTTCGTTGTCAAGGCTTGTCTTGGTCTCGTTCGTAGTTGTCTTGAGTTCGGCTAGTCTGGCGTCGTACGTCGCCTTGTCAATGATCCCGCCAGCGAGCTGTTCGTCGAGCGTCTTTTTCTTTTCGTCGAACGCAGCCTGAATAGCGTCATAGACAGGAGCAATGACTTCCGCGGCCTTTGTCTTGTATTCTTCTTTCTGCTTTTTGGTTTCTGCCTTGCCATCAGTAAGCCACTGCACGATCTGGTTGTTCAGGTCGGTGCTGTCGTTCGATAACTTGATTTGGGCATCGGCGGTGATCGTCATCTTGTGAACAGTGTCTTCGGTGTTGGCAATGGCTTCGTCGATACCCTTTGTGTCGATCTTAACGTCCGAAAACGCAGCCTTCATCCGGTTTTCTGTGCTCATGCTGTCCATGTGCTGCTTCAGCGCGATCACGCCCGCAGTGATGGCCGCGAGTCCCAGCACCACCAGCGCCAGCGTCCCACCTCCGCCCACCAGGCCCGACAGGAATGACACGCCCTTCTTGATAGCGCTCAGCGCGGTGATCAGCTTGCCTGTGCCGATGAGGATCGGGCCGATGGCCGCTGCCCACAGCGCCGCGGTAACCACCTGCTGGCGCTGCTCGTCGTTCATGCTGGACAGATAGTCGTTGAGCTTGTCGAACCCGCCCGCGATACCGTTGATCACCGGTGAGAGCGTCGCGCCCAGCCGAATGGCGTTGTTCCTGAGCTTGTTTACCTCTGTACCAAGTCTTTGCGCATCGGTTGACATGCGTGCAGCGAATTTGGAGTCCAGCGTACCCTCGCTATGTTTGAGCTGTTCAAGAGTCTGGGCGTAGAATTCATTCGCACTCGATCCGAGTGCCATGACCGCCGACAGGCTCTCGACGCTGCCGAACAGCTTCGCCAGCGAATCTTCGCTACCGCCGGTCTTGTTCCGCACATCCTCCAAGAACCCGGTGAATCCCTTAGATTTCAGCGCGCTGGAGCTGAACTCCAACCCTAACCTCTTTGCTTCATCCGATGCCTCTTTAGTCGGTTTGAGCACGGCTGCCATCACGGCTTTGATTTGGTCGAACGAGGTCGAAACTGGCACGCCGATCTTCGTGAGCGCCGCCGCACTCGCCAGCACTTCTTCCAGGGAAACTTCCAAAGGCCCCGCCAGGCCGGTCACTTTACCGATGTTCGACGCGATGTCTCCGATTTTGAAAACTCCCGCATCCTGGGCGACTAGGAACTTATCGAATACGCTGGTTGCATCTGCCGTCTCAAGTCCAAATGCATTGATTGCCGCAGCGCTCCCCTGAATTACTGTGCCCACGTCGCTTGCGCCCGCCTTGGCGGCTTTCGCCGCTCCAGTGACCATGTCTACAGAATCAGCAACCGCTGCGCCGGACGAGATGGCATCGTAAGTCGCGGATGACAATTGCTCGGCGAACGTGTTCGTCGCGTCCGATGCCTCCAGCAGCTCGTCGCTTAGCGTTCCAATACCGTACTTAGCGGCATCCGGAAGCGTAGCGAGCATGCCCAACGAGTCATCGAAATCCATAAACAGCTTCGCGGATGCGGTCGCACCGGCCGCGATGGCTGCGGACACAAACTGTGTATACCTCTGGCCGGTTTTATCAAGGCCCTTCGCGAAGCCCTCCAGCGTGACGCCGCTTTCCTTCAGCTTGGCCTTGAACTGCTCGACGCGGCTGTTGGCCTTCTCGATGGCTGAGGACATCTGCTTCAGCTCATTTTCGGCCTTGTTGACGGCGGCTTGCTGATAGTTCAGCTCCGAGGCCAGCTTCCTGGCCTGCTCGCTGCCTTCGCCCTGGGCCTTGCTGACGCGCTCATATTCGGCGCGGACAACAGCAAGCCGTTTCTGCTGCTCGTCGAGCTTCTGGCGCAGCACATCCTGCCGCTTTGTCAATGCGGCCATGGACTGATCGCCCTTGCCGTACTGCGAGTTCAAAAGCGCCTGCTGCGAGGCGACGCCCTTCAGGTTTTTCTCGATGTTGGACAGCGCTTGGCGATATTTCTGCTCGCCCGTCAGCTGGATGTCGTGCCGGATCTCTCGCTTCGCCATGCCCTACCCCCCAAACATCGCCATGATCTGCGCGTCCTGGTTCCTCGGCGCAGTTTTTTCGCCGGTTTTTAAATCATATAAGGCCATCACCATGCGCGGCGTGGCCTTCCAAAACTCACTGTGATGGTTGATCCCCATGGCCGCGATCCACAGTTCCATCAGCTGCCGCCATGGGATTGTCAGTTTTTTTCGTCACCTTCGCCCAACTCGGGCGCATCGCCTTGCATGGAGCCGAACATCTCGATGACCGCGTCCGATGCTACATCGAACATCGGGTCGTACTCGTCCATACCCCATATCGATTTCGAGAAGGTCTCCCAGGACATTGCGCGCCCGCCGGAGCGGATTGCGCCATAGACCATCGCCATGAGGGCAGACATCGCGCCCGCGAGCAGCTCTGTCAGGATGATGCCGCCGTTGGGTTCCCGGTCGAACTGCGTGGCGTATATCTGTTCCGCGTGGCTGATCGCCAGATGGTCGAAATCTAGCCTGTAATCCTCTTTCCCGATGCGCACCACACGCTCCACAGGCCTCAGATCAAGCGCTGTAAACAGGCTCATGGCTTCCTCCTCCAAATGATGCGCCCGCCCCTTGCTGGGGCGGGCGCGTGTTCATGCGGCGGTTAGGCCGCGGTGGCGTTGTAGGTGACCTCGATGACAACCTGCGTCGCGCTGACTCGGGTGACGCTGGCCGCGGAGAAACCGGTGGTCGGCAGGCCCTGCACATCGGACGCGTTGAAACCCGGGGCGAACACGTAGCCCGCCGCTGCGGTGAGCGTGATGGTGGCTTTGTAGACGGTAGTGGGGGCGAACGTTCCAGCCGCCGGAGACCAGGCGAGCGCCGCAGTGTAGCCGGTGCCGGCGTTGTGGGACGCCTGCGGCGTCGCAGCCTTGACGGGCGCGGTCACATTGTAGATCGCCGCGCCGACCGTCTTGTCGGGCGTGGTCGGGCGCACCGCCGCGAAGAACGCGTCGACGGCAGTTTGGTCCGCGAGATTCGGCTCGAAGTCATAGATCGGTTCATCGTCGAATTCGCGGATGCACGAGAACTCGATGCTTTCCGTCTGGATCTGCGGGCCCTGTTCCGTTTCGGTGGCGTAAGTCTCGTCGCTGGGCGCGGCGCTGGCGTTTCGGAACCACCATGCTTTGTATCCGCGTTCGGTTTTCACGTAGAAACCGACCGCCAGCGCCATCGGCTGGTCCGCGGCCTTGCCGATCAGGTAGCGCGAACCCTCCTGCGGGGCCGTCAGGCTGTAGTACATCTCCATCTTGTCCTCGTCGGACAGGTTGGCCGTCTGTACCGTGACCTTGGCGTCGGTGACAAGCGTCTTATTGATCAGCAGCCGCCCAGACTCCCGGTGCTGCAGCGGCGCTTTCGTGAGCGCGATGGCGACGTTTGCCGCCGTGCTGATTTTCCGCGGGGTTCCATAGGTCAGCACGCCACCGACGCGGGACGCCTGCGCGATGAATACGTCTCGCACGGCGAGTACGATGTTCTGAGTGCTCAATTCAATACCCTTCCTTTCGTCACGTCGATGACGTGCTGGTAGTAGGTTGTGGTCCCATCCTTCTGGAGCAGTTGCTCGCGCGATGCGATGCCCCACCCGCCCGCGCGCAGTGCGGTGCAGACGGCGTTGATCGTTGTCCCGTTGTAAGTGGTTTGGTAGATCGTGATGCGGTAGGTGTACGCCTCAGTCAGCGGCGCTCCGGATTCATAGTCTCCATCCCCCGCAAACGCCAGCTGATAGACAACACCCTCCGATACGCCGGAGGGCATCTCCAAGTGGTATGTTGGTTTGATCGCGCTGAGCAGCGCGAATAGCTCATCGTTCACAGCTTGCTCTCACGCTCCCAAACGTCCAGCATCGCCTGTGCAGCTGGCCCTTCGGCTTCGGCGGCGGATGCCGTCGCCCACGGTCGAGCGGCCATCTTCTTTGTGCCGTAGTTCGCCACGAACGCCACCGTTTCGATTCTCTCGCCCTTCGGGTGGTTCTTATCGCGCCGGTTCCCGGCCGGGTATACCTCAAGGCCATACCCGTCTCCACGCTTTCGGATTGTGCTGCGTTTAATCGAAAGATGCGTCGTTCCCATGTCGAAGATCTTCATCACCATGATCTGGTGCTGCGTCGCTTTGACGTATTCGTCTCCGGCGGCTTCAACCATCTTTTGAAGAATCTCCGGCGTAGCTTTACGCTCCATGACGATGTCGTCCAGCAGTTTGTCGAGGTCGAGGCTGTCTTTGATCCGCGCCATCAAACAGCCACCCCGCAAACAAGCTCCACCCTCTGACCGATGTACTGCGTCCTCCGAACCGGGTAAGTCTTTCCGTTGTAGCCCAGATACGCCTCGCCATTGTACTCCACGCCGTAGATGAGCACTCGGAGCGTCAGCTCGATGCCCGCTACCTGCGCATTGTAATACTCCGCAGAGGTGACACTGCGCACTTCCGCGATGGTCGCCTTTGCTGTTGCCTCGTTCGGCGTAGTGGTGGGCGTTCCAACGCTGTCGTGCCCAGTCGTTGCTGGGACCAGCGTCACGGCCGAGAACACGCGCGGCCCGGTCATCAGCGTCAGGTCGGTGATAGGTTCGCCGCTTTCGTCGTCCGTGCCGTGGTAGATCCGGGTGATTACGTACGGTGTCGTTCCGATCACGGCCAGGTCGTGCTCTAGTATGGTCTCATTGCGGAGGATGCGCACGCGCTGGAGCTGGTCCCCGTCCTCGTTTCCCGCGGCTTCGTGCTGCAGGTTTCCAAACCAGCATTCGATTCGCTGCGTCATGCCCGTTGTGGGCGCTGCGCGTGGCAGCGCCCCAGAAGGCGTCAAGATTCGAATTGACCCGGCGTCAAGCATCATCGGTTGTCACCCTCTCCGCCAACCACCGCTCTCTGCGCGCCAGGCGCAGCCACTCAGGCATTCCGCCGGGCTTGTCTCGGCTTTGATACTGCCATGCCGCGAAATCCACCAACAGCATCGTGTCGTCTGTGGAATCCTCGAGGAGGTGGATGCCCGCGCGCGCCATCGCTTCATCCGCCGCCACAAGGCGCGCAGCTAAATGAACGTCCAGCAGCGCGTCCCCGGCCGGTCGGTTGAGCCGCGTCTTGAGCAACGCCAGCGCGGTTGCCGCGTTGTGCGCCATCAGATCTACCTCCTCGCATCACAGATTGGATCAGGTCTTGGTGTAGGTGGCGGTCAGCATGTCGGAGTTTTCCATCTTGCTCTTGACCGCGATGGCCTTGACCGTGGCCGTGGCGGACAGCGTGATGGGCCCGGTCGTGCTGTACTTGGGCTTCGCCGTGGTCGGCGCGCTGCCGTCCGTGGTATAGTGGATGTCAGCGCCCGGCGTCTCGCAGGCCAGGAACACGGTCACGGTGGTGGCGAACGATCCGGCGACCGGCATGGCGGTGGGCGTCGCGACCTTGTTGGCGACGTCGGTTGCGAACGTGCGCGTGGTGGTCGGATCGGCGTTGGCGATGTTCACGGCCACGAACGCCTCACCGATGACCGGCATGCCGTCGTAGCGCGCATATCCCTTGTACAGGGTCTGGTTCTGCAGGAAGCGCACGTGCTCGCTACTCTCCAGCGACACGCCCTCGCGCTCGGGCAGCAGGTACAGCGACATGTACCCACCGACGATGTCGTAGTCCGGCATGAACTCTAGGATCACGACGTCTCCGCCGATGATGGGCATCGTGTTCTGCTGGGACGCGACCAGCGCGCCGGCGGCGTTGAACGTGATGGTCTTGGACAGCAGCGTCGCCCAGGTTTTGCTGTTCATGCACCAAGTCTTCACGCCGTCAGAGAAGTTGGGCTTGGCCACGAACATGTACAGCAGCAGCGCCGCAAAGAAGTCCGCGGCGGCGGTGTAACTGGCCGGGTTGATCTTGAGGAGGTTCGTGGCGTGCAGGTCGGTCCAGTCGGGCGCATCGGCGCCCCATGTGGACGGCTTCGCCGTCTGGGCGAGGCGCGTCATGACGCCGATCGGCATCTTAGTGCCGGTGCCGTACAGGATCGCCTTGTCCAGCGCGATGCCCACGGCCTGGCTCAGGTTGTCCATGATCTCAGAGGCCAGGTTGATGTCACTGTCCTCAAGCGCGGTGTTGTGGATCGGGATGTATCCGCCCACCATGTACGCGTCGGTCTCGACCTGGCTGAACTTGAACGCCAGCTCGTTCAGCGTGCCGGTGATCTCCATCCAGACGCCCTCCGGGATGGCGCCAGTGATGCGGGTTCTGGTCTTGCCGCCGACCGGGCGCAGCCTGACCTTGGTAATCAGCTTGCTGTAACGGTGCAGGTTGTCACGCAGCATGTCGAGCATGACGGTCGGAATCAGAAGCTCCGTGCCGGTGACCGCGCGCGTCTCACCCTTCATGCCGCGGACGCGGACCAGGAATTCCTTCACGTCGTCGCGGGAGATGATCTTGTTCAGGCCGTCCCTGAACAGACTCCTGTTGGTCATGTGGTGTTTCTCCTTTCTCTTCTCGCCCTGGTCGCCATCGGCTGCGGGTGCGGGACTGGGCTGATCTTTCCCGCGCGCATTGAGCTCAGCGAGCTCGTCCTCAAGCTTTTTGATCTCGTCCGTCAGCTGCTGTTTTTTGCCGTCGTTTTCCGATTTCTCATCGGTAAGCGCCTTCTCGTTCGCCTCGTGTTCAGCCACCGCCGCGTCGATCGCATCCTTATCCTCCTGGGCGGTCTGGTCGGTGACTTCGTTGATCGCCGCCTCTAACTCGTCGTTGCGCTTCTTGAGCGCCTCTGAGCGGGCAGAAAAATCCGCATCGCGTTTGAGCAATGCGGAGAGTTGGTCCCGCAGGGACGTGATCTTACGCCCCAGCACCAGTTGCCTGAGCATGGTTCAGCCTCGCTTTCATTCTGGATTTCCAGGCGTCGTTCTCCCGGCGCCGGATCTGGTTCAGGTCCGCCTTGCGCGCCTCCACGCTCGTGTCCTCATAGGCAGGAAACGTGACCACTGAAATTTCGTAGAGCTTGACACGCTTGATCGTCCAGTGCACGCTGCCATCCGGATTAAACGTGGTCTGCTCGTCGAGGATGTCAAACCCGAAGCTGCACTGGTCCACGTCACCGCGCTGCACGCGCGCGTACAGGTTGGTGGCGTCGCCGTCGTCTGGATTTACCGTGATCTCTCCCCACAGTCCACGTTCGTCCGCGCGAAGTGTAAGCGTACCTGCTTTGTTGCGCCCGAGAACCAGCGTAGTGTCGTGGTTGGTCAGCGCGCGGATGTCATCTCCCAATGCGCCCTCAAATGCGGCCGGGTCGATGCTTTCGGTCGCGCCTGGCCAGAGTTCGTACACCGACCCGAACACTGCGAAGTATCCGTCAATATGCTTCGTTCCGCCGTCCTCGACCGCCCGAAATTCAGTTGCCCTCGTCCTGGCTTGTCTTGTCGCCCTGTCCGCCACTTCCGTCACCTCCCGCCTCTTTGAGTTTCTTCTGGTCCCCAAGTCTGCTGACCGGCAGGTAGTTCTCAAGTCCGAGCAACTCTTCCATCTCGTCGTCCGGCGACATGCCCGTCCAGTCGCGCCACTCGTTTCGGCGCATGGCCATACGGTCCGTCATGGCGCTGCCGGCCGCGATGATCTCCGAAAGGTCGTAGGCGAAGAGGCTGCGCGGATTGAATCGCCAGTATAGGTCTGGCGAGTACAGGAGCTTTCGGGTCATCTCCTGCTCGATCACCTTTGCCATCGGCATGATCTGGCTACGGATGAAGTTGTTGTACTCGTCCTTTTTATACTCGCCCACGCCGACGAGGAAGGGCGGCACGCCGAACATCCCGGCCACCGTGCGCTTGTCCAGCTCCAAGTTCTTTGCAAGCGCCAAGTCGTTCAGCGTCAGCGGCTTGATCTCCTTCAATTCGAAGGCTTCCGCCGGGATGAACCATGGCCTTCCGCTTTCGCTGGCATCCAGGTACTGCGCTCCCAGCTTTTTTCGGCCCTCTACTGTCGCGAACTCTTCCGTTAAGCCGTCGACCTTTACGACGATTGACGGTGCCGGAGACTCGAGCAGCGCCTGCTTCGTGGCGTTCGCCTGTCGGATTGCTTTCACGACGTCCTTCAATTCGATCTGAAAACCCGTCCCGATATATGGCCGCTCAGGGTCTGGGTTTACCGTGAAGTGCAGGATCTCGTCCGGCTGCAGGATCTTGTCGCTGTACCTGACCACATATCCGTCAGCCACGTCCGCGAATACGACTTGCGACGGCTTTAGGGGTTTCAGATCTTTTAGGAATCCTTCCGGCGTGTACGTCGGGTACGTGACCTGGTTTCCATTACCCGAGAGCAGCATCGTCATGATGATGTTGTGCATCCAGTTTTTTCGGGTCATTAGGCCGTAAGGCTCAATGTCCACCTTCCGGGACAACTCATTTTTGACGCGTTTGTCGCCCTTGTCGGTGTTCTGCATCAGGTAGATGGTCATGCTGGAGATCAGGTTGGCGTACGCGTTTGCGCACATTCTAACCTCCGGGCAGCGCGACAGCGGCCTGTACCGGTCTCCGATCAGCACGTTCCATGCATCCACATTGCATAGCCAGGACGCGGGCTCCGCGGATCTCACCACGGGCGCGTCCCGCGCCCCCCTCGCCGCGCGGGCGGCCTTGTCCCTTTTATTCATTCAACCACCCCTCTGCGCTCTTGGATTTTTCGATGTTGTCCAGCATGCGCACGGCCGCGAAAACGTCCGCGTCGAAGATGTCGATGCGGCGCTCCGGCTGGACCTTTTCGTACTGGATCATGTCGTCTGTCTTTTCGATGGCGCGGACGTTCTCCACGCAGTATTCATAGGCTTCGCTGCCCAGGTAATAGAGCTTCCGGTTCAGCGCCTGCGTCTCGATACGTCGGAAACCTTCGGATTTTTTGTAAAAGTACTGCGGCTGGTCGATGATCGTAAACCCGGCCTTCTTCATGCCAACCCAGTATTCCTTACAGAACTTACGGTCGTGGCCGATCTGCTTGATCTTGAAGCCCATCGTCCGCATGTCGATAAACCACTTTACGATCTCCGCGTGGTTCGTGGTCGGCGCGTTGGAGAGGCTCAACCAGCCGCGATCCTTCCATCCGAAGAGGGGGATGTTGTCCTCGTTCGCCTTGGCCGTGGCCGCGACGATTGGGAACCAGGCATGCGTGATCGCTATGTCGATACCCTTGTAGCACCCATGCAGCGCGCCGGTCGTCATGTCGTGCAGCTTTGATAGGTCCGCGCCGCCGTACCAGTTGATGCCCAGCCTTAGTAGCGCCTCTAGCTTTCGCTTGAGCTTCCACTCCGGATCGATCCCGAGCGCCTTCTCTGCTTCCGCGTTCGACGCGCGGAACTCCGCGATGTTGAAGTAGGCTTTCATGGACGAGGTGAAGACGTTGAGATTCCTGGTCAGGAAATCCTTGCGCTGCTGCGGGTCATTCAACGCCTGCATGGCGGCGTCCATCATCGCCTGCGGCCGGATTGTGACGCCGTAGTTCGGGTTGGCCTTTCGATGTTGGATCGGGTTTGTGAATGCGACTTCGCCTTTTTCGTCCTCATCTGCCTTGCACACGAACGCAAAATACTGCTCGTCCTCGATCGTCCCGGCCAGCACGCTCTGCGAGTATTTGAGGCGCTGGTAGCAGAAGCCCGTTGCGTCGTCACCCGCGGTAGTGATCGCAATGACCAGCTTGTTCGTGTAGGCTGCCGTGGCCTCTTTCAGGCGGTTGTATTGTGAAGTTCCTTGATAAGCGTGCACCTCATCGGCAATGGCAATGTTGCAGTTGAACGAGTCCTGCTTCTTCGGGTTAGATGCCAGCGCGTTCAGGTGGAGCGATCCGCCGTCCAGATCCTCGTTGGATACCTGATGCGCCATGTTGTTGTCGAGGATGCGCCAGCCGTCCGCCTCGGCCTCCGCTTCGCTATCATACATGGAATTGCACACCACGTACTTCCAGCCGTCGAAGGTTTCCATCGCCTGCTTGAGCGATGCGGCCACGACGTAAACCTTCGCGCCGCTCATCCGGTGCAGAATGCCCAGCGCCCAGGAGAGCGCCGCTACGAAAGCCGTCTTCCCGGACTTCCTCGGGATGAAGACGAATGCCTCTTTGATGCGGCGTTCGATCGTCCCTGGGTGGTAGAAGATCATGATCGCGTAGACAATGAATTTCTCCCATGGCTCCAGGAGCATCGGCTTGCCCTTGAGCGGCGTTCCGTCCAGCATCTCGCCCTGCCGGTGCTTGTAGACGCGCTCGATGATCCCGATCACGAAATCCGCGTCTTTGGTGCGGATCTCGTACTTGCCCAATTCCAGGTCGGTTAGGAACCGCTGGCACCCTCGGATGCGGTCGATGCCGGCGTCGATTCGGCCCTCTACGACGGCATGCGCATACTCCAGAACCTCATCCGCATACAGCCCGATCATTGACCGCTCGCCTGGCCGACGTCCGCCAGCGCCTTCGCGAACGCGCTCGTTTTCTTCGCCGGGGCGAACGCCTTATCGTTGAGCTTGAGATACCCCTGCGCGGTCAGGCCGAGGTGCGCGGCATAAGCGAGGATATCCTTTCGGAGCGATTCCAGCGTTGCGACGATGGGCGCTTTCTTTGTCCCGGTTGCCGTGTACTCTTCGCACTTGTACCCGCTCAGCCGGAACTTGGTCGTGAGCTTGTCATACTGCTGTCGGAGCTGGCAGTAGATCTCGATGGTCGGCTCAAACTCCGGCTTGTAGACGCCCAGCGATTTCATGTCCGCCCGCACCTTTTCCTGCATCTTGCTCCGTGCCATGTGATCACCTCCAGCCGAAAAAATCCGGATTGCTCGCCCAAAATAGGGACGAAAAACCGGCCGAAAAACTTGCAGAATTTTTTTGGAAAACTTTCTGGAGAGGGAAGACATGCCCCTTTCCGGTGTCAGCACCCCCTGTGGGAATTCCTTCAATAGGGGGGGCTTGCTGCTTTTTCTCGGCTTTCATGGGCACCGAGCGCGTTGTGCATCACCTTTTAGGCCTTTTGCATGCGAATATAATAGCGATTCAAGCTCGCATACCCTAGTCGGCGTACCCTTTGCCTCGTCCGCCCTTCTCCGGGTGACGCTTGTTGTGGTGTGCCTGGCATAGCGCACGCCCATTGCTCACCACATACTGCAGTTCCGGGTGATCCTCCCTGCTTTTGATGTGGTGCGCGACTGTAGCCTCTACGCTCATCCCATACTCAGCGCAGTCCTGGCATTTACCCTTGGCCTGTCTGATCACCTTCGTGCGCCATTCCTTGTGCCTCACTTTGTGGTAGTGTGGATCGCTCATGTGCATCTCCCTTGCGCCGCATGAAAAAGCCGCCTCGGGCGCCTATGGCCCGGAGCGGCTCTCGTGCTGACCTCGTGTGGTCAGCTTCTTACAGTAGCATTATATCACATCTGGATGTGACATTTTGGGACATGTTTATTCTCTGACCCAAACGCCATCAACGCCTCGCCGTGAAGCCTGTGCACCTGCCTGCGGTCGTAGTGCATACCTTCCGCGATCTCATCCCATCCCCAGCCATTGAGGTATCTCCACGTCAGGATGTCCCGGTATCGCGCGTCCGTGAGCAGCCCGATCTCGTATTCGACGATCCATACCAGATCCGCCAGCTCATCGATCTTCCGCGCAATCTCCCGCTCCACGTCCACGATCTTGCAGACGTAATGCTCGGTGCTGCTGACGCGCCTGATCCCACCAGGCATGCCGCCAGAGTATACGCCCGTCCGCTTCATCGCCAGCGCCTCATAGCGTTCCCGACGCTCCTCAAGCGCGAGGATGCGTTTCTCTGCCCGGCTTGGCTGGCCGATGTACTGCTTGATCGGGTTTGGTTTTCTTGGGTAATCCCTCATCGTGTTCATCATCCGCCCTCCCTACATCAGGTCGACGACCGACAGCGAAGAGACACGAATCCCCTCCGCCTGATCATCGCGCCTGTCATCCATCCCGTCAAAGTATTCCGCCACCGCGCGAAAGCTCTTTCGCGCCTCAAACCTGTCCAGCGCAACAGGTGTTCCGCGCAGCTTGAAGGCCCGCCTGTGCTGGCAAGGATCGCACCGTTGCCGCGTCTTCCCATCCACGTCGCATTCCCCGATAATCCCGCGCGCCACGTCCTGGCACCATCCTTCGAATCGCTTGCATTCGCCGCACATTCTCACTCGTTTCGCCTCCGTTTCTTCCCGCCATCCGTAATGTTTTGCCGCCTTCGCATCTGCGTGTAGATGTGCGCGCCCGGAAACAAACCATTTGCCCGCGCGTCGCACTCGATAAACTCATAGCCTGGATACGCCTTTTCGAAGATCTCTTTGGCCGCGATCATGCAGTCCATCACCATGCGTTCCGCCTGCCGGTGCCGGAACTTGTGATCGGCGACGGTGTCTGTAGGCTTCGTGAGATTCCGCGATCCGTTCCACCGCTTGCCCTTTTTGCATGGTTTTGTCAGGTACTTCGACAAACCCTCAAGCCCCTTGCCGTCCGGCTGCAGCCTTGATGACTGGGTGCGCCCTCGCCGCCAGAGCGCCTCTGCCACGTCTCGGTCCATGTCCGACATGATCACGTGCTGATGCGTCCGCACCTCCCGCCCATCGTCGTCGTACTCGATCACGTACAGGTACTTCGCCTTTGGAAGGCCGTGCTTTTTTCGCCACCTTGCGACGCGCCGCAGATAGTTCTCGATATCCCGGTGCGCCTGCTCCATCGTTGGCGCGACTTCTGACGTCAACGTGATGTACAGATCCTTCGGGCCGAAGTTTGCATGTGCAAGTCGCATGAAGCGCCTGGACGAATTCCAGTTGTTCAACCTCTGCTGCGCTTCCCGAGTGACTGTCTCCCTGGCGCTCCGCTGCGTCTTTTTGCGGTAAATCGGGTAGATGATGCTCTCCAGCTCATCCCCTGCCTTGACGGTGCGCGTCCTGTATCCTGTGATCTCCGGGCTGCGCATGAGCTCCAGCGTCTCTTCAGTGGTTGGCTTCTCAAAGAGCGCCTCGTATCCAAGTATCCCGGCATTCCGTTTCTTGCTCACGGTCCGCTCCCCTTCGTAACTGGTTTGTCTAGGCTCTTAGGGGGACTTTGTCCCCCGGCCGCCGGGCCACCTCCTACCGCCCTACGCGCGGCCGGTTTATTAGGATGTCATACGAGGACGAGAAAGCGGCTCCGCATGCCGCTTATATATGGAAGAGACTCTAGCCTTTGCCCTCCATCATGAACTGGTTCATCTTGTACGCCTCAAACATCGTTCGCTCTCCCGTTCGATCCAGAAGATAAGGCAGGAAGATCTCATCAACCTCGACCATCTCGGCCTCGAGGATAGCCATCTGCGCCGCAAGCCAGTCCTTGACAATCCTCCAGGCAACGCGCTCAGCCTGATCCCGATCTGCGCGCTTGCGGTCCTTCTCCAGCGCCCGCTGTACGCCAGCGACATTCGCCGGCAGCCTCACCCCGCCCACGCCCCGCGGCGTGGTGATCGAAATGAAATTGTGTTAATGCTTGGAAGAAAATGGTTTTTGTAGTATAATGCCTATATAGGGAGAGTGAGAATGATGTCTGGATACAAATGTCCGTTTTGCCAACATTTCATTGCCGTCAACAGAAGCACCGTGTCTGAACGCTATATTTCTTTCGAGAGTGAGAATGATGTACTGGCTTCGCGTCAAATTGTTGGTCTGGTCATTATTCATTGCCCTAACTGCGAAAGATACACAATTCAAGCAATTAGTTTGGCTGCGGCGAAAGACAAATTCCAAGTAGATATTAATCCTCGGTATGTTTGTAACTCTTATCCAGACTATATCCCCCAGGCAATTCGTTCTGATTACGAGGAAGCTTGTGCTATTAAAAAACTCAGTCCCAAAGCATGCGCTACTCTTTGCCGTCGTTGTTTGCAAGGAATGATCCGTGATTTCTGGGGTATCCGAAAAGACAAATTGAGTGATGAAATCGCTGCACTTCAAGGTAAAATCCCTGCTTCCCAATGGGAAGTGATAGATGCCGTTAGGAAGCTCGGGAATATTGGCGCCCATATGGAAAAGGACGTTAACCTGATCGTAGACATAGATCCGGAAGAGGCGGAGAAGTTGATCCTTTTGATTGAACGTCTCCTGCAAGCCTGGTACATCGATCGCGAAGCTGAGCAGCGTTTGTATGGTGACATAATGGGCATAAGCCAAGCATCTCAGGCAAAGCGCAAACCGCAGAAGTAATTCGCAGTACATTTTCACCGTCATATTTCCCTCCTTTCCGATATTGCTCGGTGCTGTGACGCACGCCTCCAGCGCCGGGCTTCGCATTTTGTTCCGGCCTCTGCCGGAAGTTCCTTGTTTGCCTAGATTCCCGTTTCACATGCCAGTACCTTATCTTATGGAGCAAGTGGAGTTCCTCCTCATAAAGTTTTTTACCGCGGAGCAGCATGATGCGGAGACCGTCATTTCGCGTCATCCTGCCCGGCGTCCGGGTCGACGTCCTCGCCCAAGTCCATGCGCTCCTGGACCCGGCGCATGGCTTCCTCTGCTTCCCGCTCCGCTTTATCCGCGGCGGCCTCGGCGTCCGGCGAAGCGCCGGTGCGGATGGCCTGAAGCGCGACGGCCTGCACCTGCGCCATGATGGATTCGGCGGTTTTCTGGTTCACAGGACACACCAGCGCGTTGCACAGCATGTTGCCGTAGACGGCGATCAGGATGTGCCCCGCCGGGTTGACGCGCTCGTAGAACTCCAGCGCGCCCATCTTGTTCTCCGCGGGCTTCAGCGTGGCCACCGGCACGAAGATCAGGCCGTTCGCGCTGCCAAGCACCCGGAAAAGCTCACCCGCGTACCAGACCGCGCCGATATCCTCCAGCAGCTTTTCGGTATCGGGCTGCGGCTCGATGGTCAGCCGGTCGTCGATCATGTTGACCTCGCGGATCTGCATGGGGTCCGCCTGCTTCGGCGTCAGATCGAACAGCGCCGGGATGCTGTCTGAATGGATCCTGACGCCCTCGACCGGGTATACGTTGCTTCCATCCGTCAGCCACTGGCGGCCCTCCGGCGTGTTGATGATGACGAACGTCCGCTTGTCCACACACAGCTTCTTTATCGCGGTCAGCTTCATGGTCTTATCCCCCTCGTATCATCTGCATCATGCTCGAATGCCTGGTAGCTCCATTTGTCGGCTCTGCGCAGCTGGGTTGATCCAAAGGCACTCGATTCTGATCGCTCCACGCTCCGCCATCGTGCGATGGGTGATCAACTGCCAATCCTCCAGTGCATCCCGGTACAGTGGGCAGTCGTACCCTGAGAGGAGCACCATACCGCGATGGGCGCGTAGCACATCTAACATGGCGATGTGATCAGCGTCCGTCATTTCGTGGCGGTATTGGTCTCCGTTCGCCGTACGGGTTTCGCGGAGGTACGGAGGATCCGCATAGATCAGCACCCGTTCTCCATCGCGTGCCCGAATTACGTCCAGCGCTGGTCGGTTTTCGACCTGGGCATCAAGTAGACGATCTCCGACTTTTGAGATCAGATCCGGCAACTTCCGCCAGATCTGCGGATTAGCTGGGCCGCCGTTTGGATTCTTGCTTGATGTGTGCCTCCATCCCTTTTTATTGCTGGCCCGCGCGCCGAACGTCATCCAACATCGGATGGCGAACTGCCGTGCACGCTCCACATCGTCCTCCGCCGGCGCGTCATCCATGAACACGCTGCCCATGAACTCCTCACGCGCCCACGGCGTCAGGCCGACCGCCCGCGCCAGCTCGTCGGGCTTGTCCCTACAAACGCGGAAAAACTGGACGATTGCGCCGTCGATGTCGTTGATCGTCTCCACCCGCGCCCGTGGCTTGTTGAAAAACACAGCGCCGCTCCCGAAGTACGGTTCCACGTAGCTCTCATGAGTCGGCATGTTCTGTATGATCCAGTTCGCCAGCCTCCACTTCGCACCCGGGTACTTCAAAATTGGGTCCATGCTTGCCACGTGTTACACCTCTTTGATCATGATCCCCAGATATTCCCGCATCTGGCGGCGTTTGCTCTTGTACTCATCCGTCTGGAAGCCCTTCGCATCCTCGACGGTGTAGCGCCCGTCGTTCTCGAGGATCACAAAATCCGCCTTATAGAACTTCCCACCCGGGAGCGGAAAAGGCTGCTGGCGAACGAATCCGCGGATCTGGCCGGCCGCCAGCAGCATTTTCAATTCCCCATACCGCCCGGCTTCTCTCTTGCTGTCAAACGGGATTCCGTCCACGACGGTCTTTTCGTTTCCGTACTTGCTCCGCTTTTTACTCGGCGTGGCCATGGCCTCGGTGTCGCCGCGGCCCCGTGAAACCACGAGACCCGTCAGCTCCTTCGGAAGCGGCAGGTTATTCCTGGCGCAATGGGCGCGCACCTGCTCCTCCGTCATTTCCAGCGGCATCAGCCCGCCTCCAGTCTCATCGGATGATCTGCCATACCAGCGCCGCGATAATCGTAAAGATCAATGCGATCCTCCAGCCGATGGTCATGTGCCCCAGTATCCACCAGGCGATCTCTGCGGCTTTCCACATCCCCAGCAGGACGATTGCCCAGGCTGCGATGTATTCCGGCCTCATGCCCTTTTCGCTCCCCACCAGTAATCCTCTTCCAGTTGCCCTAAGTACGCCCTCGCCGTGCCCACCGTCATGTTGACCGGCATTCCCGCCTCCGACCAAACCCGCAGACGCTGCCCGGTGTGCATGGCCGCTGTGTACTGGATCAGCACGCCGTAAACCGCAAGACCCTTGGGCACCGCGCGGATCTTCATATGCTCCATCATGGCGATTCCTCCAGCTCCGCGATCCGCTCATCAAAGCGTCCGACCATGCGCCGGCACACCGCCTGATACTCTGAGCCTTCATCCGCGCTGTCAAGCTTCTTCTGCCACTCCGCGCGCTGCTGCCTGTTCTTTTCCAGAAGGTGCGCCTTCATGCTCTGCCCCCCGTCTATCATCCCTTATGCCCTCCTTCCTGTGCAGCGCTCTGTTCCGGTATGATCAACGCGCGAATCTTGCTGATCAGCGTGTATACCTTGCCTTTGATCTCCGGCGATAGGCCATCCAAATTGGAAATCATCCTGTCGCAACACTCTTCGCGCACCTGACCTGCGTCGAATTTGGCCAGTACGAGCATGTCGCCGTCGCCGAAGATCTCCAGCTGATCTCCTTCACGGATACCAAGCGTTCGCCTGAGGTCAGCTGGTAGAACAACGCGCCCGAGCGTGTCCACCGTTCGGGTATACCCCACCCATTTCCGGTCTGTGAGCGTTTTTGTGAGGATAACGCATCCTCCGGATACTGATATGCCGAGCTTCGCCCCATCCTCGATGATCAACTGGAGCCTAAGCTCTATTGGCAGGACTACCCTGCCCATGGGGTCTACCCGGCGGATGATTCCTTTCCTGTTCATTTGCTACCTCCACATGATCAGGCCCCACCAGCGGACATCTTCGATGATCCTGCCGAAGGCCCGGATGAATCTGGTCCACATAGCGCCCGCTCCTTCCGAATCTCGTGCTCTATCACCCGGATGCCCGCCCGCTGCGCACTGAGGAAGCGCTGGTGCTCCTTTTCGTTTTGGCGGTAGATGGAGTCAGGTGCGAGCGCTTCATGCCGCCCCAATGCCGCCTTCCGCCTCTCCAGCAGTTCCTCAAGCGTGCGCAGATTCTCGCTCACGGCGCCTTCTGCGCCTCGATTCCGTACCGCTCGATCAGGCTGACGGCCGCCGCATGCTGCGTCAGCAGGAATCCGTGCCGGTAGCGAACGCCGCCGCCCGTTTCATACTGCAGCGCGAGGCTCGCAGGCATCTCCTCCATGACCCGCAGGCAGAGCGTGTAGTCCTTGTCCGGCGTCCGCTCGATGACGCCGCGCGCCCTGGCCGTGTCCTGAAACGGCATCGCATCGGGCAGGAGCTCAAGCGCCTGCTCCACGGTCACATCGTAGTAGGTATACCGCTGTGTCCTGCCCATCTCCTCGTGCTCCCTCCAGGCCTCTTCGACCTCGATTTGCTTCTGGCCTCGAAAGGCCATATCAATCCCGTCCAACAGGAGCCTCGCCGCCTCGCTGCCGTTGTACCTTCGTACCGCCGAGGCAAACGCTTCCTCAAGGACCAGGCTATACACGGCCATGTCCGTCCCTCCGATCCTATTGAGTTGTCGTGTTGGTGTGCTTGAAATGGTCGGCGCCGCGCCGGGCTGTTACAGCATCTGCTCTTTGGTAGCCGCTCCGGTAGCCTTGACGATCTCAGCCAGCACGTTTCCGATGGTCTTGGGGTCTCCGGCGGTCATGAAAGCCGGGAAGCGGATGTTGATCTCGACCGAATCGTCCGCCTCGAACGTAGCCTCGGTGGTAATCTCTTCGGTTTCGTCCTCGTGCATCTCTTCACAGCGCTCCGGCGCCGGGCAGTGGATGCGCGCGAAGGTCTTGGCGGTGACCGGCTCGATCTCGACGGGCATGTGCCCCAATTCCCTGAGAGCGTAGATGCCGTTGGTGATGAACGCGGCCGCGCTGTCCGGCGCTATGCCGTTCTTGATCTGCTCGGTCGTGGCGATGATGGCCCCGGTGATGGCCTGTTCCAGTTGGATGATCTCCTGCTTTTTCATGGTTTCCTCCTTATTTCAGGCGCTTTTGCGCCTAGTCCCGTATTTACGAGGCTGCCTCTCCGCCCGGCACCGGATGGCCGTATCGCATAAAGAATAGGAAGCCTGCCTTCGGTATCCTGACACGCGTCCCCTGCACGATCACCGGGAAGCCGAGCAGCGCCGGTTCGGTCCTGGCCTGGATGCGGATCTGGTGCGGCCCGCACTCCAGATACCCGGCGATGTCCTCCGCCGTCAGCATGTCCCGCGGCAGGCGCTCGATGTCCTCAAGCGTGACGGGCGCGCGTTCCATTGAAATCCCTCCATTTTGTGTTGTGTTCGTGTGTCCGAAATGTTATAATCACGTCGAAAGGTGGCGATTCTTGTGGCTGATGAAACTGTTACCGTCAATGTGCGCGATCATGAATTGGCTATGCTTTATCTGGAAAAGACACTTGGCTCTGATGTATCGCCTGAAACTGTGGCTCGCGCTTACGTCGACGCGCTCCAGCGAATCAAGTTAGCAGTTCGCGATGCCTTTAGTAAGCGGTGACTTTCCAACATTGACCCGCACGGTAAACCGGAGTATATATCCTTGAGTTCATCCGCCAGGACCTTCGCCCGGTTGATCGCCTCGGCGAATTGGTCAGCTTTGTTTTGCTTAGTCGAGGACCAGGATTTAATATCCAAATCCACCGTCACCTTGCAGTCTGCCATGGCCGTCCCCGCTTCTGCCCAGGCCTAGTGGTCGAGGGGGATTTGCCGAGTTCGTTTTATCAGCTTCACGAAGGAGGTCCGAGTTTTGAAACCAGTATCCACACGCGATCGTGATGAAATGATGCGGTTCATCACGAATTATTACTTTGGCCCGAATAGCTTGAATGTTAAGCTCCGAAGCGACGATCCTGGGCTTCTCGCGCTGGGAAATCGCATCGACTTGGACAGAACCGTCAATGTACTTGTTGGGCTCGGGCTTTTGCAAACCACGGCATTTTCCAGCTATTTTCACATCTTCTTGTCTCCGGGAGGCAAATGCTACTTCGAGAAGAAGGCCGACGCCAGGCGCGAACTGTGGATGAAGAGCATTCTGATTCCGATCCTGCTTGCTGCCATGACCACCATCCTCACAGTGTATCTCCTGCCCCGCTTGGGAGAAGGAGCAGCACAATTTCTTGCTACGCTACAAGGATCGACGCCTCAATCTTCCCAAGCGCCCGCACCCACATATCTTCCATCGGGAGGTCCGTCAGGCTTCCCCATAGCCTCCAGCACACCAGCCAATACGCCTCTTCCTACACTCGTATCATTGCCACCTTCCTCGACGACTTCAGCGGCTTTGGCTGCATCGCAGCCCTCGCAGGGTACACCATAGCATAACGTCTACCGGGTGTTCAGCTAAGCACCTAAGGCGGAAAATTACTTGCCTGCTAATCAGGCGGACAATCAAATTCATTGAAAGTAGGTGTTCAAATGGAACTCGAGCTTACCAAGGATGCAGAGAGACTACTCGACCTGCTATACACGGAATACCTCAATAGACTTAAGGATGGCCGCAGTAAATCCGACGCGAAAAGTTTTGGGAGCGCAAAGAAAATCCAGTCTACTCTGCTGCCGGATGCATCACTTGACTGGGTCGAAGAGGCCTGTTGGGAACTTAGTAGAAACGGTCTGCTGAAGGTTCTTAATGCGGATGACACGGTTTATCTGAGTTTTCTTGAAACTAAAGCCATCGTATACATGGAACGGCTCAATGGGAGTAGCACAGTATTTCCATAAATCCCTCCGTTTTGCTTTATCCATCAAGATGCTTCACTCTTTTCCGATCTGTGCGAGCGCCTGCGTGATGCTGGCCTGCGCCTCTTCCAGCTCGCGCCGGTACGTAGCCCGCGTCTCGGGATCGTCCAGCGTCCCGTCGATCGCGTCGCGCTCAATCTTGTCCTGCATGGCGAGCACGTCGCCGATCTCGTGCCGAACGCTGACCACCGCGGAGAGAAGCCCACACGCCCGGGCCTCTTTGTACCGTTCGCGGTAGCTCTCGCAGTTGGAGAGCATCCAGCGGTGCCACAGCATTTCCGCTTCGGCATCCAGCGCATGCTCGATGCTGCTCACATCGTCGGGATGCGGTACCGCCTTGCCGGTTTCCCATCGCTCAATCGTATCCTCGGACACGCCGATCTGGCTTGCCAGCTGCCAGCGTGGGATTTTCCGCGCTTCTCGCGCTCTTCTGAGCTCCGAATACGTAAACTCTGCCATGTTGAGCTTCCTCCGTGTGTCGTATACTATTCCTGTGATCAAGAGCCGGTCGGCTCGGAAGCATAGGAGCGAATGGACATGAAATCCTGGACTTTCTGGATCAGGGCGGGGCCAGGAGCGCGGCCGTACATCACGGCCCGGAGGCTTTCATAGCTGACGCCGCATTCTTGGGCCAGCACGGTAAGCGGCAGGTTGTTCTCAAACGAGAAGCGCGCCACTTCGTTCCCAAACTCCGTTCGCTGGTTGATACGATGCAAGTTGTCACCTCCTCTTCGCGCTTGCCATAACGTGTTCGTTATGCTATAGTTACCGTGGATTGGTCGATAAAGGAAGTTCTTAGCCATGAAGAATTTCGATGAGTTCAGTGACTTCCTGCTTGGAGACTGCAGGCACGAGATCAATGATATTGGGAATAGCCTTGGGGACGTTTTCACCGACGAGGATTTTGATACGATCGGGATGTCGGAGGAGGCCCTCGGTACACTGATGCGAGTGCATAGCTATGTGGTGTCGCGTACCGTCATGCTGATGCTCCGTCGCTACCATGAGTGGAACGAGAGCTTTCCTGAAGCCCCGCAAGATAACCATCTGCAATAGCTTCGCCGATCGCAGACCAGGCGGTGGAAGGAGATATTTCTGATGCCTCCACAGAACGGCCTCCTTCCTCGACGTTCTTTGACAAAAGAACCCGTCACCCCGACGATTTCGGTAGGTTTCGCGGTTCACGTTATCGGGATGATCTGAGTGTACTACGGATTTTCTTAGTTGTAAAGAGGATTTTCTTATTTTAGAGGGTGAATTAATGACCCCTTCAGACAGGATTTTTCAGTTGATGACTGAGCGCAGCTTAAAACCTGTCGATGTCTCAAAAGCGACAGGTATCACGCTTGCCAGCTTCACCGACTGGAAAAAAGGAAAAAACGACCCGAGCTACAAAGCTCGCGTAAAATTGGCGAGCTATTTTGGTGTCTCTATCTCCTACCTGTCTGGGGAAACAGATGATCCTACTCAGACCGTGAACTACGACGATGACATTGAGTTTATCGGGCAGCGAGCGCGTAAGCTCCCGCCCGCGCAGCAAGAGGTTTTCAAGGCGTCCATGAAAGCGTTTCTCGATGCGCTGGAAGCACAGAATAAGAAGTAGTCGCATGTCTCTTTGTCTGAAAACCACGGAACGTCGTGGCTTAAAGCCGTGATGATAGAAGGGGGATACTAATGAAACGTTACTTCATCGTGCTCCTGACCATCGCGTTTATCTTTAGCTCCGTCACCGCGCTTGCCGAGCCGCGCACCGTCGACCTTGAGACCATGACCCTCGAAGAGTTGCAAGAACTCAACGCATCTGTGGAAGCGGCAATCCTGGCCGCGCAGCCGCTCCAGGAAGCCGAGGATGTCATCGAAGCATCCGACACATCCAGAAAAAGCCCGGCCTTAATCGGCCAGGTAGTCCTGTATAACGGATCAGAATATTACAACAAGGCGGAGACAGAATTTTCTGTGACAAAGGTGATTCGCGGAGAATCTGCCAACAATACGGTAAAAAAGTGGAACCGTTTCAACAGTAAACCCGGAAAAAATGAAGAGTATATTCTGATCTACGTAAAAGCGAAGGCCGTTGATAACGGCGGGGAAGAGCAAGCCAGTATTGACGAATACCGTTTTTCGGTGGTCAGCAGCAATGGCGTAGAATACAATCGCGCTCGCGCGGCAGGCAGTACGCCCGAGTTTACAAATTTATACCCTGGTGCCGAGTGCGAAGGTGTGATCCCCAGTATCATAGCAAAGGACGATCAGCCGCTATTGGTCTATCTAAAGGACGCTGATGAACCTCTTTGGTTCGATCTCAGTCGTCGGAAGCCTATTGTGATCGACGATAACACCGTGCTTAATCCTTTGAAAAAAGGTGATAAGGGTGACGAAGTCCTCGCCATGCAAACAGCCCTTGCTGAAATGGGATATTTAACGGTGAATCCTGACGGTGATTTCGGGAAAAAGACGGTCGACGCGATCAAGAAATATCAAACCGACATGGGCCTTAACCCGACCGGCGCAGCTGATGAAGCCACCTTAAGACTGATCCTAACTATGCAGATGCCTCAATAGTGGTTAATCGGTAGCGAGGCGGTCCGACAAGCAGTTGGGCCGCCTCTGTTTAAGGATGAAAGTGCAGATTGCCCTGAGTCTGGCTGCTTAGCAAGTACCCGAACACCCTGTAAAATAGATCTCACTCGCTTGCCCATAGAACACGTGTTCGGTATAATGGTCGCATCCAGTGTTTGGAGGCGATCATGTGAGCCGACCCGACTACCACCGCGCCACCCGAGATGCCTACCGCACGCTTCTTGCCGCGAAGATTTGCACGCTGCCCGTTGATGTATCGGAAATTTGCGCACGGTGCCACGATACGAAACTGGTATCCCTGAGCGAAGCCGACAGGCTCATGAATTACGACCGAAACTTCGATCCGTTCGGGGACGGCCCCAGCCGAACCGCTCTGACCGTGCGCCGATGGCATGAAGGTCACGCCTGCCATACAATCCTATGGAATGATAATGAACTCTCGCCAAAAAGCGGAGCATTCCGTTTTGCGATCGCTCATGAACTTGCGCATGTGATCCTGCGGCACGAGGGCGGCCAAAGCACCACTTCGGAGCTCGAGGCCAACCTGTTCGCCCTTCATCTGCTCTGCCCGCGCCCGGTGCTGGATGTGTTATGCCCACGCAGCGCAATGGAGATTTCGTACCTATGCGGCGTTCCGTATGGGACCGCACGAGAGGCCTGGGAAGGGCTGCAACAGGAAAACCGATATGTGGATCTGGATGTGTGGAAGCAGATATTTACTGCTTTCGAACTGGATGAGAAGCGCAGCGTAGACGACTTCATTTCACCGGTTACGCGTCTGGCAATGGACATACGCAGTAGGCGGAGAGCATATGCGTAAGTACAATCACAGCGAACGATACGGCTTTCGAGAATGGTTCGGGCACCAGGCACTCGGCTTGATCATCGCTGTCATCTTTGGAATCATCGAGCTAATAAGGTGGTGTGTTCATGGCTGATCTATGCCGCAGATGCAGCGCTCAGCTGCCTGAAGGAGCCTTATTCTGTCCTTCCTGCGGAGCGAACCAGAACCCGAAGCGCGGAAAGCGCATCCGCGGCAACGGCACCGGGTCCGTCTACAAGCGGGGAAAGGTCTGGCAGATTGAGGTCACGGTAGGCCACAAGACAATCATGCGGCCTCCGAAGGGCAATCCTGACGGCCAGGCTCGAAAGGTGATCGTCCCGGATCGTCGCGCGAAGAGCGGCTTCCTGACGAAGAAGGCCGCCGAGGAGTACATCCCGATCTTCAAGGCGGAGCTGGCCGCTCAGGCCTCCGCCGGCGCGTCGAAGAGGATCTCGGAGATCGCGACGCTGAAAACGTTATGGCGCGGGTATTCAAAGGCTGTACTCAAGGTTGACCCGGACAGCGCTGAGAAGCGCAAGGGGAAAAAGCATAAATACGCCTTTGCTTTCGATCGTTGGGATGCGTCCGGCCTCTCCGGCCTGCCTGTGGCGGATCTCACCATTGAGGTCCTCCAGGATGCCGTAGATAATCAGGCGTCAACTTATGACACTCGAAAGGACATGAAGTCCATACTCTCCATCCTTTATCAGCGCGCGATGGCCCAGCAGGACGTTTCGATCAACCTCGCGCAGTTTGTGGTGCTGCCCGATCCCGTCGAGCATGAAGGCGTGCCCTTTACCGAGGAAGAGCAGGCCGCGCTGTGGACGCACTTTGCGGAGGGTCTTTCCTTTGCCGGATATATCCTCTTTATGATTTACTCCGGCGCCATGCCTGGTGAGGTCCTGAAAATCAAAAAAGACATGATCGATTGGGAGAAGCGCGGGATCTTCGGTGCTGGCCTCAAGACCAAGGAGCGGAAGAAAACCCCGATCGTTATATGTGACATCATAGTGCCCGTGCTCCAGTCCCTTTGTGAAAGCTCGGACGGTGACATGCTCTGGCCACTTAGCAAAGATTCCTTCTATGAGCGGTATTATGCCACCTTGGAGGTTTGTGGTTGCCGGCGTCTCACGCCGTACTCCTGCCGCCACACAACCGGAACCGCGTTGGCGCTTAACCAGATCCCTGACGCTGTTGCCCAGAAGGTCATGCGACATGCGAACTACCGCACCACCCGGAAATTCTATACACACGTCGAGAACGCTCGCGCGCTCGATGCTGCCAATAAGACATTTGGCATTCCCGATTCTGTTGCTGATAAAGTGCTGGCAATCGAGGCGCTACGCCATAAAAACAGAGCGTCCGATGGCTGAATACCTACTCTGCTGAGGAAGAAAGATAAGTATAAAGTTACATAGGAGGTATTCATATGGCAGATACGCTTTACCATTACTGTAGCCTTGAAACATTTCTTAAAATTCTATCAAACAAGACACTGCGTGCCTCTGATTGCAGCAAAACAAACGATACGGAAGAAATCAGATGGATTTCTCGAGCCTTCTCCGACGTCATGATTTCCGATGTATTGGAGCATCAACCAATAATCGATAAATATGGATTGTCTGGAGATAATATTAAGAGTATCTTGGAATTGCTTCCTAGGTTAGTCGAATCAATGTTCGAAGATGAATTTGAAATTACTCGCACGTATACTATGTGCTTTTCTGAAAGTAGCGACTCACTTAGCCAGTGGAGAGGATATGCCGATGATTCTAAAGGTATTGCAATCGGTTTCGATAAGAAAATCTTATCTTCCTTTAACGAAGTTATATTTCACAACTTTGGAAAAGTTATTTATAATCCCGATGTGCAGCGAAATTATATAAGACGCAATATGGTCAGTCTATTTTTAAATAGCGACGACCCCGTCTCCGATTTTGACACATTTTCGAAGAATCTAGCATTAGCCACATACGGAATGAGACAGTTAAGTGCTAAGTTTAAAAATCCAGCTTTCTCTGAAGAAAAAGAATGGCGGCTATTTGTAAACATTCATCCCAATACTCCTTCGAATGTTTTAAAAGGACGGTCGGATTTGTTTATGCAAAACTGCGACCTTTCGAACGGATTTATTCGAAATAGATTATCTTTTACTCAAACCAATTCAAGACTTGTTTCTTACATAGATTTTAACTTCGAAAAGATAAAAGATGCTGTCATAAAGAAAGTAATACTTGGACCCAAATGCGATGCAAGCGCATCCGACATTGAATTGTTCTTGTTTTCTCAGTCTTATAATCCAGTTATTACCGAAAGATCAAAAGCAACATACAGATAGAGTGAGCATGTATATTACTGCGGTTTGCGGCGTCCAGGGCACGTGCTGTATCGACGTGGGTGTAGAGCTTGCACGTGGTTTGGTGCGTCGGCGTTCCCGGCTCCGATGCTGACAAGGTGCGTACAGATGACTCAAAAAGCCTTAAAAATAAGGAATCTGACGGCTGAATACCTACTCTGCTAAGGGAGTAGGGTGCGATAAGCGCCGCCCGGGTTCAAATCCCGGCTTCTCCGCCAATGAAAACCCCTGAAAACGTTGAGTTTTCGGGGGTTTTTCTCGCTCTTTTTTCCCGTTGACCCCAATAATGACCCCTACCAGCTTCCTAGTCCTGCTTGATACCTTGAATAAAAGCCTCCATTCGGTCAGCAGATGCCCTCTGCATGGCTTGCGTAACATGTCCGTATTGGTCGAGTGTAATGCCACCGTATGGTGTCCAAGTGCGCCCTGCACCGTTTTGATATCATCGCCACAAATTGCGATACAACCAGATGGGCGACCCTTGCCCGCGGGGGTATCGTTGCCGCCAATTGCGATTCAAGTAGATGGGCGGCCGCATGATGGCCCCAAGCTGGCGCAGTGATATTCCACTGCGTCAGCCCGGAAGCAAGCCGTCACATACCGTACATTCGAGCTGATGGCCTCATGCCGCCAACGCCTCTGCGGTCACGCGCTGCAAAAGCGGTTCCCGCATACAATACAGAGGGAGTGAACACCCGAATACCGGTATATGGAGGAAGCCGTATGAGTATTGATTTAATCAGAAACCGAACCCAGAACGCCAACCGCGTCACACTGACCCGCAACGCCAACCGCAACAGATTCATCGACGCGAACCGCGTCGTATTCCCCGGCAACAACAACGTTAGCGGAAACGTCCGTCAACAAGTCCTCGGCGCATCGATCAGCGAAGAAAACTGCGTGGGATTGTTTCGCCAGGAAATCCTCTCAAGAATCAGCGACAGTGACTTCTGCATGCGGAACATCGGCTCCGTAGCCGGCGCATCCCGCCCGATTAAAATGAGGGGCCGGGCGATTTCGCTGGGACGGCAAGGCGCGATGGGTCCCGCCGGCCCGATGGGCCCGGCTGGCCCGGAAGGCCCCGCTGGTCCGATGGGTCCCGCTGGTCGGATGGGTCCCGCTGGTCCGATGGGCCCTGCTGGTTCGATGGGCCCCGCTGGTCCGATGGGTCCCGCTGGTTCGATGGGTCCCGCTGGTCCGATGGGCGTCGCCGGTCCCGCCGGTCCCAGGGGTTCCGCTGGCCCCGCAGGTCCGATGGGCCCCGTGGGTCCGATGGGCCCCGCAGGTCCGATGGGCCCCGCAGGTTCGATGGGCCCCGCAGGCCCGGCCGGCTCGTCGGTGGGCGGCGCCAGCAAGAAGTACTGATCGCGCGCGAACCGCTCCGGATTCCCGCGGGTTCCCGGGGCTGGATGGATGAGCCGCCAGGCCTAACCTGGCGGCTCGCGTTTGACAGCCTGATTTGTTTGGGTGGCGCCTGGGTGCTCGGAATGGTTTCCCCTTAAGGAGGACAAGCCGCTCCGCTTCCGGTGGCCGGGAACAGAAGGGCGGTCGAATCCTGCCATCGGAATCCTAGAAGAGAAGCGACGCCGCGTAGTAGACGAGCAGCAGCGCCATGACCAGGTTGGTCACCTTCGCGTATTTGGAGAAGATCAGCCGGAACGCCGCGCCGAAGCCCGCCCAGCACAGCGTGAACACGAAGCCGATCATGGACAGGATCAGCGTGAAGGCCGTCAGCATCGGGATGTTGCCCGCGAAGTGGGGCAGCACGTAGGCCTCCATCGAGACGAAGCCGTATACGTAGATCTTGGGGTTGACGAACTGCAGCAGGAACCCGGACCAGAAGCCCTTCGCGCCGCCGGACTCCTCGATCCCGCCGGTGCTTTTGAACGCCTTCCAGGCGAGGTAGAGCATGTAGGCCGCGCCGACGAACCGCATGGGCCGCTCGATCTGGGGGATCACGCCGGACAGGAGGCTGCACAGCAGCGTGCAGGCGGCCATCACGATCATGAACCCCGCTAGCACCCCCAGGTTGAACGGGAACCCCTTGCGGAAGCCCAGCCTGCCCGCGTTCGACATGGACATGAGGTTGTTGGGCCCGGGCGTCGCCGCCGTGATCACCGCATACGTCAGAAAATTCAGCCACGCCATGATTGATTCCTCCCCCATCCGATGCTATAATGGATTGAAAGTACAGGATCTTGAATTATTATATACTGTACTATTATTACAGTATATTGTCAACAGCGCGGAGGGATTTAACATGGACATCACGCAGGCGGTGGCGCAGAACATCCGGGGCATCCGCGAGCGGAAAAAGCTGACGCTGGACGCGGCGGCGAAGGCCACCGGCGTCTCCCGCAGCATGCTGGCGCAGATCGAAAAAGGGGATGTGAACCCGACGATCTCGGTGCTATGGAAGATCGCGGGCGGGTACAAGGTTTCCTTTTCCTCGCTGATCGAGGCGGGCGGCGAGCCGACCACGCTTTTGCCGCTCCCCGCGGTCCGCCCGCTGGTGGAGGACGAGGGACGGTTCGTCAACTACCCGCTGTTCCCGTTTGACGAGCAGCGGCTGTTTGAAACCTACCGCATCGTGATGGCGCCGGAAGGCTCGCTCACGGCGCAGCCGCACCTCACCGGCACGGAGGAATACATCACCGTCTTTGAAGGCGAAGTCGAAATCACCGTGGAGGATCAAAGCTACGCGCTGAAAAAGGGCGATTCCATCCGCTTCAAGGCGGACGCGCCCCACGGTTATAAAAATACCGGCCCTGCCGAAGCCCAGATGGGGATGCTGATCTACTATTCAAAGTGATCGGGGGCCCGTAGCGGTTCAATGGATTATTACGGCCCCCCTCCGCCCGGAGAGGGGCCGAACGCGTCACAGCCTCCGTCTCTCCAGGTCTACGCAAAAGCCGGTACGAAGGTCGACCCAGCAACGGCGCACGCGGTCCCAGCACACGCAGAACACAAAGCGGTCACGGTCGTGATGGAAAAAATCTTCGTCCCGACAGAAGGGATCATTGCAGCACATGCTGTCGCACCTTCTGAAACAGCAGTCTTCGTCCTTGAAATGACGATGCCTGAAATTGTCGAAAACCCCACCCACAGCCCTCATGGTCTCATCTCCTTTTCCAGGGGGTTCGGTACATACTATGCCGCGGCGCATTTCGTGCGCATTCGTGCGGTTTCGCAAAAAAGGGAAGCGCCACGCAGCTCAGGCCGTCGCGACGCTTCCAAATGAACTCCCTCAGCAGCGAACCCAGATGGTGACCCAGCAGCAGCGGCAGGGATCCCACACGGTTACCGGACAACAGCAGCCGCAGTCCCACCACCAGTTCTGGCAGCTAACGGGACGGCGATTCATGCCACAGGAGCACATGCGTTTCCTCCTCCTTTTATTGGCGAATTGATGGGTAGACTCATTACAGGATATGCCGGCCGGCGACGCCGGGTTCTTTCGCGGGGATTCGCGCGCGCCCATGCGCGGTGGATGTGCGTGTCACAGGGGGCCTCTTTTGGAAATGCTTGACAACCCTGCGCCGCCGGGCTATGCTGTCCTTGACTGAAGCAAGTCCCGTCCGGCGCATGCAACGATGAGGAGGAGAGGGCATGAACATCGGGATTATCGTATTCTCGCGCACCGGCAACACGCTGCTTGTCGCGGAGAAGATCCGGGAAGCCGTCGTCAATCAGGGTCACACCGCGGCCATTGAGCGCATCCACGCCGAGCATGAGGAGCCGGGCAACAAGTTCCCGCTCCGGCTGACCGCCCTGCCCGACCCGAAGCCTTACGACGCGGTGATCTTCGGCGCGGCGGTCGAGGCCTTTTCGCTGTCGCCCGTGCTCAAGGCCTATCTGGAACAGCTGCCCTCCCTCGGGGGCAGGCGGGCCGGGTGCTTCGTGACGCAGCACCTGAAAAAGCCCTGGATGGGCGGAAACCGGGCCATCCGGCAGATGCGCGCGCTCCTCAAGGCCAAAGGGCTGGACGCTCAGGCGACCGGTATCGTCAACTGGTCGAGCCCCGAGCGGGAGGCGCAGATAGCAAGCGTCGCTTCCAGCCTCGCAAAGTTCTGAACCAATTACATGTAACTGATTGTTGTTTGATAAGAGAACATGTAACACGGCAGAAACCCGATAAAATCAAGGGTTTCTGCCGTGTTGTCTTGTCGATTTGTCGCTTGTTTGTCGCTTTAATCAACAGAGTTAGAATAAACGCAGCTCACGGTATGCGACAAAAGCAATCAACGTGTATCACAATTTAAGGCGTGAAACATTAAGCCTTTTCTCCATCATCTGCGTATATTCTTCGCTCATTTCACATACTATCGCTTTCCTATGACTTTTCTTTGCGCACGCTGCAGTAGTTCCAGAACCGGCCATTGGGTCAAATATCAAGTCATCTTCTTTTGTAGCCATTAAAATAAGTTTATCAAAAACTGCTTCAGGCTTTTGAGAGGGGTGCCCTGTCCGCTCTTTTTTCCCAACAAAACCTATAATTAGGGGCGCTTCTATAACACTTGGCGGGCCGGGTACAAATCTAAGTTTTCCCGATTGATATTTTTCTAACTGAGTACCTTCAAGGAAATTTTCAGGGTGCAACGCATATCCCTTTCGCATAAACTGCAAGCAGGCATTCTGGCTTGAACGCCATCCCCGAATTACAGAGGGACAATTTTTATAATACCACGTTAACCATGCAGACAGGTAAAAACCTTTCGGGGCATTTCTGACATAAGGTCCAACAATTTCGGGAAAACCCCACAGATACAGCAAGTCAGAAATTTCAGCTGTACCGTTCAAAAGTGTCTGAATGAATAAATCATATTCATCAATCGGAAGCTCGCCTCCCAAACCTTTATTGTACCAAGGGTCAAGCATAGTGCATTGTACATGAATATTATTGTCTTTAAGCAATGAAGTCGATTCGAATGCTTCCATTGGTGGCAATATAACTATACCATCCCTATTAAGCGCGTCAGTAATTTTAGTTTCAATCGTCATAAATATCCTCTTACTTTAAAATAATCAAGCCTTGTTCAATCAACGCTTGTAGATCCCTAAATGGACTAGTTTTGCTTTCCCACAGTGAATCAAGCCGCGGAATGATCTTTAACGCCGTATCGATAACTTTGTCTTGCGGCATACCGTAATAAGTTTTATTACCTGCAACCATTAGGCAGCCTTTCGTTTTCCCAACGGGCAAGGCACAACCATAATTTGTAATAATATCAAGCAGACAATATTTACGTACAATTTCAGTTCGCATATGTGCTATTGACAATGCGCCCTTAGTGTCTTGATGTATAAGGCCTGCGTTTATAGCTTCACTAATAGCTATACCGATTTCATTCTCTGAATAATCCTCTTGAGCAAGAACATCATATACTTCCTGCTTGCCACCTGAAGTTCGGATAATAGCGTGTTCTATTTCTAAGGTTGTCAAGAATTGAATCTCTTGTAGTTCACGCCGCAATTTAATCGGAGCGGTCCGAATTTGAATGAATTCTTTTGTAGTAGGCTTGGCAAGCATTTTTCGCAGGTCTCCATTCAAAGACGCATAATAACCTGCTCCGTCTAAATATTCTACAAAAACGGCATTTGTAAATTTCCGCTTTGTTACACTTCTTGTACTGTCCGTCTGGTCAACGACCTTGTGAGATACGCTTCCTGAATCACCCGCATAAAACTGACTTTGAATAAATATCTTTGCACCATCCCGCCTTGATTGATACGGTATAATAAAGTCATACTTACGCTTTTTTATAGTTTTTTCGGCAGGCATATCACCTAACAAATCGCCTATCTCTACATCCTGCGTATTGAAGTCAAACCCCGATTGCAGACCCCAGTCGTGCATATAATTCCTAAGAATTTCCTCCGGTATATGGCCTTGGGTTGCGGTGATTGACCCGCGCGATTGAAATATTACAATGGAACTGATAAGCGAGTCGGCATCGCCCGTAAACTTTTGTGCAATATATGAACTTCCCAAACTCCAAAGCTGCTTTGCATATTGCTCATCAGAAATTACAAGATGAAAATAGCTTTCAGCTATTACCTTTTGCAGTTCTTCTTGCTCCGCTAGCCCCAGAATAGTTTTGGTTACATCTTCTAAAGAAATGGTTCTAGGAAGTTCTTTATTCCTCCATTGCCCCCGGCTATTCTTAACCGGATATGAAGAAATTCCTACTTCGTTTTGCAACATAAGCGGAAATTGACATTTAAGGTTATTATCTGTTTTCCCTGTAGCAAGCAGCAGAACATTAAAAATACTATCCAAAATATTTTTTGCTTCTTCGTGCGATTTTCCCGCAATCAAAGATATGGCGTTATCAGCTAAAGCCATTGATGAACACATTTCAGGCGTCTCATAGTTGTTTGTAATACAACCGCAAATATCGAAGCCGTTTTTCAGTTGTTGCAAATTAAGCCTGAATTGCTCTGTTTCCCTTATATCTCCAAGGGACGGCGTAACCCACAAGTCAAATTCTGACATTTTTTCTAAAAGAGTAGCAGCATAAGATTTTAACTTCATTATTGCTCCCCCTCATCAGCATTTTCCATAGCTTATTATAGCTGCAAAGTAAAAAAACAAGCCTCATTGTTCGGCATTCTTCGTATCAGTATACCACAAGTGGGGCAGAGCCCGCAATCAATATTGTCAACCGTGACAGTTTATCTGCGTCGCTTTGCGTACATCGTCAGGTCGCCTTTGTACCCCTCGAACGTATCCACGCGCGTAATATCGTACAAAGCCCCGTTGTACTGTATAACGTGCGTGGGCGTGATGTCGGGGCGGTGGTTGATGGTGAACAGCACTTCCTCAACAGCCATTTGCGCGGACGCGACGAATATCTCCTTGCCGGACAGGTGGCGGAAGTACGCCTATACGGGCGGTGCTATGGTCGTGAGCGCTTCGGCGGAATAGCCGATGTACAAGGCATTCTTCTTATTGTGGCGCAGATTGCAGCCGTCGCGGCCAGCCTCGCAAAGCTCTGAACATAAACAGGCCCCGTTCACCGCAATGTGCGAACGGGGCCTTCTTCAAAGGGATCAAACGGAGGGCACAGAAGGCAAGCTGCCTTGAAGTTTCACCGTCCGCCGGGTAATTTTTTCGTCATATGACGGCCCGGGCGGGAAAGGGTGGGATGGGGGTGCGTCCGTTTCATCCTTCGGTCATTCCGCTTTTGCGGAAACGTTGACTTCTATGTTGCCGCGGGTGGCCTTGGAGTAGGGGCAGATCTGGTGCGCCTCGGCGACCAGCTTGTCGGCGGCGTCCTGCTCCACGCCCTTGAACACCGCCAGGATGTCCACGGCCAGCTGGTTTCCGCCGTCCTGCTCGCCGATGGCGGCGGTCACGCGAACCTCCGGCACGGGCAGGTTCAGCTTGCGGACGCGGAACACATGCTGCAGCGCGCTGCCAAAGCAGGCGGCGTAGCCCGCCGCGAACAACTGCTCCGGATTGAAGCCGTAGCCCTTCTTGCCGCCCATCTCCGCGGGCTTGGCCATTTCAAAGTGGATGGGCGTATTGTCCACATGGACGATGCCGTCCCGTCCGCCGACGGCAACAGCCGTTGTCTTGTACTGAATGTTCATTCTTTTCAACTCCCGATGGTTTTTCTCTCTGACCTATATATGGACAGGAGCGCCCGCTTTGAAACGGGCGGCTTGCTCCCCCGGGCCTGTTGTGCTACAATGCGCGTATCCGGTTTCCGGGAGGAAAATCATGGAGATTCGGCTGATGACGCCGGGGGATTACGACGGCGTGTACGCGCTGTGGCTATCCACCCCCGGCATGGGCCTCAACACCACCGACGATTCGCGCTCGGGCATCGAAAAGTACCTGGCCCGGAACCCTTCTACCTGCTTTGTGGCGGAGGAGGGCGGGGAAACCGTGGGCGTGATCCTGTCCGGGCATGACGGGCGGCGCGGCTACATCCACCATACGGCGGTCCGGGAATCCTGCCGCAACCGGGGCATCGGCGGCGCGCTGGTGGAGCGGGCGATGGATGCTTTGGCAGAGGAAGGCATCCAGAAGGTGGCGCTGGTGGTCTTCGGGCGCAACCAGATTGGAAACGGGTTTTGGGAGAGGCGCGGCTTCACCCGGCGGGAGGACCTCGTCTACCGCAACCGCGCCATCGGGGAACTGACGCGCATCGACACCTGAGCCGCCGCCAAAGAGTAAGCCGGGAGGGAAAGCATGATCACCGGGCTCAGCCACGTCACCCTCGTCGTAAGGGATTTGGGCCGTGCCGCAGAACTGTTCACCGGTGCGCTGGACGCGAGGGAAATCTACAGTAGCGACGACAGGACGTTCTCCCTGTCGCGGGAGAAGTTCTTCCTGCTCGGCGACCTCTGGCTGTGCCTGATGGAGGGGGAACCCCCGGCGGAGCGCGGCTACGCCCACGTGGCGCTGCAGGTGCCGGAGGCGGAGCTGGACGGCTACCGCGCGCGGCTTACCGCCCTTGGCGCGGAGATCCGGCCCGACAGGCCCCGCATCGGCGCGGAGGGGCGTTCCGTCTACTTCTACGACTTCGACAACCATCTGTTTGAGCTGCACGCGGGCAGCCTGGAAGCTCGGCTGGCGGGCTATGAAGCCGCCGTTACCAGAGAAGATAAACCATAGGAGGCGCGAATGGAACAGGAAAAGTCGTACTTTGAGGAAGCCCTGAAGGCGATGGAAAAGCTGTACGGGCATGACGTGCCCATGAGCCTGGCCACCGTAAGCGGCGACAAGCCCAACGTCCGCGTGATCGACGTGTACTTTCGGGACGGCGCGTTCTACGCCACCTCCCACCTGGCCAGCAACAAGATGAGGGAAATCGCGCAAAACCCCTACGTGGCGCTCAATCACGAGCTGTTCGTGGCGCGGGGCCGGGCCGAATGCCTCGGCCACCCGAGCGCGCCGGGCAACGAGGCGCTGCGCGCGGAGCTGATGGAGGTTTTCTCCAAGTTCTACTCCCGCCACGTGGACGAGAGCGACCCGGGCACCTGTTACCTTAAGATCGAGCCGGATTGGGCGCTGGTCTTCGGCGACGGCTACAAGTACATCGTGGACTTTCCTAAGAAGGTTGCCACGCGGCAGCCCTTCGTGGCGGACATCATCGTGTAGCGCGAATCAAAAGGCCCGCCGTCTGAACCAGCGGGCGAAGGAGGAACCAGATGGGCGGCTTTTCGAAGGAGCACCTGAACCCGGAGGGCCTTTTCCGCTCCCCCGCGTTCAGCCAGGCGGTCACGGTCCGCGGGCCCGCGAAGACCATCTACATCGGTGGGCAGAACGCGGTCAACGCCCGCGGAGAGATCATCGGCACCGGCGACCTGAAGGCGCAGACCCGGCAGATTCTGGAGAACATTCGGGTGATCCTCGATGCCGAGGGCGCGACGTTTCAGGACCTCGTCAAGCTCAACATCTACCTGGTGCAGGGCACGGACCCGAGCGTAGGCTTCGCCGCGTTTCAGGAGGTAGCGGGGCCGCTGAACCCGCCGCCGCTGGTCACGGCGGTGTTTGTGGCGGCGCTGGGAAACCCAGCGTTTCTGACCGAGATCGAGGGCGTCGCCGTCGTGGAGGACGCGCCGTAAGGGGACCATCCCCGCGAGGAGGGCGTTATGGCCGACTGGAAAAGCGCGCTCAAGGCTGACCCGACGGCATGGCTGCTCGGGGAGGACAACCCGTCCGTGCGCTATTTTGCGCTGAAGGACCTTCTGGACAGGCCCGAATCCGACCCGGAGGTGCAGGATGCGCGCCGGGCCATCATGCAGCGCGGCGCTGCGGCGGAGATCCTGAAAAAGCAGCGGGACCCCGCGTACATCGAGCGGTTCCCACGCTTCTACACCGACAAGTACGGGGGGCTGGTCTGGTCGCTGATCGCGCTGGCGGAGCTGGGCGCGACGGCAAACGACCAGATTCGCGCCCAGTGCGAATACCTCATGACCCACGCGGAGGACGCGCGGGGCGGCTTCTCGCAGCACAAGGCGAAGGCGGGCGGCGGCCTGCCATCGGAGGTCATCCCCTGCCTGACCGGCAACCTGGCATTCTGCTTCCTCCGGCTGGGCTTCGGGGAGGATGAGCGCGTTAAGCGCGCCGTGGACTGGCTGGTCCACTATATGCGCCTCAACGACGGCGTCGAAACGGAGCCGCAGGAACCGCCCTACGCCCATTACGAGATGTGCTGGGGCCGCCACACCTGCCTGATGGGCGTGGTCAAGGCGCTGAAGGCCTTCGCGGAGATCCCCCCTGGAGCGCGCACGCCCGAAGTGCGGGGCGCGATTGAGAGGAACGCGGAATTCCTCTTGATCCACCGCGTCTTCCGGCGCAGCCATGACCCGGGCCGCGTCTCAAAGCCCGGCTGGACGAGGTTCGGCTTCCCGCTGATGTACCAGACCGACGCGCTGGAGATCCTGGACATTCTGACCGCCTTGGACTACCGCGACGAACGCATGCAGGACGCGGTCAGCCTGGTGCTGGGCAAGCAGCAGCCGGACGGCCGCTGGCTGACGGAAAACACTTACGCCAGCGAGCGCATGCTCGTCCCATTCGAAGAAAAGGGCGCGCCCGGCAAGTGGATCACCTTACGCGCCATGCGCGCGCTCAAACGGTACGGGCCTTAGTCTTCCGGCTTCCGGAGGCCGGGCATCCCCGGTTCAGACGAATCACCGATCGAAGGCAGGCGCCTTGACGAAGAAGCCCATGGTGATGGTATCCGGGTATTCGGCGTCGGACCTGGTGTACTCCATATCAAAATAGGCGAGATCGCCGTACAGTTTATACGCCTCATCGAGATTGCCGCCGGATGTGAATCCGTCCAGGCTGCGGCGGAAGCTGCGGATTTCATTGAACAGGCTGAGGCCGTCCACTCCGGAAGCCTTGATGAACGCCTCGCCCAGGTCCCGGATGATCGCGCCATAGGCCTCGTCGCCCCGAAGGGAATCGCTCATGTCCATCACGAACAGGATGCCGGACATCCCGTCATCTGCGATGCCCGCGAAGAGGGGATAGGAAGCCGAGCCTTCCCGGACCGTGACGGCGTAGTATTGGTAGCCGTCCTGATCGAGTTCAAGTTCCTCCCACTCCATGTCGAACGCATGCGCCGCGTCGCGCTTTATAGCGCCGTCGGCAAAGGACTGTAGCGGCCCGATCCAGTCCGCCGGGACGGGCGACGGGGCGGGCCGGGCGGATGGCTTCGCCCGGTGCGGCGGCACCATCAAAAGGGCGATGCACGGGGAGAAGAGCACAAAAGCCCCGGCGAGCGCGAGCTGCACGTCCGTACTGTCCGCATTATCGGCCACTTGGGTTTCCCCGGGGAAATCGGCGTTGGTGTTTTGAAACGCCGGGTAGTCCGCTGCCGGAATCCATGCCTTCTTATTGACTTTTTCCTCCAGACCGGCCGCTTCGGCGATGTGGATGGCAAAGTTCAGGTTTTGGACAAGTTCCTCCTGGTCGCTCCATACCGATGTGGTGATGCCGATGACATCGCCATCGTTGCCAAACAGCGCGCCGCCGCTGGAGCCGCTGGAGACCGGCGCGGTGAATTGGATGTACCTGGTGCCTTCCTCTATGAACACCGCGCTGACATTGCCCACGGAGACCGTGTTCAAAAGGCCTTTCGGGCTGCCGATGGCGACGACCGGTTCCACGCGCATGACGACGCGTTCTGTATCCAGCTTCAGCGGCGATAGTTTCGTCGGCGATGAGAACCCCAGGATCGCCAGATCCTTCCTTGTATCGACCGCGTAGATCTTGTCGAGGACGTATTCATCCCCCTGATCGCTCTTTGCCAGGATTTCATCCGCGCCGTCAATCACATGGCTGTTCGTGACCAGCATGTCGTCCGCAAACGCGACAAAACCGCTGCCCGTCGCGATCAATTCGCCCTGGCTGTACACCTCGAGCATCAAAACCGATTGCGCGGCCGCCTCCACCGCCACCGGATCGCCGCTGAATCCTTCCGCGGCGCGCGCGCCGGTCATGCCAAAGAGAATGGAACACAGCAGGGCCCACACGACGAACTTCCTCAGCATGGAAATACCCGCTCCTTTCACGCCAAATGCTACCGCATTGGCATGGCCGACACAACATATTTTACAGCATTTTCCACACGTGTCAACCGCCTCGGCAACCCATCCATCCGGTCGGGGATGACGAAGTTGCCGGTTCCGCCGCGGTATGCCGGACAAGGGAATACCAATCCAAAACATCCTGCCGTCTTCCTGGCGAATCACCGCTTGGACGCAGGAATATTTTGCATTGGCTTAAGGTTCCCGCAGGGCCTCGCCCGGAAAGCCGGGACCCTCCGGGCGACGCGCTCAAGCGGCATGGCCGGATCAGGTTCCTGGGCCTGGGACCCTCCGGCGTGGTGGATGGCGGCTCAGGCCTCGGGGCTTGCGTCCTCCGGTTCGGCCTCATTGGTTTCGTCCGCGTCCGGCGGCTTTTCGACGGGCGCGGCCTGCGGTTCGGCGCTCCATGCAGAGACGCTCCGCGGGTCGGCTTCCCACGCCTTCGGTTCGTCGCTCCGGTCAATGTCGCTCCACGGATCGGCTTCCCACGCCCTCGGTTCGACGCTCCTGTCAATGACGCTCCACGGATCGGCTTTCCTTGCCTGCGGTTCGTCGCCCCATCCAAAGACGCCCCATGAATCGGCCTTTCTTGCCTTCGGCGCGGCGCCCCATTCAAAGGCGCCCCACGGATTGGCTTTCCGTGCCTGCGGTTCGACGGTCTTTTTCTGGGCGCTGCCTGTGTTGGCTTTCTTCGGCT
Source organism: Bacillota bacterium (assembly GCA_023416655.1). Lineage (GTDB taxonomy): Bacteria > Bacillota > Clostridia > Christensenellales > Aristaeellaceae > JAEZHK01. Next base: position 110,355 of record JAEZHK010000128.1, read on the forward strand.
CGGCACTTTCCACCGGAGCGCTGCGTGTATCGGCTTTCTTCGGTTCGGCACTCTCCACCGGAGCGCTGCCTGTATCGGCTTTCTTCGGCTCGGCGCTCTCCACCGGGGCGCTTCGCGTATCGGCTTTCTCTGCCTTCGGTGCGTCGCTCCCTTTCAAGGCACTGCGCTTATCGGCTTTCTTTGCCTTCGGTTCGGCACTCCTTTTCGAGGCTCCCCATCGGCTGGCTTTCTTTGCCTTGGGTTCGGCGCTCTTTTTCGGGGCTCCTCTCCGATTGGCTTGATTTGTCTTCTTCCTGTCGCTCCTACGGACGCTCGTGGTCTCCACCGACGCCAGAGCCATGCTGAGCGTCTGCGCTTCGCTCTGCGTCCCAACCTGTGTTGTGCTCTGTGCCACGCTCGGCGTCGCGAAAGGTGTTGTGCTCTGCGCTGCGCTCTGAACCGTGCTCTGCACAGCGTTCTGCGTCCCGACCTGCGCCGGGCTCTGCGCCATCGCGAACGCGTCCGTGATAAAGTAGCCTGCCATGACGACCCAGAGGTAGAAGCCGCCGGTGAACGTGACGAATTTTGTCAGGATGTCGCTGGCCGCGATGAAGCCGATCGCCGAAACGAGGCCGGTGGCCTTCTCCAGCGCCCACATCGCGGTCAGCAAGAGGAGAATGAAGCCCAGCAAAAACTCCGGCCACCGGAAACGCCGCGCCGTGCCGGTCGTCTGAAGTCTCTGAAGCACCGCAAAAAAAACGCCCAGCAAGAAATACGACAGAAAAATCAGCGCGCTCTGAGCGTACCCGTACCAGATGTTGCCCGTATCGGCTTGAAGCTGCGCGAGGTACCGCAGCAGAAGATCAATCGGGATCGGCAGCAGCACCCCGATGATGACGGCTATCGTCCATTTTCTCATAAAAATCTCACCCGTGCATTGCATTCCCGACGCATACTACGCATCGATGCCCCGCACTGTTCACCATCCCCTTCCTCTATGTATGAGCCGAACGCGATAAGCCTCCGCTTACGCGCATTCTGTCGCATTTTCTCCGCTATGCTCCGGGCTGCTCGCCAACCGCTTTCTCATCCGGATGCGGGCCGTCCGCCGCCGCTTCCTCTTTCAAGGGAACTCTCTCGAAGGCGTTCGCCATCAGGAAGCCGGCCAGCACGTACCAAATGAAAAACCTGTCATTGAAGAGGTCGTTCCCAAGAGCGAACTTGTATGTGAACGCCACCCCGCCATAGTATGAAAGTCTTATAAAGATGCCCAATGTGATTAGCCCGGCGCCCATCGCAAATTTCGGCCATCGGATGCGCAGTCTGCCCTTTACGCCATGGGACTCCACCAGATTGTAAAGTCCGATGTACGCGCCAAGGATGAGGTATACGGCATGGACGAGAATGAGTAGGGCCAAGGTGAAATGGAAATCGAACATCATGGACCTCAAATCGTTGAGATATTCCACCAACAGGTTCAGCGGGATTGGCAACAGTACCCCCGCGAGAAAGTAGGCGGCCTTGACCCATTTCACCTTCATAATGCGCCCCCATCTGATGTATTATTGTCATCCAAACGCACCTCTTCCGGCGCGGGTATTTTTTCGACGGAAGCGGCCAGCAGGTAGCCGCCGAGTGCGATCAACATGTTGACGGCCTTGGTGACCGGGGGCCTGCCCATCAGGAAGTACCACCGGACGATCAGTCCCAGTGCGACGAGCAGCATTCCCACCGCGACCCTGGACCAGCCCACGCGCCACTGCCCGCCCGTTCCGAACATCGGAAGCAGTTTATAGAGCGCGGCGTACGCCCCTAAAAAAAGGCTCGCACCCGCCGCCGCGACCTGCCCTGACAGCGCGCCGGGCTGCGCCTGTTCAAGCGAATTGGCGTAGCGAATCAGCCAGCCGATGGGGATCACGAGTAGCACCGCGCAAACCTAGTAGGCGATCTTCCTGCCCCTCATCTTCATTAAAGTCCTCCCTGCGCCCGCCCCGTGATGAGGCGAGCCTCGATACCAATATTTTACATCATCCTTTCCGCCTGTCAACGTGGGCTTTTCCGGCGTCGATTCTTTTTTGCCCCGGGCGGGCATAACATGGGCTTGAATGCATGGCGGATGGGGGCGCGGGCGATGGCGATGGCGGTGGACCTGTGGGTGATGGAGCGGGCCGGGCTGCACTGGGCGCGGGCGGCGCTCGTCGATGCCGCCGCTCCCCTGGAAACGGTCAGGCCGCGGGACGAGGCGCACACGCTGGAATTGACCCAAAATGAAGTCATCGTCAGCGCGCCGGACGGGGCGGTGATCCAGCGCATCCCCTTCGACCCGAACGAATTGACCGATTTCAACCGCGAATTCTTCATGACCACGCCCGACATCAACTTCGACGGCTGGCCGGATCTTCTCCTCATCGCGAGCCAGGGCCTCCAGAACGTATATTACGACGGCTGGATCTGGGACCCGGAGGCGGGGCAGTACGTTTACGAGCCTGAGATCCGTGAGCTGTCCTCGCCTTTCTTCAACGCCCGATCCCGGCGCGTTGAAACCTTCGAGCACGGCAGCGCCACCGACAACGAATCCGCCGTGTGGGAATGGCAGGACGGTCGGCTGAAGGAAATCAGCCGCCGGACGCAGCTTTATGACGACACGACCGGCCTCTTCACCGTCCGAACCTACGGCCTCGATTCTGGCGGCAATCTTGTGCTCATGAATACCGAGACGCTCACCGAGGCGCAGCTGAATTCCACGTAGGTGGGAAAACCCGCCGCGTTCCTCTCCGTAAAACCAAAAGGCTTTCCCCCCGCGCCCCGGACGGCCCTGCCGCCCGGGGCCTTTTTATGCCCATGTTGCACGGCGTTTTGCGCCGCCCATCGCGCGAAAACGACCGCCCATGCCGAAACGCTGGACGGGGTGCGCCGCGCCGCCTATAATGAAACCGTCGGGAGGGGAAGCGGATGCAGATCGAGATCATCCTGGACGAGAAGGTGGAGGAACCAAAGCTGGTGCTCTACGCGAGCCGGATGACCCCGGCGCTGAACGAGCTGATCGGGCGGCTTTCGGAGGGCGGTGTGCGGCAGATCGCCGCGTATGTCGAAGACCGGGTGGAATTGATCGACCCGGAGGACGTGGTGCGCGTCTACGCGGAGCGGCAAAAGGTGTACCTGGAGACGGACAAGGCCCGCTACACGCTGCGCGCGCGGCTGTACGAGGCGGAGGCCCGGCTGGACAAACGCGCCTTCGCGCGGATCTCGGTGGGCGAGATCGTGAACCTCCGCAAGGTGAAGAGCCTGGACCTGAGCGCCGCGGGCACCATCCAGGTGCGGCTGTCCAACGGCGTCACCACCTGGGTTTCCCGGCGGCACATGGCGGACCTGAAGAAGACACTGGGGATATGAGGTGAATTGTATGTGGAAGAAAGTCCTGGCCCGTGCGGCGCTCGGCTTCCCGGCGGGCGTGTTCCTCAGCTACACGATCACGGTGGTCATTTCGATGACGCTGGGTACCGGCGAATACCTGCCGGTGGCGCACGAGCTTTCACGGGAGATGGGCTCGCAATTGAACGCGGTGATCGTGCAGTACCTGCTGGCGGGGCTTCTGGGCGCGGCGACGGCGGCGGGCTCGCTGGCCTGGGAGATGGAGAAGTGGAGCATCACCCGCATGACCGTAGTACACTTTCTGGTGTTGATATTTTCGATGATGCCCATCGCGTGGTTCTCCCATTGGATGGATCGCAGCGCGTCCAGCGTGCTGAGCTACCTGGGCATCTTCGTGGCGATCTACGTGGTGATCTGGCTGGCGATGTATGTGCCGCTCAAGCGCAGCGTGGCGCGCGTCGCGAAGAAAATGCGGCCGGACGGCAACTGAACTGCAGTGGCGAAACGGCTTCTTTCCTATTACCGCGTCCGACCGATTCGCAGGAAAAGCACAGATGATGACCAACTTCGTCGCTCATTCTATCGTTCCCGGCGACACTGCGCCGGGAATCGGTTTCCCAAATCAGTGCGCACACTGGTTTGGGAAACAATACATTCAGTCAGTGGGCCGCCCGGAAATTCCTCAGAATTTCAGGTCCACGCAGAACCTCCACTTATGCTTTGAAAAACCCCCGGGGTTTTTCAAAGCCCTATTTCCTTCGCCCATGTGCTGGTGTATACTGATCCCATCAAGGCATGGGAGGGTTTTCAATGGATTTCTACAAGGCGGTCGAAGCCCGGCGGACCGTCCGGGATTTTGAGGATAGGCCCGTCCCGCGGGAGGCGCTGGAGCGCATCGTGGGCGCGGGGCTGAAAGCACCCAGCAACAACCACATGCGCGAATGGGAGTTCATCGTGCTGGACGACCCGGCCACGCGCCTGAGCGCCATCCGCATGGTGCGAAACGATGTGGGGGCCGAGGAGTCCACCGCGATCATCGACGCGTGGGGCCTGACCGACGCGGGCCAGCGGGCGATGTACCTGGACGGCATCCCCAAGCAGCACCGGATGCTCTTGACCGCGGGCACCCTGATCTTGCCGCTGTTTCGGCAGTACGGGCCGCTCCTGAAGCCCGATTCGCTGTCGGCGCTCAACAACTTCGCGTCCATCTGGTGCTGCATCGAGAACATGCTGCTGGCCGCGGCCAGCGAAGGCATCCTGGGCGTCACGCGCATCCCGTTCGATCCGGAAATCGCCTACCTGCGGGAGGCGCTGGGCATCCCCTCCGGGTACGAGATCGCCTGCTATCTGGCGCTGGGCTACCCCGCGCAGGGTCGGCCCGCCATCCGCCAGACGCCGGTGAGCGCGAAGGCGAAGATCCACCAGAACAAGTGGTAAAGGGCTTTGAAAACCCCCGAGGGGTTTTCAAAGCATAGGAAGAAGCTCTGCGTGAGCCTGAAATCCTCACGAATTTCCGAGCGCTCACTGACTGAAGGAATTGTTTCCATAACCAGTGTACGCACTGGTTATGGAAACAAATACGTTCCCGGCACACAGGTCGCCGGGAACGATAGGAAAGGTACGACGAGGTTCGCCTGCATGCTGAGGCCCCGGCGCATGCCGGGGCCAAATCATTTTGCTTACTGTTTCTTGCGGACGGGCAGTTCGATCTCGGTCAGCCAGTCGGCGGGGTCCTGCTTGTTCCATACGCCGTCGATGTAGCACTCGCGCGGCAGTTCCATCAGCTCGTAGCCGCTCTGCTGCGCCCAGTTGACCGCGAACGCGTAGGCCTGGCCCAAGCCGTCGTAGGGGCCGCGGTGGTAGACGCACACCGCCTCCACCGGCTCGAGCCTGGCGAACTTGATCGTCTCGGTTTCCACGCCCGGCGCGGCCACCGCGCTATGATAGCGCACGCGGATGTCCTCTTCGCGGAACTCGCCGTCAAGGTAGCTGACGAAGCAGTAGCCGGGCGTGTCAAGCTCAAGGGCCGGGTTGGCGGCGCGGAACTCCGCTTCCGCACCCGGGATGAACGCGCCAAGCTCCGCGTAGTTTTTGATCACGCCTTCCTTGAAGTACACCGTGCGGCCGGGCAGCGTGCGGATGATGGGTTGATACATGGTTTCTCCCCCTTTCAAACTCTGCATCAGGATGTTCAGGCGGAGAACGCGCGCTTCGGCTTCCTCCAGTTCGCGGACCAGGGCAGCCCTTCGCGCGCGCAGGATGGGCATTTCGTCCGCGCCGCCAAGGATCTGCCGCACTTCCTCCACCGAGAGCCCGGCCTGACGCAGCGCAAGCACCCTCTGCAGCGGGTACAGTTGCGCGGTCGTGTAGCGCCGGTAGCCGGTCCATTCGTCGACTTCGGCTGGCTTGAGTAGCCCCGCCTCGTCGTAGTGGCGCAGCGTCTTAATGGTGGTCCGGGTGAGCTTTGAGAATTCGCCGATGGTGAACACGCGCCTCACATCCTTTGCAAAGGTAGCGTACAGTCTCCCGCAGCGGGAGAGTCAACAGCCGCGGGAGGGATTCTTTTGTTAAAAATCGGAGAAGCAGAAGCGGTTTGAAGAAGGGTTCGCTCCGGGTTCATGAACCCTTTCAGGGAACATCGCGTCAGCCGGATGGCGCGGCGTCATCGCCTGCGAGGACCCGCTCGATGAATTGAAGACGCTCCCATGTCCTGAAGGCCAGCTCGCCTCGGTCCCACATTTCGCGGATCTCCGGAAGGGTCGCCCAGCGGGCGTCCACCGTCTCGCCCGGCTGCAGCGTCAGTTCGGAAAGCGCGACGTTCCTGCGAAGCAGGTACGCGTCCACAAATACGCTCCCCACCCGGAAGCTGCCCAGGAGCGTCAGTTCGCCCGGTTCGGCCCGGATGCCGGTCTCTTCCATCAGTTCCCGAATCGCCCCCTGCCGGCTGTCCTCCCCCGCCAGCACCACGCCGCCGGTGTTTTCCCAAAGGCCGGGGTAGAGCCTTTTGCACGCGTCCCGGCGCGTGAGCAGCGCCGAACCGAGGCCGTTCACCGTCCACACCTCGCAGACGATGTGGTACGTCCCCGGCTCGAGCGCGTCGCCCCGCCGGTGGGTGCGGCCCAGCGCGTTCCTCTCCTCGTCGTAGAGATCAAAATACTCCATGGTGCCTCCAAACCGCGGGCGCGCCCGCGAACCATTGATACCAAGACGAAATATTATTTCATCCAAAGCGGCGAGAGATTTTTGTTCCTGGCAAGGAGCCGCAGCGCAGGAATAGCAGCGCTATTTCAAGCGGAGAGCGACACAGCGGCGCGCGATTCATATCTATTTGAATCGTGCGGTCGCGAAGCGACTTGGTTTCCCAAAGGGAAACCAACCCTTGCAGGTGCGAAAAGATCCGCCGCAACGATGAAAGAATGTTGCGGATTGGTATAAAACTCCCCGGTATTGCGGCGCGGGAGAATCAAACGGGGGCCCGGCTCAACCGGGCCCCCGAGGGGTCAGGGATTGGTTCAGGCCGCGGGGGTGGGCGCGGCGGTGGGCTCCGCGGTCACCGCGGCGGCGGGCGCGGCGGTAGACTGGGCCTCGCCGTCGATCGTCAGGCCCTGAACGAAGGGCTCCATCGCCTTGTACATGTCCTCCACGCCGGGCAGCCGATCGGCGGTGTCGGCCTCGGCGGTGATGCCGGTCAGCACCGACATGCCGCGGGAGGCGTCAAAGTAGATGTTGACCACACGGGACTTCTTCGCCGGTGCGGGGGTCGCGGCGGGCGTCGCCTCCGGGGCAATGGTCGCCTCCGGGGCAACGGTCGCTTCGGCGGCGGGCGTCGCCTCCGGGGCGGGCGTCGCGGTAGCCTCGATCTCTGGGTTCTCATAGTCGCAGGAGAACGCCCAGCCGGTTCGTCCGCCGATCGTTATCTGGCTGACATCGCTGACAACCGCGCTCGGAAGCCCGGTGACGTAGTTGGCGGCAACTTTTCTGGCCATTTCTTCCGCCGGGCTCTTTGTCCCCAAGATGGTGACATTGCTGATCACGCCGGCGGTGTCCGGCGTATACTGGAAGTTGACCACGTTCTCGTCGCTGAGGTATGGTCCGGCTTTCATGGTGTAGCCTTCCACCTCGGAAACGGAGCCGAGCTTGAAGTACTTGGGCTTCTCGGTGGTCCCGGTGCTGACGACGATCGAGTTGGCGTCCGTCTGCACCTTGCCGTTCGAGATGCGCAGAGAACCGTCAAAGAAGTCCCTCAAGAGGAAATACCCGAGAACGAGGAGGAGGATCGCGCCGAGCACGATGCCGATCGTAATCCATTCTTTCCTGGTGAACCCCTGCGGCTTCCATTCCTTCTTGGCCTTCATCCGGGCCGGCACACGTTTCTTCCCAGCCATGCTCCCTGCGCCCCAATCTTCTTAATATGAATTTGATCCGCACCAGTGTACCACATTTCCCGGGCGAAATCAATGCCGACCCTCGCGGTCAAAAATGCATTTCGGCGATTTTTGACATTCGGCGCGGCGCATGCATAGTATACCGCGGGCCGCAAAGTCGGCACACACACAAAGTGAGGTGCATTCCGTGAAAGCGATCATCATTGCCCTGATCGTCGTCGGCATCGCAGGTCTGATCGTCTCCGCGATTTTTCCCATCGTTGTGGGCATTCCGGGGATCATCGGATCGGTGGCTGCGCTGCTTTCAGGCATCGGATTCCTGGTATTCCGCTGCTTCTGCTGCAGAAGCTGATTTACCATCGCAGCGCCACGTGAAACCGTACGCCGCCGCACATCGCGGCGGCGTGCAATGGTTTCGCGCATCAGGCGCTTCAATCGACAGCACATTCCGTACAGGCGCCCCGCCTCTCGTTTTTCTATTAAGAGATGGGATGCGGCGTACCGCCGGTGGTTGAACGGGAAGGCGCGCCGCCGCATTGTATGGCATGGGCCCGAACCTCCACAATCCAAAAAGAGAGGTGTCCTGCATGAAAGGAATTGCGGTTCTGCTGATTGTGGTCGGCATCGCCGGTCTGATCGCAGTCGCTCTGTTCCCCCTTATCGTCGGCTTGGCTGGGATCATTGGCTCCATCGCCATGCTACTCACGGGCATCGGATTCTTGATCCGCTGCTGCTTCCCCTGGAAGAAATAAGCGCCCGACCACCCCGCCCGGCTCAGCGCCCGGCAGCGGACCAGGGCGCGCCCGCGTTTAGGCCAGCAGGGCTGCCGCAATACATTTGAAGCTTCCGGCATCAAAGCGGATTGCGGCAGCCCGGCCTGACGGGTGGCATTTTGATAAACAGTTACAGCGAGAGGATGGCGCGGCTCTCGACGAAGGCGCCCGCAAGCATCAGGATAAGCCCCAAGACGAGCGTCCGGCCCTCGGCCCGCGTCAGGCGCACGTGCCGGAGGCTCCGGGTGACGGTCGTCTTGCCGCTCGTCCGGACCGGCGCTACGCGGGCCGCCGCGCAGGCGATGAGCATCTGCCCCATCATCTCCCACAGGCCCGCCCGGTGCGCAAGATCGAACGTGCGCAGCACCCGGTCCAAAAGAGGCGCCGCGGGCCCGGCCATTGAAAACGACCAGGTGCCCAGCACCACGCCATTAAGCGCAATCTGCGTGAAAAAGGCCACGTAGCCGATGGAGAAGTAGTGCTCCTCCGAATCCTTCTTGTTGCCGAAGAGGCTGCCCAGCAGGATGAACAGGACGGAGAGCATGTTGTAAGAAAATATCTGGATCGTCAGGACGAGCGCGTCCCGGGATTCCTCCCACTGCTGCAGCGGGTTTTTGTTTTTCAGGAGGCCCTCCGGCAGGAGGAAGTGGCTTAAGAACATCACGCCGAAAAATAGGGTGAGAAACAGGAGGAACGCGAAGAAAACCCTGTCCCTCAGGCTTTCGCCGCCGAGCTTCCCGCGAAAATAACGGATCATATCCACCTCACCGCGCGTCGTCCGCCTGCAGGCGGCACGGGCATTATACCGTGCGTTTCAGGCCGCGATCAACCCTCAATTGGTAAACCCTGCCACGGCCCCGTCCTTGGGCGCGGTTTGCGCCGACAGGCTGATTTTGTTTTCCGGCGACGCGGGGAATGCTATGGTTAGAGGTGAGACCATGAATTTCTCCGACAACAACTTTCTTTCGGTTGGGATCCGGAGACTACTCAAGATCCGGCACGGCTACATAGGGGGCGGGCCGCCCAAGGAATCCAAGGAGGAAACGAAGAAGGAATAATTCAGGAACAAGGCCGCCGGAGCATCACCTGTTCCGACGGCCTGTCCCTGTGCCTCAAGGTTTCCATCTCTCGGACGGCGGTTTCCGCACGCCGATAACCCCCGTTCTTCTTTCAACCGTTTCCGGCGACATGCGCGCCGGAAACGCATTTCTGCCACCAGTTCGCAAACTGGTGGCAGAAATACTTCCGCAAGTCAGCGGGCCGCCCGGAAATCCCGCAGGATTTTAGGCCCGCGCAGCCCTCTTCTTGCGCAAGGAAAAGCTGCTTACGCAGATTTTCCTTGCTTATTTATACCATCTTCCTCCACAGGCCGTGCAGGTTGCAGTAGGCGTAGGCGCTTACGGGCGCGCCGTCCGTGAGCGCGAAGGTAGCCTTGGGGGCTTCGCCGGGCTTGAGTACCTTGCGCTGGCCGCCGTTGGTGGTCTCCAGGTAGATCCACTCGATGTGGTGCTCCTCGGTCATCGGGTGCGTGACCGCGCCGATTTCCACGGTGACGGTGTTGCCGTCCACGGTGATCACCGGCACGTGCTTTTCCTGGCTGGCGTCCACGGTATTGGGGATGAGCTCGGTCATGTGCTCGCCGCAGCAGGTGATGGGCGCGCCGGAGCAGAAGATCAGGCCGACCAGGTTGCCGCAGTGCTTGCAGACGAAGAAACGGGATTCGCACATGGACATGGAAAACGCCTCCTTTTAATGAGATCCTTTGGCTACGCCCTCGCGTCCTTGAGCCCGGCGCGGCCTTCGAAGGCCCTATTGAGTTCGGCCAGGCGACCCAGATCCCCGATGAGGATGAAGCCCGCCAGCCGTTCGCCGCTAAAGTACAGCTTTTCGTAGAAACCCTTTTCGTCGTCCCGCGATTCCACGGCGCGGAAGGCGGCGCTGGTCCCATGCTCGCCCACGGCGTAGAGCGCGGTGTCCAGCGCGTTCAAGGTCAGCGCGCCGGTGATGCCCTTGTACTCGAGGTTGTCGCCCGCCGCGTTCGCGCCCGCCACGTAGCCCTCTTCCACCGCCTGCGCCCAGAGCGCGAAATTGACGCCCTCGCACTCCGCGCAGTCGCCCGCGGCGTAGATGTCCTGAAGGCTGGTCTTCATATGGCGGTCCACCGACACCGCGCGGTTCACCTTCGCCCCGGCCGCGGCCATGAGTTCCGCGTTGGGCACCACGCCGGTGGACACGACCACGAGGTCCGCCGGAAGCGCCTCGCCGGACTTCAAAAGCACCCGTTCGGCGCTCGTTCCGCCCTCAATGGCGCAGACGTTCGCCCCGACGCGAAGGCTCATGCCCTTTTCTTCCATCCGCATGGAAAGCATGCGGGACGCGCCCTCGTCCAACTGGCGGCTCATGATGCGGGGCAATGCCTCCACCACGGTCACCTCCGCGCCCGCCGTGCGCAGTTCCCAGGCGGCCTCGATGCCCAGCACGCCGCCGCCGATCACCACCGCGCGCTTGACCTTGGGCAGCAGGGCTATGATCTTGGCCGCGTCCTTCGCGCTGCGGATGGCGACGACGTTCTCAAACCCGATCCCCTGGATCGGCGGCAGGAAGCAGCGCGCGCCCGCGGCGTAGATCAGTTTGTCGTAGACAAACGTCGCGTCGGTGGAGGTCTTGACGAGCTTCGACTCCGGGTCCACCGAGGCGGCGGACACGCCGGTCAAAAGCGTAATGTTGTTGCGTTCGTACCAGTCCTTCGGGCTGATGGCGATATCCTCGCTGCGGAAGTCCTTCAGGATGGACTTGGTCAGCATGGGGCGGTTATAAGGAAGCTCGTCCTCCGCCGCCAGGATGACGACCGAGCAGGTCGCGTTCCGCTCGCGGATGGCCTTGGCCGCGTTGTAGCCCGCCGCGCCGCCGCCGATGATCAGAAACCGCTCGGAGGTGTCACGCGAAAAGGTCGTGGCCGCTTCCTCATAGGGGACGAAGCTGTCCCTGCCCGCGCCGCAGACCGGGCAGATGTCGATGGATGCGTCGAATACCTCGCCGCACACGAGGCAGCGCACCTTTTTCGCCGCGCCCGGCTTCGGGATCGCAGGCGCGGGGATTTCGAAGTTGGAACGCGCCGCGCCGCAGACCGCGCACTTTTCGGTATTTCCGTCCACCCGCGCGCCACAGACCTTGCAGCGGGCTTGCGCCGCTTTGGGCGCGGGAGTGGGCTTCGCCGCGGGTTCGTCGGCCACCGGCTCGAACTTGTCCCGGCCTGCGCCGCAGACCGGACAGATGTCAAGAGACGCGTCAAACACCGCGCCGCAGACGGTGCAGCGCACCTTTTTTCCGGCGGCGGGTTTTTCGGCCTCCTCCACCACAGGTTCGAACTTGTCCCGGCCCGCTCCGCAGACCGGGCAAATGTCCAGCGACGCGTCAAACACCGCGCCGCAGACGGTGCAGCGCACCTTTTTCCCGGCGGCTGACTTTTCGGCTTCCTCCGTCACGGGTTCGAACTTGTCCCGGCCCGCGCCGCAGACCGGACAGATGTCAAGAGACGCGTCAAACACCGCGCCGCACACGGTGCAGCGCACCTTCTTCCCGGCGGCGGACGCTTCCGCGGGCTTTTCGGCGGGCTTTTCGCCCAGCACCAGCTTGCCAAACCTCTTGCCGAAGTCGCGGGCTCCCTTCAGCTCCGCCTCGTCCGGCTTGAAGCGGACACGAAGGCCGTCCACCACGTTCAGCCTCAGCTGCTTCAGCCGTTCCACGATGTGGGGCACGCCCTCGCCGCTCCAGCCGTAGCTGCCGAACGCGCTGGCGAACTTGCCCTTGACCATGGGCGGCAATAGCTCGCTCGCCACGTCCCAAATGGGTTTCAAAGCCTCGCCCACCATGGTGGGCGTGCCCAAGAGGAACCCGTCAGCCCAGAGGATCTCCTGGACCGCCGTGGCCGCGCCCTCGACCACCAGGTCGTGCAGCCGGACCTCAATGTCGCCCGCGTCCTTCAAACCCTTTTCGATCGCCTCGGCCAGCTGCCGGGTGTAGCCGTAGGCGCTGACGTAGGGGATGACCACCGCCTTGGTTGTAAACGGGCTGTCCGGCTCGCACCACTTGGTATAAAGGTCGATGGTCTCCTGAACATGGCTGTCCAGCACCGGGCCGTGGCCGGTCAGGATCATTTGAATGTCGAGACCTTTGATCCTTTCGAGCGCCGCCGTCATGTAGGGGCGCTTGAACGGGCCGATGATGCCGTCAAAGTAGTACTTGAGCGCGTTTTTGTAGCCCGCCTCGTCCGTCAGGGTGCTGCGGAGGATGCCCGGGTGGCTGTAGTGCGCGCCAAAGGAATCGCAGGTGATGAGCGCCTTGTCCTCTTTAAGGTAGGTGAACATGGTGTCCGGCCAGTGGAGGTTGGGCAGCGGCATGAACGTGAGCGTCTTTCCGCCCAAGTCCAGCTTGTCCCCGTCCTTGACGGGGATGCCGTCAAAGTCGCGGTTGACGATGTGCTTCAAAAAGCCCAGCGCCGTGGACGTGCCGACGATCTGAATTTTGGGGTTCAGCTCAAGGAGGTGCTCGATGGAGCCCGCGTGGTCCGGCTCGGTGTGGCTGACGATGATGTAGTCGATTTTCGAGACGTCCACCAGGCTCGTAAGCGAGCCCATGTAGTCTTCAAGGAATTTATGCTTCGCGGTCTCGATCAGCGCGGTCTTTTCCGATCCCTCGAGCACGTAGGCGTTGTAGGTGGTGCCGTACTCGGTCTTCATGATGATGTCGAAGACCGAAAGGCTGGGGTCCAGCACGCCGCAGTAGGTCAGTCCTTCCGACAGCTTGAGCGTCTTCACGTTTGTCCTCCTTCGTCCGGGACATCCCGAATGTTATACCACGTTTGGGCCTTCGCGCAACAGTAAATCCCTAAAAAACTTCGGTGTATCCTTCTTCATCGCCGTTGCCCTTGACTTTCAGGGCTTCGGCTGGTATAAAGGGAGCAGCATTGGAGGGATCGCCATGCGCTTTCAGCCAGTTAAAAACGCCGAGGACCTCGTCCGCCGGGTGGAGGAACTGGGCTTCCTGCCCTTCACCCGCTGCGGGGTGGAAGGCCTCTCCCTGGAGGAACTGACGCCGCCCGAGTTTTGGTTTGTCAGGGACGTCGAAGGCCCCTGGGAGTGGCGGCAGCAGGCCATCGAGCGCTTCGCCTACGGCAAGTTCTTCGCCAAGAACGCCGGGATCGTCAGCTTCGAATGGTTTCCGGCGCTCTCAAATTACCGCCGGGGCGGCCTGGACTTTGACGAACGGTACGAGGATGGCCGGATTCCGCAGGGCACCAAGCGCATTTATGAACTGATCGCGCGCCAGCCCCGCTCGACCCTGGAGCTAAGGTCGCTCACGCCCGGAACAAACTACGCCGTCGAGCGCGCGGTTTCGTTCCTTATGATGTCCACCGACATCATCATTGTGGGCTTTGACACCAGAATCGATTCGAAGGGCCGCCCCTACGGCTGGGGCATCAGCCGGTTCGACGCCGCGGACAAGGCGCTTCCCCATCTGACCCGCGCCGCCTGCGACGAGGACCCGGAGGATTCCTTCCGCCGCATGCGCGCGCACATCCTGTCACTCTGCCCGGACGCTGACCCCAAGGCGGTGGACAAGCTCCTGCTGCTGTGATGACGTTAGTCCGTTCATACGCCTTTCCCACATTATAGCAACTTGAAGCCTCAAATGGAAGGGGCTGACAGCGCGCACGCCTCCGCAGGGCCGGAATCGAGCGCGTTTCTTCACGTGGCCTTCCTTGACCCGCAGAAAGCGCCCGCGGGGTTATCCCCCGTTCCCCATCTCCGCCCCGCGGAAGAACCCCGCGGGGCATTTCCTCCCGTAAAGATAAGGAAAAAAGTCAGCTTTCCCATTGACAGGGCCGTCCGCTCAATGATATACTTTTCTCAAAGGTTAGCTTGTGCTAACCGTTATTTCAGCCCGTGGGTTAGTCAAGACTGATTTTCGTTAGCAAAAACTAATGTGGAGGGATGCATGATGCCGCTGACGCTGGCCAGGGCCGGGGAGACCAACATCATCCGGAAGGTCACGGGTCGGGACGAGGTGCGCAGGCACCTGGCGGAACTTGGCTTTGTGGTGGGCGCATCGGTGACGGTGGTCAATGAGATCGCTGGCAACATGATCCTCTCTGTCAAGGACAGCCGCGTGGCGCTGAACCGGGACATGGCGACCCGAATCATGATCTAGCAAGGCACCCAAAATCCGCCGGGCGGATTTTGGGTGCGAAGGAAGAGGACTGCGTGAGCCATGAAATCCTGCGGGATTTCCGGGCGGCTCACTGACAGTAGGAATTGTTTCCGCCACCAGTGTGCGCACTGATTCCGGAAACCGATTCCCGGCGCGCGGGTCGCCGGGAACGAATGAAAGTGACGGCGGGGAACCGAAACGAGGTTGGGGGATTGAGTATGAAGACATTGAGGGATGCCCGGGTGGGCGAAACCGTCCGGGTTGTGAAGCTGGCCGGCGAGGGCGCGACCAAGCGCCGGATCATGGACATGGGGCTGACCAAGGGCGCGGAGGTCACCGTCCGCAAGCTCGCGCCGCTGGGCGATCCGATGGAACTGACCGTGCGGGGTTACGAGCTATCCGTGCGCAAGGCAGACGCGGAGATGATTCAAGTCGAAGACGCGCCCACATGACAGAAAGAGGGGGGAAGCAAATGCCCGTGAAGATCGCGCTGGCCGGTAACCCGAATTCCGGCAAGACCACCATGTTCAACGACCTGACCGGTTCCGCCCAGTACGTGGGCAACTGGCCGGGGGTCACCGTGGAGAAGAAGGAAGGCAGGCTAAAGGGCCGCCCGGACGTGGTGATCCAGGACCTGCCGGGCGTCTATTCCCTCTCCCCCTACACGCTGGAGGAGGTCGTGACGAGGAACTACCTCGTAAATGACAAGCCGGACGCGATTCTGAACATCGTGGACGCCTCCAACATCGAGCGCAACCTCTACCTCACCACGCAGCTGACGGAGCTGGGCATCCCGGTGGTGGTGGCGCTCAACATGATCGACGTGGTGCGCAAAAACGGCGACCGAATCGATCTAACAAAGCTCAGCCGCGCGCTGGGCTGCGAGGTGGTGGAGACCTCGGCGCTCAAGGGCATCGGCTCCCAGAGCGCGGCGGTCCGCGCGGCGGAGCTGGCCGCAGAGGGCCGTTCAATCGAACCGCCCCACGTGTTCGACGGCAGCGTGGAGCACGCCATCACGCACATCGAGGAGGCCATCGAGGGTAAAGTCGATCCGGATCGGACCCGCTGGTACGCGATCAAGCTGTTCGAGCGGGACGAGAAGGTCGTAAAGCAGCTGAACCTGCCGGAAGCGCTCATGGCCCACATCGAAAAGGACATTGTGGCCTGCGAAGAGGAGATGGAGGACGACGCGGAGTCCATCATCACCAACCAGCGCTACGCTTTCATCGCGAAAGTGGTGTCCACATCGGTTGTGAAGGCGAGAAAAGGCAAGTCCACGGCGTCGGACAGGATCGACCGCGTGGTGACCAACCGGGTGCTTGCGCTGCCGATCTTTGCGCTCGTCATGTTCCTGGTCTATTTCATCGCCATCACCACGGTGGGCGGCATGGCTACCGACTGGTTTAACGACGGCGTGTTCGGCGACGGCTGGCACCTGCTGGGCATCGGCGAAGCACAGTACGAGGAAGCGGTGGGCGCTTACGAAGAGGGCATGGCGGCGGATGAGGCCTACCAGGCGGCGCTCGCGGACTATGAGATCGGCGCGACCGACGTTGAGCCGCAATACGCAGGCGGCGAAGCGCCCGACCCGGCGGCGTTCGGCATCTGGGTGCCGGGCATCCCGGTGATCGTTTCGGGCTGGCTGGACGCGGGCGGCACGGTGGATTGGCTCAAGAGCCTGATCCTTCATGGCATCGTCGGCGGCGTGGGCGCGGTATTGGGCTTCGTGCCGCAGATGCTGATCCTCTTCCTGATGCTGGCGATTCTCGAGGACATTGGCTACATGGCCCGCGTCGCCTTCATCATGGACCGGATCTTCCGCCGCTTCGGGCTTTCGGGCAAGAGCTTCATCCCGATGCTGATCGGCTCGGGCTGCTCGGTGCCGGGCATCATGGCCTCGAGGACGATCGAAAACCAGCGAGACCGGCGCATCACCATCATGACCACCTCGTTCATCCCCTGCGGCGCGAAAATGCCCATCGTGGCGTTGATCGCGGGCGCGCTGTTCGGCGGCGCGTGGTGGGTGGCGCCGTCGGCCTACTTCATCGGCGTCTTTTCCGTCATCCTCTCGGGCGTGATGCTCAAGAAGTTGAAGGCCTTTGTGGGCGACCCCGCGCCGTTTGTCATGGAGCTGCCGTCCTACCACATCCCGTCGGCGGCGAACGTATTCCGCTCCACCTTTGAGCGCAGCTGGTCGTTCATCAAGCGCGCGGGCACGGTCATCCTCTTGGCCAGCGTCTTCATCTGGTTCACCTCGGGCTTCGGCTGGGTGGACGGCGCGTTCGGAATGGTGGAGAACATGGACCACTCGATGCTGGCGGCGGCGGGCGGCTTCATCACCCCCATCTTCCACCCGCTGGGCTTCGCCTCCTGGCAGTCCACGGTGGCGACGCTGATGGGCCTGGTTGCGAAGGAAGAGGTCGTGGGCGTGTTCGGCGTATTGTACGGCGTACACGGCGACGCGATGTCGATGGTGGAGGCGGGCGCGTTCAGCGGCCTCGCCCCGATCGCGGCGCACTTCACGCAGCTCTCGGCGTTCAGCTTCCTCCTCTTCAACCTCCTGTGCGCACCCTGCTTCGCGGCGATGGGCGCGATCCGCCGGGAGATGAACTCCGGCAAGTGGTTCTGGATCGCCATCGGCTACCTCACCGGTTTCGCCTACCTCGTGGCCTTCACCGTCTACCAGATTGGCATCAGCTTCACCGCGGGCGTCTCGTTCCTGACGCTGATCGCGCTATTGCTCCTGGCCGGGGCGGTCTACATGATCGTCCGCGGTAACCCCAACGACAAGCCCTCATTGAAGCACCCGAAAGGAGTGACGGCATCATGATCGGCAACATTATCGCGGCGGCGGTCGTCCTGATCGCCATCGGCCTCGCGCTCTGGAAGACCTTCAAAGACCGCAAGAAGGGCGGCAGCTGCGGCTGCGGCTGCGACCACTGCGACGCCAGCCAGTACTGCCATAAGGAGTAATGGAACGAGGGGGAACGCCGGAGGGCGCTGCCCTCCGGACCACCCGCCAAGGGGATTGAATCCCCTTGGAACCCCCACAAAGGGAATTGATGAAGACTGCCCGCTCTCCGATGCATGGAGGGCGGGCAATTCATGGGAGAGGCGGAGACGGTGCGAGAAAAACATGGCGGTCCCTTCCAATATCTCTCGCCTTGATTAAACAGCGCTTGCCTTTTGCCTAACATTTTTCTCTTGACAAACCGGGGCCTGCCATGGTAGAATACACTTGCTAGAGGTATATCCGATGGCAAAGTTGGTAATACGCGCCCTGCTTTTCTCGAAGCCTTGCGTTCCTACGTGAGGTCCTTAGTAGAGATGGTGGGGCGCTATTATATTCATCGCGGCATGAATCGCCAATGGCTATAGGGCGCATCCCAACTCGGGTTTTCCTGATTCCTCCGACCCGTTGTCATCCCAATATTGAAGCGGTCAAATACTGTACATATTTCCGCATGGATATGCTTATAGAGCTTTTCCTTCGCGACTGTCCGCTTACCACGCCTTTTCTGTCCCTGCGGGATCTCTTTATGCAGTTCGTTCAGCCTGAAATACATCGCACCCAGTATTACGTCAACACATTGCAGCAAAACATGGTCGTGAGATTTCACTTCGGCAATATCGTCGCTTCGGATGACGATATTGGAGTGGAGAAAGTCTCGCGAGCGCTGCATTGCCAAGAGGTAATTCTTGAAGGTTTCGCACTTTTCTTTTTTATCCGGCAATTGATCCAGATAGATTCGAATATAAGTCGGATTTTGAAATCCGGCATACAAAAAGCCAAACCCATGCTTGATGAACTGGTAATAAAGCTTGAAGTACTTTTCGTCGGCATTGCCGGGGACGGAAGGCATATCTTCCATATAGCGGAACATAATCCGGACTTTGATATCTCCGGAGCGAACGAAATCAAAAAAGGTGGTCATCAAAGCCTTGTACTTTTCCAGGTAGTTCTCGGTTACCTTGGTCCATTTGACTTCTCCAGTGAGATTCAGTTCCCGCTTCCTGTCGTTCAAGGCGGCATTGAGTCGATTGATTGAGTGGCCATCGACAAGGCAGCCCCCGTAGAAATCTCCAACCTTCTTGCCCTTTTCAGACGATTCATCGCAGTAGAGGATATACTCCAAGGTTTCGTCTCCCA
The DNA here is from genome assembly GCA_023416655.1 of Bacillota bacterium. Taxonomy (GTDB): domain Bacteria; phylum Bacillota; class Clostridia; order Christensenellales; family Aristaeellaceae; genus JAEZHK01. The sequence continues at coordinate 129,224 of JAEZHK010000128.1, forward strand.
TCGCCGCCTTAATGATTACATTATATCAATTTTTCTGGTTTCTTTCAACCGGAACCGCAATAACGAATGGTAAAACAGTGCCCGCTCTCCGGCAAAACGGAGGGCGGGCGGTTTGATGAATGGGTTTCAGGTTGCGGGCCGCATCCAATCCGGCTTACTATCCGCGGGCATACCGGGGTGGTTGAGCCAGCAGGCGGCCAAATGGCCTTCGCCCAGCGGGATCGCGGGCGGCTGCGCCTTGCAAACGGCCATCGCGTAGGGGCAGCGGGCGGCGAACGAGCAGCCCTCCGGCGGCGCGAACAGGTCCGGCGGCGCGCCTTCGATGCTCATGACCTTCTCCCGCGCGCCGCTGTTGAGCTTGGGCATGGAACCCAATAGCGCGTGGGTATAGGGGTGGCCGGGGCGGTAGAAGATGTCCCGGGCGGGGGCTTCCTCCACGATCTTGCCCGCGTAGAAAACCAGCACGCGCTTTGCCATGTTGGCGACGACGCCCAGGTCGTGGGTGATGAGCACGATCGCCGTGCCGAAGCTCTGCTGCAGCGACTGCATGAGTTCCAATATCTGCGCCTGGATGGTCACGTCGAGCGCCGTTGTCGGCTCGTCCGCAATCAGCAGCTTTGGATTCAAACACATGGCGATGGCGATCACCACCCGCTGCCGCATGCCGCCGGACAGGCTGTCCGGATACTCGCGGAAGCGCTTGGCGGGGTTTGCGATGCCCACCAGCTTCAAATACTCGATGGTCTTCTCCTGCGCCTCGCGGCGGGAGATCTTTTTATGCTTCATCATGACCTCGGAAATCTGGCGGCCGACGGTCATGGTGGGGTTGAGGCTGGTCATGGGGTCCTGAAAGATCATGGAGATGCGGCTGCCGCGCACCGACTGCATCTGGCTCTCGGTCAGTGCCATCAGATCCGCACCCTCGAAGCGGATGCCGCCGCCGTCGATAGACCCCTGCGGGCTTTCGATGAGCCGCAGGATGGCCTTGGCGGTGACGCTCTTTCCGCAGCCGCTCTCGCCGACCACGGCGACGCATTCGCCCGCGTCCACGTGGAAGCTGACGTCCCGCACCGCCTGTACGCGGCCGCCGTAGGTTTTGAAGGATACGCGCAGGTCCCGTACGTCCAAAAGGGCGCTTGATTCAGCCATTGTTTCGGGCTCCTTCCGGTGGGAATCAGGGAGGCTTCTCTCAGGGCTTCAATCGTACCCGGCGACCTGTGCGCCGGGTACGTTTTCCGTAATCAGTGCGCACACTGGTGGCGGAAAAAAATACCGCAAGTGCGGGCCGCCCGGAAATCCCGCAGGATTTCAGGCCCGCGCAGACTTCCCCTTCGCGTTGAAAAGCCGCATGCGGATTTTCAACGCTCCGCTTTAGCGCCTCATGCGCGGATCGAGAGCATCTCTTAAACCGTCGCCCAGCATGTTGAGCGACAGCATTGTGGTGCAGATGAAAAACGCCGGGATCAAAAGCTGATAGGGCTGGACGCGGTAGACCTGGATCGCGCTCTGCGCCAGCGACCCCCAGGAGGCGTTGGGCGATTGGATGCCGATGCCGATGAACGAGAGGAACGCCTCGGTGAAGATGGCCTGCGGGATGGCCATGGTCATGCTGGTGATCAAAATACCGCCGATGTTGGGGATCATGTGACGAACGATGATCTTGGTGTCGCTCACGCCCAGCGTGCGCGCGGCCATCACGAACTCCTGGTTTTTCAGCTGCAGCACCTGCCCGCGCACCAGCCGCGCGCTGCCGATCCACCCCAGCGCCACCATCGCAAGCACCAGCGGGACGATGCCAGAACTCATCACCGTCCGCATCAGAATGGCCAGGATGATCATTGGAATGCCGTAGAGTACGTCGATCAGCCGCATAACCAGCATGTCCACCTTGCCGCCGAAGTAGCCCGAAACGCCGCCCACCACGCAGCCGATGGCGGTGTTGATGAGCACCACGACCAGGCCGATCAGTAGCGACACCCGCGCGCCCATCCAGTTGCGCACCCACAGGTCGCGCCCCGCCTGGTCGGTGCCGAAGAGGTGGTCCCAGCTCGGCCACTGGTTCATGGTCTTGGCGTTCTGGGACGCGAAGTCATAGCGGGAGAAGATGGGCGCGAAGATGGCGAGGAGCAGGTACAATGTCACGATGGCGAGGCCCAGCATCGCCACCCGGTTCTTCCTGAGCTTGATCCACGCGTCCTGCCAGTAGGTGAGGCTGGGGCGGACGATGCGGTTGAGGTCGGCCGTATCCTTGGGCAGGCGCTCGGTGAGCGAGGCGTCCAGCGGCCCCGAGAGGAAGGCCTGCATGTCGTCGATTCGCATGATTCAGTCCTCCTCGTCCTCGTCCATGGTATAGGTTCGGCCGCGGGTTTCGGCCAGCTTGATGCGCGGGTCAACCACGCCGTAGAGGATGTCCACAATCAGGTTCGCGGCCACCAGGAACACGCCGTAGAAGGCCGTCATGCCCAAGACCATCGTATAGTCCAGGTCGTTGATGGACTGCACGTAGAACTTGCCCATGCCGGGGATGGCGTAGATGCGCTCCAAGACGAACGTGCCCGTCAATACCGCCGCGGTGATCGGCCCCATGATGGTCACGATGGGCAGGATGGCGTTTCTCAGCTCGTGCCGCCAGATGACCTGCCGAGGCGAGAGGCCCTTGGCGCGGGCGGTGAGTATGTAATCCTGATGGGTGACCTCCAGCATGCTGGAGCGCATCAGGCGGGTGATCAAGGCAAGGGTGTACAGGCTCAAGGCGAAGACCGGCAGGATCATGTGCCGCCAGCTCTCCCACTGGGCCGCGGGCAGCCACTTCAGCTTGATGGCGAACACCAGCTGAAGCACGGTGCCGATGATGAAGTCGGGCATGGAAATGCCGATGATGGCGATGAGCACGCAGATCACATCCAGCGCCTTGCCCGCCTTCTGCGCGGCCATGGTGCCCAGAAACAGGCCCAGCGACAGCGCGATGAGCAGCGCTCGGATGCCCAGGCCCGCCGAATACGGGAAAGTCTGCGCGATGGTGGAATTGACGGTCCTTCCGGGGTACTTGAGGGAGACGCCCAGGTCGCCGCGGACCAGGTTCCCCACATAGGTCGCCCACTGCTGCCAGATGGGCTTGTCCAGGCCATAGTAGGCCATCATCCTGTCCCGGATTGCGGGATTGGTCTTCTCGCTGATGAACGGATCGCCCGGAAGCATGCGCACCAGCGCGAAGATGATCGTGATCAGCACCAGCACGGTGATCATCGCGATGACGGTCCGCTTCAGGATGTATCGGAGCATCTGTCCATCCCCCATTTGCGATCATCCCAGAAAAACCGGGGGATTCCCCGACCGGGGAATCCCCCGTGTTTTACAGAAGGACGGTTTACTGATTATTCTACGAAATAGGCGTACGCGAAGTCGAGGTCGCTGCCCAGGTAGAAGCGCACGACGCCCTTGAGCTTCTCGCTGATCGCGTAGGGCACCTGGCGCACCTGCAGCGGCACGATGCCGGCCTGATCCATCAGGATCTTCTCGGCCTCGGCGTACATGGCAAGGCGGGTCTTGGCGTCGGCGAAGGTGTTGGCGGTGTTGACCAGCTCGTCATAGCGGGCGTCCGAGAACTTGCCGCCGTTCTGGGGGTTGGTGGACGTGAAGTAGGAGAGGTAGGTGTAGGGATCGTTGTAGTCGGGCATCCAACCGGCGTACACCAGGTCAAAGGCGCCCGCCGTACGGTCGGCCAGCATGGCCTTGTAGGTGACGGTCTCGATCTCCACCTTGATGCCCAGCGTGCGCTGCCACTGATCCTGGCAGTTCTCGCCGATGAGCTTGTTGGTGGCGGTGTCGGAGACCTTCAGCTTGACGGTGATGGCGGCGGGGTCGGTGATGCCCATGGCGTCCATGGCTTTCTTCAGGTGCTCCGTGGCCTTGTCCGGCTCGGCGGTGGACTTGTACACGTCGATGGGGTACTGCTCGGTGTAGTAGCCGCCGTCCGCGCCGGCCACCATCGGCAGCACGAAGCGGGTCGCCGGGGCGTAGAGGCCGTTGGTGGCGATGGCCACATATTCCTCACGGTCGAGCGCGTAGTTGAGCGCGAGGCGGAAGTCCTGGTTGGCCAGGATCGGGTTGGTGGTGGAGGCGATGTTGATGCAGAACCAGTCCACCGCGCCCGAGGCGTAGGAGGTGACGGTGGCGCCGGGGATGGAGGCGGGATCGGCCAGATAGCTGGGCGCGATGGCCACCGGGATGTCCGCCAGATCCAGTTCGCCGGTCTCCAGCATGGAGAAGGCGGCCTCGGCTTCCATGATCAGGATGGTCACGGAGTTCAGCTTGATGGCGGCGCGATTCCAGTAGTGCTCGTTGGGCACCAGCTTGATGGACTGGTCCACCTGATAGTCGGCCACGGTGAACGGGCCGTTGGTCAGCATGGAATCAGCGCTCAGCGCGTACTGGTCGCCGAACTTCTCGACCAGTTCCTGCTTGACCGGGTAGAAGCAGGGCAAGTCCAAAAAGCCCAGGTAGTAGGGCGCGGGGGTGGCGAAATCGATGACAAAGGTGGAGTCATCCGGCGCGGAGACACCCAGCGTGTCCAGCGCGGCCTTGCCCGCCATGACGTCGCCGGCATTCTTGATTTCATACAGCACCCAGCTGTAGTCGCGCGGCTTCGCCGGGTCGGCCAGGCGGCGGAACGCGTAGACGAAGTCATTGGCCGTCAGCGGCGTGCCGTCAGCCCACGAGGCGTCCTTGCGAAGGTGAAAGGTCATCTTCAGGTTGTCCTCGGCCACTTCCCAGCTCTCCGCGACGCCGGGGGTCACCTGGCCCTCGTGGGTGCGGATCAGGCCTTCGCCGATGCCCTTCATCACGTCGTAGGACGGGGCGGCGTTGAACTGCTGCGGGTCGATCGTCGGAACGGATTGCAGGGAAAAGGTCAGGTCCTGATCCGCGCTGAGCGTTTCGGTGGCCTGCGCTTCGGCAAAAGCGGCGGGGGCCGCCAGCGTCAGCATGAGCGCCAGAAGGAGACTTAGGAACTTACGCATGGTACCGATTCCTCCCTTTTCTCATGGGCATTCCTTATTCCAGCGATACGGGCCTGCCCGCCTGGAAGGCCGTGCCGCAAGAATGGCCGATTTCGGGTCCGATTCCATGGCCGTGAACCGCATGGCGAACATATTGAAATGTACGTTTGGATCATTATAGCATAAAAATTTCGTTCCACAAGTAAAATTCACAAATTGCATGAATTTCTTGCATGACAACCGCGTAACGGCTGCGTTTTTCTCAAAATCCGCGGTGTTTTGAAGGCGGGCGCCGGTTTTGGGGCCGACACGCGGTTTCCACACTTTTCGCGCTCATGAAAAGCATCCGTCAAACCATAAAACGCGCTTTACTTTGAAAAAGGCTTGTGTTAGAATTGGCAAAAGCCCGGACAAACGGCCCTTGCAAAGGGGGAATTTAGGATGGCGGCGGATAGCGCCCGCGCGCTGGTGGAGGTCAAACACCTCAAAAAATACTTCCCGGCGGGCAAACAGTGCCTGAAGGCGGTGGACGACGTCAGCTTCTCCATCCTGCCCGGGGAGACGTTCGGCCTGGTGGGCGAATCGGGCTGCGGCAAGTCCACCATCGGGCGGACGCTGGTCAAGCTTTACGACCCCACCGAGGGCGAGATCCTGTTCGATGGGAAAGACGTGGTCCACATGGACAGGGCGGGCCGCAAGGCCTACACCCGGGAAGCGCAGATGATCTTTCAGGACCCCTACGCGTCGCTCGACAGCCGCATGACCGTGGGCGACATCATCGGCGAGGGGCTGGACACCCATTTCAAGCTCTCCGCCGCCGACCGCCAGCAGGCCATCCATGAGGCGCTTTCAAAGGTCGGTCTCTCCCGGGAGCACGCGAGCCGCTTCCCCCACGAGTTCTCCGGCGGCCAGCGCCAACGCATCGGCATCGCGCGGAGCCTCGTCATCAAACCCCGCTTCATCGTGTGCGACGAGCCGATCTCCGCGCTGGACGTGTCCATCCAGGCGCAAGTTATTAACCTCCTCATGGACCTGCAGCGGGAGATGGGCCTGACTTACCTCTTCATTGCCCATGACCTTTCGATGGTCAAGAATATCTCAAGCCGCGTGATGGTCATGTACCTGGGCCGCGCGATGGAGCTGGCCGACAGCCTGGCGCTGTACGCGAAGCCCCAGCACCCCTACACCCAGGCGCTCTTCTCCGCCATCCCCGTGGCCGACCCGGATTTTGAACAGCAGCGCCACCGCATCCTCTTAAAGGGCGACGTGCCCAGCCCCGTCTCCCCGCCCTCCGGCTGCCGCTTCCGCCGCCGCTGCCCCCATGCGATGCCGGTGTGCAAGGAAGTCTCGCCGGAACTCAAGGAGATCGCGCCGGGTCACTATTGTGCCTGCCACCTTCACGACCAGAAGTAATCCCCATCATAAATCCAGGCCCTGCGAGTTGCTGCTCACAGGGCCTTTTTGTTGATTCCCTTTGTGTGGGGTCAAGGGGACTCAGTCCCCTTGCGGGTGGTCCGGAGGGCAGCGCCCTCCGGCGTTCTTCGCCTCTCCGTTACCCCTCGTACCGCACCAGCCCCTGCGCGGCGCGGAGGGTGGGCGAGAGGCCCGAGGCGGCCATGGCGTAGAGCGCCGCGCCGAAGGCGGCCTCCTCATTGTGGGCGGGGATGAAGAGCGGCATGCCGAAGAGAAGCTCAAACGCGCGGCGCAGCGACGGGTTTTTGCGGATGGCGTTGCCGGAGCCGACGAGGGTTTCCGGCATCCTCGCCCCGGCTCGCAGCATCTCCAGGTAAAGGTTGTAGAGCTCCCTCGCCATGCCCATCAGGGTGCCGCCGATCAGGTGCGCGGCGTCAAAGTTTTGGACGGAGAGGCCGGTGATCTCGCCGCGCAGCTCGGGGTTCCGCCTCGTGCCGGAGAAGCAGGTGGAGACATTCGGATTATCCGGGTAGACCAGCGCCTCCTCGCCCAGCGCGTTCATCTCCTCGTAGAGATTGCCCGGCTCGCGTCCGGACAAGGCCGCGCAGGAGCGCAGGAACTTTTCCAGAATCGCGTAGGCACGCCCGCCGCAGAGGGACGAGCCGACCAGGATGAAGTCCCCGCCGGTCAGCGGCCTGCGCTCGGTTTCCGTGAGCAGACCCACCGCGCCCGACATCATGGAGATCTGGCCGCCGGTGCCCATGTTGACCAGCGCGGTCTTTTCCGGCTCCCTGACCGAGCCGATGAAGCTGGCCTGATTGTCGCCCAGCGCCGCCGAAACCACCGCGCCCTTATACTCGCCCAGCGCGCGCACGCCCCGCTCCACTTCCGGCAGAATTGCCGGGTCGATCCCGGCGTTTTCCACCGCCGTGTCGTCCCAACTGCCGCTCGGCAGGTCGAAAAGCCCCAGGCTCGCCGCGTTCGACGCGTGGATCACCGGCGATTTCAGCCCGGTAAGCTGCATCGCAACGTAGTCCGCAATGGTGCAGAGCTTGACCGCCCCCTTCGGCACTTCGCCGTTTCGCGTGTTCCAGAAGTGGGTCGTGAGGCCGAACCCCGTCGCCATCCGGCAGCCGGTGCGGCGGTACAGCTCGGAGGCGTAGGTGCCGCCGTTCAGCGGCAAATCGCCCCGGCCATCCTGCCAGGTGGCGAGCGGGCTGGCCGCGCGGCCCTCGCTGTCCACGTACAGCATGCCGTGCATCTGCCCGTCGAGGCCAATCGCCCCGACCGGCGCGTGCCGGTCCATCAGCTGGTCGATCAGCGTTTTCGCCTTCTCGAGGATGACTTCCGGGTCCTGGTGCTTCGCCCAGGGCCGCTCGTCCGGGACGAACGCGCCGTTTGGCAGCGTGACGGCCTCCAGCACCTCGCCACCCGGCCCCAGCGCCACGGCGGACAGGGTGGTGGTGCCGATGTCGATTCCGATTGCGTTCATTGCGCGCACCTCAGCTTTCCATCGTTGTGGACGCGGGGTCCAGCCGCTTGATGATGTCCTGCTGGATGGCGGGCGACAGGTCCAGGAAGTTGACGAATGTGCCGTGGATGCGCATGATGTACACGCCCGACGGCGCGTACTTCTTGGGGTTCGCCAGCACCTTTTTCAGCATCTCCGGCGTGGTCACGTTGACGTAGAGGTAGAACGGCGAAAGGCCCTTCGCCGCAGGGTTAAAGAACAGCGGGCCGATCACCTTCTGACGGAATTCCACGCCCTTCTCCTCAAAGCCCGCGCCGCGGAAGTACTTCGGGTCGATGCCCAGGTGCGACGCGTACCCGCCGCAGAACTTTTCGTAGGGCAGCTTCATCGCCGATAGCGCGCGCAGGCCCAGCCCGCCCGCCGCGTCGCCCGCCAGCGGGTCGATGCCGTAGTTCAGCATCTCTCGTGCGAGCCTGCCGTCCGGCGTCGCGCCCACCCAGTAGCCGTACAGAAGGTGGGTGGAGGGCGTCGAGAAATCCGGCCGGAACGGGTTGCCCAGGTAGTTTTTGAGGCCACGCACCATGTCGGACACGCGGCTGGCGACTTTGACGGCCTCGTTGTCCGGCGCTTCCTCGTTCTCGCCGTACTTGGGGCAGGCGCGAAGGAAGGCCCTCAGTTCGTCATAGCCCGCGAAATTCGCCCGGAGCGCGCCCATGAGCTTGTCGGCATCCTGCGGGCGCTCGGCGACAAAACGGTCGATGGCGACGAAGGAATCCGCCATCACCGCCAGGCCGTGGATCAGGCAGCCGCTGCCGTTGTAGCGGGTGCCCTGATGGATGGGATCGCGCATGTCGTAGCCCGATTCCAGCCCGCCCATCATGGCGGAGAGGAACGGCACCGGCAAGAACGAAACCGCGCGGGACGCGCCGTTGGCGGCCTGTTCCATCTCGTTAAGGAAGCCCTCGAGGTTCTTGTAGAACCGCTCGCGGATGTTCCGAAGCCCTTCCAGCGCTGAAACCGGCTCCACGAAAGTGCGCATCTTCTCGCCGGTGATGAGGGAGACCCCGCCCGTCAAGGTCAGCTCCAGAATCTTGGGCAGGTTCAGCCAGGTGTTGGTGGTGTTGCCGTTGTCCTTGCCCATGATGAGCGGCTCCTGGCAGCCGGCGATGGCGTAGTCCGGAAGGTCCTTCTCCTCAATGCCCGCGAGCCGAAGCGCCTCGAACACGCTGTCGTCGTTGAAGAGCGACGGCGTGAGGCAGCCGGGCGTGAAGAAGAAGCGGCCCATCTCGCGGTATAGCTTCTCGGGCGTACCCTTGTACAGCTTGACCGACAGGATCGGCTGCGGCAGGTTCATTTCGAAGTACGCGTCGAGCAGCGCATAGCTGGTTTCGTTGGTGAGGTCCCTCCCGGCAACGTCCCGCCCGCCGACGATCAGGTTCTGGGAGATGGCCCAACTGCGGTCGCCCACGTTGAAGAACACCAGAAGGTGCGCAAGCAGCGAAGCGGCTTCCTCGCGGGACAGCCCCTCCGCCGCCCGGTAGGGCTCGAAGATGCGGTCGGCGTTGCCCACGGAGAACGCGAAGGGGTTGGGCGCCTGCTCGGCGCACATCACCTGCCACAGGATCATGAAGCTCTGGATGGCCTCGAACATCGTCTCCGCACCGCGAGCCGGAACCTTAGAAAGCGCCGAACGCATGCGGGCAAGCTGCTCCGCGCGTTCGCCGGAAGCGGTCTTTTCTTGCTCCGCCGCCAGCGCCGCGTACCGCCCCGCCAGCATGACCGCCGCCTCCAGCGCCCGCTTCATCGCGCGGAAGCCGGACGCCTTTACCAGGTCGGGTTCGGCGGCGATCTTCGCGGAAAGCGCCTCGATGGACGGCTGCACGCCGTCTCTCAGGAAGGGCCTGACATCCGGGATCACATGGCCGGTGACCTGCTCCATGAAGAAGGCCACTTCGCCCGTCAAATCCTCCACCTTTGAGTAGGTTTCCGACAGCGCGCGCACGTAGGGCGTGGCCCGGTCGTGCTCCTTGACCGCGGCGATGCGCTCCGGCGGGAATTCTTCATTGGGTTCGATGTCGCCGAACACCGCCGTCGGGTCGCAGTACCCGGCGAAGGACTCCACCCGGAAGGTGGGGTTGATCAGCGCGTAGGAGCGGGCGAAGGCGTCCCGCTGCGTGCCCGCGAACAGCGCGTGTTCGCTGATGGAAATGGGCAGCGCCGCGAGCGCGTCATACAGAAGGCACGCCGCCTTCTCCTGCGGCGGCAGGCCATCATACTTTCCCTCATTGGCGGCGCTGGATTCCCGGATCAGGAACCAGCCGTCCAGCCGCTTAAGGCCTCGCTCCTGCCGGAACAAATCCTTCGCCATGTCGAATACCTGGGACGGATTGATTTTCACCGCGTTCATGGTATCCCCTCCTCAATCGGCTCCGCCACATCCGGCGGAATGTTCTGATTACCTGAAGGCCTTCGACCCTGAGCAGCTTTTCCAGCGCTTTCGCCGGGTCTCAGCGGATTAAGTTCTGATCACATTCAAGCTCTCAGCCTTGAGCAGCTTTTCCAGCGCCTCCGCCCGCCCGGCGGGCAAAAACGCGTCCTCCATTTGGTAGGTTTGCCCCGCCTTCGCCCACTTGTCCTTGCCGTACTCATGGTAGCGCAGCACCTCCACGTTCGCACGGCCCGCGAAACGGGCGAGGGTCGCGCGGAAGCCCTCCAGCGACGCTTCGTCGTCGTTCACGCCGTGGATCAGCGGGATGCGGATCAGCAGCTCCACCCCGGCGTCCGCGGCGCGCTCGAGGTTTTTCCGAACCCAATCGCCCGAAACCCCGGTGAAGCCCAGGTGCGCCGCCTCGTCCGGGTGCTTGAAGTCGGCGATCAAAAGATCCAGATGCGGGAACAGCTCGGGCAGGCGCGGATGGGTTGCGTTGGTCTCGAGCGCGGTATGGACGCCCGCCGCCCGAACCCTTTCCAGAAGCGCCTTCACCGCGTCAAACTGCACCGTCGCCTCGCCGCCGGTCAGCGTCAGCCCGCCGCCGGCAAAGAACATGGGCTTCGCCGCGATCACTGCCCGCGCGATTGCCCCCACGTCCTCCCGCCGGTTGCCGCCCTGTCCCTGCGCCATGCCCTCGGGGTTCGAGCACCAGGGGCAGCGCATGTTGCAGCCCGCCAAGTGGTACACGAGGCGGTTGCCCGGCCCGTCCTGCGCGTAGTTGAAGCCCTTCTGGAAGTACTCGATCGTCATGTGCCGCCTCCATTTTTCCCGAATGCCCCGGTGGGCCGCATTAAAAGGCTGTCCAGCGCCACGACGCTGGCGCCCAGCAGCATCGGGTCTCCCGGCAGACGGTTGACCGACACCCGAAGTGACGCGTACACCTCCGGCATCAGGTGGCGGCGGAGCACCGCGTCCACCGCTTCCAGGAAGAGATCCCCGCCCTCCACCATGCGGTCAGCGAACACCACGCAGTCGGGGTTCAGCGCGTTGATCAGCCCCACCACGCCGAACGCCAGCTGGCCCGCCACCCTTCGGTAAGCGTCCCGCGCGACTTCGTCCCCGGCTCGGACGAGCCTCAAAACCTCCCCCGCCTCCGGCGAAGCGCCGCCTTCCGCCAGCCGGTCCAGCGCGTAGGCTTCCTTCAGCGCTTCGGAGGACGCGTAAAGCTCCAGGCACCCGCGGTTGCCGCACTCGCACAGCGGCCCCGCGAAGTTGATCGACGCATGGCCGATTTCGCCGGCGTAGCCCGACGCGCCGTGGTAGACCTGGCCGTTTGCGATCAACCCCGCGCCCACGCCCCGGTCGCACACCACGTACAAAAGGTTCTCGTCCCGGCTGTGCTCGCCGTACCATAACTCCGCCAGCGCGCCGCAGTTCGCGTCGTGCTCGAGGAACACCGGGAGGCCCAGGCCGGAAAGCCCCTCCTCGATGTCCACCTTCGCCCAGCCGGGAAAGCCGCTCATCAGCGTGATGCGCTTCGTGCGGGCGTTGAACGGCCCCGGCAGCGCCACGCCCAGCCCCAACACCTGCCCCGGCGCACGGGCGAGGGTGGAAGTGACCAGCGCCTTGAGCTTTTCAAGCGAGGCGAGCGCGCCCAGTTCTGGGCGGTTCGGCACCTCGTCATAGACCACAAGTCCGCCTGCGATGTCGTAGATCCCGCAGGCCAGGTAGCTGCGGTTGACCCGCGCCGCGCCCAGAAAAAACCGGTCGGACGAAAGCGTCAGCCCCATGGGCTTGCGGCCCAGCGGCGCGTCCTGCCCGGTGGTCTCGGTCACCAGCCCCCAGTCCTGAAGCTGTTTCACGATCTTGGTGATGGTCGCCTGCTTGAGGCCGGTGATGCGGGTCAGGCCGATGCGCGTCTGGGCCCGCCCCGCGTGCAGCGCGCGGATGACCAGCGACAGGTTCACTTCCTTCTGCGCGTCCCGGTTGATGCCCGACTCGTACTGCATGGCACACTCCAATATAATTCACTGAGTGCATTATATGCCCGATCCCGGGCGCTGTCAACGCTCGGAAACCTGTGTGCCACCCTATTTTACGCCGGTATCGTTTACATTCCGGCGCAATTCTATTTCTGAGTGAATTTTCTTGCGCGAAAAAGCGCGGGACGGTTTGCACCGCTCCGCGCTTTGAATGGAATTGTTTTTTTTCCTTGTGGGGAGTCCAGAGGGATACCATCCCTCTGGCGGGATTTCAAAGGGCAGCGCCCTTTGGCGTTCCTCCCTAGAACGCCAACACCCTGCACTGCAGCGAGAAGGCCTCGGCCACGCCGGGGCAGGTGATCTCGCCCTCGTAGGTATTGATGGCGGAGACGATGGTCGGATCGCGCCGCGCGGCCTCCTCAAGGCCGAAGTCCGCGATCTTGAGGCCATAGCCCAGGGTGGCGTTGGTCAGCGCCATGGTGGAGGTGTAGGGCACCGCGCCGGGCATGTTGGCCACGCAGTAGTGCACCACGCCGTCGACGACGTAGGTGGGGTCGTCGTGGTAGGTGGCGTGGGTGGTCTCGACGCAGCCGCCCTGGTCCACCGCCACGTCGACGATGACCGAGCCGGGCCGCATCAGCTTCAGCTGTTCGCGGCGGATCAGCTTGGGCGCGGCGGCGCCGGGGATGAGTACCGCGCCGATCACAAGGTCCGCGTCCGCGATCTCCTGCTCGATGGCGGCGGTGGTCGAGAACACGGTCTTGATGTGGCTGGCGAACAGCTCATCCAGCTCGACCAGGCGGTCGATGGACAGGTCCACCACCGTCACGTCCGCGCCGAGGCCCAGCACCATGCGGCAGGCGTTGGTGCCGACGAAGCCGCCGCCCAGGATTACGACCTTGGCCTTGCGCACGCCCGGCACACCCGAAATCAGCACGCCGCGGCCGCCGAAGGGCTTTTCCAGGCACTTCGCGCCCTCGATGGCGGCCAGCCGCCCGGCGATCTCGCTCATGGGCTTGAGCAGCGGGAGCTGTCCCTTTTTGTCCCGGAGGGTCTCATAGGCGACGCCCTTCGCGCCGGACTTCATGAGCGCTTCGGTCAGCGCGCGGTCGGCGGCCAGGTGCAGGTATGTATAGAGAATCTGGCCCCTGCGCATGCGGGGGTATTCCGCCTCCAGCGGCTCCTTGACCTTGATGAGCATGTCGCTCTGGGCCCAGACGCTCTCGGCGTCGGTCAGGGTCGCCCCGGCCTTGCCGTATTCCTCGTCGGAAAAGCCGCTGCCCTCGCCGAGGCCTTTTTCCACCAGAACCCGATGCCCGTGCCGCGCGTATTCCGCGGCGTTGGCGGGCGTCATCCCCACCCGGAATTCATTGTTCTTGATCTCCTTGACGCACCCGACGGTCATATGCATACTCCCCCCGCATTAACCATAGCTCCGCGCGCAACACCGTTTGCAGCTGCCGGGCGCGCTTGACGGACAGTTGCCCGGGCAAAGCCCGGGGCATGCCCCGTCGCACGCCAACCTGACAGAAATTCGACGAATCCGAGTATTTTCCTGTGCTCCGGATAGGCTTTTATTTCGCCGGGCGTGTAAAATTTGAGGCCCCTTATGCGGACCACAATATGTTCGCAAAGATGAGCAAAGAACCCTTTCAGCGCCGGACCGCATCCGGCAGAGCGCCGCCAAGCCACAGAAGGAACGCGGCCTCGTCGATGATCTCAATCGGATAGCCCGTGCGCTTGAGTTCGAGCGCTTTCTGGTGCTTCGTGCTGTACGCGCCGCGCACGACGGCGGGGTCCTGCACGCCCACGACCAGCACACTCGCCTTCCTCGAAACGCCGCCCAGCACCGTTCCGGCGCGCTTTTGAACCGCTTCCTCGGCGGCGGCGCGCTCCATGGCGCTCAGTTCCCCCGTGAACACGAAGGACATGCCCTCAAAGACCGGCCCACAGGCGGCGTGGCTTTCCGGCAGAGCGTCCGCCTTCCGGGTCGCGGCAAACGGCCTTCTGCCCGGCGATCTCTCCGGGAGCGAAAGCTTCGGAATGGCCTTCCAGGACATGCCCGCGGCGGCCAGCAGTTCGTCCAGCGAGTCCGCGCCCGTGCGCCGAGCCAGCGACAGGCAGATTAGCGCGCAAGCCTTTGCGTCGTCCGCCGCGTTGTGGTGGGCGAAGCGGGGCAGGCGCAGGAAGGCGCACACGTCGGGCAGCCGATGGGACGGCGCTTCCGGGCAGAGCGCGCGGGACAGCCGCACCGTGCAGGCGTACCGGATCGTCACCGGGTCCACATGCCAGAGGGAAAACAGCCGCTCCAATACGGACATATCGAAGGATGCGTTGTGGGCGACGAGCGGCATTGGCCCGATATGCCGGAGCATCTCGCCCCAGATTTCGGGAAAGGTCGGAGAGCCCGCGACGTCCGCCTCGCGAATGCCGTGGATCCGGATGCACTGCGGGGAGAAGGCGCAATGTGGGTTCAAAAGCGTGTAGTAGCTGTCCGCAATGCGCCCGCCGCGGATGACCGTCAGGCCCACCGCGCAGGCGCTGCCCCATTCATTGTTCGCGGTTTCAAAGTCGATAGCCACAAAATCGAGAGACATGCCCGCGCCCCCATCCCATGTGAATGCATCCATGATACCACCCGACGGCCCAATAGCGCAAGCGGAGCAGCGGCATGAACCAAAGTTCCTGCCGCTGCCCGGGCGCAAGTGGGAGAGCGCCTATGCCCTTCGGAACGCGCAGGAAACCAGATGATCGTTGACCACGCCCACCGCCTGCAAAAACGCGTAGACAATGGTGGTGCCAACGAACTTGAAGCCCAGCTTTTTCAAATCCACGCTGATCCGGTCCGAAAGGGGCGTGGAGGCGGGCACCTGAGAAAGGCTCTCCCAATGGTTGAGGACGGGCGCCCCGTCCACATAAGCCCAGAGAAATTGGTCCAGTGAGCCGTGAGATTCGCAGAGCGCGAAGTACGCGCGGGCGTTTCCGATGGCGGCGAGGATTTTCAGGCGGTTGCGGATGATGCCGGGGTTGCCCAACAGCTCCGCCACCTTGGCCTCGCCATACTGCACGAGAATGGCCGGATCGAAGCCGTCGTAGGCGTCGTTCAGCGCGTCCATCTTGCGGAGGATGGTGGACCAGCTCAGCCCCGCCTGCTGCCCCTCCAGCATCAGCATCCGAAACAGCGCCTTGTCGTCGTGGACGGGCACGCCCCAGACCTCATCGTGGTATTCCTGCTCCAGCCCCTCGCGCGCCGCCCAGCCGCAGCGGGTGATCTCCATGCTCATGCCCCCTTTTCTTCTATTATACTATACCATTGCGTCGGGGAAAGGAAAAGCCCCCGCGTGTGCGGAGGCATACAGCGGCAAAAGGCCGATCAATGAAGGATGCTGAACCCGTTTGGATAGTCCGGGGAGCGCTGCAGCAAAGCGATGTGCTCCATCATGCGAAGGTAGTTGATGCCGTCCGCGCAGGCGGTTTCGACGTTCGGGAACATGGGGGAGGTTTCGATGGTGCAGTACCCGTCGTACCCCACCGACATCAGCGCCCGAAAGACGGACTTGAAATCGATCGTGCCGTAGCCCGGCATCAGCGAGTTGGAGTCCCGGAAGTGCATGTGCCAGAGGCGCTTTCCCGCCTCCAGGATCGCCTCGTACATGCCCAGCTCTTCGAAATTGGCGTGGAAGCAGTCCAGCTGGATGCCGATGTTGTCCCGCCCCACCCGCTCAATGACCCTCAGGTGATTGAGGGCGGTGTTGACGAACTTGCCCATCTCCAGGTGGTTGGTGGCCTCAAACACCAGCCGCACGCCTTTTTCTGCCGCGTAAGAACACATCCTGCGCAGGGTCTCCACCATCACGGCAGCGCTGCTGGGAAGGTTTTCAGGCGTGATCCCCGCGTGGATGGCTACGGCCACCGTGACGAAAGGCGCGCCCAGCTCGGCCGCATAGTCGATGGAGGCCGTGGTCTCCCGGTAGGCCAGATCCGCCGTCCGTGCCTCGGTCAGCGTTTTGTACGTGGGGCTGTAGGGGTCCCACTTCTCGCCCCAGCACTCATTCACGCAGGACACCTTGAGACCATAGTCCTGAAGCAGCTTTCGCGTGGTGGCGAGGTATTTCTCCATCGAGACGCCCAGGCCGTAGCGGCCCTTGGGCGGCGTGATCTCCACGGCGTCGTATCCGTTGCGTCGGAGCCGGTCGTACGCGGCTTCTGGGCGCAAATAGGCCTCCTCCTGTCCGAACGTCAGCAGGAAGTAGCTGTACTTCATTCTGCCCAAGCCGGTTCCCCCTTTCAAAGCATCCGTCCGGAGCAGCGCGGCCTGGACGGATGGATACTCATACCTTTTCGAGAATCATGACCTGCCAGTCTTCAAAGGAGATCTTTTCAGAGAGCGCGATGGCCCGTTCGGAGCGCTTGACGCAGTTCCAAGCGTCGTAGGTGGTCACCTTGTACCGGGCGCCCTCCCGATCGGTAGTCCAATCGCCCACCCACAGATGTTTGCCGGTCAGCGCGCGGCGGCAGAAGACCAGGTAGTAGTCGTAGCCCTTGCGCAGCGCGTAGTAATTGTTGGCGTCGGAGTTCACGAAGTCCCGCTCGAGTTCCTCAAAGGGGCAGCTTTCAATGATCTCCCGGAGGAACTTGAGCCTTTTTGGGCTTTCGCCGATCATGTCGCCGCCATAGGCCCAGAAGATGTCGCGGTTGTTGTCGCGGATGAACGCCTCGCCGTGGGTGGCGTAGCCGCCGGCCATGGCGCTGCGCCAGTGGCGCTCAAGCTCCAGTTCGCCGGTGGTATTGCCCCAGTCGTCGGGCGTGTTGCCCTCATACTGGTACTCGTCGTTGATGACGGGCTTATGGTAACGTGCCTGAAGCTCGATCATGGTGGTGTAGGTGTCCGGGTGCTGGTAGCTGACGTGGCTCATCCAGGGCCGGTCGGGGTAGATGCGGCCGAAGGGGATGTTGTGGCAGGAGATCGGGTGGCCGGACGGGTCGCGCGCCTTGACGAACTCGCCGATCACGTCCCAGTCCCGGGCGTCGTAGCCCACCCGGAGCACCTTCTTTTCGGGCAGCGTCTTGATGTCGTACTCGTTGGCGAGGCTCCACCACACGTTTTTGAAGGCGGCGATGCGGGCGATGAGGTATTTGAGGTAGGAAAGCGCCTGGTCCTCGTCCATGCCGGTGTCGATGTCCCAGTGGCCGAAGTCGTAGGGGTGGAAGAGGATGGTATCCGCGATGATGCCGCGCGCGTCCAGTTCCCGCAGGCGGTCCTCATACTCCCGGAAGTAGGCCGGGTTGGGGCGGGCGAAGTCGAACGCGCCGGGCGTCCCTTCGAAGGGATAGCAGGGCGGCTCGTAGCTGACGTCGATGGCGCCGTAGCCGCCGGTGTAGTGCTTGGGGAAGAACAGCATGCGGATCTTGTTGAAGCCGTAGGCCGAGAAGCTCTCCAGCGTCTTTTCGCGGACGAACGCGGGCCGGTGATGCCACACATAGGCGGTGGTGCCCATGACGAAGACGCGCGCCGCGTCTGCGTGGCGGAAGTGCATGCCGTCCACGCCCACCGGGCCGTGGTTTCCGGGCGCTGCGGGCAGCGCGGTGAATGCGGCGGTCAGCCTGTCCAGCGCCGGGAGGTTCGAGCGCGTGGTGAGCGTAAATTCGCCCTCTGACTGCGGCATGTACCGGATGACGAATCGGTCCCCGCCGTCGTAGAAACCGTCCAGCCGTTTCTCGCCGTCCGGCCCGGTCACGACGGCCTTGAGGCTGACCTGGGCGAATGGGTTTTCAAGGCCGGAGACGTCGGCGCTCAGCGCCCACTCGAAATAGTCATACTTTCTGATGTTCATTGGGCCCCTCCCCGCTTTTTCGCGACGTACAGGAGGTCGGATTTGACCTCCGGCATGACGAGCCTCGTCCGGCCGTCCCGCGTGTCGGGCTCCGGGTTCAGCCGGTGCATGCTGGAAAGATCGTACAGCCAGATGTCGTAGCCGTCAAGGGACAGCGTGAGGTGCACGTCGCAGGCGTATGCGCGTAAATGGCAAGAGTCGCAAGGTCGTGGCTTGCCGCCATGCGGATGGACGGGTACTTCTCGTCCAGCTCTTTGTAACCCAGCGCGGCGGTCACGCGTTCTTTGGCGGTCATAAAAGAAAACCTCCTCATCCATCGCCTTGGATCTGGGGCCTTAAGAAATCCGTATGATGATGATTGTGCGCGGATAAAACATCCGGAGGGCGCGGGCCCTCTGGCATATTGTTCTCTACAGTTTTGTCGTCTCGTCGATGATGCGGTCGGTGAGGGAGAGCGCCTTATCGCACTGCGCGCTCTTGCGCATGCGGTAAATGATGAAAAGGCTTTCGATGATGGCCAGCTGCGCGATGCGCTGGGTGACGAGTTCGCCGCCGCACTCCACGAACGTGGCGGTGAGTAGCACGATGTCGCACTGCTTGGCGAGGTGCGAATACGGGAAGTTGGTGACGGCGATGGTGGTGGCCCCGGCGGCCTTGGCAAGCTTCGCCGCCTGCACCATGGAAACCGTATCGCCGGAGTGGGACACCAAAAGGCACACGCACTTTTCGTTCATGAGCGCGGCGAGCATCAGCTGCGTGTCGCCGTCCGTCGTGGTGTGGCAGATCGCGCCGACCTTCACGAATTTCTGGAACGCCGACAGCGCGACCACGCCCGAGTCGCCCGAGCCGAAGAACGCGATGCGCTCGGCCCCGATCAGCGCGGCGGCGGCGCGCTCGTAATGCTCCGGGTTCATCACACACAAAAGGTCATTGAGCGCCTGAATGGACGCGTGCACGATGCTCTGGGCGATTTCAAGCGCGGAGCTTTCCTTGCTCACATGCTCGTAGGGCACTTCCGGGGGTACGGCGGGCGTTTCGCCGTCGGCCAGAAGCACTTCCTTCATCTCGGCGTAGCCTGAATAGCCCAGCCGCTGCGCCAGCCGCACAAAGGTGGGCTGCGAAACGCCGACTTCCTCGGACACCGCCGCGATCGTCGACCGCGCGACAAAGCCCGGCCGGTTCATCAGAAGGTCGGCCGCGCTGCGCTCCGCGCGCTTGAGGGACCGGTAGATCGCCTGGAGCCGGAGGAGCATCTGCGCCGGAAGCTGGATTGCCCGTTCGTCCTGAGCCTGCATCGTGTCACCGCCTTGAAGGTCAGATGGATTTACTTTATCACAATTCTGAAGCGATGTAAAGCGCCAGCGCATTGACCATTGGCGTAGGCTTCCACCTTTTGTGAGGACCAATGCGCCGGGAACGTGGGCGGCGCGCGGCATAAGCCGCAAAAGGCGCATTGGATCGGAACCGGGACCGCCCGGAAATTTCGGCCTTAGGTGGCCTTTCCGCCGCGCAGCGTCTCGCCCGTCGCGCCGCCGGGATGGATGCGCAAAAACTGCTCCCGGGTGAATCCGTTCAGCCGCATCGCGGCCAGGATGATCGCGTCGAACGCGGCGATCACGCCCAGCGTCGAGGCGCAGGGCATCATCTTCCAGGGGCAGGGTTCCTCCCCGGTGTCGAGAATCAGCGGGAGATCGCACGCCTTCGCGAGCGCCGAGTCCGGGTTGTGGGTCACGCCGACAATGCTTGCGCCCTTGTCCTTGCAGCAGGGAACGTAATTAAAAATCTCCGGCGTGTTCCCGCCCTTGGTGATCAAAACCACCACGTCGCCCGGCTGGATCATGCCCATCGCACCGTGGGGCGCGTCCGCCGGCGACAGGAAGATGCCCGGGATCTCGATGCAGCTCAGCGTGTGGGCGATGCGCCTGGCCGCCGCGCCCGACGTGCCGCAGCCCGCCACGAACACCCGCGCGTTTTCGCGCTTGGCTTTCAATAGCCGCTCGACAATCCTGTCCAGCGCTTGATAGTCCAGCTTTTTCGTCAGGTTCTCAATGGCCTTCGCCTCGGTCAGAAGCGTCTGGTCGTACCACGCGTGATCAATGAGCATGAAGCACCTCCGTGGAATTTAAGGGGAGGCGGGGGAACGACGAGAGGATGCCGGAGGGCCCTGCCCTCCGGACCTCCCGCAAGGGGGATGATCCCCCTTGACCCCGCACAAGGGGTAATGTATATACTTATACCTGTTACTCGTCATACTTTGACCCGAAAATGTACGCGCTAGCGGACATTTTCCCTGTGAGGGTTCCAAGGGGAATCATTCCCCTTGGCGGGGCGGGGGGCGGAGCCCCGCAATAACCCCCTTGCCTTACGCCGGATAAAGCTGATCTTGTATTCTGCGCAGCTGCAAGAGCACCGACGAGTTGTCCAGCTCCACCATGTCGTAGGTGATGACTTCGTCACGCTTCACGTCGCACAGGAGCTTCGCGCCCTTGGCCAGGCCCAGCGGCAGCATGTTGCCTTCGCGGGCGACGGTGGCCAGGTCGATGGAGCCGCGGTAGCAGCACTCGCCGATGCCGTCGAGCACCTGGCCCGCCTTCAGGTCCTGCTTGGCCACGGTGATGCACTCGCTGGTCAGCTTCTTCATCGGGTGGGCGGTGGACTCGTGGTACAATACGCCCTGCGCCACGGTGATGGGCGTCTCGCAGGAGCACAGGTGGTAGGGCCGGAGCAGGCAGTAATTCGGGCCGTAGCCCATGTCGCGTTGGCTGAGGCCCTCGATCAGGGTGGGGTTATCCGTGGTGATGACCACGAACACGCCCGGGTTGATGTCGCCGATGCCGTAGTCGACCACGCCTTCCTTCTCCAGGATGCCGCCCTGGGACTTCAGGCTGAACACGCTCTTGAGGTCCTTGATGTTGCACTTCGGGCCGTGCATGCCGCGTATATCGGGCACGAGGCCGGTGGCGTTTGACACCGCGCACATCTCAATCATGGTCTTGGAGCCGTCCACGAACTCCACCAGCATGCGGGGGTTCATGTGGCGCTTCGCGGCCTTCTCCACCCACTCAGGGTCCTTCGAGGTGGCGTAGATATCGAGGGGATTGTTTTTGCCCTTTCCGGCGGCGACCACCTTGAAGCCCAGCGCCGTTGCGAAACGGTAAACCTCCACAATGGAACCCGGCTCGTCGCCCGCGGTCAGCGAATACACCACACCGGCGTTTTCCGCCATCTGCCGAAGCAGCGGCCCCACGGTGATGTCGCACTCCACGTTCATCATGACGATGTGCTTTTTCTGGTTGAAGCACTCCAGCGAGATGCGCGCGCCCATTTCGGGGCTGCCGGTGGCGTCGATCACCGATTCGATCGGCGCGGCCATGACGGCCAGAAGATAGTTGGTGGTGATGACCTTCTTGCCCTCGGCCAGCGCCCGCTCGCATTCGGCCAGGTCGCCCGTTTCCACCAGCTCGCCCCGGTAACCGGCGGCCTCAAAGGCGCTGCGGCAGGTTTCGGTCTTCAGGTCCACCACGATGTCCATCTCCATGCCCTGCATGAGGCCCACCTGGCACACGATCTCCTTACCCATCTGGCCCGCGCCGATCAGCGCCACGCGAATGGGCCTGCCTTCCCTCTGACGCTGCAGGAGCCGCTGGTCGATTTCGTACATATTCTCGTCCCCCGTTCTCAAGAGTAACTATGGATGGCGCGCGTTTAGCCGCGCGAGCAGCGCAAACTGGTCCTTGAGGCTTACGTACAGTCCCTTGTAGAGGTCAAAGTATTCCATGTAGATCGCGTGGGCGGCGGGGTCCGGCTCCATCGGCTCCACGTACTGAACCTTTTCCTTCGCCGCGTCAAAGCTTTTGATCAGCCCCGCGCCGACGCCCGCCAAGAGGCAATCCCCGTAGGGCGCGCCCGCACGGTTCCCCACCAGCACCGTGGGCAGGTTGAACACGTCCGTGATGATCCTGCGCCACAGCCGGCTCTTGGCGCCGCCCTCGTTCAAAACCAGCGGATAATTGATGTTCGGAACGGAAGGCGACAGCACCTCGAAGGAGT
Organism: Bacillota bacterium; assembly: GCA_023416655.1. Lineage (GTDB taxonomy): Bacteria > Bacillota > Clostridia > Christensenellales > Aristaeellaceae > JAEZHK01. The sequence goes on from JAEZHK010000128.1 coordinate 151,402, forward strand.
GGTACAGCGCGTAGGCGACGGATTCCATCATCGCCCGCACCAGATGGCCCTTGGTGTGCCTTAGCGACAGCCCGAAGATCACACCCTTGGCGTTCGTGTCCCAGATGGGCGTGCGCTCGCCCATTAAATAAGGAAGCACAACCAGGCCGTCGCTGCCGGGGCGGATCTTCTCCGCCTCCAGGTTCAGCATGTCGTAGGCGTCAAGGCCCGTCAGCGCCTCGGCCGCCTTCTCGAGCTGCGAGAAGTTGTCCCGCAGGTAGCGCATCAGCACGCCCCCGGTGGTCGTGGTAGGCACGGCGATGTAGCCGCCCGGCGTGGTATACGGAAAGTTGATCATACTGGGCAAAAAGTCCATCGAGTCCATGACCACGCCGAAGTTGCCGCAGGTGCCCAGGTTCATCTGGATGTCGCCCGGACGGGTCGCGCCCGCGCCCAGCCAGCCCGCGTTGCAGTCGGTCTGCCCGGAGAGCACCAGCGTGCCGGGCGCGAGGCCGATTTCCTCCGCGACGGACGGCAAAACCTGCCCGATCACCTCATGGCAGTCGGTCACCGGCGGGAACATGCCGGGGTCGAGGCCCAGCGATTCGATCATCCCCCAGTCAAACGCATTCTTCTTCATATCGAACGCGCCGAAGAACATGGCGTTGGAGCGGTTGACGTTGTGCACCCCGGTAAGGCGGTACGTCAGGTACCCGTCGATGGAGTGCGCCATGCGGATGCGCCGGTAGCGCTCCGGTTCATTGCGCTTCATCCACAGGAGGTTTACAATGGAAGGGTGGTCCTCCAGCCGGTTGGCGGTGACGGCGAAGTACCTGTCCAGCCCGATCTTCTCCAGCACTTCCCCGGTTTCAGCCTTGGCCCGCCGGTCCAGAAGATTGAACGCCCGGCCCACCGCGCGCCCGTCTTCGCCGGTCAGCACCATGGAGGGCATGGCCGCGGAGATGGCGATGGCCTTGATGTCGCGCCGGTCCACGCCCGCGCCCCGGACGCACTTTCGCACGTTCTCACAGGCGGTGCGCCAATAGTCCTCCGGCTCGTGCTCCGACCAGTCCGCCCGGCAGGTATGTATCGGGTATTCGCGGAAGGCGTAGGCGAGGCGGTTCAGCGCCGTGTCCGTCAGGCACGCCTTGGAGCCGCCCGTGCCGAAATCGATCCCCAGCAGGTATTCCAATGCCCGCGCCCCTTTCCGTAACGAATTACAACATAGGTTTTTTCCTTATGTAACTCGCTGAGTACATTTTATATCGGGAAATCTGTAAAGTCAAGCTGTAATTATAATTTTTATGGCCATAATTCAAGAATTTCTCGCGCCCGAGCCTCCTTGACATTTCACATACAATCATCTAAAATGTAAGCACATCGGATTCCGTTCAAAAAAGGGAGTGGTCCACATGATGAAAGCAGTCGTCCTTTCCGCGCCCGGAAGCTTTGCAGTGCAAACCGTTCAAAAACCCGCCTGCCCGGACGAGGGGCTTCTGATCAAGGTATGGTATTGCGGACTCTGCGGCAGCGACATGCGCACGCTCTTCAGCGGCCATAAAAACGTGCCGCTGCCCGCGGTGATCGGCCACGAGGTCTCGGGCGAAGTGGTTAAAACCGGCAAAAACTACCGCGGCGACTACAGTGTAGGCGACCTCCTCGCCATCGCGCCCAACGTGTACTGCGGAAAGTGCGGCTTCTGCCGGATGGGCCGGTACGAGTTCTGCGAGAGCATCCGCGAACTGGCGCAGCAGTGGCCGGGCGGCTTCGCCGAGTACATGGCCATCCCTGCGGAGGCGCTCAGGCTTGGCACCATCCAGAAGATCCCGGAGGGCCTTCCGCCGGAGTACGCCTGCGTGGCCGAGCCGCCGTCCTCCTGCATCAACGCCCAGGAAAAGCTGGGCGTGGGCTTGGGCGACACGGTGCTCATCATCGGCTCCGGGCCCATCGGCAGCATCCACATCTGCGTGGCCAAGGCCCGCGGCGCGAAGCGCGTCTTCATCGCGGACGTCAACCAGTCCCGCCTGGACATGGTGAAGGCGTTCGGGCCGGACGAGACCATCAACGCCTCCGAGGTGGACCTGGTGGCGGAAGTGAAGCGGCTGACCGGCGGCGCGGGCGCCGACGTGGTCATCACCGCAAACCCCGTGGCCGACACGCAGGTGCAGGCGCTCTCCGCTGCCCGGAAGGGCGGGCGCATCGCCTTCTTCGGCGGGCTGCCGCACGACAAGAGTATCGTGCCGCTTGATACGAACCTCATCCACTACAAGGGCCTGACGGTCATCGGCACCACGGGTTTTGCGCCCCGGCACCACATCCAGTCGCTGGACCTGATGCAATCCGGCCGCATCCCGGGCGAAAAGCTCGTCACCCACATCCTGCCGCTGGATTCCTTCGCCGAGGGCGTACAACTGGCGCGCGAGGGCAAGGCGATGAAGGTGGTCTTCAAAATCTAGGCGATGAAAATCCGCCCGGCGGCTTTTCATCGCGAAGGAAGAAGGCTGCGTGAGCCTAAAATTCTGCGGAATTTTCGGGCGGCTCACTGACTTGCGGTATTATTTGAACGACCAGTGTGCGCACTGGTCGTTCAAATATGATCCGTTCCCGGCGCGCAGGTCGCCGGGAACGATGGAAGCCCGGAGCAGACGGCAATCAGATTTCCCCCATGTCCCGACGCCGGGAATTGCTTTTCCACTTTTCCGGCAAGGTTTCCTTTACGTCCCATGAGGCGGGCGGCACACTCTGGAAGCCACTTTTCCAGTCGGATTCCGTTTTTGCCGTCGAATTTCCGAGAGATTTGTCGCGGTTTTGCTTTACGTATTTTGGAATTTGTATATGTAATATACTACGTCGGCATGGCGAAGGACGTACCGCCCCGGATTTCTTGAATTCTGTAACAGTCCCCGCTGGAAACCGGCGTCCAGTGAGATGTAACGCTTACACTTTTCTAAAATATTTTTGAAATAAGTATAGACATTGGCAAAGCTGCGTGCTATAATGCGTACAAACGAGCGGATCGACCAATCGGACGCACGGCCGCACGGCAAATTCCACAACGTTTGGCCCAGCCCAGGTTAAGCCTGAAGGCGAATTTCGGAGGGACGTATGCTGGACGATGCCAATGTGAAACTCGGTCGTGTGCGCAGGTTCTTGAAAGAAAAGGGATACACGGGGCTCGTGCTCCTGAGGCAGGACAACTTCGCCTGGATCACCACCGGCGGCATGAACCGCGTGGTCATCCCCAGCGCCGAGGGCTTCGGCGCGGCGGTGATCACGGAGAACGAAGCCTTCCTGGTGGCGCAGGTGATGGACGGCCAGCGCATCATGGACGAGGAACTGAACGGCTTCCCGCTGGAGTATGTTCCTTTAAAATGGTACGAGGAATCCGTGCTGGAGCGCGCGCTCAAACTGGCGGGGGACCGCCCCGTGGCGGACGTACCCTGCCGGGCCGAATGCCCGCTCTCCGAGATCTATGAACTGCACTTCCCCTACACCCCTACGGAAATCTCCCGCTTCCACAAAATCGGCGCGATCGCGGACGAAGTACTCACCCGGGTGGCCGGAGCGATCGAGCCGGGCATGACGGACTACGAAGCCGAGGCTCTGCTGCTCCGGGAATTCGCAAGCCGCGGCGCGATCTGCGACGTAATGCTGGTCGGGACGGACGAACGCATCTTCAAGTACCGGCACCCGAACCCCGTGGGCGCGAAGCTGGGCAAATACGTGCTTTTGACCCCGGCGGTCCGCTACAAAGGGCTGCACTGCAACATCGCGCGCAGCGTGTACTTCGGAAACTCGGTTCCCGGCGAGATCGCAGGGGCTTACGAAGCGGTGCGGCAGGTTTCCGCCAACTGCATGGCGCTCTGCCAAACCGGAACCAGTTATCAGGACATCCTCGAAGAGCACAAGGCGCTGCTGGCGGAATTCGGCTACCCGGAGGCGTGGCGCGGCCACTACCCCGGCGGGCGCATCGGCTACTTCATCTGCCAGGCGGGCCACTCGCTGGACCCGGCGCGCAGGATCACCGAAACCGAAGCCTTCGAATGGTTCATCACCGTGTCCGGCGCGAAGACGGCGGAACTGACGGTGAAGGATGGCGAAAACATTTCCGTCGCCTCCGCCACCGGCCTCTGGCCTTCAACGAGCATCACACGCCACGGCCAAACCTTCCCCATCCCGGAAATCATGAAACGCTAAACGGGCTTGCGCATGCGTTGAGAACGCCTGCGCAAGCGAAGGAACGGGGGCGGATTGCTGAAATTCCTGCGGGAATTTCCAGGCTCAATCCGCACCGGCGGTATTGATTCCCCGTCGGGCGGGCAAGCGCGCCCTTTGGGGGAATCCATAACACCGGTAAGGAAGTTTCGCCCTGAGGCGAAACTTGTCCCTCCGGGACTGAATTTGACAGATACGTCAAATTCACCTCAAGCCGGTACTTATGGTCGGACATGGAGGGCTGCGGCCCTCCAAGCCTCCCGGAAGTCAGACCCCGGGAAAGTTTAGGAATCGCGCGCCAATCCAGGCGTGAGAATAAAAGGAGGAAGAACATGAAAAGGCTCGTAAGCATCGTTCTGGTATTGATCCTCGTGCTTTCCCTTGCGATCCCCTCGCTGGCTGAAGAGAAGACGGTCAAGAAGATCGCCTTCTGCTTCCAGGACCTGGAAACCGAGTTCTGGGTCGCCGGCTACAAGGCCATCACCACCACCCTGCGCGACATGGGCGTGGAAGTCCTCGAGTACAACGGCAACGAAGACGCCAACAAGCAGCTCGAGCAGGTGAACGATGCCATCGCCCAGGGCGTGGACGGCATCATCATCATCCCGCAGGACGGCGAATCCGCCGTGACCATCGTCAAGACCGCCAACAAGGCCGATGTGCCGCTGGCCGTGTTCAACCGCCCGCCGTCGATCCAGTCCACGAAGGCCATCGTCGTGGTGGCGGACAACTTCGCCATCGCCTATTCGGCCGCCGCTTACATGTTTGAGCAGGCCCGCGTCCGCTTCGACAAGACCGGTGAAAAGGTCGTCGCGATGCACATGGTCGGCGACCTGGGCGACCCGAACGCCATCCAGCGCGCCGAAGGCTTCAAGAAGGCCGCTTCCGAAAACCAGGACATCGTGGACGCCATCGTGGAAGTGCCCACCAAGTGGGATGCCAATACCGCTTTGGCGAACCTGAAGAGCGCCACTCAGGCCAGCCCCAACTTCAACATGCTGTTCTGCGGCTCCGACTTCCTCTACCCCCAGATCCAGAGCGTTCTGGAACCGCTGGGCAAGTGGGTCAAGGTCGGCGAGGCCAACCACGTGATCATGGGCGCCGTTGACGGCGACTCCACCGCCGGTCGCCTGATGGACGAAGGCTTTGTGGACGCCACCGCCGTGCAGGACCTGTACTTTGAAGCCTCCTCTTGCATGGACGCGCTGGTCGCGGCCGTGAAGGCCGGCGAGACCCAGCCCTCCCAGTGGATCTATGACCCCGGCTTCGCGCTGACCCAGGGCAACATGGCCGAGCGTCACGACGACATGTGGGGCAACAAGAAGTAATCAATTGATCTAGGGTTGCAGGGGCCGCCGCGCCGGGCGCACGCTTTGAATCAGCATTCAAAGTGCCCGGCGCGGCGGCGGGTTCGATGCGGCCCTGCCGCGTAAAAACGCCCCGCGGGGCGTTTTTGAGAATCCAGGGATCGCCGCGTTGACATTGCCCCTGAGATGGATTAATGTGGAAGCGACGATCCGATGCAACGAGTATGTCAGGAGGTGTCCATCTGTGACATCCGGAATCGGTGCCCCCGGCCGCGCCGGCCGCTTTACGACCAAGCTTCTCATGAGCGAGTACTTCGTGCTGGCGCTGAGCGTGATCTACTTCTTCGTCATCGCGGCAATCGTGCCCTCGATGCTCTCACCGCACAACCTCTCGAACATCTTCTCCAACATGTGGCCGCTGTTCGCCATCGCCGTCGGGCAGACGTTCGTGCTGCTCTTGGGCGGCATCGACCTTTCGCAGACGAGCGTCATGGCGGTGACCAGCGTCATCGGCGCCGCGTTCATGTGCTCGGCGGCGAACCCCGCGGTCTTGGGGAATTCCCCGCTCTGGGGCTGGTTCCTAACCGAAAACGGCGGGCCGCTCGTCAACCTTCCCGGCCCCGCGATCACGCTGATCGGCATTGCGATCATGCTTTTGATCGGCACCCTGATCGGCACTGTCAACGGAACGCTCATCGCGAAGCTGAACATGCCGCCCTTCATGGTCACCCTGATTGCGCAGATGTTCTATTCGGCGCTCGCGATTTACATTACAAAATCCCAGAACATCATGTTCCTGCCCGAATCCTTTGAAAACCTGGGCAGCGAAAGCATCGGCTTCTTCCCCTATTCGTTCTTCGTGGCGGTGGCGCTGGCGGCGGTGGCGCAGTTCATCCTGTCGCTGACGCTTCGTGGCAAATACATCTACGCCACCGGCGGCAACATCCGCGCGGCGCGGGTTTCCGGCGTGCCCACGGGCAAGATCACCGTGTTCGTGTACGCGTTCAGCGGCTTCTGCGCGGCGGTGGGCTCGGTCCTCTACTCCGGACGGTTGATGCAGGGGCGGCCCACGATGGGCGCCACGATGCTGCTGGACATCATGGCGGCGACCGTCATCGGCGGCACCAGCCTCTTCGGCGGCAAGGGCAAGGTCACCTGGACGCTGTACGGCGTGCTGTTCTACACCATCCTCGCCACCTCCCTCCAGCAGCTGAAGCTGGACAACTTCACCATCGACATCGTCAAGGGCGCGATCATCCTGGCCGCGGCGACGCTGGACGCGGTGCGCTCGAGCCTTCGCAAGACCTCCACCACGGCCCCCGCGCCCGAGGGAAAGAAGGTGGAAGGGCATGCCTGAAAGAGAAGCGCTGCTCACCCTGACGCACGTCAGCAAGGCGTTCTTCGGCGTGTACGCGGTTAAAGACGTGTCCTTTGACGTGGCGCCCGGCGAGGTGCTGTCAATCATCGGCGAAAACGGCGCGGGCAAGAGTACCCTCATGAACATGATCGGCGGCGTGTTCCCGCCGGACGGCGGCTCCATGACCCTGGCCAGCCAGTGCTACGCGCCCGAAAAGCCGGGCGACGCCACGAAAAGCGGCATCGCGTTCATCCATCAGGAGCTGAACCTGTTCAATAACCTCAGCATCCTCGACAACATGTTCATCAACAGCTTTGAAAAGATCAAGGGCACGCCCTTCATCAACCGCGCGGAACTTCGGCGCAGGACGCGCGAAGCGCTGGAATCGGTGGAGCTGACCGTCTCCCCCGACATGCTGGTGGAGCGGCTCTCCCCCGGCGAGCGCCAGCTGGTGGAGATCGCGAAGGAATTGTCCCGGAACCCCCGGCTCATCATCTTCGACGAGCCGACCACGTCGCTGACCGCCCGCGAGACCGAGCGCCTGTTCGCGCTGATCGAGAAGCTGAAAAAAGAGGGCAAGGCGGTCATCTACATCTCCCACATCCTGGGCGACGTGATGCGCCTCTCCGACCGCATCCTGGTGCTGCGCGACGGCCGCGTGACCGACACCGGCGAGAAGAAAGACTTCACCATTGACCGGATGATCCTGTCGATGGTGGGCCGCGACATCGCGCAGATGTACCCGGAGACGACGCCCGTTTCAAAGGGTGAGGTGCTGCTCGAGCTTTCCGGCGTGTCCCAGCCGGGCATCGTCAAGGACATCAACATGAAGGTCTCCTCCGGGGAGATCGTGGGCGTGTTCGGCCTGATGGGCTCGGGCCGGAGCGAGCTGGCCCACATCATCTACGGCCTTGAGCGCTACGAGCGCGGCGAGATCCGCTTTAAGGGTGAAGCGTTCAAAGACCAGGACCCGGTGGGCCGCATCCGCAAGGGCTTCGCGTTCGTCACCGAAAACCGGCGCGAGGAAGGCCTCCTCATGGAATTCCCGGTGGGCGAGAACATCCAGCTGGCGGCGCTCCCCGCCTACACGAAGGCGCTGGGCGTGGTCAGCCGCGGCATCGAGCAGCCGGTGAAAGAGTCCGTCGAGGAACTGCGCATCAAGGTGGGCAACGTCAAAAAGCACCAGGCCAAGGGCCTTTCGGGCGGCAACCAGCAGAAGGTGGTCATCGCCAAGTGGCTTCTGACCAAGCCCAAGATGCTCATCATCGATGAGCCAACCCGCGGCATCGACGTGGGCGCGAAGGCCGAGATCTACAACCTTTTGAACCGCATCGCATCAGGCGGCACCGGGATCCTCGCGATCTCGTCCGAGCTTGAGGAGCTGGTGGGCATCTGCAACCGCATCCTCATCATGAATAAGGGCGAGATCGTCGGCGAGTTCTCGCACGTTGAGTTCGACCGGGAAGCCATCCTGCGCACGGCGTTCCGGCAGAACATGGGGAGGCAAGGCACATGAGGACGAACAAGAACCTTACGCTGATCCTTCTTAAGAACATCCCCATTGCGCTCTTTGTGCTGGTGTTCCTGGTGTTCGGCGTGTCGTCCAAGAACTGGTTCACCTGGACCAACTTCTCGAACATTCTGACCCAGTCCAGCTACATCGGCATCCTGACCGTGGGCATCACGCTGGTGCTGCTGACCGGCGGCACGGACCTTTCCGTCGGCGCGAACATGTACCTGTCGGCCTCCATCGCGGCGCTTTTGATCCGCGCGGGCGTAAACATCTACGTGTCGCTGCTGGCCTGCCTCGTGGTGGGCGTGCTGTTCGGCTGCGTCAACGCGTTCTTCGTGGTCAAGGTCAAGATCCCGCCGTTCGTGGTCACGATCGGCACGCTGACCGCCGGGCGAGGCATCGCGCTGCTGCTCACCAACAGCGAACAGATCGCCATGCCCCCGCAGCTGGTGTCGGGCATCGGCTCCGGCAAGCTGCTGGGCGTGATCCCCTACCCGGTCATCATCTTCGCGCTGGTGGTGGTGGTGGTGGCGGTGCTCTTAAAGTCCACCACCGTCGGCCGCCAGCTCTACGCCGTCGGCTTTGACAAGGAAGCCGCACAGAAGGGCGGCATTCCGGTGAGCGGCGTGCTGGCCAAGGCCTACATCCTGTGCGGGTTCCTGGCCGCGCTCTCCGCCATCGTGTCCATCGCCCAGATCGGTTGCGTGATCCCCGCCTTCGGCGAAGGCTACGAGTTCAACGCCATCTCCGCCTCCGTGCTGGGCGGCACGAGCCTCGCGGGCGGCATCGGCACCATCTTCCCGGGCGTGGTCATCGGCACAATCCTGATCCAGATGGTCGAGGCTGGCCTGGTTTTCCTGCAGGTGGACCTCTACATCCAGCCGCTGATCTCGGCCCTGGTCATCCTCCTCGCCGTGTTCCTGGACTCCGTCCGCACCCGCTACATCCTCAAGCTCCAGCAGCGCAACATCCGGACGGAGGAGTGAAGGGAGAGGCGAAGAGAACGCCGGAGGGCTCCGCCCTCCGGACCTCCCGCAAGGGAGCTGAGCCCCCTTGACCCCACACAAAGGGTATGGCACATCATAAGAAGCGCAGAGCGAACAACAATCGCCCTGCGCTTTTTCATCGGCTCACGGCGTCAGGGGTATCGAGATCTATTTATGGTTTTGGTACAATGGCGATCGGGATCATGCGGCCCGGTAAAGGTGGCCGCCCGAAATGGATAGGATGCGTTGTCCGTTAAGTACCTCCGCCAGCGCATCTGGCGGAGCGAAAAAGGGGAAGTGGCTTCAGGCGCTCAGCAGCAGCAATCGTCGTGGTGCTTTTCCTTGCGCCAGCAGTCCTTGTCAGGCTCCGGCTTCTTGTGCTCTTCTTCGCAGCACCAGCAGTCCTTGTCATGATCGGGCTTCTCGTGCTCTTCTTCGCAGCACCAGCAGCCCTTGTCATGATCTGGCTTCTCGTGCTCCTTTTCGCAGCAAGAGTCCCACCAGGACTTTTTGCCGCAGCAAGGGTCTTTCTCCTTCTTGTGGCACGGGTCCTTCTCGCGGCACGGGTCTTTCTCGCGGCACGGCTCTTTCTCGCGACAAGGCTCTTTCTCGCGGCACGGCTCTTTCTCGCGGCACGGGTCCTTTTCGCGACAAGGTTCTTTCTCGCGGCACGGCTCTTTCCCGTAGCCCCAGTCTTTCCCGAAGCCCCAGTCTTTCCCGTCGTATTCTTCCTTTTCGCCCTCCGGCTCCTTCACGGGCTTGCGGCTCTGGTACTTCTCGCGCGGCTGGTATTTCTGGGGAGCGGCGTCCTTACCGTAGCCGTCCTCTTCCTCTTTTTCGCGCCCAGGGGCATAGCCGTTGCCATCCTCGTACTTTTCGCGGCACGGACGGCTGTAGCAGACCCAGTATCCTTGGCACGAATCCCAGCGGCACCACAAGCAGCAACCGTCCCGGCATTTGTCGGGACAGCGTTTTTCAGGCCTGTATTCCTCTCCCATATTCACATCTCCAATCTTGAGTGGCATCCTGGCTCCCAGGGTACTACAATGTATGCCATACGGGCTTTTCGCGTGTATTCGCGCCCGTTCGCGAAGGCGGCGCGAAGGGTGGCGCGCGCTTCCCCGAAGCCGCCCTTTCGGGCAAGAAAAACGCCCCCGGATGGGGGCGCATGCGCGCGAAGGTAGGTGTGCGGAAACCCAGGGTCACCCTTTCTCAGCGCCAACCATCACCTGGGTGCTGCTTTCATCGTTCCCGGCGACCCGTGCGCCGGGAATCGGTTTCCGGAATCAGTGCGAACACTGGTGCAGGAAACAATACCACAAGTCAGTGAGCCGCCCGAAAAATCCGCAGATTTTTAGGCTCACGCAGGCTTCTTCCTTTGCGCCCAAAAGCCGCCCGGCGGATTTTGGGCGCCTCTACAGTTCGCCCATCAGCGAGCGGTTCGCGGCGTAGAGGCGGCGGTAGAGATGATAGCGTTCGTCGTAGAGCGCCTTCATGGCGGGGCGGGGCTCGTAGGTCGCGTCGAGCCGGACGATCGAAGCGGCCTCGTGCGCGCTTGTAAACGCGCCTGCGGCGACGCCCGCCAAGAGCGCCGCGCCCAGGCAGGCGGCTTCGCGGATCTTGAGCGTGTGGACGGCAAGGCCCGTGATGTCGGCCTTCATCTGAAGCCCGATGGGCGAGCGGGCGCCGCCGCCCACCGCGCGGAGCGCCTCAATGGGCACGTCCGCGGCCTTCAGCGCCTCGATGTTCTCCCGAAGGTCGAAACACAGCGCCTCCACGATGGCGCGGGCCTCGTCATAGCGGGTGGTGGCCATGGTCATGCCGATCATCATGCCCTTGGCGGAAAGGTTCCAGTCGGGCGTACACTTGCCGCTCCAGTAGGGCAGCACGATGACCGGCGACGGCGCATCGGGCGACCGGGACAGTACGTACTCATAGAGCCGCTGGCCCGCTTCCCTGGCCTTGGCGGCGTCCGGCTCGCAGAAGTTTTCGACGAACCACCGGTACAGGATGCCCGCCGTGTGGTTGAGCGAGAAGGTGAAGTACATGCCCGCGACCGAATGCGCGTAACAGGGGAATCCGCCCCTGAACATGGCATCGGAGGTATTGGGCACGTCGAAAGCGGCGGAAACCACCTCGGCGGTGCCGTGGGAGTCCAACGCCAAATCGGGCCGCACCACGCCCGCGCCCAGCGCGGCGCAGGGCTGGTCGTGCCCGCCGGTCACCAGCATGGCTTTGGGCGAGATATTGAGCGCCTCGGCCAGCCGAGGATTGAGCCTGCCGACTGAGACGCCGGATGGCATGGGCTTTGAAAGCCGCGACCGGTCCACGCCCGCGGCCCTGATGAGCGCATCATCCCAGTCGAGCGTCTTCAGGTCCACGCCCATGGTGCGGGTGGCCATGGTATGGTCGATCACCGGCTCGTCCGCGCCCAGCCGGGAGAGCATATAGTCCGAATAGGTCATGTACCGAGCGGTGCGGTCATCGACCTCCGGGGTCTGGAAGACGAAATTCCGGATCTTGCAGAGGCTAACGAGCGGGTGCGGGCGCATGCCGGTCTTTTTGAAAAGCCATTCCTCGCCGAATTCCCGAGCGAAGGCCTCCGATTCAGGAAGGCAGCGGTAGTCCATGCCCAGCTGCACCGGGGCGACCGGGCGGTACTGTTCATCCACCGCGATCACCGCGTCGCCCTGCACGCTTAGCCCGATCGCGCTGATCTCGCCGCCGGCCTCGGCGGCCGCAGCGCCCATCACGCGGCAAGCGGCCTGAAACACATGCTCCGCGTCCTGCTCGGCCCAGCCGGGGCGCGAACACACGACCTCATACTCCTCAAACCCGTAGCCCAACATCGCGCCGCTCAGATCGAACACGGCGGCCTTGACCCCGGTGGTTCCCACATCCAGGCCCATCAAAAGCATCTGAAATACCTCCAAAGGAGCTGTCTCAAAGCGAGTACAGCCCTGTTGCGTTGCTACGGGTGAATGGCGGGCAAGGAACGCCGGGGGTTCCACCCCCGAAGCCCCCGCAAGGGGGATGATCCCCCTTGACCCCGCACAAGGGGAAAATGTCCGCTAGCGCGTCCATTTTCGGGTCAAAGTACAACGGCAAACAGGTTTCAAATCAAACAAAGCGGGACGGCATACAGGAAAAGGAAGATTCCGTAAAGGGCTGTCTCAAGGAGTTATACTCCATGAGACAGCCCCGAGCGGTTTGCGAATTACCTGTACAGCGTTTTGAGCGTCGCCTGCTTCTGGCCCTCGTCGTAGAAGTCGGCGCGGACGCCGGGCAGGTAGGTGAGCGCCTCGAAGATGATGGGCAGCAGGTTGCCATGGATGCCGGTGGCGTGGTGCACATACGGCCCGCGGACGATCATGCTCTCCACGCGCATCCAGTCCGGCACCTCGACCCACAGGTACGTGCCCTGGGTGGCGGGGCCGTCGATGCCCTTTGCGGTGCCCATCAGCATGCCGTACTCGCCGCCGTCGCCGTCAAAGCGGAACAGCGAGATCTCGCCGCCCCTGATCTCGGAGACGACAGAGCCGGGGCAGTGATCCGGGAACGCGAAGGGGCGGTCCAGCTTGGCGCGCTTTTTGGCCAGCGAGATCGGCCACGGCCCGCAGTGCTGCAAAAGCTCGCCGTTCTCGTTCTCCGGGTGGCGGATCGACCAGTCCACAAAGAAGCTGGGCGTTGCGCCCATGCCGGCGGCCTGTACCATGATGGAGGTGATCGCGCCGTGGATGTCGGTCTCGCAGGCGACCGGCAGACCTTCCTCGGTCAGCATGGCGTTGGCGCAGCAGGGCATCAGGTGCAGCGCCTGCTGCAGCGCGTCCCAGCACTGGATGGCGATGGCGTTGCAGCCGTTTTCCTCGGCAAAGTACTTCATGGCGGCCTTGAGCGCGGCCACGCGGCGCACGTCGCCCTCGCCCACGCAGACGTCCATATTCTCATTGATCCAGGCGATGGTGCGGGCGACCTCGGCGTCGTCCGAATCCACGAGCTTCTTGACGCGGTCGACCAGCTCGATCATGTTGATCGGGAACAGCTGAATGCCGAACTTTTCAAGCAGCTCGCCCTCGTTGCACATCATGGTCCAGAAGTCGCCGGGGCGGGTGTCGATCTGCAGGATGCGCGCGCGGCGGAATTCCTTGACCACGTTGGCCGTGGCCACAAACCGCTTGAGGCCTTCGGCGAACAGATCGTCCTCCACGCGGCAGTTGGGGAGGTACGTAAACGGCACCTGCATGCGCCGGAGCACTTTGCCGGTGGCGAACAGGCCGCACTGGCTGTCGCGGAGGCGGCTGCCGTCGGCGAGCGGCGCTTCGTCCCTGGGGCCCCAGAGCAGCGTCGGCACGTTCAGCGCCCGAGCCACCTTCGCACAGGAGTGTTCGCTGCCGAAATTGCAGTGCGGGATGAACAGCGCGTCCACCTTGGCGGCGCGGAACTTGTCGATGACCGGGTCGACGTCCTCCGCGCAGCGGAGCAGGCCCTCGTCGTTGAGGTCCTCGAGGTCGACGAACTCGATTTCCAGCGCCTGCAGCTTGTCCGCGATCAGCTTCTTGTACTTGAGCGCGTCCTCTACAGAGAAGATCCTGCGGCGGGTTGGGGCGTAGCCGACGAGCACCTTGTTGTCAATCATGGGGTTCTCCTCGCTTTCCTGCAATGAAATGGTTTTGAATTCAGGTTTGTTTACAGATCCATGTCAGGCGGGGTTTTTCAATGCCTATACCTTCCCCAGCAGCCGGTCGCCGACGGCGCCCGCCGGGTGAATGACGGCGAATTGTTCACGGGTGTAGTTTGTCATCTGCATCAGGGCGATGCAGATGGCGTCGAAGGTGGCGATCACCGCCAGCGTGGAGGCTGTAGCCAGCATGTTGAATCGGCAAGGCTCCGTCTCCACCTTGATTTTCAGGTAGATGTCGGCTTGCTTCGCGATCACGGAGTCCGGGTTTTCCGAAACGCCGATGAGCAGCGCGCCCTTGGTCTTGCAGGCGGGGATCAGCCGCGTCAGCTCGCCGGTGTTACCTCCCTTGGAAATTAAAATGTAAACATCGCCCGGCTGGAGTACGCCCAGCGCGCCATGCACGGCGTCCGACGGCGTCAGAAACAGCGCGGGCCGCTCGATGCAGCACAGCGAATGCGCGATCTTTTTGGCCGCCATGGCGCTTGTGCCGCAGGCGGAAAGCACGATGCGCCCCTTGCAATCCGCGAGCGCGCCCGCCACGCGCACCACCGCGCCCATGTCCAAATCCCGGGTCAGCGCGTCGATCGACCGGCTTTCGATGGTTAGCGTCCGGATGACCTCGCCGATGATCTCCTGTTCGGTCAAGCGCCCACCTCCCGGCTTTTATGCTCGCGCCTGGGACGGCGCTTCCTTCATGCATTATACCACCCTACGCCGCGCATGGCAATACATATTATTTTTTTATTTTTGTAATCCGTACCGCATTTCATGAAGACAGGCCGCACCCCATCCCGCTCCGGCAAGTGAAAGGGCAGCAAAAAAGCGCCGGTCATCCGGCGCGGCTGCTAAAGGTGTCCACCGTCAAATCAACACTGTGCCAGGCAAAAGCCGCTCCCGCGCGTTGGCGGAGGTCAGCTCCCGGGCGCATCCGCTTCCGGCGATGCGCTCCAGAATCCGGTGAGCGCGGGTCATGCGGCGTTCGCGCATGGTATCGTGGGCGTCGGTGGCGGCAAAGTCGATCAGCCCTTCCCGGATCAGCCAGCCCAAGTTGAGCCAGCCCCCGTCCAGCAGCGCGGCGCAGTTGACCTGGAAGAGCGCGCCCAGTCCCTTCAGCCGGAACAGGCGCTCCGGACGGGCGGTGAGGAACCGGCAGCGCTCGACGTGGGCGACCACCGGCACCCGCCCGCAGTGCATGAGCGATCGAATCGCGCGCTCCGCAAGCACATCATCCGCGTCGGGCGCGAACGCCACCAGCACGTACCGGGACCCCGCCAGCGTCGGGATGCTCGTCAGCGGTTCGGCGAAGAACTTCGGCGTGACCAGCACCTCCGCGCCGAGGTAGATTTCAAGCGGCAGCGCGTTCTTTTTGCAGTAAGCCCGCGCTTCCCTGACGCGGCGCTCCGCCAGCGCGCCGTCAAACGGCCGGAAGCCCGGCGCGGCGTGAGGCGTGGCGATGATGGCGGCAATTCCATCCTCGTGGGCGGCGCGCAGCATGCCCGCCATCTGGTGGAAGGCGGCGGGGCCGTCGTCCAGCCCGTAGAGGAGGTGGTGGTGGATGTCCACGAAGCCGTCCATGCGCTACGCCTCCCCGCCGCGCCGGCCTGAGGCCTGCCCGAGGGGCGGCCGGTCGGAGAGGTGCCGAAAGAAACCAAAATCAATGCAGCCGCCGCGGGCACACTCATCGGGTTGACTGCCGCCGATGAGCCGGGCCATCACCGCGCCCAGCGCCATCATGCCCAGCGACGCCAGCGCGATCAGGATGGTTCGCCCCGGTTCCGCGGTCATACCGGAGGCAATCGCAGGACCGGCGGTGGAAGGTTCCAGCGCGCGGCCCATAAAGAGCAGCAACGCGAACAATGCGAACGCGGTCAGAAGCTTCCCTGATTGGGGGCCTGGACTGGTCAGCGCCGGAAAGTCATCCTCCGGCCCCGCGCAACGCCGCCCGCACGGGCTTTTTCCCATGTTGATCATCGCGTCCTCCAGCGGCACCGATTGCTTTGATGCAGGTTCCACCATATATCTATGATATATGGGATGAAATCATGATCACCGCGGAAAATAATGCCGGATGCGCAAATCCCGCAGACGCGGCCCATCGGCTTTATGTTTTTGTTAAGATATTCTATAAAGTGCGAATTTTGCCCAACTTTCGCCGAAATAGAATAATACCAATTCAAATCATTCTTTGGCGAGTCGCCTTTTTGAACGATACGCTTTTTCGACGTTGGTACTTGGGGGAATCGGGGACAGGAGGGAAACCCATGATCGGAGAAATCAAGGACAGCGCGTCCATCGCTCAAGCACAGTCTCCCACCGCGCAGATCCGGTCGATCAAGCCGGGCGCGGCGGCGCAGCAGGAGGCGGCGCAGGCCACCGACTCCGTGGAACTGGGGGCGTCCCAGCCCAGCGCCGGGACCTACACCAAGCGCAAGCTCAGCGCCAGCGAAGTCGACTCCATCAAGAGCGCGGCGGAGCAGGCATACGCCAACCTGCGCGCGCTGGTGGAGCAGCTTATGAAGAACCAGGGCAAGTCCTCCGGCAAGTCGTCCGGCAAGGTTGACGGCGTGAGCGAAGCGGACCCGGCAAAACAAGCCATCTCCGAGGACGGGGAGTTCGGCGTCAAGGCCGTCAGCGACCGGATCGTGCAGTTCGCCGTCGCCATCTCCGGCGGAGACAAGGCCCAGTACGAAAAGCTGAAGGCGGCCATCGACAAGGGCTTCCAGCAGGCCGGAAAGGCTTTGGGCGGCGAACTGCCCGCTATCAGCCAGCAGACCTACAGCGAGGTCATGCGCAAGCTTGAGAACTGGAAGAACTCCAGCGACGACGCAGGCTAGCCCACCTCAACGCGGCATGCCGCTCGGGGCCTTGCCATGCGCGGGGCGCAGCGGCGTTGAAAGAAAGTCATCTCACTCGATCGACCCATCCTTCCCGGGCGGCGGTTGCCGTCCGGTTTTTTGTCTGGAGTCGGGCGGTGTGCTTTAGGCGTTGCCTCGGCGGGAAAGTGATGCTATAATCCGCAATATGGCATGACGATGGCTGAACGGGGAGGGGCCGGATGAGAAAAGCGTTCCTTTTGGGCCTCGCGGGCTCCTTCTTCTTTGCGTCCACCTTCGTGCTGAACCGGAGCATGAACCTGGGCGGCGGGCACTGGATCTGGAGCGCGAGCCTGAGGTACTTCTTCACCCTGCCGATGCTTATGCTGATCGTGATGCGGCGGCGCGGGTTTGGACGCGTCCACCGCGCGATCGCGCAAAACCCGCGGGAATGGTTTTTGTGGAGCACGGTGGGGTTCGGCCTCTTCTACGCGCCGATCTGCTACGCCGCGAGCCAGGGCGAAACATGGCTGATCGCGGCGTCCTGGCAGACGACCATCGTCATGGGCATCCTGCTGGCCCCGCTCTTCGGGAAGAAGATCCCGCTCAAAAACCTTGTGGCGTCCGGCGTCATCCTGGCCGGGGTGTTCCTGACGCAGGGGAGCGGCGCGAAGCGCCTTCAAATCGGGGGCCTCATGAGCACCCTGCTCCCGATCCTGGCCGCCGCGGTCGCCTACCCACTCGGCAACCGGAAGATGATGGCCCTCTCGGGCGACCTGCCCACCATCGAACGCATCTACGGCATGACGCTTTGCAGCATGCCCTTCTGGGCCGTCCTGGCCCTTATCGGGATTCCCGTGGCCGGGCCTCCGGCCGCGCCGCAGGTAATCCAGACAATCCTGGTTGCGCTATTCTCCGGCGTGGTCGCGACGCTATTGTTCTTCAAGGCGACGGACCTGGTCAAAACAAATCAGAAACAGCTTGCGGTCGTCGAATCCACCCAGGCGGGCGAGCTGGTGTTCGCGCTCATGGGCGGCGTGCTGCTCCTCGGGGATTCGGTTCCAAGCCCCGCGGGCTTTGTCGGGATCGCCATCATCGTGTGCGGCATGGTTTTAAACAGCCTGCTGTCCGCATAATTCCGCCTCTTCAGATGGCATGAAGAAAGACCACCTCATAGAGCATTTCTCCATGTGCCAGGCCTTGTGAAATCTCGCTTCTCCTGTATGTCGTACAGCTATGCCTGATTTGGAACCTGTTTGCCGCCGTACTTTGACCCGAAAATGGACGCGCCAGCGGACATTTTCCTTTTGTGAGGGGTCCAGGGGAAATCATTTCCCCTGGCGGGGCGCGGGGTAGAACCCCGCCGTTCCCAATATTCTATTTACGCTTCGCTGCCCAGCACGGAGTGGGCCACGGCGTCTGCTAGATTGTAAAGCGTCTCCATCTGATCAGGCTTCAGCGAGGAGCGCAGCACGAACGGCTCCGCCACCAGCTCCATATCCTTCATCTCGGCGATCAGCTTCTGCATGACGGTGTGGGCCGCGGGCGCCCAGGAGCCGTTGCCGATCAGCGCCACCTTCCGGTTTTTCAGGTTGAGCGCCGCCATGTCCCGGATCAGCGACTCCATGCCCAGGTACAGCCCCATGTTGTATGTCGGGGACGCCAGCACCAGATGGCTGTACTTGAACGCGTCCGCGATGATATAAGAAGCGTGGGTCTTCGAGATATCGTAAACGCGCATGTCTTTGACGCCCGCCTCCGCCAGCCGGTTCGCCACCACGCCCACGGCGTTTTCCGTGTTGCCGTACATGGAGGCGTAGGCCAGCACCACCCCGCGCTGCTCCGGCTCGTACCGGCTCCACAGGTCATACTTTGAGAAGAAGTACTCGATATCTTTGCGCCAGACGGGGCCATGCAGCGGGCAGAGCATCCGGATGCCCAGGCCCGAAACCTTCTTCAGCGCCGACTGCACCTGCGGGCCATACTTGCCCACGATGTTGGCGTAGTAGCGGCGCGCTTCACCCAGATACTGGTTCTCGAAGTCCACCTCGTCGCTGAAGAGGTTGCCGGGCAGCGCCCCGAAGGTGCCGAAGGCGTCCGCGGTGAAGAGGATGCCCCCTTTTTCCTCGAAGGTGAACATCACCTCCGGCCAGTGCACCATCGGCGCGAAGAAGAAGCGCAAGCTCCGCGCGCCCAATTCCAGCGCGTCGCCCTCCTTCACCTCCAGCGTCCTGCCGTCGATGGAGAAATCGTAGAACTGGCGGATCATCTGGAAGGTCTTGGCGTTCCCGACGATCTTCATGCCGGGGTATCTTCGGCAAAGCTCCTCGATGTTGGCGCAATGGTCCGGCTCCATGTGGTTGATCACCAGATAGTCGATCGCCCGGCCGCCCAGCAGATGCTCGATGTTTTCGAGGAATTGCCGGGTGATGGCGGAATCCACCGTGTCCACCAGCGCCACCTTTTCGTCCAGGATCAGGTAGGCGTTGTAGGCCACGCCATTGGGCAAGGGAAACATGTTTTCAAAAAGCGCGAGCCTCCGGTCATTTCCGCCCACCCAATGGACGCCGGGGGCAATCTGCCTCGTAATCTGCATTGGTTTCGCTTCCTTCCGCCGTCCGCCTCAACGGTGCGCCTAACCCCAACCTGTTTTCCGGGTTCGGGCGGCGTTCATCCCGCGCGGACGTGTGCTTGCATTCGTCCAAAAACTTACTCATTCTATCATTTATTCGGCCCTGTCGCAAGCACAGTCCCTGTAGCGTTTCTGGGCAAACCCATGGCGATCAGACGACTGAGCCGCCCGCCTTTTGTACCCCGGCTTATCCGCCGCGCCGCTCGTAGTTTGTGGCGACCTTGCCCCAGTCCACGACACTGAAAAACGCCTTCACGTAGTCGGCTCGCAGGTTCCTGTACTTCAGGTAGTAGGCGTGCTCCCAGACGTCGATACCCAGGATCGGCCGCCAAACGCCCTCCGTCTCGAGCAGGGGATTGTCCTGGTTGGCGCTGGCCATGATCTTCAGCGCGCCGTCCGCGTCGGTGGCGAGCCATGTCCAGCCGGAGCCAAACTGCCCCAGCGCGGCCTTCGAAATCTGGTCCTTGAAATCGGCAAAGCTCCCGAATGTCGCCTTGATCTTGTCCGCGAGCGCGCCGGAAGGCTCGCCGCCCCCGTTCGGGGAGAGGTGGTCAAAGTACAGGTTGTGGTTATAGAAGCCGCCGCCGTTGTTGCGGACAGCCGTCTTGACGTCCTCCGGCACGTTCTTTTTCCACCCGGACAGCAGTTCCTCGATGGACTTTCCGGCGATCCCGGCCTTCTCCACCGCGTCGTTCAGGTTCTTCGTATAGGCGGCGTGATGCTTTGTATAGTGGGTTTCCATCGTTAGCGCGTCGATGTGCGGCTCGAGCGCGTCAAATCCATAAGCCAGTTTTACTTGTTCAAACATGGTGTTTCTCCTTTCGCCGCCGGCGGAAATCCGCCGACGCTCGGTTAGTTTTATCTAACTGCTTCTTATATACCCGCGCCCGCCGGGCGTCAAACGCCGGAAAGCGTTTCCATCCGCGCGGACGCGGGGCAGGCAACCGGTATTCTTCCAAAAAATCAAAATCGCCCGCAGCGATCAAAAGCTGCGGGCGTGTTTGACTCAGGAAATCGTCGTGGGGCGAGATGGCTCAGGCTTCCTTCTGCCCGTCCTCCCACATCTTCACCCGGTCCTCAAAACTGACCACCCGGTGGATCTGATGCAGCATCCAGACATAGCCGAAGGGGTCCGTGAACAGGGCGTTGCTGACGCCGTAGTCCGCCAGTTCGGTGACCGGCTGCACTTCGGTACAGCCCGCATCCAGGGCTTTCTGGTGCACCTGCTTGATGTCGGGCACCAGCACATTGAGCCACATGGATTGCGGTACGCCCGGCTTGGGTGCTACAAGCTGAAACTCAGGATTTTCGTCCAGCATGTGAAAGCGTACGCCATAGACGGTGAAGATCGCCTCGTTCTGCCCCTTGGGGAAGCTGGTGACCTCGACCCTCTGCACCTCGAAGATTTTCTCGTACAGCGCAAGTGCCGCGAGGCTGTCGGTGACCACAAAATCAATTTCTACGCCGGTCAAGGGAATCGCCTCCAGTCACTTGCCTGATTGGATCTTATGGCGCGAGCGCCGAATGGTTGTCTGTGACCACAGAATTGATTTCTATGCGGCCCAAGGGAATCATCTCCGTTGACCTTCTAATCCCTTTTGGTGCAATCTCCGCGAGGTTGTTCATGAACCAAAACCAATTTCTTTCCCGTCCAAGGGAATCATCTCCGTTGACTTGTTATTACCCCGGAATTTCGTATGGCGCGAGGCTTTTTATGACCACAAAATCGGTTTCTACTCCGTTCAAGGGTATCACCTCCGTCAACTTGATTTATTATTACCCCAAAACCGGATCATGAAAACACTTGGCGGTATTGGCAACAAAAACAGCTGCATACTTCGCCGCCATGCTGCCGTGAGGCACGTTTATATGCTATTTCTCTTCCCCGCCCATAAACTTGTCGTAGATTTCATCGCCGACGCACTCGCGGGCATATTTGCACCATCGGATGCAGCTCTGCGTGTCGTTGTAGGCGACGAAGCCGCATTCGCAGACGGCGTGCGAATCGACGCTGAAAAGCTCGATTTCGCGCCCGCACACCGGGCATATCTTCTCGGTCAGGGTCGGCGTGCCGCGCAACCTGTCCGCGCCCGGACAACCCGGAATCGCCATTCGCTTAACCTCCTCCCGAATCTGTTGTCGGCCGCGAGGGTGAAGCCGCTGCGTTATGAACGCACCGAAGTTTCGCCGCGGCACTCCCGCAGGCGGAATCCCCTTCCTGACACATTATTATTATGGCAGAAAGGCGACGCCGCTTCGGTTGGAAATCCAACAAATGGCGATCATTTTGAAGATTTCTGTCCCACGCCGATGCCCGCGCATCCAATGGGCGATATTAAACGAGGAACAGAAATACACCGCTGTCCCCTGCGCTGGCTCCTCAGGCAGGGCCCGAACTTGGCGGTCAGAAGAGAGAAGCGCGGAAATTTGGGATCAAATCAAGCGAAGCTTTGGCGGGCGGGGGCGGTATTCGCGCGGGGAAGCCTTGCCGCCTTCTGACCGCAGACATCGAGTCAGCCCGCCGAATTACTCATAAACGGCCACCTGCTCCTGCCCCGTGAGCACGCGCAGCACACCGCTCATCAGCGCCTGCATCTCATCCTCGCCGGGAAACACGTAAACCTCTGCCAACCGGTCGACGCGCTGCTTGATGCTGCCGGTAAAACGATTGGAATAGGCCAGCCCGCCGGTGAGCACGATCGCGTCCACCCGGCCCTCCAGCACGGCGCACATCGCGCCGATTTCCTTCGCCACCTGATACGCCATGGAATCCAGCACGAGCGCCGCGAACTCATCCCCGGAGGCCATCATCTTTTCGACCTTGTGCATGTCGTTTGTGCCCAGGTACGCCGACATGCCGCTGCTTCTGACCACCTTGTCCAGCATCTCCTGCTGGGTATACTCGCCGGAATAACACATCCGGATCAGCGGCGCGGCGGGAATCGAGCCGCTGCGCTCCGGCGTGAACGCGCCCTCTCCGGACAGCGCGTCGTTGACGTCGATCACGCGCCCATAGCGGTGTGCGCCCACGGTGATCCCGCCGCCGAGGTGCGCCACCACAAACCGGCAGTTTTCATAGGGCTTGCCCAGGCTCTGAGCCAGCCTCCGCGCGATCGCCTTCTGGTTGAGCGCGTGAAAGACGCTGCTGCGCTCAATCCCGGGCATACCCGTGAGCTTGGCGTGCCTGTCCATCTCGTCTACGACGACCGGGTCGACGACATAGGCGGGCTTTCCGCACTCCGTGCCGATCTCGCTTCCAATAATTGCGCCCAGCGCCGAGGCGTGTGTCGTATCGGTCGCCGCGTTGAGATCAGCCAGCATGGCGGCGTTGACGAGATAGGTCCCGCTTTCGATGGGCCTGAGCAGGCCGCCGCGTCCGGCGATAGCGTCGATATCGAGCATATCCGCGCCCGAAGCTTTCAGCGCGTCGATCACGCACTTTTTGCGGTAGTCCTTTTGGGACAGAATTGTGCCGCAGGCGTCCAGGACGGCTCTTTCGTGCCGGATCGTCTGCTTCAAAATCAATGCTTCGTTGTCGTATAGCGCAAATTTGGTAGAGGTGGATCCGGGGTTGATCGCGAGGATGCGCAGCACCCCCTCCGGTTTGCGGGGAACGGGGGCGGTCGCCAGGGAGACCGGTTCATCCAGCGGCGGAGGCGCTGCTTTCTCTCTCGTCTGTCCACCCATGGTGATGCTCGTCACGCAGTCCAGCCGGAGCATTCTCTCCGCGACAAGCGCGAGCTTCGTATTCGTGCCCTCGATGTCCATCTCCATCTTGGACATGCTTTCCTGCTCGGTTTCGTCGACAAAGAGCCGTTTGATATTCCAACCCTCGTTGCGTATGTGCGCAACCACGCGCCCAAGAACCCCGGGGATATTTTGTACAAGCAACTCTACCTTTTGTATTTGCTTGCCCATGAAATCACCTTCCTTGCCTGAGCAGTATAGCATAATTGTGCTCGATGAACAACGGCCCGCCAAACCACGTATTGTTTGCCTTCGGAAGTCGTCCCTTGTGTTTGTAAAGAAAGAGCATGTCGGACGCTGTGCCGGACATGCTCTCCGCCTTTTGGCGCGGCCGCCGCGAAGCCAAACCCTCGGCGCTCCGCTCCCGGGTTCAGTTCAGCGTCAACTTGACCTCCATGCGCTGCTCGGGGTGCTGGTTCGCGTACGCCAGCGCCTTTTCCGCCCCCTCCGCCCAGAACACCCCATCGATTTCAGGGGTCATCCAGATCAGCGTGAGCGCGTCGGGCTGCTTCGACATGGAGCCGCCGCCCTGATCGATGCGCACGTGGGTCGCGTCGCGCCCGTCATACGCATCCTGAAACGCGCCGCCTTCCTCCTTCACCGGGCCCCAGCTGCAGGAGATGCCCGTCAACGCGTCGTTCAGGGGGGTGCCATCCTGATCCAGAATCAAGAACCTTTCGCTGAGCACGAAGTCCGGTTCGTTGTATTCCAGTGGCACAACATAGCTGGTGTGGATGCCGGCAAGATCGAACTCCAATTTCTCGATGTGGATTGTCAAATCGCCGAACGTCAGCGCTTGAGGCGCCGGGAGCCGCTTGATTTTCAGGTTTGAGGCATCTCCGGAGTCAAGGTTGATGGTCACGCTCAGGTGCGTCAGCGGCTTGAGCAGCCCGCAGGCGTCGTGTGCCTTTACGGATGCGGCGACAACCTCTTGCGAAGACGAGCGGTCCACTGCAGAAGCATCGTATGCGGCAAGGTATTCCGGATAACGGTTGATGCTGCCAAACCGACAGCCCTGGATCGCGATCTGCCGCTTCTTTGACAGCTGCAGGATCTGCCCGTCGGTAAACTTGTACGGATCGCCGTTCACCGCGACGGGCGTGAGATCGGTCGTATAGGCGTAGACATCCAGCGTAAACGTCCAAGGCCCCTTGGGCACCTCATCCTCCATAAACCCGAAAGAGGCGATGCCCGAGTATGCCTTGGCGCCCGTTATGCCGTCCAACGTCAGATTCAGCGCCGTGAGGGTGCCGCCGCCGAGGTCCGCGTAGCTCCAACGGCTGCTCCATTGGGAGATGGTGAGCGGCGAGCCTTCGGCGTTCTTCAGCTGATAGTTGGTCAGGTAGTATACGGTGTCGTCGCGCGCGGATTCCACCGTCCAATCAAGATGGATGTTCCGGCCGTCATACAGGTGTTCATTCAGGGTCAACTTCAGCCCGTCCCGTTCATTGGAAAGCACGTCGCTGACGACCATCTTTTCCGCCTCGGCTGGCGCGCCCTTCGGAAACAGTCTGTTGAGCAAACCGGAGTGCACCACCTGCATCGCCGCAAATGCCACGCCCGCCATCATCAGGGCCACGATCAGCGCCGCCACCAGAATCGTGACCGCCTTGTATCGCTTCCTCATCGGTCCTTCCAGCGCCTTCAAAGTCTTCGCCATGCTCCGATAGAATTCCTCTGGCATCTGCGGCAGTGCGTTGGCATATTGAATCTCTTTCTTCATTGGGCGTCATCTCCTTCCGTGAGCCGGTCGCGAAGAATCCGCCGCCCTGCGTGCAGCCGCCACTTGACGGTGGATAGAGGCAACTTCAAAAGTGCAGTAATTTCCTTCAGGCTGTAGCCCTCGATGTGGTGCATGGTGATGATCAGGCGGTACTTGAGTTCGAGGGATTGCAGCGCCGCGCCGAGCGCCGGGTCGGGCGGTTCCCGCGCGGGGATCGCGTCGTTCAGCTCGCGGCCGCGCAGCATGGACCGCTTCTTCAACATGTCGCGCCCGATATTGATGAGAATGCGCGCGAGCCACGTTTCAAAAAGCGCCGGGTTGCGAAGGGCGGACCGATTCACCCATGCGCGCAGCAGAGCTTCAGATACGGCGTCCTTGCAGTCGTCATCCCTGTACAGGATCGCGTAGGCGATCCTGTACAGTCTTTGTGCCATCGCGAGGCTACGCCGCTCAAACTCCTGCTTGTCCATCCATGCACCCCCAAATGTCGGCATCTTTTGCATATGCACCCATTAGACTTCGGTTGAGGTCAAAAGGATAGTTGCGCCAGCAATAAATGGGTGGTCTTCCCTGATAAGAAGCGGGCGGGCTCGGACAAGTCGGGGTTATACAAAAACGAGACTCACTTGCGTGAATCTCGTACTGGCTCCTCAGGTAGGGCTCGAACCTACAACCCTTCGGTTAACAGCCGAATGCTCTGCCATTGAGCTACTGAGGAATGCGTGGGGGATGCTTGTGGGATGTGAAGGTCTGGATACAAAGATCTGGGC
>JAEZHK010000035.1 GCA_023416655.1 Bacillota bacterium
TGAACGACTTCGCCGCCGGCAACGAGGCGGACGTGCTGTTCTACTTCGCCAAGACCGCCGACTCCGCGCCGATCCTGGACAAGGTCGTGCCCATCAGCGAGATCAACGCGGCCTATCCGGAACTCAAGCTGCCGGAGAACCCGAACATCGCCGAGCCGAACGGCACGGTGTATGCCATCCCGGTCCGCGCGTTCTGGGAAGGCCTGTTCGTCAACAAGGACCTCTTCGAGGCCAACGGCCTGGAGCTGCCCACCGACTGGGCGAAGCTCGAAACCGCCATCGCGAAGTTCAACGAAGTGGGCATCGTCCCCATCGCCGTGAGCTTCGCGGACGTGCCGCACTACATCACGGAGTTCGCCATCATCGCTTCCGGCACCCCCGAGCAACACATGGCGCGCCCCGCCAACATCTCTGAAGTGCCCCAGTCCTGGAAGGACGGCATGGCGCTTCTGAACACCCTCTACAAGCTGGGCGCCTTCGCCAAGGACGCCACCGCCACCACCGAAGCGGTCACCTCGCAGATGTTCCGAGACAAGAAGGCCGCCATGCAGCTGGACGGCTCCTGGTTCGCCAACGGCATCGCCGAAGGCAGCTGGGAAACCACGACCGTGATGCCCTTCCCGACCTATTCCAAGGACGCCGACCCCACCGCCTTCATCGGCGGCGTGTCGATGGGCTTCTACCTCTCCCGCAAGGCGTGGGACGACCCCGCCAAGCGTGACGCGGCGGTGAGCCTGCTCGCGTACCTCGCCACCGGCGACAACGCGCAGCGCCTGGGCGGCTTCTCCTTCGGCGGCGGCCTGCTGGCCGACTCCTACACCATGCTCAACAACGCCAACGTCATGCTCGCGCCCTTCCAGGATTCGATGACCCCCGAATCCCGCACCCTGTGGTTCAGCAAGGTTCCGGCGCTGGTGGACGGCACCGCGGATCCCGAGGCGGTCTGGACCGAGGTCATGGCGCTCAACCCGTTCGGCAAGTAATCCCAGAAAATCGCTTCAAAGCCGGGCCGCCGTCAAAAGCGGCCCGGTTTTCTACAAAAGGGAGCCGCTGATTCCCAAGGCGGACCGTCTTGAAGGAGGTTATTCCGATGCTCTACCGGGACCGCCGTCCGCTGTGGGTCTTTTTGTTCCCGGCCTTCGCGCTGATGCTGGTGTTCCTGTATTACCCGTTCGCGGTCAACATCGTCAATTCCATGTTTGACATCCGCAGCATGGCGGGAAGGCCCGACGGCTTCCTGGGCCTCGCCAACTACAAAAGGTTCTTCTTTGAGGACCCCACCGGCAGGGTGGCGCTTCAGAACTCGCTTTCCATCATGGGCCTGACGGCGATCTTCCAGGTGGGCATGGCGCTTCTGCTCGCGCTGATGGTGGATAGCATCAAAAAGGGCCAGCAGTTCTTCCGCGTGGTCTACTTCTTTCCCATCGTGATCTCCGCCACGGCCATCGGCCTGATGTTCAACCTCTTTTACAGCTACGACGGCGGCATGCTCAACCAGATCCGCGCCTGGTTCGGGCTGGACAGGGTGTTCTGGCTGGACAAAGATCGCGCCTTCGGCATGATCGCGCTGCCGGTTTTGTGGCAGTACGTGGGCTTCTACTTTGTGATCCTCCTGACCGGCCTCTCCGGCATCCCGGAGGAGGTGTACGAATCCGCCGCGCTCGACGGCGCGACGGGCTTCAAAAAGATCTGGTACATCACGCTGCCGCTGGTGAGCGACGTGCTCGTCACCTGCACGACCCTCGCCATCACCGGCTCGATCAAGGTATTCGACCTGCCCAGCGTCATCGCGCGAAACGGCGCGCCCAACGGCCTGACCCACTTTCTGGGCACCTACATGCACAACCAGGCGTTCATCGCCCAGAACGTGGACTACGGCTCGGCCATCTCCATCGTGATCGTGCTCTTCGGGGTGGTCACGGCGCAGGCGGTCCGGCTGCTGCTCAAAAGATTTTCCCGGCTGGAGGTGTGAAGGTGAAGCGTTTTTCCATCGGCCGCCTCATCGTATACATCCTTCTGAGCCTCTGGGCGTTCACCACCATCTTCCCGTTTGTGTGGGTCATCAACAACTCCTTCAAGGACACCACGCTGGTCATCAGCGATTCCTTCGCCCCGGCGTTCAGCACCATCTATGAGCTGGACAAGGACGGCCAGATCGTGCGCGAGCAGCCCAAGCTCGACGAGAGCGGCCGGGAGATGTACGACAAATTCCTCTATAACGCGGACGGCACGCCCGTACTTGAAAAGGACCGGAACGCGACGAAGCTCAAGGACGACAGCCCGTTCGCGGGCCTCCTCGGCAACAACCTCGCGTCCACCTCCACCAGCGATCTTCAGGCCTACGACACGAAGAACGGCAAGCGCCTCTACGACGAATCCTCGCCCGCGGTGCTTTTGACGCCCACATTCGACAACTACGTCTCCGCCTTCACCAACAACAACGTCAACATCCTCCGCGGCTACCAGAACAGCCTCATCATCTCGGGCTTTGTGACGCTGGTGGTGACGGTGCTCTCCACCATGCTGGCCTTCGCGCTGACCCGCTACAAATTCGTCGGCAAGGGCACGGTGCGCACCATGGTGGTGGCGGCGCTGATGTTCCCGGCGTTCGCCACGATCGTGCCGGTCTACCGCATGATCGCCTCCGCCGGCATGTTCGATACGCTGCAGGGCGTGGCGCTGGTGCAGATCGCGGGCAACCTGGCGTTTGCCACCACGGTCATGATGGGCTTCGTGGCCGCGCTGCCCTACGAACTGGAGGAAGCTGCCTTCATGGAGGGCGGCGGCCCCTTCCGCATCTTCTTCAAGATCATCTTCCCGATGAGCCGCCCCGCCATTGCCACCGTGGCCATCTTCACCTTCATCTGGAGCTATAACGACCTGTTCCTCCAGACGGTGCTGATCCGCTCCAGGAAGCTGCTGCCGGTCTGCGCGATCCTCCGGGAGATCTCCAGCCAGTACGGCACGGATTTCGGCCTTATGGCCGCCGCCGTCACCATCGTGGTGCTGCCGGTCTTGGCGGTGTACATCCTGATGCAAAAAAACATTATCAAAGGCTTGACGGCGGGCGCTGTCAAAGGATAGTCTTTTGAGGTAGAATAGAGGGGGAGAGGCAGGGCCAACGCATGGATTACGGATATGTAAACCCTGGGAGGCTTGGAGGGCCGCAGCCCTCCATGTCAATCGAGCCGGCGGCCTGTACGGCGGCGCGGGCGGAATTTCGCTTGCGAAATGCTCACCCGACCCGACGCCGCCCGGAAATTCCGGAGAATTTCAGGCGTCGTCCCTCGTTTTCCTCGCAAACGAACGAAAAATGTGTCCGGCCATTTTTCATTCGTTTGCCATAAGGAGGGGTTTGCATGTACTCGGTCGTGCTGGTGGACGACGAGCAGATGATCCTGCAGGGCCTGATGCGCGTCATCCCCTGGGAGGAATTCGGCTGCCGCGTGGCGGGCACCGCCTCGGACGGGCTCGAGGGCGCGGCGCTGATCCGTAAGCTGAAGCCGGAGATCCTCTTCACCGACATCCGCATGCCCAATCAGGACGGCCTCAAGATGGTGGCGGCGCTCCGCAGCGAATTCCCGTCCATGCAGATCGCCGTCCTCACCGCCTACCGGGACTTTGAGTACGCCCGGCAGGCCATCACGCTGGGCGTATGCCGGTATCTCCTCAAGCCCAGCAAGATGGACGAACTGGAGGAAGCCATCCGCCACATGACGGGCATCCTCGATGGCCGCGCGGGTGAGGAAGCACCTAGCGAAGCGGAAACCGAGGCGGCGGGCAGCTTCGTGGTCAAGGCGGCGCTGCAGTTCCTCGAGCAGCACTTCGCGGAGCACATCACCTTATCGCAGGTGGCGGACCGCGTGTTCGTCAGCCAATGGCACCTCTCCAAGCTTATCAACCGGCATACCGGCAAGAACTTCTTCGACCTGGTGAACCAGTTGCGGGTGAAGAAGGCGCGGGAGCTGCTCAGAGACCCGGCGCTCAAGGTGCACGAGGTGGCCGAGAAGGTGGGCTACGCGGACGTGGCGCACTTTTCCAAGAACTTCAAGCGGCTGACGGGCAAGTCCCCGGTCGAGTATAGAGCGCAACTGTAGGTTGACGAAAATGATTGAAAGGTACGATGGGGTAGCTTAGTTCCCGATAGCGAGGTGGATATTTGCGGTATCCTCGGGAGGCTTGGAGGGCCGCAGCCCTCCATGTTCATCCATTGGCACCGGCTTTGCCGGTGCCAATGGATTCCCCCAAAGGGCGTGCTTGCCCGCCCTTTGGGGGAATCAATACCGGCTGTCCGGATTTCGCCCGGAAATTCCCGCTGGAATTTAAGCAATCCGGCCTCGTTCTTCACGCAATCGCTTGCACCTTTCGTGCAAGCGATTGCCTGTAACGCATAGCCGGAGGCCTCCCCGCATATCGTATACAAAGAAATACGCATGCGGGGAGTGATACGCTTGGAGAATCCCAACAATCGGATGACGGCCGCCGGCCGCCTCGAGGGCCCGCTCGAAATCAGCCACGAAGTCATGAATGAGCCCTTTTACGCAGGGACGATCTTGGTCAAGCGCCTGTCGGGCGCGGTGGACCGGCTGCCGGTCACCATGCCTGGAAAGTTGATCGCGGGCGGCCAGTGGCCGCTGGAGACGCTGCTCACCGTGCAGGGACAGGTTCGATCCTACAACAAGGTGGTAGACGGCGCGGGGAGGTTGCTGGTGACGCTGTTCGCCCAGCACGTCCAGGTGGGCGCCGAAAACGATACGCTCAACCGGGTGGAACTCATCGGCGCGCTGTGCAAGCCGCCGGTCTACCGGTCCACACCCTTCGGGCGGGAGATCTGCGACATGATGCTGGCGGTCAACCGCGCCTTCGGGAAGAGCGACTACCTGCCGTGCATCGCCTGGGGGCGCAACGCCCAGTACGCGGCCCGGTTCCGCGTGGGCGACAGGCTGCGCATCGGCGGCAGGCTCCAGTCCCGCGAATATCAGAAGCTGCTTGAAACCGGCGAATACATGAGCCGCAACGCCTTTGAGGTTTCGGTGTTCACGCTGGAGGCCGACCGCACGCCCTCGCCCTCGCCCCAGCCTGAAGAGGTGATGCACCCGGAGCACCTTTCGGTGTAGAACGGATTCCATAAAAGACATCTTTCTAGCGCTCTGATTCTCCGTCATGCCTTTCAATCGTTCCCGGCGACATGCGCGCCGGGAACGTTTTCTGATGCCTGTGCGCATACTGGTATCAGAAAAACCCTTAAGTCAGTGCGCCGCCCGGAAATTCCTGAGAATTTTACGCGCACGCAGATTTTCTTTTTCGCATTGAAAAGCCGTCTAGCGGATTTTCAATGCTCTCAATTATTGCCACTTGCTGTGTTTTGTGCTAGAATGCCCATAATGAAAGAGGTGCCGTTATGAGCGCGGAATATTCGGGCAAAATCTGTGTTGTGACCGGCGCGGTTTCACGCATCGGCCGCGCACTGTGCGGCGAGCTCCTCCGGCACGGCGCGGTGGTCTACATGGGCGACGTGAGCGACGCGGCGCTTAACCAAATGGCCAACGAATTCAACCTTTCCCACCCCGGAAGGGCGTTTTCCGTGCCCACCGACGTAACCCAGCCGCTGGACGCGCAGCGCCTGGTGGATGTGGCGCTATCCCGGAAGGGCAGGCTGGACTGCCTGATGATGGCCGAGGTCGCGCCCTGCTCGTTGCCCATCGGCGAAGTGATGGCCGAGAGCTGGCGCTACGCCATCGACGTCAACCTCATGGGCGTGGTGCACATGGTGGAGGCAGTGCTTCCGGCGATGCGCGCGCACGGCCACGGCCGCATCGCAGTGCTCCTGCCGCTGTCCGGCCTGCTGCCCGCCCCGTATGAGGCGGTGTGCAGCGCCACCCACGCGGCGGCGCGCGCGCTCGTGGAGAGCCTGCGCTACGAACTGTGGGATGATAAGATCCAATGCACCAGCGCGTGCCTTGACGGCGTCTTCGCGTCCACCTTCGAGCCGGGGCCGGACAAGCCCGCGGAGGCCGCGGCGGCCGCGGTGCTGGAGGGACTTGCCGCCAACGTGCCGGTGGTCATCTGGCCGGAGAGCGCGAAACTCCAGGTCGAATCCTGCGGGCCGTCCACCGATACGCGCCAGCAGTGCCTGATCCTGGACGCGCGGCAGCGCAAGGCCTCCATCCGCACCAAAGGCGCCTATATGTAACCTAGCTTTCGCATGCGTTGAGAACGCATGCGAAAGCGGAGGGAACGGGGCGGATTGCTGGAATCCCTGCGGGAATTCCCGGGCGCAATCCGGACGTGCGGAATCGATTCCCCGTCGGGCGGGCAAGCTCGCCCTTTGGGGGAATCCATAGGCACCGGCAAAGCCGGTACCTATGATGGAACCTTGGAGGGTCCTGACCCTCCAAACCTCCGATGGGTGGTTGCTAAGTCAGTATCCTATCCTGCCCTGAAGGGCGGTTCATCAAAGATGCAAGGGGAGGACACCAGATGAAGACCGTCGTCGCCTACTATTCCCTGGGCGGCACCTGCCGCAAGTTCGCCGAGGCGCGCGCGAAGACCCTGGGCGCGCCCATTGTCGCCGTTGAAGAAGTGCGCAAGCGCAACTTCCTCGCGGCGCTGCTGGTCGGCTGCCCGCAGGCCATCAAGCAGAAGCCCTCGGCCGTCAAGCCCATCAGCGACAAGGTCCCCGGCTGCGACCGCCTCGTCGTCTTCGCGCCCGTCTGGGGAGGCATGCCCGCGCCCGCGTTCAACAGCCTCGTGGCGACCCTGCGCAAGGGGCAGGAGGTCGAGGTCACGCTGGTCTCCGGCGGCGGCACGAGCAAGGCCGAGGCCAAGGTGCGCGCGCAGCTCGAGGCCAAGGGCGTGAAGCTTTTGAGCTTTACCGATGTCAAGGCACCCGTG
Source organism: Bacillota bacterium (assembly GCA_023416655.1). GTDB lineage: Bacteria > Bacillota > Clostridia > Christensenellales > Aristaeellaceae > JAEZHK01. The sequence goes on from JAEZHK010000035.1 coordinate 6,895, forward strand.
AAGCCCAAGGAACCCAAAAAGTAAGTAATACCAATCCAAAACATTTTTTCGTCGTCGTGGCGGATCTTTTTAAGCCCTGGCGGTGTCGCTCTCCGCTTGACGTAGCGCTGCATTTCACGCCGAAGGCGTATCTCGCAGAGTCGCCTGCGCTGCGGCTCCTGGCCAGGAATAAAATGTTCGCCCCTTTGGTCGAAATAATATTCTGTATTGGTATAGAACAAGGGGGCGCCCCATGAATCTGACCTTCCTCGGCGCGGCGCGCGAGGTAACCGGGAGCTGCTATTACCTCGAAGCCAATGGCGGACGGATCCTGATCGACTGCGGCATGGAACAGGGCGAGGACGTCTACGAGAACCAGGACCTGCCCGTCGATCCCGCCCAGATCGACTGCGTGGTATTGACCCACGCGCACATAGACCATTCGGGCAAGCTGCCGCTTCTCTTTAAGCGGGGATTCCGCGGGCCCATCTACGCCACCGAGCCCACGACCCGGCTCTGCGATCTGATGCTGCGCGACTCCGCGCACATTCAGGAGTTTGAAGCCGAATGGCGCAACCGCAAGGCGCTGCGCGCGGGCGGCGAGCCCTACGTGCCGCTCTACACCATGCAGGACGCGGTTGGCGCGATCGGCCTGTTCCGCCCGGTGAAGTACAATGACGCGGTGAGCGTGCTGCCCGGCGTCGAGGCGCGCTACAGCGACGCGGGGCACCTTCTGGGCTCCGCCAGCGTCACGCTGACGGACGCGGCGGAGGGCTTTACGATCGTGTTCTCCGGCGACATCGGAAACGCCAACCAGCCCATCCTGAACGACCCGGTTCCGCTGACCAAGGCCGAGTTCGTGGTCATGGAGTCCACTTACGGCGACCGAAGCCACGGCCCGAGGCCGGACTACATCGCCGAGCTCTCCTCCATCATTCAGGAGACCTTCGACCGCGGCGGCAACGTGGTGATCCCCTCCTTCGCGGTGGGCCGCACCCAGGAGATGCTGTACTTCCTGCGCCAGATCAAGGCCGAGGGAAAAGTCAAAGGCCACGGGGATTTCACCGTCTACGTGGACAGCCCGCTGGCGATCGAGGCCACGAACGTCTTCCAGGAGAGCGACAGTTCCTCCTTCGATGAAGACACCCGCGCGCTGATCCGGCAGGGCATCAACCCGATCTCTTTTTCCGGCCTCAAGACCAGCGTCACAAGCGACGACTCCAAGGCCATCAACTTTGACCGGAACCCGTCGGTCATCCTGTCCGCCAGCGGCATGTGCGAGGCGGGCCGAATCCGCCACCACCTGAAGCACAACCTGTGGCGGCCGGAGAGCACCATCCTCTTCGTCGGCTACCAGGCCAGGGGCACGGTGGGCCGCGCGCTGATGGAAGGCGCGAAAAAGGTCAAGCTCTTCGGCGAGGAGATCGCAGTCAGCGCGGAGATCCGAGCGCTGGGCGCGGTCAGCGGCCACGCGGACAACGCCGGGCTGATGAAGTGGGTTTCCTCCTTCGACCCGAAGCCCCGGCGGGTGTTCGTCACCCACGGCGAGGAAGCGGTCTCGCAGATTTTCGCGGGCCGCCTGCGGGACGAGCTGGGCCTGACCGCGGATGTGCCCTTTAGCGGCGAAACTTGGGCGCTGCCCAAGGCGGAGAAGATCTCCGAGGGCAGCCGTGAGCGCGCGCTCAGCCGCGAAGAGCGCAGAGCTTCCGAACGCGCGCCGGAGCGTGCGCAGCCCGGCTACGCGCATCCTGATCACGCACAGCCCGGCCACGCGCAGCCCGGCCATATGTCGCCGGAGCGCGAAAGCGCCTATCAGCGCCTTGCCGCCGCGGGCGACCGCCTGAACGCGCTAATCCGCCGGAGCGACCACCTGAACAACAAGACCATGGCAAAGCTCGCGGAGCAAATCCTGAAACTCTTGGACCGGTGGGGGTAACGGAGGGACACGCCGGAGGGCTCCGCCCTCCGGACCTCCCGCCAAGGGGCATGATGCCCCTTGGAACCCCCACAAAAGGGTATAATGAAAGTGCAGAGCGTCATGGCCCTGCACTTTTATATGCTGCGAATTTGATATCTTTCTGATCTATACCTTTGTGTGGGGTCAAGGGGAGATCATCTCCCC
>JAEZHK010000073.1 GCA_023416655.1 Bacillota bacterium
CGCACGCGTTCCCTGCCCGTCACTCCCCCTGTTTCCCCGCGTCATCCGCCTCCGCGCCGATGGGGCTGGAGAGGAACAGGTCCATGATCAAAGAGGTCGCCGCCTGCTTCGCCAGGAATTCGCTGGAAGGCATGACGACGAGCTTGGTGCGGCTCAAAATCTTCTCGGACAGGCGGCTTTTCACGGTGCGCTCCAAGACCTCCTGCATCAGCCCGTCGCATTCGGCCAGGCTGTCCGTCACCACCACGATGTCGGGGTTTAGGAGGTTCACCACGTTGACGATGCCGTAGCCCAGGTAGGTGGCCGCCTCGGTGAAAAGCTGCGCGGACAGTTCGTCGCCCTCCCGCGCAGCCCTTAAAATCTCGCGGTAACCGGGTGATTGCGCGTAGAGCGGGTGCTCCGGCCGGGTTTTTAACGCCTCGGTCATGCGATTTTCCAGCGCCAGCGTGGAGCAGTACTTCTCCAGGCAGCCGGAATTGCCGCAGTCGCAGCGGGGGCCGTGCACATTCAGCGACATGAGCCCCATCTCGCCAGCGCAGCCCAGCGCACCGCGGATGGGCCGCCCGCCGTCTACGATACCGGCGCCAACACCCTGCCCGGCCAGCACGCATACCATCAGCCGGTAGTCCGCGCTGTCCCGTTCCCACCACTCGGCCAGCGCGAAGCAAACGCCGTCGTGCTCGAGGAGCACCGGGATGCCAAACGCATCAAACAGCTCTTTTTTGATGGATACGTTTTCCCAGCCGGGGAAGGCGCTCATGTAGGCGATTTTGTCCTCGTCGTAGATGACCGGGCCGGGCACCGCCAGGCCGATGCCCAGCACCTTCCGCCCGTCGCCCTTTTTCAGCAGCTTTTCAATGATGTCCTTCATCAGCGCCATCGCGTCCTGAGGCGTGGAGTTTTCCGGGATCAGCCGCCGCTCGTCGGCGTAGATCTCGCCCGCCACGTCGAACAGGCCGCCGCGCACGTCCTTGCGGGTAAGGCGGATGCCCACGCAGAGGTAGTGATCCAGGCAAAGAGAAATCCCGATGGACCGCCGCCCCTTGGCGCCGTCGATCAGCCCGACCTCCTTGACCACGCCCGCGTCGATCAGCTGCTGGGTGATGCCGGTGATGGACGCCTTGGTCAGCCCGCTGCGCTTGGCAAGCTCCGCCCGGGAGCAGATCCCCAGCTTGTGGATCAGCCGCATCACCAGCGACCGGTTGAGCTTTTGAAGGTCGTCCTGGTTTTTGCCCTGCTTGTCGATCATGTGCCTCATCCTTTGCGCCGAAGATTACCTGAATCACCCGGCTAATTACTTAAACGGTTTAACTTTGAACACAGTATAGCAGATGACCAGTCTATTGGCAAGAGATTTGTTAAAAAATCCGCCGAAGTTTTCTTCGGCGGAAACAGAAGGTTGTAAATCTCCGGGAGAGCGTCGAGAGGGCCGCAGCCCTCTTGACTTCAATTCAAATCCGGCGGCGTGTACGGCGGATTTAGCTTTCCCCCCAAGCGCAAGCGACGGGGAATGCTTATCCGATCCGGTTTCCGCCCTAAAACGCTCACAAGCGTTTTAGGAAACCGGCCCGTACCCTTGCGAATGAAAGCTGCCTTGGCAGATTTCATTCGCTTGCATGGCGATGGCCAGCGCGGCGTAGTCGCCGATGGAATCGCCCAGCGCGGCGGGCAGGATGCGGCAGGCCTCGACCGAGTCCCGCAGCGCCTCGCGTAGGAGCGCCTTGCGCATGGTCACCTCGATCAGGTCCTCGCTCCGGGCGTAGATGGAGCCGATCACGATGGCGTCAGGGTTTAACAGGTCCACGATCAGCGCGAGGCCCTTGCCCAGCATCTCGGCCGACAGGCTGAACACTTCCAGCGCGGCCTCGTCGCCCGCGCGGGCGGCCTGCGCCACGGTGCGGGCGGAGATTTCCTCATCATTCAGGTACGCGCAGGGCTTTCCGGTCTGCCGATACCGCTCGCCTACCGTCAGCGCCAGCTGGCGAATGCCGCCGCCGGAGCAGAAGCTTTCAAAGGAGCCGAGCTTGCCGTATCCGCTGGGGCCGAAGGGGGCGAGCCGCCAGTGGCCCACCTCGCCCGCGTTGCCGCTCGCGCCCCGGTAGAGCTTGCCGTCCAAAATCAGCCCCGCGCCAAAGCCGGTGCCGAAGGTCAGAAACACCATGCTGCCCGCGCCTCGGCCCGCGCCCCATCGCCATTCGGCCAGCGCGCAGGCGTTGGCATCGTTTTCCAGCCGCGCCGGCGCGCCCAGCGCCTTCTCCGCCCAACCGGTCAGCGAGACGCCCGACCAGCCCGGCAGATTCGGCGGCCCCAGCAGCATCCCTTTCGCCGCGTCCATCGGGTTGCCCGCGCTGAGGCCGACGCCAAGAATCGTCTCGCCCGCCGCCTGATTGAGCGCCATCTGGCACATGCGGGTCATGGCCTCCTCCTGGGACGCGGGCGTGGGCACCTCGCCCCGGGAGAGGAGCTCGATCCCGTCGCCCGAGAAGCGCCCGGTGGACACGGCGCATTTGGTGCCGCCGATGTCAAAACCAACGTAAACGCTCATGCGTCCTCGCCCTCTCCGAACATCTCCGCCTCCAGCATCGCGCACAGCGCGTGGTAGAGCGGCAGATGCAATTCCTGCGCCCGGTAGGTCTCGCGCTCGGGCACATTCAGCAGGATGTCCGCGTGCCGCGAAAGCGCCCCGCCACCCTCTCCGGTCAGACCGATCACGAATGCGCCCCGCGCCTTGGCCGCGACCGCCGCGCAGATCACGTTTCCGGCGTTTCCCGAAG
>JAEZHK010000098.1 GCA_023416655.1 Bacillota bacterium
GGGTGGGCTCGTTCTGGAAGCCCTTCTCCGCGTAGAAGGCCTGCTCTCCGGCGGTAAACTCGAACTCATTCCCACAGTCCCGGCAAACCAGCGTCTTGTCCTCGTACATTGGAATATCCCCCTGTGATCAATATGTTGGTTGCCAAGGACAGCTGACCTGGTCTTTGCCCCCACACCCGCCGACCGGAGCGTTCGCTCATGGGCGATTAAGCCCCCCACTACTAACCCTCTCAGCGTCATCCGCTGGCCGGACTTACCTCTAAGCCGCACCATGCTCGCCGGAACTTTGCCCGGGTTACGTGGATCGTTTTGCCTGCGACTGGCTTCGACTTTCAACCACAGACCTGCCTATCGGCAACCAACAAATATTATACTGCATTTAATTGGCGAAATCAAGCATTTTTTAACTCCATTTTTACCGCTTCGCCCCATTGTTTTGCTTTTGGTGTGACAGATTACGATCGATTGCGCCGGCAAGCGCGAGAAAACTGACGTCGGACGCCCCGGCCAAGCGCAGCGCATGGGCGCAGGCGAGCGCCGTCGCGCCGGTGGTCACCACGTCGTCCACCAGCAGGACCCTCTTCCCCGCGACGGACGGCGAAGCGGCAAACGCGCCTTCGAGGTTTTTCCGCCGGGCTGCGGCGGACTGCCTCGCCTGCTGCGGCGTGTTCACCGTGCGCGTAAGCGCCTCCACGCAGGGGACGCCTGTGCGCCGGGAGAGCGCGTCCGCGAGCGCCGCCGCGTGGTTGAACCCGCGCAGGCGAAGCCTTTTCCTATGCATCGGGACCGGCACGATCAGGTCGTACCCGCCGGGCAGTTCCCGCTCCGCGCTTCCCTGCATCTCGCCCGCCATCCAGTCCGCCATGCGGGCGACGCCCTGGTACTTCATCCGGCGGATCATCCCGCTCAATGGCTTACGGTACGCGTAAGGAAAGCGTGCCGCGGAGACCAGGCCGTCCGGCCAGTCGCCGCAGGTATCGCAGTCGTTCGCCCGGGTTCCGTCGCCCAGCGGCCGCCCGCACCGCGGGCAGCGCGGGCCGGGCAGGGCGCTGAGCGGCTTTAAAAGCCGCGCGCAGTCGGCGCACAGCCAGCCCTCGTCCGCGCCCGCCGGGCTGCCGCAGCCCATGCAGTTGGCCTTGGACGGGTAGAGCGATTCCAGGACCATCTCCCGGATCATTCGGAGCCAGCCCATCACGCCACCGCCATGAGCGCGCGGAGGCGCTCGGAAAGCGCGCTGAAGCGCCTTAAGACCCGGTCGCTCTCCACCATGCGCCGCACGACATCCTCCCGCCCCACCACCACCACCAGCCGCTTTGCGCGGGTAACGGCGGTGTACAAAAGGTTTCTGGTCAACAGGATCGGCGGCCCCGCGGAGAGTGGCAGCACCACCGCCTCAAACTCGCTGCCCTGGCTCTTGTGCACGCTGATGCAGTAGGATAGCTCCAGCGCGTCCATTTCGGCGTCGGTGTACTCGATCACGCGGTCGTCGTCAAAGCGCACGGTCAGCGTGCGCTCCTCCGGGTCCGCCGCCTCGACGAAGCCGATGTCCCCGTTGAACGCGCCCTGCCCCTCTTCATCGCCCCGCGTCCAGGCGATCTGGTAGTCGTTTTTGACCTGCATCACCTTGTCGCCGGGCCGAAACACCGTGTCGCCCCGCTGGAGTGACGGCAGGTTCCGCCGCTCGGGGTTCAGCCGCTCCTGCAAAAGCCGGTTCAGCCGGTAGACGCCCGCGTCGCCCTTCTTCATCGGGGCCATCACCTGGATGCCCCTGAGCGGGTCCAGCTTCAGGTAGCCGGGCAGCCGCTTTTCCACGAGCGACAGCACCGTCTGGGCGATTCCGTCGGGGCTTTCGACGCGCTCGAAAAAGAAGTCGCTGTCCTTTCCGTTGACGAGGGGCATGCCGCCGGTATTGATGCGGTGCGCGTTGACCACGATCATGCTCTCCTGCGCCTGCCGGAAGATCTCGGTCAGCCGGGCGACCGGCACCACGGCGCTTGCGATCAGGTCGTGCAGCACGTTGCCCGCGCCGACCGACGGCAACTGGTCTGCGTCGCCCACCAGAATCAGCCGCGTGCCCGGTCTCAGCGCGCGGAGGAGCGAGCGCATCAGCAGCGTATCCACCATGCTGACCTCGTCCACGATCATCGCGGCGGCGTCGACGGGGTTGTCCTGATCCCGCTGGAAGAAGCCCTCTTCCCCGCCGTATTCGAGCAGCCGGTGGATGGTCTTGGCCTCGACGCCGGTGGCCTCGGTCATGCGCTTGGCGGCGCGCCCGGTGGGCGCGCACAGGATGACGCTGCCCTTGCGGGACAATAGCTCGATGATGCAGCGGATGCCGGTGGTCTTGCCGGTGCCGGGGCCGCCGGTGATCACCGTCACCGCGCCGGAGAGCGCCAGCCGCACCGCCTCCCGCTGCTCCGCGCCCAGCGTGACGCCGGAACGCGCCTCGTACCCCGCGATGCCGTCCGCGTCCAGCGCGGGCGGGGCCATGCGCATCAGGAGCGACAGCCGCCGTGCGACCTCCGCCTCCGCCTCGTAGAGCCTTGAAAGGTACACCGCGTCCTGACCGTCGGCGGGCGCCAACACCAGCCGCCCCATGAGCGCCAGCGCGCGAAGCTGGGGTTCGATCAGGTCCTCCGGCGCGCCGGTCAGCCGGGCTGTCTCGGTCAGCAGCGTGTCCCGGGGCAGGTACATGTGGCCAGAGACGGCGGAGGCCTCCTCCAGCACGTAGGAAAGCGCGCAGGACAGCCGCTCGGGCGACTCCGGCTCAATGCCGATCGAGTGGGCGATGGCGTCGGCGGTCTTGAAGCCGATGCCCTCCACCCGTTCCACCAACTGGTAAGGATTGGCGCGCACCACGGCCTGCGTGCGGTCGCCGAAGGCCTTGTAGATCTTCATCGAAAGCGAGGGCGAGATGCCGTAGCCCTGCAAAAAAACAAGCGCAATCCGTGCCGCGCGCTGTTCCTGATAGGAAGTGGCGATCAGCTTCGCGCGCTTCGGGCCGATGCCGGGGATTTCGCTGAGCCGCTCCGGCGAATCGTCCAATATGGCGAGCGCGTCCTCGCCGAAATGCCCCACGATCAGCTTGGCGGTGACGGGGCCCACGCCGTGGATCAGGCCGGAGCCCAGGTAGCGCTCGATGCCGCTGACCGTCTCCGGTTCCACGTTCTCGCAGGACGCGATTTTGAGCTGCCTGCCGTATTCCGGGTGGTCCACCCATTCGCCCTCCAGGATCAAGCGCTCGCCGGTGGCCACGAACGCCAGCGAGCCCACCGCGGCAAAGCGCTCCCGGCCGGACTTGACCGAGAGCACCGAAAACCCGTTCTGATCGTTGCGGAACACGATGTCCTCCACGACCCCTTCGACCCGCGGCATTTTGTACCTCCCCAAGCGATGTATTCCCATTATAGCGTTTCCGCCGGTGAAAGTAAATCCGGGCCTTACGAACATATTCGACGCAATGGAAAGCGCCCCTCTTGCGAAGGGCGCTTTGGCGATCCGGAAGGGGCTCGAACCCTCGACCTCCAGCGTGACAGGCTGGCATTCTAACCAACTGAACTACCGGACCATGGATGGGCCGACGCGGCCCTAGAACTCTTGGTGGGCCTTCAGGGACTTGAACCCCGGACCGATCGGTTATGAGCCGACTGCTCTAACCAACTGAGCTAAAGGCCCGAGCTTCTGGATTGACGCACCGGCATTGCGGGCAACGCCGGTGCATCTCATGGTGACCCCTAGGGGACTCGAACCCCTGTTACCGCCGTGAAAGGGCGGTGTCTTGACCGCTTGACCAAGGGGCCATGATGCGAGATGAAGATGGTCGGGGTGACAGGATTTGAACCTGCGACCCCATGCTCCCAAAGCACGTGCGCTACCGAACTGCGCTACACCCCGCTGGGGTTCGCCCGATCCCGCTCAGGCGACGGAAATTAGTATATCAAATCTTGGAGCCTTCGTCAACACCTGACAGCGAAAATTTACCGGACAGAATAACTAATCTCTGATTATTGCTGGAATCATGACGCCGGAAGGGGCTGACCCCTATCGGTGCCAGCGCAAGAGTCATCCGCCGAGACGTGCACGTCCTTCTTTCAACCGTTTCCGGCGACCGGCGCGCCGGAAACGTATTTCCGACACCAGTGCGCAAACTGGTGTCGGAAATAATACCGGAAATCAGTGAGCCGCCCGGAAATCCCGCAGGTGTTTGGCTCAAGCAGTTCCTCTTCCTACGCAATGAAAAACCCTCGGGGTTTTTCATTGCCCGATTTTATCGGGATCATACGGCGTCTCCTGATAGACGCAATAGTTGAGCCAGTTCTGAAACAGCAGGTTCGAATGCGCGCGCCACACGACCAGGGGTTCCCGGGTCGGGTCGTCGTCCGGGAAGTAGTTGCAGGGGACGGGCACGTTCATGCCCTTTTTCACGTCGCGCTCGTACTCCATTCGAAGGGTGTTGGGGTCGTACTCCGAATGGCCGGTCACGAACACCCGCTTGCCCAGCTGCGATGTCGCGATGTACACGCCCGCCTCGTCGCTGACGGAGAGCAGCGTGAGCTCCGGCACCGCCTGAATGTCCTCCGCGCGCACCTCGGTATGGCGGGAGTGGGGCGCGAAGAACCTGGTGTCGAAGCCGCGCATCAAGGGGTGGCTCGGCGCGAGCACCGTGTGCGGGAACACGCCGGAGCACTTCATGCCCAACTCGTACTTGGGGATGCCGTAGTAGTAGTAAAGCCCCGCCTGCGCCGCCCAGCAGATGAGCAGCGTCGAGAACACGTGGGTTTCCGCCCACTGGAGGATGCTTTTCAACTCCTCCCAATAGTCCACATCCTCGAAGCGCAGCATCTCCACCGGCGCGCCGGTGATGACCAGGCCGTCAAATTTCTCCTTTTTGACGTCGTCAAACGTCTTATAGAAGGAATCCAGGTGGAATTTCGACGTATTGGCGCTCTCGTGGGTGGCGGTGCGCAGTAGCGTCACCTCCACCTGCAGCGGCGTGTTCCCGATCACGCGCAGAAGCTGCGCCTCCGTGACCTCTTTGGTGGGCATCAGATTCAGGATGGCCACGCGCAGCGGGCGGATGTCCTGGGTGCTGGCGCGCTGCTCGGTCATCACGAAGATGTTTTCTTCACGCAGCACCTGTACTGCGGGCAGGTTGTCTGGGATTTTAACGGGCATGGATTGCCTCCTATCCTCCAACCCGGATGACCGCGCCAGCCGCCCTGTACGTGCTTCGGAACAGGCGCTTCCGGTCGATCTCCGTGCCGGCTGCGTTGTAATAAACCCGGTAAGTCTCCGCGGTGTAGCCGCTACGGGCCTTCTCCACCACGACCTGCTCGCCCGGCATGAGCGACGCGTCCACGATGAACTGATCCGCGCCCGGAGCGGTCGTGCTTGTCTTCTTGGACGCCACCTTGATGGTGACGCCGTCGTCCAGCAGCTTACCGTAGATGCTGAAGGTGACCTTCTTGTCCTTGCCGAGGTTCGCCACGATGTAGACCGGGTACAGCCCATTGTTTTTGAACTTGAAGTCCTGGTTGTTCCAGTTGACCGCCGCGTCCTTGCCCAGGTCCACGTATACGGAGGGGATCGAGTGGGGCGAGCGGTCAACGATCTGAAGGTCCGCCTTGGCGACAGCGTTGAAGAGCGTCGTGGACACCTGGCAGATGCCGCCGCCCACCTGCTTGGTGTGCATGCCGTTCTCCAGCGCGCCCGCGGGCTTGTAGCCCTTCTTGGTGGTGCGCTCACCCAGCGCCTTGTTGAAGGAGAAGGTCTCTCCCGGCTCAACGGCCATGCCGTTCACCGTCTTGCAGGCCTGTTTGATGTTGGTCAGGCGGTTCGAGTCCGAGAAGGACGCGTTGGTGGTGGCGGAAGAAATCTTGCCGAAGAGCTTGGAAAGCTGCTGCGCGGTCATGGGCGGATCGATCTCCTGCCGGAGGATCGGAAGCCCGCCGCCGCCCTGGGCGACCTTGTCCAGCACCTGCTGCATGAGAACCGCCGCGTCCACGACGTAACCCACCGTGCCTTCCTTGAAGCTGAAGGTCAGCTTGGCGGTGGAAAAGCCGGTCACCTGCGCGTTGGTGCCGGGCTGGGTCAGCGAGGCCGCGATGGGCGTCAGCGCATTCAGCAGCCTGTTCTTATCGATGGTTCGGGTGATGGTGTAGTTTCTGGACCATTCGCCTGCCGCGCGGGACGCCGCGGTGAAGCGCTCCTCAAAGGAGCCATAACGACCCACCGCCCACGCGCTCTCAAGGATCTGCCGGTAGTCGCTCCGGTAGCCGAAGGCATCCTCCTCCAGCGTCCACCGCTGGTTCCCGAATGTCAGCTCCACAAAGTAGGCGCTTTGATGCTGCTGATCCAGCGCCTGGAAGTGCGCCTGCGCGGTCTGAAAGTCCATGTCGCTCACATCGACGCCGTCGATGGTGAGACCCGGATAGAACGTCTGGCGGTCCACCAGCGCGCGCTTTTGCAAAAATCCGCGGTAGTCGCCCAGCCTGTCGCCGACATAAAGGCCGATGACCACCAGGACGCAGACCAGCGCCGCCGAGACAGGCCCGGCCCACCAGCTGTCCCGTGCTTTCTTGCGGCGCGCCGTCCGCGATTCGGGCAATCGGGCGCTCCCGGCCGCCTTGCTGTCAGACATGGAAAGCCTCCTGATTCCGATGGGAATCGATGACATTCACAATGATAGCCGTAGCGATATTATAGCCCATTTGGGCCCTTTCCTTCCAGTGGTGTTCGGGTAAATTTACAGAATTGCCCACATGTATCTGCATCAATGCCTTCACAAGCGCCTGCCTCCGCTGCATTGGGAATGCCGGGAATGTTCAGCCTAACGGCCTGCCCAATCGTTTCCGGCGACCCGCGCGCCGGAAACGTGTTTCATCCACCAGTGCGCACACTGGTGGATGAAACAATTCCTTCAGTCAGTGAGCCGCCCGGAAATCCCGCAGGATTTCAGGCTCGCGCAGTCTTCTTTCCATCGCATTGAAAAGCCGCTCGGCGGATTTTCAATGCCCTAGAATAGGCCCGAAATGCAGCCGTCCTCGTCCACGTCGATCCGCTCGGCGGCGGGGGACTTGGGCAGGCCCGGCATCGTCATGATGTCGCCCGTCAGCGCCACGACGAAGCCCGCGCCGGCCGAAACACGAAGCGACTTGACCGCCACCTCGAACCCCGACGGCGCGCACAGCAGGGTTGGTTTGTCCGAGAAGCTGTACTGCGTCTTGGCCATGCACACGGGCAGGCCGCCAAACCCAAGCTCCGTCAGCCGCTTGGCCTGCTTCCTGGCTTCGGGGCTCAGTTCGGCCCGGACGCCGCCGTACAGCTTCTGCACGATGGCGTTGATCTTCGCTTCGATGGGCTGATCGAGTTCATAGCAATAGTTGAGCGCACCGCCGCACTGGGCTGCGACCAGCTCGGCCAGCTCCACGCCGCCCTCGCCGCCCCTCGCCCACACCTCGCTCAGCGCCACCGGCAGGTTCAGCGCATCGCACTTTTCACGAACCAGTTCAAGTTCTGCCTTGGTATCCGCCGGGAAGCGGTTGATCGCGACGACCACCTTGAGGCCGAAAACTTCCCTGAGGTTCAGGGCGTGGCGCTCGAGGTTCCCAAAGCCCGCCGCCAGCGCCTCGAGGTTCTCCTCCGACAGCCGGCCCTTGGGCACGCCGCCGTGCATCTTGAGCGCCCGGACGGTGGCCACCAAGACCGCCGCGTCCGGCTTCAGCCCCGCCGCCCGGCACTTGATGTCGAGGAACTTCTCCGCGCCCAAATCCGCGCCGAAGCCCGCCTCGGTGACCACGTAGTCGCCGCACTTCAGCGCCATGCGGGTGGCCAGCACCGAGTTGCAGCCGTGGGCGATGTTGGCGAAGGGCCCGCCGTGGATGAAAGCGGGCGTGTGCTCCAGCGTCTGCACGAGGTTGGGCTTGACCGCGTCGCGCAGCAGCGCCGCCATCGCGCCCTCCGCTTTGAGGTCCGCGGCGGTGACCGGCTTGTCATCGTAGGTGTAGCCCACGATCATTCGGCCCAGCCGCTCCTTGAGGTCTGACATGCCCGAGGCCAGACAGAGCGCCGCCATGACCTCGGAGGCCACGGTGATGTCGTAGCCGTCCTCGCGGGGCACGCCGTTGACCTTGCCGCCCAGCCCGTCCACGACGTTCCTCAACTGGCGGTCGTTCATGTCGACGCAGCGCCGCCAGGCGATGCGCCTGGGGTCGATGCCGAGGGCGTTGCCCTGGTAGATATGGTTGTCCAGCATCGCGGCGAGGAGGTTATTGGCCGCGCCGATGGCGTGGAAGTCGCCGGTGAAGTGCAGGTTGATGTCCTCCATCGGGACCACCTGCGCGTACCCGCCACCCGCCGCGCCGCCCTTGACGCCGAACACCGGGCCAAGCGAAGGCTCGCGGAGCGCCACGACCGCCCGGCGGCCGGTGCGCCTAAGCGCGTCGGCAAGGCCCACGGTGGTCGTGGTCTTGCCCTCTCCGGCGGGGGTGGGCGTGATGGCGGTGACCAGGATCAGCTTCCCGTCGGGCTTCTCGCTGGCGCGCAAAAACTCCAGATCGATCTTGGCCTTTTGGCGGCCGTAGGGCTCGAGAAACCTTTCGTCGACGCCCGCTTCCCGGGCGACCTCCCCGATTGCGAGCGGCTTTACAGCCTGGGCGATCTCAATGTCGGTCAGCACGCACGTTTCCTCCAGTCGTCTTATGGATGCCCGCGCGGCAAATGGCGCGCGTCGGACAGATCCTCACGCAGTCGCCGCAGCGGATGCATTCCGGGCTGTTGGGTTCCTTTTGGGGGTCGACGCCCATGCCGCAAACCTTCGCGCACGCGCCGCAGCGGGTGCAGGCATGCTCGTCCACCCGATGTCGCAAAAGCGCCACGCGGTTCATCGGCGCGTAGATCGCGCCCAACGGGCATAAGTATTTGCAGAACGGGCGGTAATACACCACTGCGCCAGTGAGGATCACAAGCGCGAGCGCGATCTTCCAGAGAAAAAGATTCCCAACCAGCGAGCGGAGCGAATCATTGGCGGACAAAAGAAGCCCGCCCGCCACCGTGCCCGCCGGGCAGATCCACTTGCAGAACTGCGGGCTGCCCAGCCCGTAGGCGTCGACCAGAAGCAGCGGACCCAGGATCACGAAGAGGACCAGCATCCCGTACTTGACCCAGATGAGCCGCCGGTGGCCGGGGAGGTTTTTGCGCTTCCAGCCCTTTGGCAGCGGGATTTTGTAAATCAGGTCCTGAAGCATGCCGAACGGGCAGGCCCAGCCGCAGATGAAGCGGCCGAACAGGCTGCCCACGCACAGAAGAAACCCCACCACGTAGAACGAGAACCAGGCACCCCGCCCGCCGAGGACCGCCTGCAGCGCGCCGATCGGGCAAGCGCCCAGCGCGCCGGGGCAGGAATAGCAGTTGAGCCCGGGCAGACAGATGGACTTCGACCAGCCGGAGAAGATGCGCCCCTCCACATACCCGAGCGCGTATCCGTTGGTCAAAGCCGCCCACGCGAGCTGAAAGATTGTTCGGTTGTCTCCACCCTTAGCCAAGGCCGATGCACTCCAGACAGACGCGCGCCGCCTTCTGAAAAACCCGGACGGCTTCGCCCTGAGAAACGCCAAAGGCGACCATCCCCGCGCCCAGCGCGAAGAGAAGCGCCGCCGCCCAGTTGCGCCGGATCGCAAGCAGGAACCCCCGTATGCCGCCGGTCAATGGCCTCACCTCAAGGATAGAATATCACAGCCGCACGATTCTGTAAAGATTGACAGGCTCTTCGCGCAGGGCTATAATCAAACCGCAGAATTGTGTACGGGAGGCGCGGAAATTGAAGAAAAGCCAGGAATTCGAGCTTCGAAAGTATGTCGGAAACCTCAACGCCCTGTGCGGCATCGCATCGTTTACCTACAATGACGGCCCGGCCCGCGGCGTGAAGGCGTTCAGCGCGAAGAACGGCCAGGGCCTGGCGGTGACCGTCGCGGCCGACCGGGGCCTGGACATCCCCTACGCGTCCTTCAAGGGCGTGCCGGTGGGCTTTTCGTCGGTCACGGGCATGCGCTCTCCGGCCCTCTACCAGGAGGACGGCGCGCTGGGCTTCCTCAAGCAGTTCTACGCGGGGCTTCTCACCACCTGCGGCATCACCTACGCCGGCGCGGCCTGCGAGGACGAGGGGCGCAAGCTGGGCCTCCACGGCCCCTTCAGCAACACCCCGGCGCAGGGCGTGTGCGCCGAGGCTTTCTACGACGGTGACGAGAAGAAGCTGCGCTTCGCGGGCAGCGTGCGCGAGTCCTCCGTCTTCGGCGCGAACATGCTTTTAAAGCGCGAGATGGTGGTGGAGACCGAGCGCAGCATCATCAACATCACCGATGTGGTGGAGAATCAGGGTTTTGCCGAGCAGCCGGTGATGCTGGTCTACCACGTCAATTTCGGCTATCCGCTGCTGGACGACGGCGCGAGGGTCTACGCCAACTCGAAGACCGTGGTACCCAGGGACGACACCGCCGCGGCGAATTTCGACAAGTACAACCTCATGGAGGCGCCGGGCGTCGGGCGGCCGGAGGAGTGCTTCTTCCACACCCAGCCGGACGGCGAGGCGTTCGCGATGCTGTTTAACCCCAAGCTGGGCATGGCGGCCATCGTGCGCTACGACGCGGAGGCGCTGCCGCTCCTGTGCGAGTGGAAGTGCATGCACGCGGGCGACTACGCGCTGGGCCTTGAGCCGACCACGGCGGGCGTATTGGGCCGCGCCGCCGCAAGAACCGCTGGCGAGCTGCCCATGCTGGCCCCCGGCGAATCCCGCGCGTTCAGGCTCTCCATCGAGATGACCGACGACCCCGCGCTGATCGAGTCCTTCAAGGCGAAGGCTGTGAAGTGAGGATACGCCCGGGGGCGCTGCCCCCGGGACCCCCGCCAGGGGCAGTGCCCCTGGACCCCACAAGGGCAACAATAGGGATCATGATACGCGCGTTTCTACACCAGGAATACGGGAAGGCCCGCGGCGGATGGCATCCGACGCGGGCCTTTGCCTTTGATCATTGTTTCCGGTCAAGCGGGCGGTCGCTCCACGATTCGCTTGGCGACGTTCACCAATCGCTCGCCGGACTCCATGCTGCGCTTCTGCAAAAGCCGGTGGGCCTCCGCTTCGGTCATACCGGCGCGCATCAGGATGGTCTTGGCCTCGCCCACCAGCGCCTCCTCGCCCGCGCTCCTTCGGGGCGGGGGGACGAGCGTCTTCTCGGCCAACTGCATCAGCATCGAGACCGAGGAGAGCAGCTCGCTGCGGGAAAACGGCGCGGGCAGCTTGAATAGACCCGCGTGCTCGCAGAAATCCAGCTGCACGTTCTTGCCGACCACCAATACGATGGCGGAGGCGCCCAGGTCGTAGGCCAGTTCGTCCGCCGACATGTCCCGGAACTTGTAGCCGCAGATCACCAGCGCTCGGCCCATCTCGTGTGCGCTGCGCAGCACTTCCGCGCCGGTGTGGCAGACGATGCGGGGCGATATGCCGCCGGTTTCCAGGGTCTCCCGGACCAGTTCACTCTGCTTGTCGCCTTCAAACGCGACGATCAGGCGGTTCACAAGCGTCTCCCCTTTCGGCGGGCGGTTCCGCTACAGCCGCGTCGCATCAATAGGTGACGATGTATTTCGCGATTTCCCAGTTGGTGACGCGGGTGCGGTATTCGTCCCACTCCGCTTCCTTGCCGGCGATGTACTGGGTGGAGGCATGGTCGCCCAGGGTCTGCATGACCAGCGCGTCCTGCTTCATGGCCTCCAGCGCTTCCTTCAGCGAGCCCGGCAGGTTGTCGATGCCCTTTTCGACGCGCTCCGCCTCGCCCATCTCGAAGATGTTCTCGGTGATCTCCGGCGGCGGCGTCATGCCCTTCTCGATCCCGTCGAGGCCAGCCGCCAGGCACACGGCCAGCGCCAGGTAGGGGTTCGTCGCCGGGTCGGGGCAGCGCAGCTCCACGCGGGTGGACTGGCCGCGGGCGGCCGGGATGCGGATGAGCGCGCTGCGGTTGCTGGCCGACCAGGCCAGGTAGCAGGGCGCCTCGTAGCCGGGCACCAGGCGCTTGTAGGAGTTGACGAGCGGGTTCGTGACGGCAGACATGCCCTTGACGTGGGTCAGAAGCCCCGCGATGAAGCTGTAGGCTTCCTTTGAGAGGCCCAGCTTGTCGCTGGGGTCTTGGAAGGCGTTTGTGCCGTCTTTAAAGAGCGACATGTTGGTGTGCATGCCGGAACCGGCGACGCCAAAGAGAGGCTTCGGCATGAACGTGGCGTGCAGCCCGTTCTTCTGCGCCAGCGTCTTGACGGTGAGCTTGAAGGTCATGATGTTGTCGGCGGCGGTCAGCGCGTCCGCGTACTTGAAGTCGATCTCGTGCTGGCCTGCGGCCACCTCGTGATGGGACGCCTCGATCTCAAAGCCCATCTGCTCCAGCGCGATGCAGATCTCGCGCCGGGTGCCCTCGCCGTGGTCCAGCGGGCCCAGGTCGAAGTAGCCGGCGGCGTCGCCGGTCTTGGTGGTGGGGTTGCCCTCCGCGTCGGTCTGGAACAGGAAGAATTCGCACTCCGGGCCTACATTGAACGAGTAGCCCATCGCCGAGGCCTTTTCCAGCGCACGCTTCAGAATGCCGCGCGGGTCGCCGATGAAAGGCGTGCCGTCCGGGTTGTACACGTCGCAGATCAGGCGCGCCACCCTGCCGTGCTGGGGCCGCCAGGGCAGGATGGTGAAGCTGTCCAGGTCCGGGCGCAGGTACTGGTCGGACTCATGGATGCGCACGAAGCCCTCGATGGAGCTGCCGTCGATCATGATCTGGTTGTTCAGCGCCTTTTCAATCTGCGAGGCGGTGATCGCCACATTCTTCAGCTGGCCAAAGATGTCGGTGAACTGCATGCGGATAAACTTGACGTCCTCTTCCGCCACGATGCGCGCGATATCGTCCCTGGTGTACTTCGCCATGCGCTCAACTCCTTGCCAAAATAAAAATCAGGCTAGGGAAACCACGCCCAAGAAGGCTCCCTTGCCCTTTTGATGGCCGATTATAGCATGCCAGGGAACGCACTGTCAATGTTGGGATGAAAACCGACGATGAAATTATTGCAAATTTTTGATGCTGCGCGTTTGGTGCGCGGCAAAAGTGCAGGATAAAAATTTCAGGTTTCAAAAAATTGCGCTTGACAGCGTTCGCCGGAAGTGGTAAGATACCGGCCATAGCTTCATACCAAATGCGTCGATGGAGAAAAGTACCGGGAATCGCGAGTTCCAGAGAGCGGGCGTTGGTGGGAATCCCGCACGAGCATCCCAGGGAAGAACACTCCGAAGCATCGAATTGAACGCCGAAAGGCCAGTAGAGGAGACGTGCGGGCGGCACGTTATAACCGCACGGGCTTTATAGAGCCTTAGAGACCGCTTCGGCGGTAAATCAGGTGGCACCACGGATTGGCGGCAATTCGTCCTGAAATTCAGGACGAGTGGCCGCGCTAGAATTCGGAGGTGCGTTTTTTATGTGTTCAATCATGGGGTTTGAGAAGCGGAGCATTCCTTTCGACGAGATGCTGGAGGCGTTTTCCCGCAGCACGTCCCGCGGGCCGGACATGTCCCGCGTGGAGGAGGCCGGCGAAGGCTGGCTGTGCTTCCACCGCCTGGCCATCATGGGCCTGACCGAGTCTGGCATGCAGCCCTTCGAGCTGGACGGCGACATGGTGGTGTGCAACGGTGAACTGTACGGCTTCCGCCCGGTCAAAGAGAAGCTGGCGGAGAAGTATGAATTCGAGAGCGAATCCGACTGCGAACTCCTGCTGCCGCTCTACCGGGAACAGGGCCTCGACATGTTCAAAAACCTCGACGCGGAGTTCGCGCTGATCCTGTACGATGCCAAAAAGGACGCGCTGATCGCCGCGAGGGACCCGATCGGCATCCGCCCGCTGTACTACGGCCGACTCGCCGACGGCTCTCTGGCCTACGCCAGCGAACCCAAGAACCTGGTGGGCCTCACGGACACCATCCTGCCCTTCCCGCCCGGCTGCTACGCGGTGAACGGCGTCATCACCCGCTACTCGGACATCGCAAAGGCCGAAGAATACTTCGACGCCGACATCGAAACCATCTGCGAGGGCATCCGTACTCGGCTCGTGGCGGGCGTTGAGAAGCGAATGGACGCCGACGCGCCGCTAGGATTCCTCCTGAGCGGCGGCCTCGACAGCTCGCTGGTCTGCGCGATCTCGGCAAGGCTTACCGACAAGCCCATCCGCACCTTCTCCATCGGCATGGCGAAGGACGCCATCGACCTCAAGTACGCCCGCGTGGTGGCGGATTACCTGGGGTGCGACCACACCGACGTGATCATCTCCCGGGAGGACGTGCTCGAGGCGCTGCCCCATGTGGTCAAACTCCTCGGCACCTACGACATCACCACCATCCGCGCGTCCATCGGCATGTACCTGGTGTGCAAGTACATCCACGAACACTCAGACATCCGGGTGCTGATGACCGGCGAAATCTCCGACGAACTCTTCGGCTACAAGTATACGGACTTCGCGCCCGACGCCGAGTCCTTCCAGCGCGAGGCGGAAAAGCGCATCCGCGAATTGCACATGTACGACGTGCTCCGGGCCGACCGGTGCATTTCGGTCAACTCCATCGAGGCGCGCGTGCCGTTTGGCGACCTGGAATTCGTGCGCTATGTGATGGCCATCCACCCCAGGCACAAGCTCAACACCTACAAAATGGGCAAGTACCTTCTGCGCCGCGCCTTCGAGGGCGACTGGCTGCCCCTCTCCATCCTCTACCGCGACAAGGCGGCCTTCTCGGATGCGGTGGGCCACTCGATGGTCGAGGACCTCAAGGCCTTCGCGGAGGCGCGGTACACGGACGCCGAATTCCGCGAGAAGGCTGCCGCCTACGACTTCGCCGCCCCCTTCACCAAGGAGAGCCTGATGTACCGGGAGCTGTTCGAATCCTTCTACCCCGGCCAGGCCCGGATGGTGGACGACTTCTGGATGCCCAACCGCTCCTGGGAGGGCTGCAACGTGACCGACCCGTCGGCCCGCGTACTGGCCAACTACGGCGCCAGCGGGGTTTAATGAAGGCGGACTGCCGAACCAAGGCAGCATAAAACGAGAGAATGCATGTGCAGTCTCCCGTTTTTTGATGTATGATAAGACATCGGCAGAAAGCACGGGGAGGCAAAGGCATGAGGGCATTTGAAGGAAAGGCCGCGCTGATCACCGGCGCGGGCGGCGGCATCGGAAGGGCGCTGGCTACAGCGCTGGCGGAAGGCGGCGCAAATCTCGCGCTGTGCGGCCGGAATGAAGCGAAGCTCCGGGAGAGCGGGAAAATCGCGGAAGACCTCGGCGCGGGGGTGCTTTTGATCCCCGGCGACCTGACGGATCCCGCCTGCCCCGCCGTGAGCGTAAAACAGGCGGCGGAACACTTCGGGCGGCTGGACGTGCTCATCAACAACGCCGGCGAGGTACTGAATAAGCCCGTCGAGTCTGTCACGCTGGAGGAATACGACCGCGTGATGGCGGTCAACGCCCGAGCGCCGTTCCTCTTCTGTCAGGCGGCGCTGCCGCACCTGCGCATAACACATGGCGCCATTTTGAACATCGGCTCGGTGGTCTCCCACAAGGGCTACCCGATGCAGAGCGTCTATGGCGCGTCGAAGCACGCGCTGCTTGGGTTCACCAAGGCGCTGGCAAACGAAGTCTTTCGGGACGGCGTGCGGGTGCACATGCTCAGCCCCGGAGGCGTTCTGACCGACATGGCAACCCGCGCGCGGCCGGATCTGCCTGCGGAGGCGCTGATCCTGCCGGAGGAGATCGCGGAGCTGGCGGTCTTCCTTCTGACCCGCAGGACCGCCGTCATCGACGAGATCGAGACCCACCGGCCCGGCAAGGAACCGTTCATCTAGGCGCCCAAAATCCGCCAGGCGGCTTTTGGGCGCGAAGGAAGAGGACTGCGTGAGCCATGAAATCCTTCGGGATTTCCGGGCGGCTCACTGACTTGTGGTATTGTTTCCTCCATCAGTGTGCGCACTGATTATGGAAACCGATTCCCGGCGCTCAGGTCGCCGGGAACGATGGAAGCCTTGAAGGTGACAGTCTGAACAATCCCTCCCGCGCATAGGCATAAATGCGGGGAGGGATTTTCTTTGGAAAGAATGGATTGCCCGCTGGGCGATACTTACACGGTGAAAGAGGGGGATACCCTCCAGTCCATCGCGCGAGGGTTGGGCATCTCGCAGCGCGAACTGATCCGGCGCAACCCGCTGGTGGACCCGGCTCAGATCCAGCCCGGACAGGTGCTGTGCGTACCCGGCGCGCTGCAAGCGGCCCCGCAGCTGCGCCCAGCCCCGGACCCGCCACCGAACCCGCAGCCCCAGATAAGGCCATCACCACCTCAACCGCCGCAGCCTCCCAGACCACCGCAGCCGCCACAACCGCCGCAGCCTCCCAGACCGCCGCAGCCGCCAC
>JAEZHK010000102.1 GCA_023416655.1 Bacillota bacterium
GAGAAATTTTCGATGCAGAGCAAGGAGCCGGAGTGAGGCGTAGCAGCGCTACGTTGAACGGAGAGCGACACAGCACTGCGCGAAAAGGGCCGACGCGACGACGCATTTATATTTGGAATTAGTATTACAGTCGCTCAATCAGCTCAATGCCCTTGGAGGAGGCCGCGTCCCGGGCCAGCGGAGTGATGATCGCGTCCTTCGCGCAGCGGATGTGCTTGTACCCGGTGCGCGCGGCGTTCAATATGTCCTCCTCGGAGAGGAAGCGGCGCGGTTCCGCGGAGAGGTCCCACAGGGTGGTCTTGCCCTCGGGCGGGTTTTGAGGGGCGGACGCCGCCTGCGCCGCTTTGGGCACATAGGTCTTGAGCGCCTGGGCGGCCTTGGGTTCCGCCCCGTCCTGCGCTGCGGCGCGGGGCGCGGACGCCACGGCGCGGGGCGCGGTCAGGATGCGGCACAGCCTCCCGTCCTCAAGGCCGCAGGCATTGGCCTCGTCCTTGTCGATGTGCGCCTCCATGCTGTGGGCATCGCCGCTGCGGACCACGACGTTTTCCAGAACCGCCGCGCGCTCACCCTCCACCTGAAGGGCGACCACGTCTCCGTCCCGGAGGCCGAACCCTGACGCCTCGGCGTCGGACATGTGCAGGTGCCGCGCCGCGACGATGACGCCGTGATCGATTGTGATGCGGCGGCCGCCGTTTGCCAGCGTGCAGCCGGGCGTGCCTCCCGTCTCTCCGGACATGCGCAGCACCGGTCGGATGCCCAGCTTGAAGCAGTCGGTGTAGCTCAACTCCACCTGGGTCTCCCTTCGGGCGGGGCCGACCACGCGCAGCGAGAGGCTGCCCTTTTCGGTCTCGATGGTCACGCTCTCGCTCGCGGCAAATTGGCCGGGCTGTTGAAGGTCCCGCAGCCTGGTCAGGCGGTAACCGGGGCCGAACAGCCTTTCCACATCCGCCTGACTCAGGTGCGCATGCCGGTTGGAGGACGAAACCGGCACGAAGCGCTCGCCCTTTTTCGCCAGCTCCGTCAGCACGATGCGCAGCACCACGGCTTCAAGCGCTATCTCGTTCATATTACTGCTTCCGCGCTTCCTGCTTCTTGCGGAAGATCTCCTTCAGGCTCTCGCTGTAGGGCGGGCGCGCGATGCCGTACTCGGTGATGATCGCGGTGATCAGTTCGTTGTCCGCAAAGTCGAAGGCCGGGTTGTAGACGTTCACGCCCTCGGGGGCCATGCGCTGTTTGTACCACATCTCGGTCACTTCGTGGGCGGGGCGCTGCTCGATGGGGATGTCCTCGCCCTGGGCGACCGACATGTCGATGGTGGAGGTGGGGCCGCAGACGTAGAAGGGGATGCCGTAGTACTTGGCCAGAATCGCGACGCCCGAGGTGCCGATCTTGTTGCAGGCGTCGCCGTTGGCGGCCACCCGGTCGCAGCCGACGAAGACCGCCTGCACCCAGCCGTTTTTCATGACCTGGGAAGCCATGTTGTCGCAGATGACGGTGGTGTCCACGCCGTCGGCGGAGAGCTCAAAGGCGGAGAGGCGCGCGCCCTGAAGAAGCGGCCTGGTCTCGTCGGTGAAGACCTTGAAGTTCATGCCGCGCTCCCGGCCCAGGTGGATGGGCGCCAGCGCCGTGCCGTACTTGGAGGTGGCGAGCTGACCGGCGTTGCAGTGGGTGAGGATGCCGTCGCCGTCCTTGATCAGGCCGAGGCCGTACTCGCCGATCTGCCGGCACATCCACACGTCCTCATCCTTGATGGCGACGGACTCCCGGCGCAGAAGCTCCACGATCTCCGGCACGGATTTGTCCTTGTTATTCAGCACCACCTGCTCCATGCGGTTGAGCGCCCAGGAGAGGTTGACGGCGGTGGGGCGGGCGGAGTCCAGATAGTCTTTCGCGGGCTTGAACAGGCGGTAGAATTCCTCCCAGCTGTCGGCCTGGATCCGCTTTGCGGCCAGGTACGCGCCGAAGGCCGCCGCCACGCCGATGGCGGGCGCGCCGCGCACCTTGAGCAGGTAGATCGCATCCCAAATGTCCTTCTGCTCGGTGAGGTTCAGCATTTCAACCTCATAGGGCAGCCTGGTCTGATCGAGAATCACCAGCGCGCTCAATTCGTCGTCCAGCGCGACGGTTTCATAGCCCATGATGTTCTTTTCAGGCATGGTCCATCATCCTTTTTGAATTGGTTTATTTGGCGGCTTCGGCGGCCTTCAGGACCGCATCGATGAAATCCTCGCCACTTTGGAATTTGGCGCGGTTCAGGATGAAATCCTTGGCGCAGAGGATGTTCAGGCGCTCGCAGTAGGCGCGCTTGTCCGGGTCCGCGATGGTGGTCACGTCCTTCACCTGCGCCATGCCCACCGTGCGGCGGACCAGCTCGGTGCCCGCGTAGGCGGCGGTATCCGCCATGATGGAGGAGAGGTACCACGCTTTGAAGCCCGGCGTCCTGGCCATCCGGTCGGTCGCGCACTCGTCAAACGCCGTGAGGAACTTCTCACAGAAGAGGTTGAGCGTCTCCACGACGGTCCGAAGCGCCCATTCGCAGAAGGCCGTGTCCCCTGCCACCCAGCCGTTGTCCCAGGCAAAGATCAGGTTGGCGACGACGTTTCCGATGTCGTAGCCCATCGGGCCGTAGAACGCGAACTCCGGGTCGAACACGCGGGTGGAGTCCTGCTTGACAAAGATGGAGCCCGTGTGCAGGTCGCCGTGGATCAGCGCCTGGGCGTTGTTCATGAAGTCGAACTTGATCTTGGCGATTTCAAGGTGCAGCGCCGCGTCCTCGTAGAGTTCGCGCTTCACAAACGCGGCGTTCTGCGAGAACACGATGTTGCGGCTATTGCAATCGTTGTAGGGCTCCGTGAGCACCAGCTCCTCGGTGATCTCGCAGAGCTCGGGGTTGATGAAGCGCTTGACCAGGTCCTTTTTGGCCTTGTGCTCCATAACGACGTCCGTGGTCTTTAGCAGGGTATTCACCATGAAGGTGGAGATGTCCTCCGCAAAGCGCGGGAAGGTCTCGTGGCGCATCAGCGCGTAGCGCATCAGCGCGTGGTCGGACAGGTCCTCCATCACGCAGGCGCTCATCACCGTGTCGTACCCGAAGATCCTGGGCACCAGCATGGGCGCGTACTTCCATTCGATCTGAAGGATTTCGCTCTCGATGCGGTTGCGGTCGGTGGAGACCTTCATCGCGGCGGAGATGCGAAGCGCCTCGCCCGCCTGCTTCACGATCACGCTCTTTCCGCTCTTCTCGTCCACCACGCGGAAGACGTAGTTCAGGTTGCCGTCGCCGATCTCCCGCGCGGTCAATTCCGCGTCCTGGGGCATATAGCCCTTTTCCTTTACATAGTCCAGCGCGTCGGGAGTCTTCATCAGGAAATAGGTGTCAAAACGGGACATGTTCATGACTTCCTCTCATTGAGAATATTGTGGCGGCGTTCGCTTGGGGGCGAGGCCTACCGGAATTCCATACTGCGCAAATCCTGTGGGTCGATCTCGTCGAGCTTGCGCAGCTCCTCCAGCGTGGGGGGCGGCGTGGCCGCGAGCTTCAGGTAGCGGATGGGGAACGCCGTATTCTCCGCGACATCCTCGATGCTGGATGTCGGATAAACGCTCTTCAGGATCAATTCGCCGCCGTACATGGTGAAGGCGCACAGCGGGGTCACGATGTCCGAGACGTTGCCGCGCGCGGTGACGAAGTCCAGCTTCTCAGAGAACGTGCGCCGGTCGTGCTTGGTGCGCCAGAGGATGGCGCGGCGGGCGGTGGGGATCAGGACCGCGCTGCCCGCGCCGCCCGGCAGGCGGACCTTGGGCCTACGATAGTCGCCGATGACCGAGGCGTTGACGCCGCCCAGGGAATCGAACTGAACGCCGCTGAGAAACGCCACGTCCAACCCGCCCCGCATGCTCAGATCAAAGACCTCCATCAGCGGAAACTCCGCCTGGGCCGTCTCCCACAGGTCGTCCCCCGCGCTGGTGAAGCTTTTGAGGCGGGGGTTTGCCGGGTCCACGCCGCCGGGAATGTTCAGATGCACGGCGTTTGGCGCGTGGGTGGCCTTGGCCAGCAGGATCGCGATCAGCGGCATGTGGGAGCTGACGCCGTGGAAGACCGTCTCCCCGTCGCGGATGAGCCGCGCCATCTCAACCACCATGATATCACAGGGTCTGAGCATTACGGCCTCCTTTTCAGCCAGTCCGCAAGCATTTCCGCGCTGTCCAGGCGCAGAAAGGAATGGATGACCTCGTCCGAAACGCTGTAAGCGCCGTGACAGGCGCAGGGGGCCGCGCCTCGGGGCTCGTGAACGACCGATCTCACCAGAAAGTGCGGGATGTTTGCCTTCAGTTCCGAGCGGGCGAAGAAATCGTCGCCCACGATGCGCTCCGCGGTGACGATCACCGCTTTCGATGCCCGGGACAGGAGCACATCCTCGTACAGAGGCCCTTCAATGCGGGCGTTGCCCCGCTCGTCGGCCAGCTGGACGTGCAGGATGCACACGTCCGGCCGGATGGCGCGGACCGCGCTCATGGTCTCGCCGGTGAAGGGATCGGTCACGGCGGCGAAGTAGTCGTTGGCCTCGATCAGATCGCTGGTTTGGAGCCCCCGCACCGGCATGAAGGGGATGCCGTAGCTGGCGGCGCGGAGGGCGGAGATCACGGTGTAGCAGGCGTGTTCGTTGGCCACGACGGCGCCCGACTGCACCGCCCTGCGGTAGTGCTGGCAGAGGGAGTATTCCGTCTCGTAGCTGACAAAACCCGCGTCCACGCTTGCGACGCAACCCGCCAGGCACAACAGGTCCACATCCATGCCGCCCGCGGTTTTGACCAGCCTAAGGCCGCGCTTTTTCTGCCGCGCCAGCTCCATGACCGCCGCCATCGGCGCCCGGTTCAGGGTGTTGCCGCCCAGCCCCACCAGTGCCCCGTCGGGGATGGCTTCCATCGCCTGGGCCAGATCGACCAGCTTGCTCATGGGGACCCCGCTTTCATCAAATACTGTCCCCTTATGCGAGGTCCAAGGGGATCCACTCCCCCGGCAGGGGTTCCGGGGGACGGAGTCCCCCGCGCCCTTCACCCGTCACTTCGCGGCGTTTGCGGCGATGTGCACCGCGTCCCACACCGTGGCGAAAGGCGGCGCGTAGGCCAGGTCCACCATGCCCAGCTCGGCGGTGGTCATGCCGCTGTGGATGGCGGTGGCGAAAATGTCGCCCCGCAGCACCGCGCCCTTCGCGCCCGCGATGTTCGCGCCCAGCAGGCGCAAGGTGCGCTTTTCGTACACCAGCTTGATCGAAAGTTTCGAGGGCTCGGGGTAGTAGGCGGGGTGATCGCTCGCCGTCACCAGCTTTTCGGCATAGTCAATGCCCAGGCGCGCCGCGTCCGAGGCGCTCAGCCCGGTGCGGGCCATCTCCAGCCCGCACACTTTGATGGCCGCCGTGCCCAGCGCGCCTTCAAACGCCTCATGCGCCCCAGCCATGTTGGCCCCCGCGATGCGGCCGCATTTGTTGGCAAGCGTGCCCAGCGGCAGGAAATAGTTCTCCTCTGCGACCCGGTGCCAGCACACCGCGCAGTCCCCCGCAGAAAACACGTCCGGGATGCTGGTGCGCTGCTGCCGGTCCACGATCAGCGCGCCGTTTCGCGCCATTTCGATGCTGGTATCTTTCAAAAAGCCGGTCGCGGGTACGACGCCGAACGCCGCCAGCACCACGTCCGCGCGGTACTCGCCGCGGTCGGTGCGCACCACGCGGTGATCTCCCGCCTCCAGAAAGGCCGTCACCCGCTCGCGCAGCTTCAGCGTCGCGCCGCTGCGCTCCAGTTCCTGGGCGGCCAGCTCGGAAAACTCCGGCTCGAACGGGGTCAAAAGCCGCTCGGCGGCTTCGACCAGCGTCACCTTCTTGCCAAGCGACAGCATTGCCTCGGCCATCTCCACGCCGATGTACCCGCCACCCACGATCACGACCTCATTGACGCCCTTGAGCCGGACGATCTTCTCGAACAGCAGCCCGTCCTCCATGGTCTTGACGTAGAACACGGACGGGAGATTCGCGCCATCGATCCTGGGCATCACGCTGTCGCATCCCACAGCGATCATCAATACGTCGTAATCGTCCCAGAAGATCTCGCCGGTGTCGTGGTTTTTGATCCTGACCTTCTTATTGGCCGCGTCAACCTGAACCGCCTCGTGGCGCAGCTGCGTCCGGATGCCCGCCGCCTCGAATTGCTCCCGGGTGCGGGCGATCAGCTTCGCGGGGTCGGCATTCTGGCCGCCGATGAAGTAGGGCAATCCGCAAGCGCCGTAAGAAAGGAAGCTTCCTCTTTCGTAAACCGTCACCAGCGCGTCCGGCCGCTCCCGCTTGAACTTGGACGCGGCGCTCATGCCTGCCGCCACGCCGCCCAGAATGACTGCTTTCATCGCTCAACCTCGCAACCGGCGGATTTTGCCCTACCGGTTCAGATTTTGCAGGCGCGCGAGCACCGCCTGCGTGATCGCCTGTACGTCCAGGTCGCTCTGGGCCTGGCCCGCGCAGCCGCAGCCCTGTGCCATCAGCGGCGAGGCCCCCGCCGGAGAATGGCCCGCGAGCACGTCCTCTGTGTTCGTCGCGCGGGCGGAGCAGGGCGGAACGCCGCCGGAGGTGATGCCCAGCTTTCTGCGGATCTCAACCAGTTCTCCCACCTGTTCGCAGCTCAGCACGTTTGCCTTTCCGATGATGTTGCCTGTGTACATGAGGATCATCGCATAGTGCTCGGTGGATTCGAGCCGGTACCAGGCGTCCATCAGCGACGGGCCCCAGGCGACCGCGCCGTGGTTGGCGAGCAGCAGCGCGTTGTAGTCTCTGGCGTAGGGGGCGACGGAGTCGGGGATGCCCTGGGAGCCGGGGGCCTCGTAATGCACGCAGGGCACGGTGCCCAGGTTCACCAGCGCTTCGGGGTAGATCGCCCGGTCCAGCCCGATGCCGGCGATGGCGAACGAAGTGCTGATGGGCGGATGGGCGTGGCACACGCCGCGCACATCGGGATTTTCCTTATAAATGCACAGGTGCATCTTGACCTCGCTGGAGGGGCCTCGCTCGCCCTGGGAGAGCACGGTGCCGTCCAGCCGCATCTTGACCATTTCGTCCTCGGACATGAAGCCTTTGGAAACGCCGGTGGGCGTCGTCCAGATCAGGTCGTCATCCACCTTGCAGCTGATGTTGCCGTCGTTGGCGGCCACAAAGTTCTTCGCGTACATGCGCCTGCCGATTTCGACGATCAGCTTCTTCGCTTCGGCATCCGTGGAATATCTGTGATTCATTGGCATATACTTCACCTGCGCGCTTTCCGTATGATTGGGAGCTTCCCGGTGTATGTTCAGTTGTGTTTATACCCGGATCCGGACAGGGCGAACGCTTGGCGAGCGTTTAGTTGTGTTTATATCTCTGTCCGTTTATCAGTTTACGCCTGTATTATAGCCTCGTCAGGGTATGTTGTCAATAAAATATTTCTTCAAACGAGAAATTTTTAGACTAAATGATAAACAATATCACCGTTAATCAGCGCTAAACCGTTGAATATGCTTGATCCGAACAACTGATCAACAATCGCAATTATGACTAAAACAATATTGATTTTTCGCTTGCATTTAGCGGAAAATGATGCTATACTGCCGTTAACAAGGAGCCAATGTAGGCTCCCAAGCAACTCAATAGGAGGTTGACCATGAAAAAGATCGTATCCCTGGTTCTGGTTCTCATGATGGTCTTTGCCCTGTGCACCTCGTCCGTCGCTGAGACCGCCAACCCCGTCGCCGGCAAGAAGGTCGCCTATATCATGGAGCTGACAAGCGCCACCATCTTCCAGATGTGGAAGGATTCCTGCGCCAACCTGTGCAACAAGCTGGGCGTGCAGTTCGACTTCTTCTTCTGCGACAACGACTTCAACAAGTGGCAGGACACCATCTCCAGCTGCGCCGCCGCCGGCTATGACGGCATTCTGGTCAGCCACGGCAACAAGGACGGCTCCTACGTGTTCCTCAAGGGCATTACCGAGCAGTATCCCAACCTGAAGATCGTCTGCTTCGACACCCAGTTCTATGCGGACGGCGCCTATCAGAAGCTGCCCGGCGTCACCCAGCTGTTCCAGCAGGACAAGAGCCTTGTGACGGTTCTGCTCGACAACCTCATCAAGCAGTACGGCGAAGGCGTCCGCCTGGTCAAGGTGTGGCGCGGCCCGAACTACAACAGCCCCTTCGATCGCCGTGAGGTTGGCTGGGAAGAGTACGAAGCGGCCGGCAAGATCAAGACCGTCGGCGAAATCCAGCCGCTGCAGGACACCGTGGACTCCGCCAACGCCGTGACCGCCGCGTACCTGCAGGGTCTCGACCGCGCCAACGTGGACGGCCTGGTGGCGTACTATGACTGCTACGGCCAGGGCGTGTACAACGCGATCATTGAGAACGACAACTTCAACGGCAAGGTCGGCGCCGCGCTGCCGATGGTCTCCGTGGACATCGACCCCGTGGACGTGACCAACATGCTCACCCGCCCGGACATCTGGACCGCCGCCGGCACCACCGACTGGACGCTGAACGGTGAGATCGCGATGCGCCTTCTGATGCTCGAACTGGCCGGCGAATACGACAAGATCCTCGACCCCGCCTCCGGCAAACTGGGCGTGGACGTCGTCGAGGTTCCCGGCTCCGCCATCCTGGCCTCCGACCTGAAGGCCGACTCCACCGTGGAGAACCTGGGCAACGTGGCGCCCGACACCTACGGCAACCTCTCCTACCTGTCCGTTGCCGAATGGATGCCCGCCAACCTGATCCACTAAAACCAGGCTCATCCCCGCCCATTTGAGCAATGTTTCTTGACAAAGAGGCGTCGGAGTCTTGCTCCGACGCCTCTTTGTCAAGGCATGTGCGCACATTGAGAGAGAAGAGGGAAGTCCATGGATAAGCTCACGCTTGGAACACGCAATGTCTCCATCGAATTTCCCGGCGTCAAGGCGCTGACCAACGTCAGCTTTGAAGTCAGCACCGGTGAGATCAGAGCGGTCGTTGGCGCCAACGGAGCCGGGAAATCCACGCTGATGAAGATCCTCGCGGGCGCCAACCCGGGCTACACGGGCGAAGTGTACCTGAACGATGCCGTGATCGATCTGAATACCACCATGGCCGCCAAGAAGCACGGCATCCAGATCGTCTATCAGGAGGTCGACACCGCGCTGATCCCAACGCTCTCCGTGGCGGAGAACGTCATGCTGGGCAACATGGTCATGGATTCCCGGGACCCCATGGTCCACTGGAACAGGACGCGCCGCCAGGCGAAGGAGATCCTGGAACGCCTGCACATCGACGTGAGCGTCCGAAAGCTGGTGCAAAACCTGACCCTGGCCCAGAAGCAGATGGTGCTCATCGCCAAGGCCATCGCTTCCAAATGCAATTTCCTCATTCTGGACGAACCCACCGCCCCGCTCAGCGATACCGAGACGGCCGAGCTGTTCAGGCTGGTCGCGCACCTGAAGGCGACGGAAAATATCGCGATCGTATTTATATCCCACCGCATCAACGAGGTACTTCAGATCTGCGAGAAGTACACCGTCATGCGCAACGGCGAGATTGTGGACACCTCCCCCGTAACCCATTCCACCACCACCCGGGAAATCGTCGAAAAGATGCTGGGCCGCACCTTTGAGGAAATCTTCACCAAGGAGAAGGTGCCCATCGGGGAAACGATGCTTGAGGTGGAGCACCTCTCCGGCGCCGATGGCAAGGTGAACGACGTTTCCTTCCATGTCCGCAAAGGCGAGATCGTCGGCATCGCCGGCCTGGTGGGCGCGGGCAAATCCGAGCTGTGCAAGACCATCTTCGGGGCCTATAAAAAGACCGGCGGCTCCATCCGCCTCTACGGGCGGGAACTGAAAATCGATATTCCCACCCACGCCGTAAAGAACCGCATCGCTCTGGTGCCGGAAGAGCGGCGCAAGGAAGGCGTGCTGGTAAACGAGAGCGTGACATTCAACCTGTCGGCCGCGTGCCTCGGCAAATTCTGCACGCTGTCGTTCATCAACAAGCGCAACGTAGACCAAAATGCCCGGCGGTACGTCAAGGACCTGGACATCGCCACGCCCAACATCCGGCAGTTGGTCAAAAACCTCTCCGGTGGCAACCAGCAAAAGGTCGCCGTCGGCAAATGGCTGGCCGCGGATTGCGACGTGTACATCTTCGACGAGCCCACCAAGGGCGTGGACGTGGGCGCCAAGCAGGACATCTTCCGCCTGATCAACGAGATCACCAAGCAGGGCAACAGCGTGATCTACGCCTCCTGCGAAAACGGAGAGCTTCTCTCCATCACCGATCGCATCTACGTGCTCTACGACGGCAGCGTGATGGCGGAGCTGGAAACCAGGAAGACCAACGAGGACGAGATCATGCACTACGCCGTGGGCAGCAAGTCCCAGTACGCCTGATCCTTCAGATTAGTAAGACACGACGGGAGGAGAACCACCATGCAAGCCACGCTGAAGCCCAACGCGTTGTATTCGGGAAGAAACAAGAGCTTTCTGCGCTTTCTGCTGGACTGGGCGGCCATCATCACGCTGGTTCTGTGCTTCATCATCTTCACGTTGCTCAAGGGCAGCAGCTTCATGTCGGAAAACAACATGATCAACATCCTTCGCGCCATGTCCATCACCACGGTGTTCGGCATCGCCGCTACCGTGACCATGGCGCCGGACGGCTTTGACATGTCCGCGTGTACGCTGGCCAGCTGCTCCGCCTACGTCTTCGTCAGCGCCTATCTGTGGTACGGCCTGGACCTCTGGCTGTGCATCGTGGTGACCATCGTCGTGACGCTGATCATGTACCAGCTGACGATGTTCCTGATCCTGGTCTGCAAAATCCCGGATATGCTCGCCACCGCCGCCCTCATGTTCGTGCACCAGGGTCTCGGCCAGTGGTACATCGGCGGCGGCGCCGTCTCCACCGGCATGCGCCTGCCCAATGGATCGGCGCCCGCCCGCACCGCGCTAAGCGACTCGTTCTCCGCCATCGGCCGCGCCCCGTGGATCATCATCATCATGCTGGCCTGCGTGCTGATCGCCTTCATCTTCCTGGAATACACCAAGCACGGCCGCTTTATCTACGCCATGGGTGGCAACCGCCAGGCCGCCAAGCTCTCCGGCATCAACGTAAAGGGCTACCGCTACCTGGCCGGGATGATCACCGCCGTGTTCATCGCCGTCGGCGGCATTCTGGTTTCCTCCCGCGGCAGCTCCGCGCAGGTCATGTGCTGTGACAATTACCTGATGCAGTCGCTGGCGGCGGTGTTTGTCGGCCGCTCGGTGGGTGGCGCGGAAAAGCCCAACGCGCTGGGCACGCTGGTTGGCGCAATGCTGGTTTCGACGCTGGAAAACGGCCTGACCATCATGGCGGTCTCCTACTACGTGCTGCCCGCCGTGAAGGGCGCGGTGCTGGCGCTGGCGTTGATCGCCGCCTATGCCAGCAAGCGGGAGCAGTAAATCCAATCCAGTAAGCTCTTTCACCGCCCAGGTGGTGTTTATGGCGGGCAGCTTTGCCGGGCGCGGCAGAGCTGCCCGCCGATTTTGTCATCAAGCGGAGTGTATTCATGCGCCGCACGGGTTCAACCGTTCTCCGGAGGGCATTACCAGCCCGCGGCGCTGGATCGCGCTGCCATTGACACCCATGCCGCGCGGTCTTAAACTGTCGTCACCTACCAGGCTTCCCGGACTTCAATAGCCTCGCCCGCATCTTCGTCGGTTCCGCGCTTTTTGGAGAAGATTGTGATCTGCTCCATATGCTCCGTTCAGTCCTTCTGTCCCTTATTCATATCGGAAGTTCACTCGTAATTCATATCGGTAGTTCAATGAGATGCCGCGTCCGCGCTACGTTTTCCATTGTATGTGCGCCGTCTGCACTCTATACGCCCGCTTTATGAAATCATAATCTTGTAACGCCGTTGGCCGGGGCCGAGCGGATTAATGATGGGCAGGCCAGGCGCAAGTCTTTCGGAAACAGCATATCTTTGAATTTTTAACAATAATATCGCCTTCACTGACATAGTAATGTTCCAGTACATGCAAGATGGTGCTGTAAAGGACTCGTGCAAAGCGCACACTGAGCGTTCAGCGGCGTGGTTGGCGCGAAGACATAGGGGATACAAGCCGGTGAAATACACGTTAGAGGGCGAAGCCATGCGCCCTCAGGAATCCAGGAAGGAAGGCGTCCATGTGAACAAGAGACGAATTGTGATGGGCAGCGTAGACGTCCTGTGCATCCTGGTGGCCTGCTATTTTATCCTGGTGCTCTATCCGAGCAGCCTTAGCAAACTCACAACGGGGACTGTGCTCATCCATATCGCGCTTGTGAGCCTGTGCATTTTTACATGCAGGCTGGCGCTGAAAGTCTACCGTCAAATCTGGCGCTACGCAGGGTCAACGGAATACATCCGGCTGATGGCGGCGGATTTCTCGGCGGGGTGGCTCTATTATGCCCTCATCGGAATCCTCCTTCCCTTTCACAGCCGCGTTTCTTTTGTCCGCGCAATCTCCCTTGTGGCGCTTTCGCTGCTGTTCACGTTGGGCGTAAGGTTTTCCTACAAGTTTCTCAGGGAATATGCCGCAAAACCCCCGGATGACAAAGGGCGTCTTTGGCGTTTTCATGGGTTCCTCCGCAAATACGGCGGCCAGGGCAAAACGGTCTGGGAAAACCTCACGGAGGACCGGACGGACATTGCGATCGTCGGCGCGGGGAGCGTGGGCGTCATGCTTGCGGGAGAGCTTCAGAGCAATCCCAACTCCCGCTACAGGCCGCGCTGTTTCATTGACAACAGTCCCGAGAAGATCGGACGCGAAGTCGCCGGGATTCCCGTGATTCCGGAGCGCGCGGAAGCTATGGATACGCTGCGCAGGTTTTCCGTGTCGGAGGTTGTGTTTGCGGTCCCCAGCATGCCGTCCGACAGGAAGATGGAGCTGTTCGAGCGCTACAAGCGCGCCGGCTACAAGGTGAAAATCTATGATTTTCCGATGGAGCAGGCCAGTGAAAACGGCAAGCGGCAGCTTCGTGAGTTCGGCATTGACGAGCTGCTTTTCAGAAAGCCGATGGAGATCAGCGATGACCAGGTCATCTCCTTCTATCGGGACAAAGTCGTTATGGTCACCGGCGGGGGCGGGTCCATCGGGAGCGAGTTGTGCCGCCAGATCGCGCGCATGGGGCCGAGGCAACTCATCATTCTAGACATATACGAGAACAACGCCTACGACATCCAGCAGGAGCTCAGCCTCACCCACTGCGGGCTGAACCTGGCCGTTGAGATCGCGTCCGTCCGGGACGCGCGAAAGATCGACCGCATTTTCGGCCGTTACCGCCCGGAGATCGTGTTGCACGCGGCGGCCCACAAGCACGTTCCGCTCATGGAGTACTGCGGGTCCGAGGCGATCAAGAACAATATTTTCGGCACGCTCAACGTCGCCAATGCCGCGGAGAAGTACGGCGCGCTGAAGTTCATCATGATCTCCACGGACAAGGCCGTCAACCCCACCAACATCATGGGCGCGTCCAAGCGCATGTGCGAGATGATCGCCCTGAGCCGGGTGGACGGCAGGACCAGCTTTTCCGCGACGCGGTTCGGAAATGTGCTTGGCTCCAACGGTTCCGTCATCCCGCTGTTCAAGCGTCAGATCGCGGTGGGTGGGCCCGTCACGATCACCGACAAGCGCGTCATCCGCTACTTCATGACGATCCCCGAAGCTTCGCAGCTGGTGCTTCAGTCGGGCGCGATGGCGAAAAGCGGCGAGCTGTTCGTCTTGGACATGGGAAAGCCCGTCCGCATTCTGGACCTGGCGGAGAACATGATCCGGCTGACGGGGCTTGAGCCCTACAGGGACATCGACATCGTGGAGGTCGGGCTGAGGCCCGGCGAGAAGCTGTACGAGGAGATGCTCATCAAAACAGCGTGCATGGGAAGGACGGAAAACGACCGGATCTTCGTTGAGCGGGACGAGCCGCTCAGCCGCGATGAGATCGACCGAAGGCTGACGGTTCTGAGGATGGCGCTGGAAACGGACGACAACGCGGTGATCCGAAAGGCCCTCATGCAGGTCGTGCCCACTTACCGGTCGCCGGAGGAGGTCAACAGCCTGGCCAATGAGGCTGAGGAAGTGATCGAAGCGAACGCCCGGCAGGAGGCCGTGTAAAGGTTCTCATTCGTGCTGCTTCCCGTTAAACACTGTTTGTGATGGGCCACCATTTCATGTTGGAGGCATGCTTGAATGCATATCCCTTTTTCGCCGCCGGACATTACCGACACTGAGATTCAGGCGGTCGTCGCGGCCATGAAATCCGGCTGGATTACCACCGGCCCAAAGACAAAGCTTTTTGAGAAAAGGATTGCCGAGTACTGCGGGACGCCAAGGGCGGTGTGCATGAATTCGGCAACGGCTTCGCTCGAGATGGCACTTCGAGTCCTTGGCGTGGGCCCCGGCGACGAGGTGATCACGTCCGCCTATACCTATACCGCTTCCGCCTCGGTGATCGACCACGTCGGCGCAAAGATCGTGCTGGTGGACGTGGCGGCGGACTCCTTTCACATGGACAGCGACAGGCTGGCCGAGGCGATCACCGAGCGGACCAAGGTCGTCATGCCGGTGGACATCGGCGGCGTCTTATGCGATTATGATCGGATTTTTTCGGCAATCGAACGCAGGAAACATCTGTTCCGGCCCGGCGACAACGAAGTTCAGCGGCTCTTTAACCGGCCCATCGTGCTTGCGGACGCGGCCCATTCCTTCGGCGCGCGTTATCACGGGATGATTTCAGGCCAAGTGGCCGACTTCACCTGCTTCAGCTTCCACGCCGTCAAAAATCTGACGACGGCCGAGGGCGGCGCGATCACCTGGCGAGAGCTCGAAGGCCTGAATAGCGACGCGCTCTACAACCGGCTGATGCTCTATTCGCTCCATGGGCAGTCCAAGGACGCGCTCGCCAAGACGTTGCCCGGTTCGTGGGAGTACGATATCGTGCTGCCCGGGTGGAAGTGCAACATGACGGACATTACCGCC
Organism: Bacillota bacterium; assembly: GCA_023416655.1. Classification (GTDB taxonomy): domain Bacteria; phylum Bacillota; class Clostridia; order Christensenellales; family Aristaeellaceae; genus JAEZHK01. The sequence continues at coordinate 15,034 of JAEZHK010000102.1, forward strand.
GCGATCGGGCTTGTCCAGCTGAGCCGCTTCGATGGGCTGATGGAAAGGCGCAAAGAGATCATCCGGATGTACGACGAGGCCCTTTTGCCGCTTGGGATCGAAAGGTTAAACCATATCGGCGAGGACTTCGAAGGCAACGGTCACCTCTACCTCATGCGCATCCCCGGCATCAGCCTCGACCGGCGCAACGAGATGATCACAAAGATGGCGGAAAGGGGCGTGGCGACCAACGTGCACTTCAAACCGCTTCCGCTTCTTTCGGCTTATAAGAAGCTCGGCTTCAACATCATCGATTACCCCAATGCCTACCGGCAGTACGCCAATGAAATCACACTCCCGCTTCACACGCTGCTGGAGGAAGAGCAGATCCGCTACGTCATCGGTACGCTGAAAGCGGTATTGGAAGACGGGGAGAGCAGGCACCCAATGGATTTTGGCGTCGCGTATGAACGGGGTTGGGAAAAGCTGTCAGGCTGACCTGCGGAACACGGCATCCATAAAGAATGCGGTGAAATGACAGGGAAGCCGCTCGGCCCGGCGCGCGGATCAACGGGATTGGGCGCATGCGCTTCCAAACATGCCGGAGGTTCAGTATGTACAGGCGCTTTTTCAAAAGGACGCTGGATATCCTCCTCTCGCTGGTCGCGCTGCCAATGGTCCTTCTGGTCATCCTGGTCATCGCGCCGGTGATCTATTTTGATGATCCGGGCCCCGTTTTCTACAACGCCCCGCGGCGCGGCCTGAACGGGAAAGTCTATACCATGTACAAGCTTCGCTCCATGTACGTGGGCGCGCAGCCGGTTTTGAATGAGGATGGATCGGTCTATTGCGGCGTAAACGACCCCCGGATCACGAAAGTCGGACGAATCATCCGAAAGCTGTCCATCGACGAACTGCCCCAGGTGCTGAACATCCTCAAGGGCGACATGAGCTTCGTCGGGCCGCGCCCGAACCTGGCCAGAAACCCCAATGCCAGGCTTGACGACATCCGGAAGAAGCGGCTGACGGTGCGCCCCGGCATGACCGGGTACGCTCAGGCGTACTACCGCAACAACATTTCGCAGGAGCAGAAGTTTCTTAGCGACTGCCATTACGCCGACCATCTGGGCTTCTTGTTTGACGTGAAAATCATGCTGCGCACGCTTGTGATCATTGTTCGGCGCGAGGGCATCTACCCCGACCAGGCCGAAGCGGTAGAACGGTTCAAATCCAAAGGAGCAGAGGTATCCAAGTGAAGCGGCTGTTCATCGTGGGGGCTTCGGTGCTGCAGCTCCCGGCAATTTTGAAGGCCAGGGAAATGGGGCTTTCCGTCGGCGTCGCGGATTACAACCCGAACGCGGTCGGCATCCCATACGCCGACGAGTATTATTGCGCCAGCACCATCGACGAGGAAGGTGTTTATACGGCCGCCAGGTCATTCAAGGCCGACGGCATCCTGACGCTGGCGACCGATATGCCGATGCGTGCCGTCGCCTATGCCGCGGAAAGGCTGGGGCTGAACGGCATCCGCTACGAAACGGCGGTGAAGGCCACCGACAAGGGCGACATGATCCGGGCGTTCGACGCGGCGAAGGTGGCCCATCCGTGGTATTTTGTCATCGACTCGCCCGCTCAGCTGGGCATGGTGATGGAGCGCCTCACCTTTCCCTGCGTCAGCAAACCCACCGACAACGCGGGAAGCCGGGGCGTCGTGCTCGTAAGCAGCCGGGATGAGCTCGAAACTTCCGTCGCCTACAGCGCCGCGCAGGGGCGGCGCGGCAGCGTCATCATCGAAGAGTACATGCGCGGGCATGAGGTCAGCGTGGAGGTCGTCGTACTCGAAGGAGACGCCCGGGTGCTGCAGATCACCGACAAGTTCACCACCGGAGCACCGCACTTTGTGGAGATGGGCCACAGCCAGCCTTCGAGTCTTTGCCCGGCGGACGCCGAGGCGATCAGGGACCTTACGGTGCGCGCCGTGCGCGCGGTCGGCATTGATTGCGGCACCGCGCACGTGGAGATCATGCTGACCGCGGACGGCCCCAAGATGATCGAACTGGGTGCGCGCATGGGCGGCGACTGCATCGCGACCCACCTGGTGCCCCTTTCGACGGGCGTGGATATGGTCAAGTCGGCCATCCTAATCGCCCTCGGGGAGACGCCGGACGTTTCACCTAGCGTAAACCGCGGCAGCGCGATCCGCTATTTCAGTTCCAGGCCCGGACGCATTGAGCGCATCACCGGCGTGGAGGATGCCCGAAACCTGGACGGCGTGCGCGAGGTGGTGTTCACCCTGCGCCCGGGCGATGTCGCGCGGGAAATCGCCAGCAGCAACGACCGCGTCGGCTTTGTGGTGGCGGAGGCGGATACGCCCGAGCGGGCGGTTGACATCTGCAACGAGGCGGTCTCCCGGGTAAATATCCATATGGCGGTTGAGATCGAATAAAGCCCGGGGCGTAAAACCCAAACGCGCGGACAGGGAGCAAAATGGACGTCATGCAAAAAAAGCTGTTGGTATTGGGGGGCACCTCCGCCTCTTTGGATGTTGTGAGGGTAGCGAAAAGCATGGGGGTCTATACCCTGGTTGCGGACGACCTGCCCGGCGGCGTTTCAAAGACAATCGCCGACCGCGCGGTGCAGATCAGCACCGTCGATTTTCCGGCTTTAAAGAAATTGATCGAAGACGAGGGGATTGACGGCGCGTTCTGCGGACCCAGCGAGTTCAACCTGCGCAATTGCATGCGGCTGTGCGGGGAAGCCGGGTTGCCTTTTTATTGCACCCGGGCGCAGTGGGATGTGTGTTCCAACAAGGAATCCTTTAAGCAACTGTGCCGCCGTCACGGCGTGCCCTGTGTGCCGGACTACGAGATTGAGGGGGACATCGGCACGGCGGATCTGTCGCGCGTAAGGTATCCCGTCATCGTAAAGCCGGTGGACGGATGCAGCTCCAAAGGGATCAGCGTTTGCCATGGGGACGGGGAATTGCGCAGTGCCTATGCGTGTGCGCTTCAGTATTCGGACGCAGGCCGCGCGCTGGTGGAGCGCTACATCCAAAATGACGGCATCGGCATCTCGGTGCGCTATATCGCCTGCGATGGTGAAATGTACCTGTCCATGGTTGGGGATCGCTACGTGGTGGATGCTCGTACTCGGAAATCCCTGATCAGCGCCGCCGCCTTCTTTCCCTCGAAGTACACCCGGAAGTATATCGAGGAAATCGATCCCCGGGCAAAGGCAATGTTCCGCGCGCTCGGCATCCGAAACGGCACCCTGTTCATGCAGGCTCTGATTGAAAACGATCAGATCTATTTCCACGAGATGGGTCTGCGCCTGAGCGGCGGCTTGACCTATAAAATGACCGAGCCGCTGTGCGGCGTCAACGATGTGAAAATGATGATCCGCCATGCGCTGGGCGGGGTGATGTGTACGGACGAAGAAAAGGGCAGGATCTCGCCATGGCTCGGCGGCAGGTGCGCCGGCAGCCTGTGCGTCCCCCTCAAATGCGGCACGATTTCGAGGATTCAGGGCGTGGAGGAGATTTCGTCGCTCAGCGGCGTCACGGATTTTACGCAATACTACCATGAAGGCGACGCCATCGGGCAGGAGAAGATCGGCACGCTGATGCAGCATTTCGGACGCCTCAAGATGATTACAGAGAACAAGCGGCAGGTGATCGACATCATCGACCGGGTGAATCGGACGCTTATGATCCTGGACGAACATGGAGAGGACATGATCTACCGCCGTTTTGATCCGAGCGCTTTGTGAACGAAAGAGGAGGGGACCAAAGGCGATATGAGCTTATCCGAGGTGTTTATCGACCATCTGCGGGAGTTTTCCGCTTCCTGCCTTAGGCCGGATACGCTCCGGCAGGCGAAGAACTGCTTTATGGACTACCTGGGCGCGGCCATCGCGGGAAGCTTCGAAGAACGCGCGCGGACGAGCGGTTATCTGGAGACTTACGGGCGGGATACCGGCGGCGCCTTCGTGCTTGGCGCCGGACGCCGGGCCGGGGGACTTGAGGCCGCGTTCCTCAATGGCTTCCACGCGCACGTCTGCGAGATGGACGACGGCCACCGCTTTGGCATGATGCACCTGGGGGCGCCCGTGTTTTCGGCCCTGGTCTCCGCCGTGAGCGCGCGCCCGGTCCCAAACGATGGGTTCTATCGCGGCGCGGTGGCGGGGTATGAAGCGGCTGCAAGGTTATCGCGGCTGATGCAACCCGCGCACAAGCTCCGTGGCTATCACGCCACCGGCACTTGCGGCACGGTCGGCGCGGCCATGGCGGTGGCCGTTGCCCTCGACTTTGACAGCCGTCGGATGATGAGCGCGTTGGCGTGCGCTTCCACCAGCGGGGCGGGGCTGCTCGAGGTCATCGAAGACGCTTCGGAGCTGAAGCCGTACAACGTGGGCCGCGCGGCCATGGATGGTTTGAACGCAGCCTTGTTTGGGGCCCAGGGATACTGTCCGCCCGATGACGTGCTGGGCGGCAAGCGAGGTTTTTTCAAGGTGCTGGCGGACGTGAGCATGGACGATGGAGCGTTTGCCCGTTCCCTTGAAACGGGCGGGCCCGAGATCCTGAACGTTTACAGGAAGCCCTACGCTGCCTGCCGCCACAGCCACCCCGCCATTGAGGCGGCGCTCACGCTCCGGGCCGAGGCGGGCGATATCGCGGTCATCGACCGCGTGCAGGTGACCACCTACAAACTGGCTGTGGCCGGCCACGATCATACCGTCGTTCACGGACCCGGCTCGGCAAAAATGAGCACGCCGTATGGCGTGGCCTCCGCCCTGCGCTTTGGTTTTTCCGATTTGCGGTCTTTCAGCGAGGAATCCCTGAACGACGCCCAAATCGCCGCCCTGCTGCCCCGCGTCACCGTGGCGGAGGATGCGTCCATGACGGCGCAGTGCCCCGATGTGCGCGCCGCCCGGGTGGTACTGCACCTAAAGGACGGGCGCACGCTGGAAAAGCGCGTGGATTTCCCCAAGGGCGAACCCGAAAACCCCATGTCGGATCTGGAACTTAAGGAAAAGATGCAATCCCTGTTCCTGTACGCAGGCAAGGAAAAAGCCCTCGGCGTATGGGATGCCATCCATAGCGGGGACTCGGGGATTAAAGACATCCTGAAAATGTGCGGCTGACGGCGGTAAAAAGAGAGGGGCGGCAAGCATGATGGACGAAACGAGGGATTTTCTGGCGCATCTGACCCTGCCCCGCGGCGACGCCTATGATCTGCCCGCGTCCCAAAAGCGCTTCGGCGATGGCGCGCAGTACCGGTTCGAGGTGCCCGGCATCCAGGGCCCCGGTTCCATGAAGGCGCTGCTCGAAGAACTCGACAGATACCAGATTTTTATCCACCGCGTCACGCAGACCAAGGGCATCATGACGCTCACCGACGAAGAAATCAGCGCCATGGCGGAGTCCGCCAAGCAGTGGCAGGTGGACCTGGTGCTGGCGATCGGCCCCCGCGCCACCACCGATACCAGCGCGTCCGTCCATACGGAGGAAGGCCAGCGCATGGGCTACCGCCTGCGCGGGCAGGAACAGATCGTCCGCTCCATCGAGGATGTGAAGCGCGCCGCGGCGCTGGGCGTCCGCTCTTTCCTGGTTTATGATGAAGGCTGCCTATGGGTGCTGAACGAATTCCGCAACGGCGGGCAGATCCCACCCGACTGCAAATTCAAGGTCTCAGCCCACACCGGCTGGGGCAACCCCTGCTCGGGCCGGGTCATGGAGATGCTGGGCGCAAGTACCATCAACCCTGTGCGCGATATCCAGCTGCAAATGCTCGCCGCCATCCGCATGGCGGTCAACCTGCCCATTGACATTCACACGGAAAACCCGGAATCCTCCGGCGGCTTTATCCGCCACTATGAGGTACCCGATATGATCCGCGTTGCGGCCCCCGTCTACCTGAAGACGGGCGGCTCCGTCGCCCGGACGCACAGCTGGGAAACCACCGCCGACGATGCCCGCAAGCGGGCCAAGCAGATTTTGCTGGTCAAGCGCATGATTGACGCGTACTACCCCGAAGCGCTCTGCTCGCCCCGCGGTTCCATCAACTAGAGTTGGGAGAAAGACGCCATGCCAGCTGTCACCGTACAGGCGCTTCGCGATACGTCCCGCCGCATCCTTGAGGCCGCGGGCGTGCCGGAGCGGGACGCGGCCATCATCGCCGACACGATCGGCTACGCCCACTTACGCGGACTGCATACCCATGGGATCGGGCGCTTGCCGCTGTATGTGAAGAAGATCAATACCGGCTGTATGCGGCCGGATACGCCGCTGCGCCTTATGCGGGATTCGGGGGCCTCGGCGCTCTTTGACGCGAGCGACGGCTTTGGCCAGGTGGCGGCCTTTCGCGCCGTGAAAAAGGGCATGGAGAAGGCCCGCGAATTTGGCATTGCGATGGTTGGCGTCCGCGGCAGCAACAACTTTGGCGCGGCCGGATATTTCGGCCGCATGGCGGCGGAAGAGGGCCTGGCATGCATGGTCTTTGCCAATTCCGCTCCGGCCGTGGCGCCCGCGGGCGGCCACCTGCCCGTTTTCGGCACCAACCCGCTGTGCCTGGCATTGCCCGGCGGTATCGTAAGCCATCCCCTCGTGCTGGACATGGCCACCACGGTGGCCGCGCGGGGGAAGATCCGCCTGGCGGCCAAAAAGGGGGAAAAGATCCCGCTGGGGTGGGCGCTGGACGCGGCCGGAAACCCCACGGACGATCCCAACGCGGCGCTGAAAGGGACGCTTGTGCCCATCGGAGGGTACAAGGGCGCCGGCCTTTCGATGATGATCGACGCGCTGGCCGGCATGATGACCGGCGCACTCTTCGGGGGCGACGTGCTGCAACTCGGCGACAATTCCGGCCCTTCCGGCAGCGGCCACCTGTTCATCGTGCTGGACCCCACCCGGTTTTTGAGCCGGGAGGAATACGCCGAGCGTTTTGACCGGCTGGAGAAAAATACGCGCGCCTGCGGCGACGAAGGCCGTGTGCGCCTTCCCGGAGATTCCTACGATGAAGCGCTTGCGCGAAACGACCAGACCGTCAATTTGCCGGACGTACAGATCACTGAGATCAACGATTTGGGGCGTTCGATGGGGTTGGATATTCGTCTGTAGAAATTCAGGGAGGCGAGAAGAAGTGCGGCATCATCAGTATAATCCCGACTTCCAGTTCGTGAAAGATCCCGTCTCTTTTGACAAGTACACCGATCGAAGCCTGCTACAGTACTGCCTTGGCGCCACCATGTACATGCCGGGCAACAAGAACTTTGCCCAGGCCATCCTGGGCAGGAAGTATCCGGGCCTTACTTCCATGGTGCTGTGCTTTGAGGATGCCTGCAGGGAAGAGGATGTGCCCGCCGCGGAAGCGCAGTCCATTCGTCTGATGGATACCCTGCTTGAGGAAGTTGGGAAGGGGCGGCTCAAGGCCCAGGACATTCCCCTGATCATTTTCCGGGTGCGCAGCGTGGAACAGTTTCATCATTTCACGGATATGCTGCGGCCGGAGCACATCCGGTTTCTCTGCGCCTTCAATTTCCCCAAATTTAGCGCAAGCAATGGGACGGCGTATTTCTCCCACCTGAAAGAACTGAACGACCGCTTCGGTGAGATCATCTACGGCATGCCGATTCTGGAGGATTACAGCATCGCGTTCAAGGAAACGCGCCTTCCGGAGCTGCTCGGCATCAAGCAAATTTTGGATCAATACAAGGCGTATGTGCTCAATATCCGCGTGGGCGGCACGGATTTTTCCTCCTGCTTCGGGGTGCGCCGCGGAATCAATTACACCATTTACGACATCATGCCGGTGCGCGATTGCCTGATGGACATCCTCAACATGTTCATCCGCTACAACGATTACGTGGTATCCGGTCCGGTATGGGAGTACTTCCGCGCAAGCAGGGCCATGCGCTTCCGGGATTTGCCCGACGCCGATTTCCATGAAACGTTGATCAAGCGCACCCCCATCGTCAACGACGCCGTGGACGGGCTCCTGCGCGAGCTGATCCTGGACAAGGCCAACGGTTTTATCGGCAAGACCATCATCCACCCGACGCATCTGAATTACGTCAACGGCATGCTGGCGGTCACCCGGGAGGAATACGACGACGCCTGCCAGGTGCTGCGCACCGCGGGCGGCGTGATCAAAAGCGTCAACGGCAACAAGATGAACGAAATCGGCCCCCACAGGCGCTGGGCGGAAAAGCTGTACATGCGCGCGCAGGCTTACGGCGTGATCGAGAACGAAGCGAGCTATCCAAAACTCTTTGAAAGACAGGAGAGAGGGATGTATCTCTATGACGAAGTTCAGGACGCCTCTGTCTAGAGATGAGATCGACGGATTCCAGATCGGCCAGCAGATTTCGATCTCGGGATATATCTTCGCCGGGCGCGACGCCGCGCTGCCCAAACTGGTCAAAATGGCGCAGAGCGGGGAACTGGCGGGGGCAAACATCGACCTTCAAGGCGGCGTGATCTTTCATACCGCCGTCAGTTGCGCGGGCGTCGGCCCCACGTCCAGCAACAAGCTTGAAATCGAGGGCAGCATGGCGCCGCTGTCAAAGTACGGGATACGGCTGCACCTGGGGAAAGGGGCGATCCGCAAAGAGACGATCGAGGCGCTGGCACTATGGCATTCGGCGTACGCGGTGATTCCGCCGGTGACCGCGCTTCTGAATGATCGAGTCTTTCACAAGGAGATCCTTCTCTTCCCGGAGGAGGGCATGGAGGCGCTGCACTTATTGAAAGTGGAGCATGTGCCCGCTATCATCGCCGCGGTGAACGGCCAAACGATCTATTGAAGCGGGTGTTGAAGGATGGACAGATATGAAAGGGTCAGAGAAGCGACGGCGGACGCGCTGATCCGGGCCGGCACTGTTTTTTCCGAGGATAAGATCGCGGCGTACAAAAGGGCCATCGCGGAGGAAACAAGCGAGAACGCTCGCTGGGTCCTTGAGACCATTTTGGAGAACGCCGCTTTGGCGGCAAAGAATCGCAGCCCGCTCTGCGACGACACGGGGATTCCCCATCTGGTTCTGGAGCTTGGCCCCACGGCGCGGCTGGATGGACTGTTGCTGGACGCCATCCATGAGGGGGTCGCCCTTGGGCTTTCGCGGCTGCCCGGCCGCCCGATGGCCATCCGCGGCGGCGACATGGAGCGGCTTGACCAATCCGCGGGGCTGGAGCCCCTCCCCCAGGCGGTATTGCCCGCACCGATGATGGCTAAAGGCATCCAGGAGAATGCCATGCGCCTGCACATCCTGATGCAGGGCGGGGGACCGGAGATTCGTGGAAAGACGCTGCGCGTGTTTCACAAGCACAGCGCGCTCGCAGTTGAGGACGAGATCGTCGCCTGGGCCTTGGAAGCGGTGAAAAACCTCGGGTGCTCGCCCTGCACGCTGGCCATCGGGATCGGGCGTTCGCAGTTTGAAGCCGCCGCTTTGATGATGGAGGCTCAGGTCTATGGCCGATATGACCGGCAGACACCCTTTGAGGATGCCATTACAAGGCGGGTCAACGAAAGCAATGTCGGCGCGCTGGGTCTGGGCGGCAGAACGAGCGTGCTGGGGACTTTTGTGAGGATCGGCCCGCAGCGGGCCAGCGGCGTGAGGATCGTTTGCTTTCGCCCATGCTGCTGCTTTGAACCGCGGGTTGCCCACATGGACGTGCCGGAGGAATGAAGATGGGCAAAATCCGGGTGCTCGAGTTGACCGGCGGTTTTCAAAAAGGCACGAGCGGGGGCGTCGCCGCGTTCTGCTTCAACTATTTCAAGGCGATGGATAAAACACAGTTCGCGGTGGACTTTTTGACCATCGGCTACCAGTGTTTTGATTTGTACCGCCCGGAAATCGAGGAGATGGGCGGCACGCTCTATTGCCTGAACGTCCATCATTTCCGGGGGCTGAAGGGGAAAAAGGCGTATCTGAAGGCCTTCCGCGTTTTTTTGGCTTCCCATTCTTACGATGTGATCCACGTGAACATGGGCAGCTTTTATACGGTGCTGCTGTGCTCCGCACTTGCGAAGCTATCCGGCGGCGCAAAGGTCATCGCGCATTGCCACAGCACAATGACCTATAAAGGCATACGCGGCCTTTCGATTCGGATGTCGAAGCCTTTTTTCAATTCTGCGGCGGATTATTTTCTCGCCTGCTCGATTCCATCCGGGCGATACATGTTTCCATCCGGCATTGTCAAGGGCGACAGGTTTCATGTAATGAACAATGCCATTTCTGTCGATCGGTTCGTATATGATCCAATTGCGCGCGCAGAAACCAGGGCGTCCCTCGGCGTCGGAGAGGATCTGCTGATCGGCCACGTAGGCCGGTTTGCCTATGCCAAAAACCATAGCTTTCTAATGGATATTTTCGCCGCGGTCCGCCTGAAGCGCCCGGATTCCAGGCTTCTTTTGGTCGGGGCGGGCGATCTGGAGGAATCCATACGGGAAAAGGCGCGGGCCCTTGGGCTCGAGGGGCGGGTCATTTTCGTCGGACTGCGCAGTGACGTGAACCGGCTCATGCAGGCGATGGACGCGTTCGTGTTTCCGTCGCATTTTGAAGGGCTTCCCTTTGTGGCGATCGAAGCTCAGGCAAGCGGTCTGCCGGTGATTGCCTCAACGGGGGTTTCTGATAACGCGAAGATTTGTAGCGAGTTTGTCCGGCTTCCCCTTGCCGATGGCCCGGAAAAATGGGCGGACGCGGTGCTCGCGGCATGCGGTCATCCGCGGGGCGATATGCGGCAAGCGGTGGCGGATGCCGGTTATGACATACGCCGGGAAGCCCAAAAGTTGGAAATTCTCTACCGTTCGTTACTCGCTTCATAGGGGGATAATGGAAAATATGATGAGCCGCAGATCGCTGGTCTCAACTTGCATCCTGGCGTGCCTTCTGGCTTGGGGCATCCTCTCGGTTGTTGCCGGAATTGATCCGGTGTTTATGCTTGCCCTTCAGATGTGGAACTTCGCCTTTGTCTATGCAATCGCCAATCTGAAGCGGCGAATCATGCTTGCCGCGTTTCTACTGTCCTTCTTCGTATTTCTCATGGGCGGGCACTTGACTTATGAGTATCTGGGCATGGAGATCAAGTACTATTTGGGGGATGAGTATTACAGGCATTCCAATTTGTCCATGTTCATCAGCCTCGCTTTTTTGCTGACCGCCTATTATGTCTCCGAGCTTCATATGAACCGAAGGAACAACGAAAGCGCACCCGCGGCGGATTGGGAATACGTGAACGCGCCCGCGACCCAGGTGGCGAGGGCGGTAAGCCGGTGGCTATTTTATGGCGCCTACCTGTTCTGGCTGTATTTGATCCTGGATAAAGCCTCCTTTGTCTCCACGGAATCCTATGTCGCCTATTACGCGGAATACGAATCCTCCGCGCCTTACGCGATACGCGCGATCGGCGCGACGGCGCCCTATTTCCTCTATTTGTTCCTTGCCACGATGCCGTCAAAACGGGAATGCGGAATCCCGCTGTTTCTCTACCTGCTTTACGCCGGCATATCCTTGCTTACCGGCCGGAGAAGCAATCTTGTGTTTATGCTGCTGTTCGTCGCCGTATACTTCGTCATACGCGACCGCATCAAAATTCGGCAGGAGAAATGGATCACCAAAAGACTGTTGCTCACGGTGGCGATTGCCATTCCCGCAGCCGTCATATTTCTATATAGTTACAACTTTATACGAATGAATCAGGAGATTGACGCGGGGTCGCTTCCGGAGATGTTCCTTGGCTTTTTCCAGCAGCAGGGCTTCAGCTCCAGCCTGATGAGGCTTGAAGCGTATTATGCGAACGTACTGAACAGCGACGTATACTATTCGTTCTTTGGGCTCACAAAGTGGGTGAGGACGAATTCGCTGTTCCAGGCGTTTGTGGACTTTGAATATAACTTTTCCTATCTGCACAACAGCGTCGAATTCGCCACGCTTGGGAATTCTCTTTCCAATTCGTTGGGCTATATCGTGTTATCAAGAGCTCAATACCTGAGCGGCGTAGGTTTGGGTTCGTGCTATATTGCCGAACTGTATCATGACTTTGGTTATGCCGGGATCGCAGTCGGCAGTACGATCTATGGCGTGATGATGTGCGCCGTCAACAAGGTATGGACATTCACAAAGCCCAGCATCTGGAAGATTACCTTATGCTTTGGTCTTTTCGAGAGCTTTATCAAAGCCCCGCGCTGGAATTATGACATCGTATTCTCTTACGCGCTGGACCTGGGCATGTGGGCAGCTTACGGAATCGTCGCGCTGGCCGTTTGGATTGGTTCCCATGACAAGATGACAAGACGCGTTCCGACGGACCTGAACGGTAACACCTAACCCTCTGCCGCGGAAACAAGCGCTGAAAGGAACCTGTATGCGGGCGAAGAGAACCGTTTATAACACCGCTTCTGCGCTGTTGCTGCAGGCTGTGACGATATTGTGCGCGTTCATTCTTCCGAGGTTTATCCTGACGAGCTACGGATCGAATTATAACGGGATTACAGCCTCCATCACCCAGTTTATCAGCTGCATTGCCCTGTTCCGCGCGGGGGTCGGCGGGGTAACGCGCGCTTCTTTATACGCGCCTTTGGCGCGGGGCGACATCCAATCGGTCAGCCAGATTGTCCGGGCAACAGAAATGCACATGAGAAAGATTACATTGTTTTTTGCCTGCGGGATCGTCGTCTTCGCATCGGTGTATCCGCTTCTGGTAAGGAATGAATTTGACTGGTGGTTTGCGTTTTCCTTGGTTCTGATCATGAGCATCGGGACCATGGTGCAGCACTCCATCGGAATCACTTATCAGATGCTGCTGCAGGCGGACCAGCGGCAATACGTCACTTCTTCTTTTATCGCGGTGACGACGGCGCTCAATACGCTTGTGGCGGTTCTGATCATAAAGGGCGGATATGGGATCCACCTCGTTAAATCCGGAAACGCGCTGGTCTATTTTGTAAGCGCATTGTCACTCTATTACTATACAAGAAGGAAATATCGCATTGACCCGGGCGCGAGCCCCAACAATGTCGCGATCAGGCAGCGATGGGACGCGTTCTGGCATCAGATCGCCTGGTTTATCACCAACAATACGGACGTGATGGTCATTACGATTTTCTGCAACATCAAGGAAGTGTCCGTCTATACAATCTATCGCATGGTGGTGGCCGCGATCCAGGCAATGGTGACGGCATTTTCCGAAGGGGTGGACGCCGCCTTCGGGAACATGATGGCAAAAGGCGAAAACGCGCACCTTATCAAGATCTTCAAGGCGCACGAGCTGTTTGTCCACATTCTGGCCACCGTTTTGTTCTGCACTTCGGCGGTGCTGATCGTTCCGTTTGTCGGGCTTTATACAAAGGGCGTGACGGACGCGGATTATCTCCGGCCGGCGTTCGGGTATTGCCTGACGGCCGGATTTTTCATTTACTGCATACGCATCCCCTATAAGCTAATCGTTGATGCGGCGGGGCATTTCAAACAGACGAAAAACGGCGCGATGATCGAATCCGCGATCAATATCGCGGTATCGGTCCTGCTGGTTGTAAAATTGGGCATTTTGGGCGTCGCCATCGGGTCGATTTCCGCGATGCTGTTCCGAACCATCCAGTATGGAATCTACGTGTCGAAAAATCTGGTGAAGCGGCCGCCGGGAGAACTCATCAAGCGATTCACGCTGACCGCCGTATGCGCAATGATCGTTCCTGTTGTCTTGAGCAGAATTCCGACGGTTGGGATACGCTCCTATTCATCGTTTCTGCTCTATGGCGGGATTGAGTTTTTGCTCGCCTGCGTGATCACGATAGGGATGAACCTGGTTTTTTATCATTCCGAGCTGTCCTTTATTTCGAGCAGGTTGTTCCGGATGCTGAGGAAAGCACGGAATCTGCCTTTATCGAAGGCATAGCCTCCTATGGCGACTCCACCCCCAGCGCCGAACCCGCGCTGAGTTATCTTCTCGGCCAAAAAGCCACCGCGATCTTCTCGTTCAACGACGAAATGGCCTTCGCGATCTACCAGAGCGCGCGGCAGTACCGCCCCGCTCACGGCTTTTTCTTCAAGCAGCGCTCCCGGTACTCTTTCGGGGTTTCACCGAAGAACTTCCTAAACGCACCGCGAAGTGCTTTGAGGATACAAACCCCACCTGCCTGGCCACGTCGTACATTCTGGCGCCGGGGCTCATCTGAAGCTTGACGACGGCGTTCTCCATGCGGATGCGCATCAGGTACTTGGAGTATGATTCGCCCATTTCCCTGTGGCCGCCTAAATGCTCTCGGCCATGCGATATCCGACCCCAACCTCCGTGAGGATGTACTGAGGCGCGCCAGGGTTTATTTCGATTTTCCTTCGAATGTTCGCCATATTGACGCGCAGCGTGTGGCTCTCGTCGGTGTAATTCCCCCAGACCTCCCGGATGAGAAAATCGTTGGTCAGCACCTTGCCCGCGTTTTTCGAGAGCAGGAAGAGAATCTTGTATTCGATCGGCGTCACATGGATTCTCTGCCCGTTCACGGCCACCGACCGCTTGTCATAGTCAATCTCCAATGGTCCGACGACCATTTTGTCCAGTGGGGAGGAAGCGCTGTTTGGCGAAGCGGAACTGTGCCTGAGCGCGGTCCGGATGCGCGCCAGCAGTTCCTTTGTGCCAAAGGGCTTCACGATATAATCGTCCGCGCCCTGGTCGAGCGCTTCCACCTTCTCATGCTCGTGCCCTCGCGCCGACACGACGACGATGGGCGTCTTCGTCCAGGAGCGGAGTTTTGCAAGCACTTCCATGCCGTCGATGTCCGGAAGGCCAAGATCCAGCAGCACGACGTCCGGCGTATGGGAAGCGGCCAGCGTCAATCCCTCCCGGCCCGTTGCCGCCTTGACGACCCGGTAGTCGTTCGACGACAGCACCGCCGAGATGAAGTTCAGGATGGTCTCCTCGTCCTCAATGATCAATACCAGCGGTTTCACTTCCACGCCGAACCACCGCCTTCAATCGGGAGGGCAAACCGGAAGGCCGCCCCGCCGTTCTCTCTGTTCTCCGCCGTCATCGTTCCGCCGTGCGCCCGAACGATGGTGTCGCAGATGGCAAGGCCGATGCCCATGCCGCGCGAAGCGTCCGGACTTTTGCTCTCCCCCATCGAGGTACGCCCCTTGAAAAGCCATGGCAGCTCCTCGTCGGGGATGCCTTTGCCCCGGTCCAGCACCTCAAACAGCGCGCGATCGCCCTCTTTTTTCAGGTTGACCTCGACGGGCGCGTCGGCTGGCGAGTACTTGATGGCGTTCTCCAGGAGGTTGATGAGCACCTGCACGATCAGCGTTCCGTCCATGGACGCCTCCAGCAGTTCCTCCGGCACGTTCACAAGGATCCTGCGTTCGGGGAATCGGTGCTGAATCCGGCTCGCCGCTTCGGCGACGATCTCCTCCGCGGCTTCCGGCGTCTTCACGACCTTTGAGGCGCTCTCGTTGATCCTGGTCACGGAGAGCAGGTTCTCCACAACGCGGATCAGCCATTGGGATTCCTCCTGGATATCGGTCAGCAGTTTGTCCCGCGTCGCGCCGTCAAAGTTCGCGCCGCTCTCGCGAAGCGCCGAACTTGCGCCCAGGATGCCCGCCAAAGGCGTCCTGAGGTCGTGGGAGATGGCACGGAGCAATGTTGCGCGCATGCGTTCGCGCTCCGACTCCACCTGCGTGGCGCGCTGTTCGTCAGAAAGCCTCTGGCGCTCGAGCGACATCGCCGCCTGGGATGCGATCATGCGCAGAAACAGCCGGGTATTGTGGTCCAGCTCCCCTTTTGCGCAGGAAATGCCCCATACGGCCAGCACGCGCCCCTGTGAGATCACCGGCATGTAGAACCCGCCCGCGCCCATCAGCGTGTCCGTACCGGAGCCGGCGCGTTTTTGGTTGAGGAAAACCCAGTGGGCGACCGCTTTTTCATCCTCGCTCTTCAAAAACGCCCCGTTATCTTCCGCGGCTTCGAAAAGGCTCCCGCTGCCGCCCAGCCCGGGATCCTCGGTGTAGAACACCATGGAACGCCCGATCAGCTTGACGATGTAGTCGCCTAGCAGCGAAACGATGGCTTCGGTCCCGCGGGTCGCGAGCAGCTTCTTGTTGATCTCATACAGCACGTCGGTTCGGCGTTCGCGCTCTACGGAGCGCCGCGCCTGCTTTTTGATCCGGCCGGTCATGGCGCTGGTGATCAGCGCCACCAGCAGCATGATCAGGAAGGTGACCGGATAGCCGGGCTGGATCGCGTTGAACGTGAAGTACGGCTCGGTGAAGAAGAAGTTGAACGCCAACACGCAGAGAACGGATGCCGCGATGCCGTAGCCATACCCGTTGGTCATGCGGGAAACCGCGAGCACGGACAGAAGATAGACCATGATGATGTTCTGATCCCCGATATCGACCGCCCGAAGCCCGTAACACAGGGCGGTTGCCGCCGCGGTCATGCCCAGGGTGATCAGCGCGTCCGCCCAGGAGAAGCGGAAGCCCGCTTCCCTTGCCCTGTGCGGGTTGCGATAATCGCGCCGGGAAGTGCGCGCCGGAATGATATGCACCTCGATGCCGGGCAGAAGGCTGATCAGCTTGTCCTCCAGGTCCATCTCGAACAGGTTTTTCAGCGTCTTCCTGTTGCGGCTCTTGCCGATGACGATGTTGGTGATGCCGGACATCTTCGCGTATTCCGAGACGACGGCCGCCACGTCATGCCCGGTCAGCGTGACCACCTGACCGCCCAGCTTTTCCGCCAGGTCCATGTTGGCCCGGATATTCTTTTTCTGTTCGGCCGTCAGGGAATCGCTGTCGATGCGCTCGACATACACCACTTCCCAATGCGCGTGAAACGCCTCGGCCGCGCGCGCCGTCCAGCGGATGCACTTCTCGGAGGAAGGCGACGGGCCGATGCAGGCCAGAAGTTTTGTGCTGGCCATCTTCTCCGTCGTCTTGCGCTCGTGCTGGTTTTCGTTTGAGATTCGGTCCGCGATCTTGCGCAGCGCGACCTCCCTGAGAAGCTTCAGGTTCTCCCGCGTGAAAAAGTTGCGCATCGCGGTCTCGGCGCGCTCGGGCCGGTAGATCTTGCCCTCTTCAAAACGGCGCAGCAGTTCATCCGGCTCGATGTCGATGAGCCGGACCTTGTCGGCGCTGTCAAAGAGCGAGTCCGGCACCGTTTCCTGCACCTTGACCCTTGTAATATCCTCCACGATGTCGTTGAGGCTCTCCAGGTGCTGGACGTTGACGGTGGTGTACACGTCGATCCCGGCGGCGAGCAGCTCCTCCACGTCCTGATAGCGCTTGCGGTTGCGTACGCCGGAGGCGTTGGTGTGGGCGAGCTCGTCGACCAGAATCAGTTCGGGCTTTCGCCGGATCGCGGCGTCCAGGTCGAATTCCCGGAGTTCGATGTTCCGGTAGGGGACGGCCCTGGGCGCGAGGGACGGGAGGCCTTCGAGCAGTTTCATGGTCTCCGGGCGCGTGTGCGGCTCGATGTAGCCGACCAGCACGTCCACGCCGGAGCGCATCTGCTCCGCCGCGTCGTCCAGCATGGCGTACGTCTTGCCAACGCCCGCGGCATAGCCAAAATAGATTTTGAGCCTGCCCGCCTTTTCCTGTCGGCTCTGAATGTCCTCGAGGATCGCATCGGGATCGGGGCGTCCGTCGGATTTCACATTGATCCCTCCCGCCTGATTATACCCGGAATCAGATCAGGCCGTCCAGCGCAAGGTTTACTTTGAGAACGTTGACCGTGGGCTCCCCCAGAAACCCCAGAAGCCGACCGGTCGTGAACCGCCCGATGACCTTCTGCACATCCTCTTGCGGAATTCCCCTCGCGTTTGCGATGCGGCGCGCCTGGAATTCGACGGCTTGGGGCGAGATGTTCGGGTCGACGCCGCTGCCCGAGGCGGTCACCAGATCCATCGGGATGTCCGCCGTGTTGCCGGGGTCGAAAGCGCGCCACCAGGCGATGCGCTCCTCCACGAGCTTTCGCTGCTCCCCGCTCACCGGGGACAGGTTGGTGACGCCCATCGGACGCCCGATCAGGTACTCGGGCTTCGAAAACTGCTGGGCGATCAGGGCCGAGCCGTAATCCGCGATGGTCCCGTCTTTCAGGGTCACTTGAATCACGCTGCCGTTGGCCTGGTGCGGGAACCACCATTGGGCGACGCCGGTGACGACCGCCGGATAGAGAACGCCGCAGAGCACTGTCATGAGGCCGAAATAGATCAACGCCGGTTTCCATGTTTTCAGCATTTTCATTGTGAACACCTCACACGATCCCGCAGGCGGTCAGGATCAGATCGATTGCCTTGATCGCGGCGAAAGGCGCCGCGATGCCGCCAAGTCCATACACCAGCATGTTCCGCTTCAGAAGCTCGCCCGCCGAAACTTCCCGGTACTTCACGCCCTTGAGCGCCAGCGGGATCAGCGCGATGATGATCAGCGCGTTGTAGATGATGGCGGAGAGCATCGCGCTGCGGGCGCTGGTCAGGCGCATCAGGTTGAGGGTGGCAAGCTGCGGATAGATCCCGAAAAACAATACCGGGATGATCGCGAAGTACTTCGCCACGTCGTTTGCGACGCTGAAGGTGGTCAGGGAGCCGCGCGTCATCAGAAGCTGCTTGCCGATCCGGACGATGTCGATCAGCTTGGTCGGGCTGGAGTCAAGGTCCACCATGTTGCCCGCTTCCTTCGCCGCCTGCGTGCCGGTGTTCATCGCGACCGCCACGTCCGCCTGCGCAAGCGCGGGCGCATCGTTGGTACCGTCGCCGGTCATGGCGACGAGATGGCCCTTCGCCTGATAGTCCCGGATCAGCGAGAGTTTGGCTTCGGGCGTGGCTTCCGCCAGGAAATCGTCCACACCGGCCTCGGCGGCGATCGCCGCGGCGGTCATCGGGTTGTCGCCCGTGATCATGATGGTCTTGATGCCCATCTTGCGCAGGTCCTCAAACTTCTCCTTGACGCCGTTTTTGACGATGTCCTTGAGATACACCACACCCAGCACCCGGCTGTCCCGGGCGACCACCAGCGGCGTCCCACCCAGCCCGGCCACGCGCTTCACGATCTCGGCGCATTCAGGCGGGTATTCGCCGCCCCGCTGCAGCACATGGGCCTTGACGGCGTCCGCCGCGCCTTTGCGAATCTGGGTGCCCTGAAAATCGATGCCGCTCATGCGGGTCTTGGCGGTGAATTCGATGAAAGTCGCGCCCAGCTTGGCGAGTTCCCGCCCGCGGATGCCGAACTTCTCCTTGGCCAGCACCACGATCGAGCGCCCCTCGGCGGTCTCGTCCGCGAGGGAGGAAAGCTGCGCGGCGTCCGCCAGCTCCTGCTCGGTCACGCCCTTCACGGGAAGAAATTCGCTGGCCTGCCGGTTGCCCAGCGTGATGGTGCCGGTCTTATCCAGCAGCAGCACGTCCACGTCGCCCGCCGCCTCGATCGCGCGGCCGCTCATCGCCAGCACGTTCGCCTGGTTGAGGCGGCTCATCCCCGCGATGCCGATCGACGAGAGCAGCGCGCCGATGGTGGTCGGCGCGAGGCAGACCAACAGCGCAATCACGTTGGTGATCGAAATCGCGTCGCCCGCCCCCGCCTGACGCCGCGCGAAATCGGAAAACGGCAGCAGGGTCGCCGACACCACCAGGAAGATGATCGTCAGCGTGACCAGGAGGAGTTCCAGCGCGATCTCGTTGGGCGTCTTCTTCCGGCTCGCGCCTTCGACCATCGCGATCATCTTGTCGAGGAAGCTCTCGCCCGCCTCCGCCGTGACCCGGATGATCAGCCAGTCGGAGATGATCGTCGTTCCGCCGGTGACGGCGCTGCGGTCGCCGCCGGATTCCCGGATGACCGGCGCGGATTCGCCGGTGATCGCGCTTTCGTCGACAGACGCCGCGCCCGCCATCACCTCGCCGTCCATGGGGATCTGCTCCCCGGCCCTGACGTGAACGATGTCGCCCCTTTTCAAGGAAGCGCTGAGCACCTCGGTATAGTCCTCTACATTGTCAATCTGCTTTAGCTTGCGGGCCATCACGTCCTTGCGCGCTTTGCGGAGGCTGTTCGCCTGCGCGCGGCCGCGCCCTTCCGCGATGGCTTCCGCGAAATTGGCAAACATCACGGTGAACCACAGGATCAGCGCGATCGCGAGCGTATAGCCCGCCCGCTCGTCCTGAATCCCCGCGAAGGAGAGGAAGTAGAGCGCCGTGGTCATTATGGCGCCCAGATAGACCACCAGCATCACCGGGTTTCTCACCTGCACGCTGGGCGAGAGCTTTGCAAGGGACTGGCGGAGCGCGTCGGCAAGGAGGCCTTTTTCTTTTTTCATAAAGTTCACCTCGATTTACAGGTTTGAGAAGTAATCCGCGATCGGGCCCAGCGCAAGCGCCGGCAAAAAGCTCAGCGCGCCGATGATCAGGATGATGCCGATCAGAAGTCCCACGAACATGGTGTTGGTGGTGGACAGCGTGCCTTCGCCGACGGCCACGGTCTTTTTCCCGGCCAGGTTCCCGCCTAGGAATATGGCGGCCGCCATCGGGATGAAGCGGGCCAGCAGCATGATGACGCCGCCCAGCACGTTGGTAAACACGGTGTTGGCGGCAAAACCGCCGAACGCGCTGCCGTTGTTGTTGCCCATGGACGAGAACGCGTAGAGGATTTCGGAAAACCCATGCGCGCCGCTATTGGTCAGCCAACTTGCGGCTTCCGGCATCATAACGGCGGCCGCCGTGCCCAGAAGCGTAACAAGCAGCGGAACCAGCACGATCAGGCACACCATCCGGATATCAAACGGCTCGATTTTCTTGCCCAGGTACTCCGGCGTGCGCCCAACCATCAGTCCGGCAATGAACACGGTCAAAAGCACAAACGCCAGCATCCCGTACAGCCCGCTTCCGACGCCGCCGAATACGATTTCGCCCAGCTGCATCAGAAACATCGCCACGAGGCCCGAGAAGGGCGTCAGGCTGTCGTGCATCGCGTTGACGGAGCCGTTTGACGCGGCGGTGGTGGCCGTCGCCCATAAGGTGGAAGCGCCGGTGCCGTGGAGTACCTCCTTGCCCTCCATGCTGCCGGACGCGGCGACACCCTGATACACAGGGCCTGCGAGCTGCTCACTGAGCGTCATCCCCGCGAGCGCCAGCACAAACAGGATCATCATCGCGACATAGACCGTGCGGCCCTGCTTCCGATCCTTGACCGCACGGCCGAAGCTGACGCAGAGCGCCGCCGGGATCAGGAGAATCGAGAGCACCTCGATCAAATTGGAAAGCGCCGTCGGGTTTTCCAGCGGGTAGGCGGAGTTCATGCCGAAGAAGCCGCCGCCGTTGGTGCCAAGCTGCTTGATCGCGATCTGGCCGGCCGCGGGGCCGAGCGGCAGCACCTGCTGCGCGCCGCCATCAAGCGAAAGGTAGGTCTGATACGGCCCAAACGTCTGCACAACGCCCTGGGAGACCAGGAGGATCGCCACCACGAAGGAGAGCGGGATCAGGACGTACAGCGTGCACTGCGTCAGATCCACCCAGAAGTTCCCGAGCGTGCTCTTTTGCCTCTGCACAAACCCCCGGATCAGCGCAAACATCACCGCGATGCCCGTGGCCGCTGAAACGAAGTTCTGCACCGTCAGCCCCAGAAACTGCGTCAGATACGAAAGGGTGGATTCCCCTGAATACGCCTGCCAGTTGGTGTTCGACACGAAGCTCGCGGCGGTATTGAACGCCAGGTGCCAGCTCGTGCCCGGCATCCCCTGCGGATTGAAGGGCAGCGAGCCCTGCGCCAGCTGAAGCAGCCACACAAAAAAGAACCCGGTCAGGCTGAACAGCATGGCGGACAGCGTATACTTCTTCGCGCTCATCTCTTCGTCCGCATTGGTACCGGCAAGCCGGTACACGAGGCGCTCAACCGGGGCCATCACCCTGGACATGAAGACGCGCTGCCCTGTCATCACCTTGTAGAGGTAGATGCCCAGCGGGAAAGAGAGCGCCACCAAAATAATGAGGTAGAACACATCCTGTAGTAGCATAGAGTTCACAGCTTTTCCCCCCTGAACAGCACATAAAACAGGTATGCCAGCAATGCCGCGCCAACCAGGCTGCTGACCGCCAACACAAAACCCATACGCTTATCTCCTGACTACTGTCGTTTAGGACTGTCCGATCCGTCATACCCGCGCATGAATATCACGATACGAGGACTTAAGTTCCCTGCTCCCCCGGGGCATGGGCCGGCTTCCATCTTCTCTTTATACCACGATTCTATCAGGAATCGCGTCAAGACGGTGTCAAAATCAAGGATGCCCGCGTCAAGACGGCGTCAAAAACATCCATCTGATGCTGACTTTCCTTCTGGAACAGGTTGAGTGGCTGAAGGCGCTGGACTTGAAAGCCCTGCCCGAGCCCGGAAAGCCTTATAAATGGAACCAGGTCAACGCGTTTGACAAGCAACAATTATTTGCCAACCAGGCGGAAACAACCGGTTGTAAAATATTGCACATTATGGTAAAATAGAATCGATTCATTATGGATGCGTGAATCCATATTGCATAAAAAGGAGGATCCCTATGAAACCCTTCTCCAGATTCGTCTCCTGTCTGCTGGTTCTGTGCATGCTGGTGTCTTGCGGGCTCTTTTCTGCCTTGGCCGAGGCCACGGCCACGCCGGCGCCAACGCCGATTCCGGTGCCTGAAGGGCGCCGCGAGGTGGTTTTCTGGCATTGCTTTGGCGGCATCATCGGCGAGGCTGTGCAGCGCGTGATCGACGGCTTCAACGCCTCCCAGGAAGAGATCTGGGTGACGGGCATTTTCCAGGGTGCGTATGACGACGCCCTGACCAAGCTCAAGGCCGCGATGCCGGCGGGCACAGGCCCGGACATGTTCCAGATGTTCGAGCTGGGCACCACCTTCCTGGTGAATTCCGGCTGGACCACCCCCTTCCAGGAGATGCTGGAGAAGGAAGCCACGCCCTACATCAAGATCGATGACATCGAGCCGGCGCTGCGCAACTACTACACCTACGACGGCAAGATGGTCTGCATCCCCTTCAACCCCTCCACGCCCATCATGTACTACAACAAGACGGCCTTTGCGGAAGCCGGGCTGGATCCCGCCGCCCCCCCGACCACCTTTAATGAGATCGCCGCCATCGCCGACAAGCTGACCATCAAGGATGGCAACCGGACCACCCGCCACGCGATGGGCCTGCCCATCTACGGCTGGTTCTTTGAGAACTTCCTGGCCGGCATGGGCGCCAACTATGTGAACATGGACAACGGCCGCTCCGGGCATGCCACCGCCATTGAGTTTGATACCAGCGGCGCCGGCAAGCAGATCATGGAGACCTGGAAGCAGATGGTGGATGACGGCATCATCTACAACTTCGGCGCGGACAATGCCGCTTCCCGAGATGCCTTCATCGCCGGGCAGACCTGCATCATCCTGGAGTCCACCGCCCAGCTCAAAACCCTCCTCAAGGGCATTGACGGCAAGTTTGAGCTTGGCACCGCCTATCTGCCCAGCATGCTGGAAAAGACCCAGCACGGCGTGATCATCGGCGGCGCCAACCTCTGGCTGTGCAAGCAGGAAGATCAGCAGAAGGTCAGCGACGCCTGGACCTTCATCAAGTACGCCACCTCCGCCCCCATCTCCGCGCAGTTCAGCATGGATACCGGCTACTTCTGCGCCAACACGACCGCATACAACGAGCCCAACTTCCAGGCCTACCTCAAGGAGAACCCGAACTTCCTCACGGCCATCAACCAGCTTCACGACTGCCCCATCAACTTTGCGACGCAGGGCGCGTCCGTGGGCGTGATGCCTGAGCTGCGGGCCATCTTCCAGGAGGAGGCCGCCCTGTACCTGGACGACGCCCAGTCCGTGGACGACATGCTCAAGCATGTCGCGGAAAAGGACAACGCCGCCATCCAGAGCTACAACAAGACCGCTTACGGCGAATAAGCACCCACCGGGAGCAACCGCGCCAACGCATGAAAATGCGCTTGGCGCGGTTGCGGCCCTGCCCAAAAAACGCCCCGTCGGGGCGTTTTTGAAATCCGGGACTTCTCAGGATGCCCCTTGCAAGAACGTATGCTGTGGATCGAGACAGCCTCCTATTCCGGTGTACGAGCAAGAAGGAGTACGCAATATGATTAGGGTACCAGCCACCCAGCGGGCAGCCGGCTTGAAGGGCAAAAGCTTTTTGTCCAGCGCCGCCCCCTACCTGTACATCCTCCCCGCCATGGTGGTCATGGCGCTGTTCGTGTTCATCCCCTTTGGGAATACGATCAACCTGAGCACCGCCCTCACCGACGCCAACGGCTCCATCGTAGAGCGGGTCGGGCTGCAGAATTACCTGGATTCCTTCTCCCAGCCGGATTTCCAGCAGATCCTTGGCGTGACGTTTCAATTCGCCCTGATCGTCGTGGTGGGCTCCGTCCTGGTGGGCCTGATCACCGGGATCATCGCCAACGAGCAGTTCTTTGGGCGGGGGTTTTTCCGGACCGTATACGCCATGCCGCTGGCGGTATCCTCCGCGGCGATTTCCGTCATCTTCCTGTTCATCATGCACCCCACCTTCGGCATGCTCAACTATCTGTTGCAGACGGACATCAAATGGCTGCGCAGCGTCAAATACGCGCTGGGGTCGGTATCCTTCGTGACGATCTGGATGAACGTGGGGCTGAACTTCATCTTTGTGATCGCGGCGCTGCAATCGGTGGACCATTCGCTGTACGAGGCGGCGTCGCTTGAAGGCGCGGGCTTTTTCCGCAAGCACTGGCACGTGACCCTCCCCTCCATATCCCCCACGCTGTTTTTTCTTTTGATCGTCAACATCATCAACAACTTCCAGGCCTACGCCCAGATCAACCTCTTGACCGAAGGCGGGCCCGGCAAGTACACCACGAACATTGTATACAACATCTATCTGGAAGCGTTCCGCTATTCACGCTTCCACATGGCGGCCACCCAGTCCGTCATCCTGTTCGTGCTGATCTTCATCCTGACGCTGATTCAGTTCAGGCTCGAAAAGAAGGTGACCTACTGATGATCGTGCAGAGAAGCGTGAAATGGCTGTTCTTCCTGATCAACCTCGTGGTGGCCCTGGTGCTGGTGTCCCCGCTTCTGTACGCGCTGAGCGCCAGCTTTATGACGGAGGGCGAGCTGATCAACTACCCCCCGGCGCTGATTCCCTCCGGCCTTCACCTCCAGAATTACGCGAGCGCGCTGCGCATGGCGCCCCTGTTCCGCTTTATGTTCAATTCCGCCGTCGTCTCCGTCGCCTGCACGGCCGCGCAGCTTCTCACGGGCGCCCTGGCGGGCTATGCCTTTGGCGTATTGAAATTCAAGGGGCAAAAGGCGCTCTTCTTCCTGATGCTGGCCACCATGATGATTCCCGGCCAGGCCATCATCATCGCCAACTACCTCACGGTGGTGAGGATGGGGCTGATCGATACCTTCGGCTCGATGATCCTGCCCTATACGGCCAGCGCCTTCTGCATCTTCAGCATGCGCCAGGCCTTCATGTCCCTGCCCAAGGAGCTGAACGAATCCGCCAGGATCGACGGATGCAATTCGATACAGTTTTTCGTGTGGATCGGGCTGCCCCTGATCAAGCCCTTCCTGGGCTCTTTGGGGATCTACACCTTCCTGGGCGTGTGGAACCAGTACCTGTGGCCGCTGCTCGTAACCAACTCGGTGCAGATGCGAACGGTGCAGATCGGCATCGGGATGCTAAAAAACGCCGAGGGCAACGCCTACGGCCCCATCATGGCAGCAGCCATCATGATCCTCGTGCCCTCCATCCTGGTTTTCATCATTGGTCAAAAATCCCTGATCTCCGGCCTGACCGCCGGCGCCGTCAAGGGCTGAAGACGCGCTTCGCATTTGCCAGGATGATTGACGACCCTGAAGCATTGATGTGGAATGACAGCGCGATTGCGCGATAAGAAAAGGAAGTGCGACGACGATGCCGCAGTGGGTATACGGACATCGGGGCGCGAGCGGTTACGCGCCGGAGAATACGCTGGAAGCCTTTGAGCTGGCCGCGCGGCAGGGCGCGCACGGCGTGGAGCTGGACGTGCACCTGAGCCGGGATGGCGAACTGGTGGTGGCGCATGATGAAACCGTGGAGCGCGTTTCGGATGGCTTCGGCCGCCTGTGCGACCTTTCACTATTGGAACTCAAGCGCCTGCGCTTCAATAGAACCCATCCGGAATACAAGGACGCGCGCATCCCGACGCTTGGGGAAGTTTTTGAGCTCGCCGCCCGCCATCGCATCCGCGTCAACGTGGAACTGAAAAACAGCCTGATCGACTATCCCGACTTGGAGAAACGCTGTGTAGATCTGGCCGCGCGCATGGGCGTGACGGAGCAGGTGATCTACTCCTCGTTCAACCACCACAGCCTGATGCGCATCAAGGCCCTAGACCCCTCGATTTATTGCGGGCTACTGTATGTATGTACCATGGTCAGGCCCTGGGAATACGCTCACGCCCTGGGCATGAACGCGCTGCACCCGCATTTCTCGGAACTGCAGATACCCGGCGAGTGCGCCGAGGCGCACGCGCTGGGGATTGAGGTCAACCCCTGGACGGTCAACGAGGACGCGGACATCCGCAAGGTTTTCCTCGCGGGGGCGGACTGGGTGATCACCAATTACCCGGACCGCGCGTTGGCGATCCTCGCCAGCCTTCCCACGGAAGAAACGCACGTCTGAAGCGCGGGCGCATCTTTAAATCACGCGGGCATTACGCGGCGCGCGGTACCAAGAGCGGTACCGCGCGCATTTTAAGAATCAGATATTCCGGGTGGCCGGAGACGAAGTTCCACTTGGCGAAGCTCAGCACCTTGCTGTACACCATCGGCCAGGCTTTCTCTCCTCTGATACTATTGAAGGTTATTAATGCTTCCAAAGCAGGGAGGGATTTTCGAGGCAGAGCCAGGAGCCGGAGCGAGGAATAGCAGCGCTATTTTGAGCGGAATGCGACAACGCTCTGCGCGAAAAGATCCCCTGCAACGAAGCATTAAAAAACGGAAATAGTATGACAACGTCACTTGTGGTATAGCCTCTCCTGCTCGTACCGCGGTTGGCAACTGATGCTCACGCCGAGCTTCCGATACTGCTGCTCGTCCACCCCGGACAGGATCACGCTGAAGTGTGTCTCCGTGCCTTTGAGATGTGCAAGCTGGTCGAGCGCCAACTGCGCCACGGGATCGGTCACGGCGGAGATGCACAGCGCAATCAGCACCTCGTCGGAGTGCAGGCGCGGATTTTTGTTGCCCATATGCCGCGTCTTGAGCCGGCAAATGGGCGCGAGCACCTCAGGACTGATGAGGTCGAGCGCGGGATCGATGCCAGCCAGCGCCTTGAGCGCATTGAGTAGCAGCGCGCTCGAGCAGCCGAGCAGGTTGGTCGTCTTTCCAGTGATGATCTGCCCGTCCGCAAGCACCATCGCCGCCGCCGGAGCACCTGTTTGCTTTTCCCGGTCCAGCGCCGCACGGATCATTGGAACGACTTCCGGTTCGACGCCCGCCATGTTGTTGAGGCGTTCGAGCCGTGAAACCGCATCCTCGCTGCCCGTCCCCCGCGCCAGATCACAGCACGCCGCAAAGTACCGGCGCAGAATCTCGCCCTTTGCCGCCTTGCGCACGATAGCGTCATTTACGATGCAGAACCCCGCCATATTGACGCCCATGTCCGTGGGCGAACGGTACGGCGACGCGCCCTGTATGCGCGCGAGCATCGCGGAAAGGAGCGGAAAGCTCTCCACATCGCGGTTGTAGTTGACCGCCGTCTCGCCGTACGCCTCCAGATGATACGGGTCGAACAGGTTGACGTCCTTCAAATCCGCCGTCGCCGCCTCATAGGCGAGGTTGACGGGGTGAAGCAGCGGCAGGTTCCAGATGGGGAACGTCTCAAACTTCGCGTACCCGGAGCGCACGCCGCGCTTGCAGTCGTGGTATAGCTGCGACAGGCACACGGCCATCTTGCCGCTGCCCGGCCCGGGCGCGGTCACGACGACGAGGGGTTTTGTCGTTTCGATGTAGTCATTTTTCCCGTATCCCTCCTCGCTCACGATGCGCGGAACGTCGGAGGGGTATTCTGCAATGGGATAATGCCGGTATCCGCGCATCCCAAGTGCGGCAATGCGCTTCAAAAACTTGTCCGCCGCGCTTTGCCCTGCGTACCGGGTGACGACCACGCCGGAAACTGTGAGGCCCATGGCGCGAAACGCATCCGTGAGCCGAAGCACATCCTCGTCATAGGGAATCCCCAGGTCGCCGCGCACCTTGCTCTTTTCGATGTCGAAGGCATTGATGACAATCAGGATCTCCGCCTGATCGGCGAGCTGCGCCAGCATGCGCACCTTGATGTCCGGCTCGAAGCCCGGCAACACGCGCGAAGCGTGGTAATCGTCAAAAAGTTTGCCGCCGAATTCCAGATACAGTTTGCCGCCGAAGCGGGCGATACGCTCGCGGATTTTTTCGGACTGCAGCGCAAGATACTTCCCATTGTCGAAACCTGCTCCACTCATTTCGTATACCCCTT
Source organism: Bacillota bacterium (assembly GCA_023416655.1). GTDB lineage: Bacteria > Bacillota > Clostridia > Christensenellales > Aristaeellaceae > JAEZHK01. The sequence goes on from JAEZHK010000102.1 coordinate 43,506, forward strand.
TATGCTCAACTCGCCGAGAATACGTTTGGGTACGCAATGGATCCCCGCCTCGCCGCGACAGTACTTGACGGACTCCCCAGCATCCACGATCCCGAACTGCTCGCATTCCCGGCTGAAAAAGTCCAGTACTGTCAGCGCCCCAAGCCGCCTCCCATTATACAGCTGATCGGGCGCGAAGTCCATCGCCCAGCATTCGTTCATCGCAGGGGCATCTCATTTATCAGCATCGTCTGCGCGCTGAGCTTTCCGCGCCACCCCTTACCAGATCCGCCAGTGGAAATCGCATACAACCGGTACATTCATTTCTTCGAGGGCGACCTCGTTGACACCCTCCGGCAGGCGCTGGGGCGTGAATGTATGGGGAAAGTCGGGCATGGCAAGGCTTATCATGCATAGCGTAATGCGAAGCATGGCGTCAGCCGCAACTATCTCGCCAGATAGTTCCTCGCGTAGTCCCTGGGCGGTATGCCGTTCAGCTTTTTGAACACGTTGCTGAAGTAGAACACGTTCGCGTATCCCAGGCGGTCGGCGATCTCAGTCACGGAGAGGGACGTCTCTCTCAAAAGCCGCGCAGCCTCGTTCATACGCAGGCACGTATGATAGCGCAGCGCGGTCATTCCGGTTTCGCGTTGGAACATCACGTTCAGGTACTTGTAGCTCAGGCCCATCTGCCTGGACACGGCGCGCGCATCAAACGGCTCGCACATATGCTCCTCCAGGTAGCGTATAAATCTTAGCGTCCGGTTGCCGCCGTCGATGGGCACATCCTCCCCGCACCCCCGGTGCACGTCCATCAGAACCTGCATAAGCAGTGCGTTTATGTAACCCGCGCGAAACGGATCCGATGCGTGGTATTGGTCAACCAGCGCCTGGAGCTTGCCCTCCAGCGGCCCGCCCAGCGCAAAACGGCGCGATTTGGGCAGGGCGATCGTATAACGGTAGTCGGATGGCACGAACTCATGGTTGCGCACGAAGCCCGAATAGGGCGAGAAAGCCGCGGTATCTAAGGCCTCGTCCAGGTGAAAATGGATATAGATCCAGGTTGTGCCCGCCGGACACGGCTTCTCGCCCCAGTGGTGCAGCCCGGCTTTCAGCAGTACAAGTTCACCCGGTCCCAACTCATACACGGTCCCCGTCTCGATGATCTGCATGCCGCCTTTGAGGATGTACACCAGCACGTGGTAATCCAGCGTGCGGCTTAAGTGCACGAACGGGCGCGCTGTAACGCAGAAATCAACGCTGCGCACCAACGGCAGCGCATCCAGCCGCAAATGGATGATGTCGTCCATGCAGCATCCCCCTTTGGGTCCCGATAGGATAATTTTATAAATAGTCAGGAGTTTTTGCTATTCCTATGGTATCACGGAAGGATTATTATGTAAATAGAATAACTCGTGGGAGGAACGGACCTATGCGCGAGATCTGGGGAAGCGACATGAAGCTGCTCGACAACGAGCTTTTGCGCCGCCAGGGACGCAACCGGGAGTACATGATGAGCCTCCAGTCGAAAAACCTGCTGATGAACTTCAGCCTGGAAGCGGGGCGCGGCAACATCTTCCAGGACAAGGTGGACACGCACGGCGGCTGGGAGTCGCCCACGTGCCAGCTGCGCGGCCATTTCCCGGGCCATTGGCTGAGCGCGGCAGCGCTTGCCTACCACGCCACCGGCGACATGGAACTCAAGGCCAAGGCCGACGCGATCGTGGCGGAGCTGGCGCTGTGCCAGGCGGACAACGGCGGCGAGTGGGTCGCGCCGATCCCGGAGAAGTACCTCGACTGGATCGCCCGGGGCAAGCCCGTCTGGGCTCCGCAGTACACCATCCACAAGGTTTTCATGGGCCTATTGGACATGGCGCAGTTCGCGGGGAACCGGCAGGCGTTGGATGTGGCCGTCCGTTTCGCCAAGTGGTTCGACCGCTGGAGCGCGGGTTTCACCCGCGAGCAGTTTGACGACATTCTGGACGTCGAGACCGGTGGAATGCTGGAGGTCTGGGTGCAGCTGTACGAGCTGACACGCGATGAAATGTGCCTGAGGCTGATGAATCGCTATTATCGCGGCCGGCTGTTCGACCGTTTGCTCAGTGGCGACGATCCGCTCACCAACATGCACGCCAATACCACCATCCCGGAGGTGATCGGCTGCGCCCGCGCCTATGACGCCACGGGCGACGAGAAGTGGCGCAGGATTTGCGAGGCCTACTGGCGCTGCGGTGTGACCGAGCGCGGCTGGTACGCGACCGGCGGCCAGTCCTGCGGCGAGATCTGGAGCCCCAAGATGGCGCTAGGCGCCCGCCTGGGGAAAAAGGCCCAGGAGCATTGCACCGTGTACAACATGATGCGTCTGGCGGCATTTATGTTCCGCTGGACGAAGGACGCGCAATACCTGGACTATATTGAACGGAACCGGGTCAACGGCATTATGGCCCAGGCATACTGGCAGGGCCACTTTACCCACGGCGCGCACAGCGATTACCCCGATCGCGCGCTGCTGACCTACTTCCTGCCGCTGAACAGCGGTGCGGAAAAGGGCTGGGCCAGCGAAACCCAGGACTTCTTCTGCTGCCACGGCACATTGATCCAGGCCAACGCGCAGCTCGCTCGCAACATCCTGTATCAGGACGGAGCGGACCTATACCTCGGCCAGTACATCGACGCGCAGGCGCAATTAAACATCGGCGGGCAACAGGTCATGCTGACTCAGAAACGCGACACGCTGGCGGGCAGTTTCCACATCTCCAGCGATTCCACGGGCCGGCAGAGCATTTGCGACACCACTTGGCAGAACCCGCACCAGCCGGATTGCCACGTTCAGTGCGTGCGGCTGGACATGGACGCACCAGCGAAGTTCAGACTGTTTTTGCGCATGCCCTGGTGGCTGAAGGGCGAGGCCAAGGTTTGGCTGAACGGCCAGCCGCTCGAGATCGGCGAAAAGCCGGGCAGCTTTGCGGTGATCGAGCGCGAGTGGCGCCCGGGGGACACACTGCGCGTGTCGCTGCCCATGGGTGTCACGGCGGACCCGTTGCCGGACGATGCGCACATGGTGGCGTTCCTGTACGGCCCGACGGTGCTGGCGGGACTTTGTGACGGCGAGCGCGAGCTGGAAGTGGATTTTGGGAACATAAGCGCCGTATTGGTCCACGACAACGAGCGCGAGTGGGGAAACTGGATGAGCGGCTTCAGGGCGGTGGGTCAAAAGAACGGTCTAAGGTTCATCCCGCTGAATGAGGTGGGTTACGAGAAGTACAGCGTATACTTTCCGGTGGCGGCAAAATAGGTAACGATGTACTCAGGCCGCAACGGGTATCAGGCCTCGCGCTCGAACTTTTCGGCCCAGGTATTGTGCTTGCGGGAGGTGTAATAGGTGGCGTAGACCTTCGCGCCGATGGCGGCGAGCGCCTCCGGGAATTCGGTGCCGTCGCAATCGCGCAGCGCGTCCGCAGTACCCCTGCCCTGTGTCATCCCTCCGCACCGGCGTCGGCAGGCGCCGGTGCGGGGTCTCCCTCGGGTTCAGATTCGGGTGCTTTCTCGGGTTCGGGCTTGGCGGTCGGTTCAGGTTCGACCGAAGGCTCGGGCTTGTCGGTTGGCTCAGGCTCTGCCGAAGGCTCGGGTTCGGGCGCTGCCGTCGGTTCGGCGGCAGACTCAGGCTCGGGCGTTGCCGTCGGCTCGGTTTCGGGCGTCGGTTCCGGCAGGACCCGCTCCGTTTCGGCGGACGGTTCGGGGGCGGCCTGCGGCTCATCCCCGTCCGGGCGCGTCACGACGATCCGGATTGACCATTCCCCGCCGTTTCCGCTTTGCATGTGATCTTCGTCACTCCCTGGCGTAAGGCGGTCATCCTGCCATCCCTGTCGAGGTTTGCTATTTTCTCGTCCTCAATCGTCCACTTGATGGGCGCGTTCGTCGTGAGCAGCAGCCCGCCGCCCTCGTCCAGCTTCTGTTCCGCCAGGTTGCCATTCTCGACCTTGACGCCAATCTGCTTGCCGCCCGCTTCCAGCGTCGCGGCACCGTCCGTGCTCTCTGTGATCGGCATTATCGGCATGGTGATCCTGTTTCTTCTTATCGTCATGCTGGCCGTATTCCTTGAAGTAAGAAACCCGTTTCGGCGGTGATGCAATGCTCCCGGTAATCATGAGCTACCGACTCGGTGGCTCTTTTCTTGTTTAACGGCATGAGCACGATCATGGAGGTGGTGTCTTGAACAAGAAACCAAACCACGCTATGATCATACAGCAAGCCCGGACGATAAACTCGCCGCGCTTGCCTAGGATCAGCCGTCGATTTCGACCATCAGGTCCATGAGCGGCGCGTGCTGCTGCGCGCCGTAGACGTCGGTGTCGAGCGCGGAGCTGGAGGACACCAGCCGCGAGAATGTGATCTTGACGCCCAGCGCCTGATCGTAAAACACCAGATGCTCGATGCTGTCCACGCCTATGCCGTAAGAGACTTCGGTCTGTTTTAACCGTGTGCCATCGAGAAAGACCGAAGTCTTTTCTGTGGTTTTTCAAGCTTCCGGATTCCCTGAAGGCTGGCGCAGCTTGAGGAAACTCCTACCCTGCTTCAGAACATCGGCCTTGTCTCAGGATGCTTCACAACAAGGAGGCATGAAAAAACAAGGAGGCACGACCAAGGTTCAAAACCAACTGACGATGGTCGCGCTGAAGCCCGAGGCCGCCCTATAATATCCTTAACCGGAGATACCATACATGCGTTTGTATTCGTTCGTCGCGGGGTCCTTGACCACTCGGGATCTGTGATTTGAGAGGAGCCTGGTGATTGCAAACAAATCGATCCAGATCTCGCTTGAACTGTCTGTGACCGCTTCGTCGAAGGTGATCATCAAGCCTAGATGAAGATGACTTTTCGCCATTCCATTGACATTCTCTGTTCTGCTGTAACCTGTGCGGCCGACATATCCAATCACGTCGCCTGCGAGAACTGTTTTTCCTATCTCGAGGCCTGGTACGTACGGCTTATTTTTTCGCATATGCGCATAATAGTAGTAGCGCTTGCCATCAAAGCTGCGAATCCCAATGCGCCACCCGCCGTACATGTTCCAGCCCAGTTCTTCGATGGTTCCGGATTCGATGGCAATAATCGGGGTGCCTACACTGGCAAATATGTCGTGCCCCAAATGCTTGCGTTTGTAGCCATAATTCCGTCCGTTGCCAAAATCATCCCCATCGGCATAAGAGAAATTCATCGCGATCGGGGAGAAAAATCTGAGCCCGTAGTATGTCTTCCATATTTTTGTATTTTCGGGGCCGGCTTCCTCCTGTGCGAAATTTCCCAGAAATTGACCAAGAACCGCAGAATACGCTTCGTAATAGTATGAATAGAACTCCAGGTCCTTTGACAGCTCGGCAATGCCTTTACCTGCCTTTAATTGTGTGATGAGCGCAGAATAACTCTTATTGCTGATCTTATTGAATTTTCCGCCGCATTTAGCGCCCAGATAGGCAAGGATCTCAATCCAATGGAGCTGAGGTCCTGAATAACCCTGCAAATGAGACGCCATATCGTCCTTCATTGCTTTCTGCAGAATGGGATAGGGAATGGTGAAATCGATGTACTGTATTGTGCCCGAGGTACTGATCTCGAGGTGTTGTTTGCCTTGATCCAGTGGCATTTGAATTACACCAAACATGACCACCATAACCAGGACCACTGCAATCAACAAGGCAATCCATCTCATTGGTTTTATGAAATGAATGGACATTGGCGCGGCACCTCGAATACAAACTTAAGGCGGAAAAGGGTAAACCGGAAGAGTATATGCTTGATTCCCCGGCTTAGAAGAAGCTCTGGCGTGCAGGCGTTGCCGCGATGGCTTCCGGGGCCGTTCATTCCCTGACGATCATTCGCCTGTCTGCATCCGGCTGACCAAAGACCGGGTTCTCCATTCGCCGCGCCGAAACCAGAGGTAGTTCGCCGCCCCTGTGGCAAAGCGCGTGGCAAGAAGAGCCAAGAACAGTGCATAGGGAGACCCTTGCGGCCAATCCGGGCTTCTGATCATGCCTGCAAGCAAATAAGCAACGGGAACCCGCACAAGAAAATGCGAACCAATCGTGATCCACATCGTGGAAATCGTATCGCCGGAGCCCCGGATGGCGCCGTTATACACCTGGCCTATGCTGAGCGCCAAATGGCTGACCGCAAGAATCTGGAAGGCATGCGCGCTGATCCCTTGAATTTGTGCCGCGTTGGAGAACCAACGCACTACATATTGTCCGATCAGGGCAAACAAAAGAGACATCACCAAGGTAACCCCCAGGCTCAGCCGCAGCGCGTCTTGAATGCCTTTCTCAACGCGGTCCGGGCGATTGGCGCCGATGTTCTGCCCCACAAGGGTGGAGACGGCGTGGCCGAAGGTAAAACAGTGCAGCGTCGCAAATTCGTCCACATGCATGACCGCCATCGATGCGACGATCGCTTGGGTTCCCATCTGGTTGATCAGGCTTTGCAAAAGCAGGATGCAAATCGACAGAGCGCATTGCGCTATGCCTGCCGGGATGCTCAAATGCACGATCTGCCCGGCAAGCCTCCTGTCGATGCGAAGCGTAATTTTGCCAAAACCCACGATCGCTTTTAGGCGCGATATCCGGCCAACGCACAGAAGCGCGGCGGTCGCCTGAGAAATCACGAATGCCCATGCTGATCCCTGTGCGCCCCAATGAAGGCCAATTACGAACCATAAAACCATTGCCATGTTCAGTACCAGCGTGCCTAGCAGCAGAATCAACGGCCAAAACGCATCCCCCATGCTTCGAAGCACGCACGCCAAAATGGTATTGAGGCCGCTTGCGGTCAATCCGATCAGAATGATGGTGAGGTACTCGCCTGCCGAATCCGACACCTCTTCCGGCGTGTGAATCCATCCAAGCAATCGCGATACGTTTGGAATGCAGGCGATCATGATCAGTATCGATGAGAGCAGCACCAGACTGATTGACGTTCCGATTGCGCTGGTCAGCCTTTTGCTGTCTCGGGCGCCCATGTATTGTGCAACCAGGATGCCCGCGCCTGTCGCAATCGCCAGGAACACAACCATCAGCAAATTATAAATCGAATGGCAAGCGGCGATTGTTGTCAGGGCGGCATCCTTTTGCTGGGAAAACCTGCCGACAATCACCGCATCAAGGATCGCGAACAGCTGCTGAGCAAAATTGCCGATCATGAGCGGCACCGAAAACCGCAACAGTTTCTGCATGGGTCTTCCCTGTATCATATCCTGTATGCCAGTGTAGCGACGAAGTCGTTCGGACATCTCCTTCACCTACCAATCTTCGCTACTCTATGCTGGACTGCTTTAGCGGTATCCCGTGACAGTGAAAATCCAGCCCTCATGGCTGGATTTCTGTGGTCACGGGTTTTGGGCAAAGCAATCCCGAGCTAAATATTCCGATATACGAGCACCTCCTGGGATTTCGTACAACAGCTTTCAAGGCAGGCCACAACATACACATAGCCCAGTGTCCCCGCAGGGACCAGCCAAAGAATTTCCGCTACGCCGGTAACAGCGCTTGGGCAATCTATCCCGATGAGGCTGGCCAGTTCACAGGTTTCCGTCCCGGTTGGCTCAATAAAGAAATAGGCTTTTGAAACCGGAAGGTTGAATGTAGCCCGAACAATGACCCTGCCCTCAAGTTGAACAGATCCGCTTTCAAATGGCAGCGCATCTCCGGTATCTGTAAAGAATCTGAGCGAAAGAACACGAAGATTGCATGCCGATGGCCCAGTGGCAGGAATGCATATCACCTGACCCACATAGATGACATTCTTGTCTGTGATCTGTGGGTTTGCTTCAAGAAGCGCTTCCTCTGTAATTGAGAAGGTTCGCGCAATGTTGAAAATCGTATTGCCCCTCTCAACTGTATACAACTGTCTGTTACAGGTTTGAGGCGGTGGCGGAATCCTCACGCCTGCGGCAGGCACTGCCGCCAATGTATATGTATTGTTTTCCAAAAGATCATCTCCTTCCTGGGTTGACAATGCATCCTATGCTCATTGAAAAAAGAGGTGCTGCAAATGAAAAGATAATCCACAATCCATTCGGTTGGACGTGGTGGTGATGGCTATCGGCCATCCAGGGCTTTCCTGCCATGCAAAAAGCCTGCCGATGTACATCGCGCATCTGCAGGCTTTTTTGATTAGGGGCGGTTATGTCGGAGGCAAGTTCGTTTGTGCAACATCCTCAGTTGGCGCGGGGGGTTCGGTTGACACTGGTGCTTCAGTTGGCGCTGGTGCTTTAGTTGGCGCTGGCGTTTCCGACGGCGCGACCTGGGGTTGGGACTTTGAGGTTCCGGGCAGGAGCGTAATCCGGATCGAGACGGATACGCTCTTTCTGAGCTTTGAAACCGCCTTCACGGTCACAACGCCGCTCTTCCCCTTGAAGCGGACCGTGCCGTCGGGGGCGACGGACGCGAGTTTTTTATTGTTGACGCTCCAGGTGACGGCGGGGTCAGCGCCGTCCGGCTTCGCACGCGTGTACAGCCTCAGGGGATTCCGCTCGGCCGGATACACGGTGAGCGTCATCCCAAGCGGCACAGCGTCCGCCGCGTCGCTGTCGAACAGGAAGAGGTTTGACGGCAGCGGGCGCACCGTGACCAGAAGGGTTCCGGAAATGCCCGATCCGTCCGCCGCGGTGGCGGTGATCGTCACCGCGCCCGCGCGCCTCCCGGTCACCACGCCGTTTTTATCGACGGTCGCGATGGATTTGTTGGCGGATGTCCACTTCACCCCCTTGTCGGTCGCGTTCGCGGGCAGCACGGCAGGCTTCAGTTTGATGGTCTTGCCCGCGCTGACCGCGCTAACGTTCGCGCTCAGGTCGATGGACGAAACTTTCTGGTAGACGGTCAGCGTGCAGCTCGCCTTCTTGCTGTTGCCGGTGATCACGGTGATGGTGGTCTTGCCGGGCGCAAGCGCGGTCACGGCGCCGTCTTCGGTCACCGAGGCGACGAGCGGCTTGGACGATTCGAAAGTGTAGCCGGTGGGGTTTCCCTTGAACGTGGGCGTGAACGCGTACGCGTCGCCCACGGCCAGCCGGAGCGTCTTCACCGGCAGAGAAACGGAGGACGGGCCGGGCAGAACGTCAATTTTGACATCCTTCGTCACGCCGTTGTACGTGGTCAGCGTTAGCGTCAGGGAACCGACCGTTCTTCCGGTCACACGCACGGTGTCCTCCGACACTTCGCTGAACGAGACGCAGTTATCCCCCTTTGCCGAGACCGTGAACGCGCCGGATTCGCCGCTTGGCAGCGAGATGGTCAGGTTCTTCCGGTCGCCGACGGCGAGGGTGAGGTGGTTGCTGGACACGTTGATTTTGGTCGGCGCGGCAACCACGGTGACGGTCACGTGGTCGCGCTTGTCGTTCATCGTGCGGATGGTCAGGATCGCCTGGCCGGTCGCCAGGCCCTGGATCCAGTGCCCGCCCGTCGAGAGAATCGAGCGGTCGGAGGTGTAGTAGGCGTAGGCGCTGGTCGCGCCCGCGTCAAATTCCGGCGGGAAACGGTCCATGTTGAGGCGTTCACCCTTGCCCAGCGTGATGTTCCCGGTGGAGATGCGCACCCACTTCGGGTCGGCCGCGCCGACGGTCACCGAAACGCTGTCCGACACGCCGTTGTACATCGACGCGGTGATGACGGCGGTTCCAACGCCCACGGCGGTCACTTTGCCGGTCTTGTCCACCGTCGCGACGGACGGCTTGCTGCTCACATACCGAATGTCGAAGTCCATCTCGACATAGAGATCCGGCACGTCCACGTCCGCGGCCAGCGTCAGCGTGTCGCCCACGCGCATCATGGGGTCGCCCTCTTCCACCGAAAGCGCCAGCGAAGCCGGCGGGTAGATCACCTCGATGGTGGCCTCCGCCCGCCGCCCGCGGGAATCCTTGACATAAATGGTCACCCGGTCGTAGGTGTCGCCCTCCTCCGGGTCATAGTAGATGCCCCTGGCCGTGACGACGCCGGAGGTCTTTCCCACGCTCGCGATCTGTGGGATGCTGGAGGAATACGTGCAGGAAACGGGCTTGCGCGTGTTCCGGTCGTAGGCGACGAGTTTGAAGGTCGTGCCCCAGAAGACCCGCTCGAAATCGGAATTCAGATAGATGCCGTTGACCGGCTTAACGGTCAGCGTGATGGCCGCCTGCGCGCCGGTAAAATTGCCCGTGACCGTCACCTTGGCCTTGCCGGGCTTCTTGCAGATAAACTCGCTGCGCTGGTCGTCGTCAAAATAGATCACGGATGGGTCGCTGCTTTTGAACGTGTACATCCCGTAGACCGGGAAGCCGTTGTCGATCATGATATCGCCGAATCCGTCGGGCGCCATTTCCGAGCAGCTGTAACTCAGCGCGAGGGTCTTTGGTTTGCTCACGCAGCGGATGGTCGCGGTGACCTTGCGCCCCAGCGCGTCGACGGCGTAGATGTCGCCACCGTTGTGACTGGATATCGCCGTCGCCAGGCCACCTTTTGTCAGCGAGAAGTTGCCGTTGTTGTCGTCCGCCTTGGAAAACGTCGCGGCGACCGGCGTGCCCGCGCGCGTCGTCACGGTGAACTGTTGGGATTCGCCACTTGCGAGGTAGGCGACGGTTGGGTGGATCTCGATGGAGTTTTGGTCTTCCAGCACCGTGACAGAGCAGGTGTCCCGGATGTCATCGTCCGCGGCGGACCTGACCATGACCGTCGCCTTGCCGTATCCGCGCGCGGTGACCAGCCCGTCCTGGTCCACCGTCGCGGAATCACTGTAGCAATACCAGATGTAACTGCCGTCGCCACCTTCGTAGTCGTAGGAGAGCTGGAATGTCTCGCCCTCGCGAAGCGTCACGGCTTTGTGCGAGATCATCAGCGTCTTGGGCGGCTCCATCACGTGAAACTCGCGGGACAGCACCGTGCCGTCCGGCGCGGTGACCGAAATGGTCGCCCGGCCGTACCCGACCGCGACGTAGTCGTCGGAGGGGCCGTATCCGCGGAAGTTGATGACCGTCGGATCCGAGGTGGTCCAGTCATGGACGCCGTCGTACCCAAACACCGCCGTGCCGGTGCCGTCCGGGTTCAGCCGGCAGACGTAGGGGTCGAGATACGTGCCGACGCTGATGTCGTCGCGATTCGAAACATACAGGTAGTACGTGGGCGCTTCAGCCTGTGCCGTTGACGCCATCGGGATCAAGGCAAGAAGGAACAGAAGCAAAAGTGCCGCGAAGACAGGTTTTCTCATATTGATGGAACCTTTCCGGACGCACATGCCCTTGAATGATGAAGTTGACGTTAAAACGTGCTTCCATTATATAGAAACGGCGGTGCGGATGTCAATACTTTTAGGGAATCCTTATTACGTCGATAGGAAATTTATGAAAATCAGAGAGGTTCCAGTGCGGGACCCTTTAGGATACGACTTGACGGTGTTGATGGCCGTATAGGCCAAGCTGGTTCGATGAGAGATTGCATGGAGAAGCGAAATTCCGGCATATCCATCCAATGGAATTCCACGACAACCATACGATCAGTAATAAGGCCAACGGCATTGACTCAGAAGCCAAAGCATGATAAAGTGGATTGGTTTTCTTGGGCGCAAACCAGACGCACCTTTTGCGCGATTTTCGGAATTTGCATATCATACCGGAACAAAGCTGTTGCCTGCCCGACCGGTTCGTCAGGAGCAACCGGAAAAGGGAATGATCTTTGCCAAAGAATAGAGGCGTCGCATGCTTACCAAAGACCGCGCGTTTTACCGGGAGTTCTTTTCGCTTTATTGGATGCTCGTACTTCAGAATGTAATCATCCTTTGCGTCAACTTGACCGACAACGTGCTGCTCAATCACTTCTCAATGGACGCGATGTCAGGCGCCTCGACCGTCAATCAGATCCAGTTTCTGATCCAGAACATCATCACGGGCGTCGGCGACGGAATGGTCATACTGGCCAGCCAATACTGGGGGCAAGGCCGGACCGAACCGGTCAAACGGCTCTCCGGCATCGCGGCGCGATTTGCGTTTGGGTTCGCTCTAGTCATGTTCGCGCTGGTCAGCTTCGCGCCGCAACAAGTATTGCATCTGTTCTCCCCCAAGGAATCGATCATCAACGAGGGCGTGAAATACATTGATTTCATGCGGTTCACCTACCCGATCTTCGCCGTCACTTCCATCCTGCTCGCGACGCTTCGAAGCGTGCAGACGGTGCGGATCGCGTTTTGGATCTCGCTGTCCACGCTTTTGACCAATTTCCTGTTCAATTACACGCTGATCTTTGGCAATTTCGGCTTCCCTAGACTGGGTGTCACCGGTGCGGGCATCGGCACGCTGTGCGCCCGTGCGATCGAAATGTGCATAGCGCTGGTCTACGTTGCCAGAATCGATACGAAACTCGGCATCAAACTCAAGGACTATCAGCGCGTGGATCGGCCGCTGCTGAAGGACTACGCGCGCGCCGCCATACCGGTGATCGCGGTCGCAGCGATGTGGGGCGCGTCCACCGCGCTGCAGACGATCGTGCTTGGCAACATGCCTGGGGACCCGGACCGGGTCGCGATCGCGGCAAACGCCGCCGCATCCAACCTGATGATGATCCTGAAGGTGGCTTCGGTAGGCGCCGCGTCCGCTGCCGCGGTGCTGATCGGCAAGACCGTCGGCCGCGGAGATTTTGCAAAGGTGCGGGAGTATTCCAGAACGCTCCAGTTCATGTTTCTGATCATCGGAGCCATCATAGGCACTCTGCTGTTCATACTCAGGCAGCCCGTGCTGAACACGCTGTTCAGCGGGCTCACGGACGAGGCGCGGCAGATGTCGAATTCATTCCTGCTTGTCATGAGCGTGACAATCGTGGGGATGGCCTATCAGATGCCGACCAACACGGGAATCATACGAGGCGGCGGGGACTCCATGTTCTGCCTGAAGCTGGACATCATCAGCATTTGGATGATCGTATTGCCGGTCTCCTTCATCGCGGCGTTCCTATTGAACTGGCCGGCATACGGGGTGTTCATTTGCCTGAACGCGGATCAGGTGTTTAAATGTCTGCCTATCGCAATCAAGTGCAACGGGTATCGCTGGATCAAAAAGCGCACTCGCGACGCGGTCGCAAACTGAGCGCTCCACCCATAAAACAAGCCCGCCTGCGAACAAGCAGGCGGGCTTTATAGCGTTCAAAAATCCCTTTTGCGCGGTTGTTCTCGCGAGAACCCCGGATCAATGCCTCGAATACAGGCAGGGGGCTTCCGTGGAGTTGTTCGTTCCTTTACGCCATTCTGTTGCAGCTGTTTTTATCCTAATCAACCTTCACCATACTAAGCCCGATTTTACCGCGCTCCTTGTCGATGAGGGCAACCCACACGGTCACCGTGTCGCCGACCGAAACGACATCGCTAGGGTGACGGATAAAGCGATTCGCCATTTTCGAGACGTGGACCAATCCGTCCTGCTTCACACCGATGTCCACGAACGCGCCAAAGTCCACGACGTTACGGACGGTTCCTGTCAGTTCCATTCCGACCTTCAAATCGTCAAACGATTTTACGGCGCGGCTGAAAATTACGGGCGGCGCGTCGTCCCGCGGGTCGCGTCCGGGCTTTTTGATTTCCGCGATAATGTCGCGAAGCGTTGGAAGCCCTGCCCCAAGCTCTTTCGCCAGCGCGGAAACGTCCTCGATTTCGCCGCGCCTGATGACTTCCCGCGCAAGTTCGTAGCTTTCGGGATGAACGCCTGTGTTGTCGAGAAACTCCTTGCCGCCTCGAATTCGCAAAAAACCCGCACACTGCTTGAACGCCTTATCACCGAGCTTCGGCACTTTCTTGAGCTGCCTGCGGTCGGTAAACGCGCCGTTTGCCTCACGGTAGGCGACGACATTCTTCGCGACCGTCGCGCCAACGCCCGCAACGTAGCCGAGCAAACTCGCGCTCGCGGTGTTCAGGTCAACGCCGACGCGGTTCACGACGTTCTCAACCGCCCCCGTCAGCGCGGTATCAAGCGCGGTTTGGTTGAGGTCGTGCTGATACTGCCCCACGCCCATGGACTTCGGTGGGATTTTAACAAGTTCCGCAAGCGGGTCCTGAAGCCTCCGCCCAAGTGACATCGCGCCGCGCGTCGTCACGTCAAGGTCGGGGTATTCCTCGCTGGCAAGTTTGGACGCAGAATACACCGACGCGCCCGCCTCGTTGACGATCGTGTACTGAATTTCACGCCCTGACTTTTGAATAAAACTCGCGATGACTTCTTCCGTTTCCCGGCTCGCCGTTCCATTGCCAATGACGATGACGTTGATACCGTACTTCCTGCAATAGTTTTCAAGTATGCGCTCCGTGCCCGCGATGTCGGACTTTGGAGGCGTGGGGTAGATTGTCGTGTAGTCAAGGAGTTTACCGAACTCGTCCAAAACCGCGACTTTGCAGCCCGTTCGGTATCCCGGATCGATTGCGATAATCCTCGCGTCCTTGACGGGGCGGCCGGAGAGCAAATTTTCCGTGTTCCTGGAGAATACCTTGATCGCCTCCGATTGCGCCCGTTCCGTGAGGTCGCGGCGCATTTCACGCTCCAATGACGGCGCAATAAGCCGCTTGTAGCTGTCGGCGAGCGTAGTTTTCAGTAGTTCCGTAAAGATACTCTCGCCCGTGATCACACGGCGCTCAAGCATGGTGGCGGCTTGCTCCGCGGGCGTGTCAACCTTGACCCTCAGCTTTTCCTCGCTCTCGCCGCGATTGATGGCCAATATCCGGTGGTTCGGGATTTTGGCAAGCGGCTCGTTGAAACCGTAATATGCTTCGTAAACGGTCTTTTCGTCCTTGTTGGCTGCTTCGCTGACGATCACACCGCGGGCGCGCGTGAAAGAGCGCAGTTCGGCGGTAATCTCCGCGTCATCGGCAACTTGCTCTGCGATCACATCACACGCGCCCTGTAACGCGGTTTCGGCAGACGGAAAGCCACCATCGGCATTGATGTACGGCTCCGCGAGTTTCAGCGGTTCGCCGCTTTGGAGTTTCTGCTTCAGGATTAGCATTGCCAGCGGGCCCAAACCCGCGTCCTTCGCCTTGCTTGCGCGGGTGGCGCGCTTCTTTCTGAACGGCTTATATAAATCCTCGACGCGCTGTAACGCTTCGGCTTTCTCAATTTCTGATTGCAATTCCGGCGTGAGCTTGCCCTGCTCGTCAATCAGGCGGATTGCTTCCGCTTTCCGGGCTTCAAGGTTTTTCAGGTATGTCAGCCGCTCGTCGAGCTCGCGAAGCGTCACATCGTCAATGCCGCCCGTCGCCTCTTTGCGGTAGCGGGCGATGAACGGTATCGTGTTGCCGCCCTCGATCAGCTCGACCGTTGCCGCGACCTGCGCGGCGGACAGCTTGAACTCGGATGCCAGGTTTTGTTGTATGTTCAAAATCTTTCTACCACCTATATATTACTTGCGGGCGGATTTATAGAGGGCAAGCCACGCTTTCAGGTCGGGCAGCGTTGCCGGGGTGGGTGGGATGGAACAATGGAATTCACGCGCTCCGGCACACCTTCGCAAACCCGCTCTACCGCATCCGTTTCGCACGTTATTAGCTTACCCCAGTACGATGGATGACAGCGACGCCCATAAGATCACCCCAATTTCCCGACAAGCGTAGCACACGCTTTCGGACTTGTCAAATCACTTCCTCCAAAAAATTGTGCGTGCCATGCACGCCCCGGGCAGGTAAGCGCACTTGAAGGTCACGAAGAACATGGTCCGGGTAAACGGCAAAAACACCGTCCGGCGCACCGCGAAGACCGAGTCCGGCAGGCGGACGATTCCCCCCGACAGTATCGCAATGCAGGCTGTCCGGCGCCTGAAGGCACAGGCGGTCCCTGGTTGCCCCAACGTGTTCGCCACTCAGACCGGGGAACACGTCAGCTGCCGGCATCTGCTGGCGACGATGGAGAAGGCCTGCGAGGCGGCGGGCGTGGCGCACCGGGGATTGCACGCACTGAGGTACTAGAAGGTGGGCAGCTCTGCTTGGGTGTACAGAGCTGCCCACCTTCAATCCCCATTCAGTCAACAGGATCCTGCTTTCAGCACTCCGCCTTGAAATCATGTATTTTCGCGATGAGGGCCTGCTTGTCGTCATACAACTTCAGAATCGTGCTGCCCACAAACACCGCGTCGGCCCCGGCCTCCCTGGCCATTCGCGCGTCCTCCGGCTGATGGATGCCCACGCCGCAGTAGATCGGGCGGTCGATGCCCTCGGTGCGCAGGTAGGCGATCAGGTCTGAAAGCAGCGGGTACTTTTCGCTGACGCGCCCGGTGGTCGGCCGCGCCTGAAGATAGACGAAGCCGTTGGACTTTTTTGCGTGCTCGACCTCGTCCTGGGGCACATCGTACTGCACGTAGCAGCTGACGCGGATGCCGTCCCGGATCAGGCGCTCCTTGATCTCGCCGCTTTCCAGCCCAACATAGATGATGTCGAGAAAGCCGTTTCTGATAAGGAAGTCGCGGAAGCGTTCGTAGCCGATTTCCTTGAGCGTGGCCTCGTACACCACCAGGATGAAGCTGGTTCCGGGCAATTGCGCCTTCAGCCGCGCGAGGCCATCCATGTAGGCATTGGGGTCGGCGCACTGCTTCAGCGCGTGCGCCATGCGGTTCTGAATGAACTCATTTTCAAGATAGGGGTTATGGGCCGGAAAGTCGATTTCGATCACGTCGCATCCGGCTTCGACGTAGGTCTTGGCCAGCTCCAGGCATCCTTCGATGCTGGGGTAGCCGTTGGACAGGTAGCAGATCAACTTCATTCAGTATTTCCTCCGGTGTGTCCTTGGTAGATGCGCGTGATCAGGTCCTTCATTTCCGATTCACTCGGAATGACCGGGTTGGTCTTTGTGCAGCCGTCGCCCAGCGCCCACTGAACCATCACGGGGATCTTGGCGTGGAACGCCTCGGCGTCCGGAATCAGCGCGCCCAAGGACGCGGGGATCGAGAGCGCCGCGTTGAGCGACCGGATGGCAGCAGCAAGGTCGTCCGCGCCAATGGCATGGGCGGCCTCAAGATAACGCGCGGCGGCGCGCTCGTCCCGGGCGTTGAACTCGATCACGTACGGCAGGGCCACGGCGTCGGCCAGCCCGTGCGGCACGTGGAAAAAGCTGCCCACGGTATGCGCGATGGAGTGTACGATGCCCAGTGAAACGTTGGTGAACGCGAGGCCCGCCAGCATCGAGGCGTTGAGCATCCCCTCGCGCGCGTCCAGATCCGCGCCGTTCTCATAAGCCTTGGGCAGGTGCTCCGCGATGTCTTTGACCGCCTGGATCGCCAGCACGTCCGACAGGTAGTTGGCGCGGGTGGACGCATAGGCCTCCAGCGCGTGGGTCATGGCGTCCATGCCCGTCTCCGCGGTGATTGTCTTGGGCATGGTGGCGGTGACCTCGGGGTCCAGGATGGCGATGTCGGGCATCATCTCCATGTTGCCGATGCCGTGCTTGATGCCACCCTCGGTGATGACCACCGAGCGCGAGACCTCGCTGGCCGAGCCGGACGTGGAGGGGATGCAGCACAGCCTCGCTCTATTGCGCAGTTTGGGGAACGGTTTGGGCGGCAGGACCTCATGCAAGGTCTCAAGCTCCGGGTGCTCGTAGTACACCCACATCATCTTGGCCGCGTCCATCGCGCTTCCGCCGCCCAGCGCGACGATGAGGTCCGGCTCAAAAGCCTGGAACCGGGCCGCGCCCATCATCACCGTATCAAACGACGGGTCCGGCTCGACGCCGGAAAATACATCGGTCTCGGCCCCTGCCTGCGCAAGATATTCCCGCACCTTGCCCAGGATGCCGCTCTTTTCCATGCTGCTGCCGCCGGTCACGATCATCGCGCGGCGCACCTTGAGCTGGCTCAAAAATTCCAGGCTGCCCCGGCCAAACAAAAGCTGGTCGCCGGCAAGCTTCATCGGTCTCATCATGCCGTTCACCCTCTCAGCGCCGTGAGCACTTCGCCCGCGAGTTCTTTCGAGATGGGGTTTGAGATCACCCCGCCGACCTTGAGGCTGGAACCGATGATCGCGCCGTCGGCGATGTCCAGCTGCTGGCAGATGTTCTTGGCGTTCACGCCGCTGCCCGCGATGACCGGGATCTTGACGGCCTTCTTCACACGCTTGATC
>JAEZHK010000139.1 GCA_023416655.1 Bacillota bacterium
CCCCCCCCGTCCCCCCGTCGTTCCCCTCGCCTCCTCCTCTCCCCCAGTCTTTGTAAAATATGACGAAATACGGGCGGTTCCGCCCCAAAATCCGCCAAAGAAAATAGGTGTGAAAAGTGATTGCATATAAATAGGTAGGTGTTTTTTTCACCGCGCGAATTTACCAGAAACCGCCACGAAATGTGCCGTATACGGGGAAAGAGCCGAAGCCGAAAGAATATGGCCCGCGAAGCAAATCTAGGAAATATTTCACGTTGTTTGAGCGGGGGGTTTTTGGTATAATGGCAATGATAAGCGCGGGATGTTATCCACATCGTACTACACAACCTTGTGGATAATCCGTTTTTTTTCGGTCAAACGCCCGTACAGCCGCCAAAGAACTGGGGGATAAGGATGAATCAGTTCGCGCTCAATGCCGATCTATGGGAGAGAACGCTGGACATACTGAAAGAAGAGATCAACCCCGTCAGCTTCAACACCTGGTGCAAGCCTCTGAGGGTTATTTCCGTATCGCAAAACGCGGTGGTGCTGGGCCACACCGACAGTTTTGCGGTGAACAACTTGAAAAAGCGCTACGGCACGCTGTTCCAGGCGGCGCTGAGCGAAGCCTACGGCCGCCCGATGACCATCGCTTTCAAGCAGGTGGGAGGCGAGGTGGAGATGGCGGAGCCCAGCCAGGACGCGGGCGACGCGCTGAACCAGAAGTACACGTTCGACACGTTCGTCGTGGGCACGTCCAACCGGTTCGCCCACGCGGCGAGCCTCGCGGTCGCGGAGCTGCCGTCGGACGCGTACAACCCGCTGTTTCTCTACGGCGGCGTGGGGCTTGGGAAGACCCACCTGATGCACGCCATCGGGCATTATATCCTGAGCGAAAACCCGGGGTCGAAGCTCCTCTACATCACCAGCGAGCGGTTTACCAACGAAGTGATCGACGCCATCCAGCGGAAGACCAGCCACGCGCTGCGCGAAAAGCTGCGCAACGTGGACGTCCTCATGGTGGACGACATCCAGTTCATCGCCGGGAAGACCGCCACGCAGGAGGAGTTTTTCCACACGTTCAACCAGCTGCACGCCAGCGGCAAGCAGATCATTCTCTCCAGCGACCGGCCGCCCAAGGACATCCCGACTTTGGAGGAGCGGCTTCGCTCCCGCTTTGAGTGGGGCCTCGTGGCCGACATCCAGAAGCCAGACTATGAGACGCGGCTCGCCATCCTCCGGCGCAAGGCCGAGAGCGAGCACATCGACGTGCCGGACGAGGTGCTCTCCTTCATCGCCGACCAGGTGAGAAGCAACATCCGCGAGCTTGAGGGCTCCCTCACCCGTGTGTACGCGCAGACCATGGTGGACTGCCAGCCCATCACGATGGACCTGGCGCAGCGGGCGCTCTCGTCCATCATCAAGACGCGCGAAGCCCGGGCCATCACGGCGGATCTGATCATTCAGATCACGTCGGATTACTACCACATCGACCGCAGCGAGCTGCTCTCCCAGCGCAGAAACCGCGAGATCGCGATGCCCAGGCAGATCGCTATGTTCCTGTGCCGGGAGCTGATGAACCTCTCGACCACCCGCATCGGCGGCGAATTCGGCGGGCGCGACCACACCACGGTCATGCACGCCTGCGAAAAGATCGAACGCCTTTCCTCGGAGAACGCCCAGCTGAAGAACACGCTGGACACTTTGCGGGCAATGATAAAGGGAAGATAGAAATCCGTAAACGGCTTTCTATCTTCAGAAAAGAAGGCCTTCGCGGGCCTGAAATTCTCACGAATTTCCGGGCGGCCCGCTGACTTACGGTATTATTTCCAACACCAGTGTTCGCACTGGTGTTGGAAATGCATTTCCGGCGCGCGGGTCGCCGGAAATGGTTGGATAGGACGGCCTGCAGACAGTGTACCATTGACAATAACCTGCTAGTCGTCTTGCTTTGTTTGCCTGAACTCTTGCTGCTCGTTGTACTCTGACCCGAAAATGGACGCGCTAGCGGACATTTTCTCCCCCTGTGAGGGTTCCAAGGGGAATCATTCCCCTTGGCGGGGTGCGGGGCAGAGCCCCGCCGTCCCCCTCTCCCTCTCCCGCCTGTTGGCAATACGTGGACAAACCCGCCAAAATGTGCAAGCTTTCCACACAGGGGTCCACGGCCAAAAGTCAGCGCCCACGCGGTTTTTTCGGGGTTATCCACAGTTTCCACAATACTACGGTGACTGTGACTACGTTTCTCTATTGAATGGGAATGGATATCGGGAGGGCGAATCATGCGGTTTACCTGCCAGGTGACGGATCTGGTCGAAGGGCTGAGTGTGGCATCCCGCGCGCTTTCGGCGCGCACCACGCAGCCGATCTTGGAGGGCGTACTGATCAAGACGGGCGAGGACTCGCTGAAACTGACCTGCTCCGACGGGTCGATCTCGATTGCGACGCAGGTGCCCGCCATCATCGAGGACGACGGCGACATCGTGCTGCCGGGCCGGCTGTTCCTGGAGGTAATGCGCAAGCTCCCCGGCGGCGAATTGAAGGCTTCCTCAAACGACAGCCTTGCGCTGACCGTGCGGAACCAGGGCAGTCGCACCACCATCGCCGGCCAAAACCCGGTCAATTACCCCGCGCTGCCACTCGTCAGCGCGCAGAACTCGTTTATATTGCCTCAGAAGTTGCTCCGGGAGCTGATCGAGCAGACCAGCTTCGCGACTTCGTCGGATGAAACCCGCATCGTGCTGACGGGCAGCCTGCTCGAAATCGAGAAGGGAGAGCTTCGCATGGTCGCGCTGGACGGCTTCCGGCTGGCGATGCGGCTGGAGAGGCTCGGCGGCGACACCGCGGAGATCTCGGCGATCATCCCGCAGAAGGCGCTCACCGAGATCGCCCGCGTGATGGCGGACGACGAAAACCAGATGGCCATTATTTTGATCGGCGGCAGCCAGCTGATGATCAACATGGAAAAAACACAGGTCTATTCCACGCTGATCGACGGCGAGTTCATCAAGTACCGTCAGATCATCCCCAAGGACTGGAAGACCCGCGCCAAAGTGTCCACCGAGTCCATGGCCAGATGCGTCGAGCGCGCCTCGCTGATGGCCAGGGAGGGAAGAAACAACCTCATCCGCATGTCGGTCTCGGGCGGGCGCATCGTCATCACCTCCAATTCCGAGAGCGGCGACGTCTACGAGGAGATGGACGCGGAGATCGAGGGCGAGGAGCTGGACATCGCGTTCAACGTGCGCTACATGATGGACGTGCTCCGGGCGATCAAGGACGAGGAAGTCCACCTGCGCTTCAACTCCGCCGTCAGCCCGTGCCTGATCTGCCCCGTCGAGGGCGACGCCTACGTCTACCTGGTGCTGCCCGTCCGCGTGCATGCGTAACCGACGGGACACCATCGCCGCCATCGCCACCGCGCAGGGCGAGGGGGGCGTCGCGATTGTGCGCGTCAGCGGCCCGGGCGCTCTTCAGGCGCTTGAGGCCGTTTTCTCGCGGCGGTCCCGAAACGTGGCGTCTGCGCAAAATTCCTGGCAGCCCAACCGCCTCTACTACGGGCATGTGGCGGAGAATGGGCGTGTGGTGGACGAGGCGATGGCGGTATACATGGCCGCGCCGCACTCCTACACGCGGGAGGACGTCTGCGAAATCCACGTGCACGGCGGGAGATACGCGGCGGAAAAGGCGCTGCAGCTGGTTTTGAAGACAGGCGTCCGCGCGGCGGATCCGGGCGAATTCACGCTCCGGGCGTTTCTGAATGGGCGCATCGACCTCAGCCAGGCCGAGGCGGTGATGGCGATGATCGCAGCCTCCAGCGAATCCGCAGCGCTCGCCGCCGCGCGCCAGCTGGAGGGCTCGCTGGGCAGGTTCGTGGCGGAGGTCTCCGGGCGGCTGACCGATATGCTCTCACTCATCGAGGCGGAGGCCGACTTCCCGGAGGAAGTGGACGAGCGCGCGACGGAGGCTGCGCTGCGAGAAGGCATTTCGAGCATGATCGCGGATTTAAACGCGGCTGTGGACGAAAAAGCGGCGCGGATCGTGCGGGAGGGGCTGACGGTGGCCATCGCGGGCGCGCCCAACGCGGGCAAATCGTCGCTGATGAACGCGATTTTGAACAGCGACCGCGCCATCGTGACCGCGGTGCCCGGCACCACCCGGGACGTGCTCTCCGAGCGACTGCGGTTCGACGGACTGGACATGACGCTTCTCGACACCGCGGGGCTTCGCGAGACCGCGGACGAGATCGAGCGGGAGGGCGTCGAGCGCGCGAAAAGGGCCGCCGCCAGCGCGGACGTGGTGGTGCTGGTATTGGACGGCTCGATCCCGGAGGGCGAGGCGGAGCGGAAGCTGCTCCGGGAGGCGGACGAGCGATACCTCGTCGCGCTCAACAAGTGCGATCTGGGCATTTCAGACGGGCGAGAGGGCCTTCGCGTATCGGCGAAGACGCGCGAGGGCGTGGACGAACTGCTCCAGGCGCTGAAAAAACGGGCCGGGGCGTTCGAGGCGGCGGAATCGCGTCTGACCCAGCCCCGGCACATCGACTGCGTGAAGCGGGCATCCGCTTCTCTTGCGGACGCGCTGAAGGGCCTCGATGCGGGGCTGCCGCTGGACCTCCTCAGCGTGGACCTGATGGCGGCGCTCGTTTCCCTCGGCGAAATAACCGGCCTCGACGCCTCCGATGAGGTGATCAGCGCGGTGTTCCGAAACTTCTGCGTGGGGAAGTAGGGGGAGAGACGGCGGGGTTCCGCCCCGCGCCCCGCAAGGGGGAATGATTCCCCCTGGACCCCTCACAGGGGGAAAATGTCCGCTGGCGCGTCCATTTTCGGGTCAAAGTGCGGCGGCAAACAGGGAAATTCCGGGGTTTGAGCCGAAGAGGTAAGCAGGAAGAAAGCAGATCCCAGATATTGTTCAGAAATTTTTGCGCCGAGACGCGATAAAAGTTCACAAAATCCAAATGTGGATATGGTATACTTACAGGAAATCCATATAGAGTTGAGGTGTTCCGGGTGCCCAAAGTGACCATCAAAGAGGACGCGTGCAAGGGCTGCAGTCTGTGCGTCGTCGTCTGTCCCAAGAAGATCCTGAAGCTGTCGGACCGGCTCAACCAGAAGGGATACCACCCTTCCGAGTGCGTCAGCCCCGAGGCCTGCATCGGCTGCGCGTTCTGCGCCCGCATGTGCCCGGACTGCGTGATCACCGTGGAAAAGTGAGGAGGACGGCATGCGCGAGCGTCAGATGATGAAGGGCAACGAGGCCATCGCCGAGGCGGCGGTGCGCGCCGGCTGCCGCTATTTCTTCGGCTACCCCATCACCCCGCAAAATGAGATCCCGGAATATATGAGTAAGCGACTTCCGCAGGTGGGCGGTGCGTTTTTGCAGGCGGAGAGCGAAGTCAGCGCCATCAACATGGTCTACGGTGCGGCGGGCGCGGGCGCGAGGGTCATGACATCCTCGTCCAGCCCCGGCATTTCGCTGAAACAGGAGGGCATCAGCTACCTGGTCGGCGCGGAACTGCCCTGCGTGATCGTCAACATCGTGCGCGGCGGCCCGGGGCTGGGTTCCATCCAGCCTGCGCAGAGCGACTACTACCAGTCAACCCGAGGCGGCGGCCACGGCGATTACCGCCTCCTGGTCTACGCGCCGTCGAGCGTGCAGGAGGCCGTCACGCTGACGGCCAAGGCCTTCGACGCCGCCGACAAATACCAAAACCCCGTCATGGTGCTGGGCGACGGCGTCATCGGCCAGATGATGGAGCCGGTCGTGATGCCGGAGACCTTCGAATCGGAGAAAATCGAAAAGCCCTGGGCGGCCACCGGCTGGGACGGGTCGCGCCCGAGGGCGATCATCAATTCGCTGTACATCAAGGCCGAAGTGCTGGAGCAGCACAACCTCCGGCTCGAGGCCAAGTACCGCGTGATGCGCGAAGAGGAGACCATGGTGGATCTCCAGTACATGGAGGACGCCGAGTACGCCGTCTGCGCCTACGGCACCACCGGCCGCATCGCGCTGACCGCGGTCCGCCGGGCCAGGGCGGAGGGCATCAAGGTGGGGCTGATCCGGCCCATCACGGTGTGGCCGTTCCCGGAAAAAGAGATTCACGAGATCGCGAAGCGCGTAAAATCCATCCTGACCGTCGAAATGTCGCTGGGACAGATGGTGGACGACGTTCGCCTCGCGGCAAACGGCGCGTGCCCGGTGCTCTTCCACGGCCGCACCGGCGGCATGATCCCCGGCGTGAACGAGATCCTGGGCAAGATCCGCCAGATGAAAGGGGGCGCGGGCGCGTGATCGTGTTTGAAAAGACGAAGATGCTGACCGACACCCCCATGCACTACTGCCCCGGCTGCACCCACGGCATCATCCATAGGCTCGTGGCCGAGGCGATCCAGGAACTGGGCGTTTCCGACAAAGCCATCGGCGTGGCGCCGGTGGGCTGCGCGGTGTTCGCCTACGACTACTTCAACTGCGACATGTTTCAGGCCGCCCACGGCCGCGCGCCTGCGGTGGCCACGGGCATCAAAAGGGTGCACCCGGACAAAGTGGTCTTCACTTACCAGGGCGACGGCGACCTGGCCTCCATCGGCGCGGCGGAGATAGTCCACGCGGCGGCTCGCGGTGAGAACATCACCGTCATCTTCGTCAACAACGCCATCTACGGCATGACCGGCGGCCAGATGGCCCCGACCACGCTCATCGGCCAGAAGACCACCACCTCCCCCCTCGGGCGGGACGCGAAGGTGAACGGCCACCCCATCCGCGTCAGCGAGATGCTGGCCACCCTCGACGGCCCGGCGCTGATCGAGCGGGTCAGCGTGCACGACGTTAAAAACGTGCTCGCCGCGGGCAAGGCCATCAAAAAGGCGTTCAAGAACCAGATCGAGGGAAAGGGCTTCTCGATGATCGAAGTTCTGTCCACCTGCCCCACCAACTGGGGCCAGACGCCGGTCGAAGCCCTCAAGTGGCTGGAATCGAGCATGATCCCCCAGTACCCGCTGGGCGTGTACAAGGAGGTCACCTAGATGGAAACGGGCCTGATCGTCGCCGGATTCGGCGGCCAGGGAGTTCTTTTAATCGGGCAGCTGATCGCCTATTCCGGCATGCTGGACGGCAAGGAAGTATCCTGGATGCCCTCCTACGGCCCGGAGATGCGCGGCGGCAGCGCCAACTGCACCGTGGTTCTCTCCGACGAGCCGGTGGGCAGCCCCAAGGTGGAGGAGGCGGATGTGATCATCGCCATGAACAAGCCCTCCATGCTGCTGTTTGAAAAGACAGTGAAGCCGGGCGGCGCGCTGCTCTACAACTCCAGCCTGATCGACGTTAAGCCCACCCGCACGGACATCCGCGCGGTGGCGGTGGCCTGCAGCGAGATCGCGGACCAGGCGGGCGACCTCCGCGCCGCCAACATGGCGATGCTGGGCGCCTACGCGGGGCTGACCTGCACGTTCGACGTCGATCTGCTCATGGACGCGCTTCGGCACAAGCTGGGCAGCGGCAAGGAAAAGCTGATGGAGATCAACCGCCGCGCCATCGAGGCGGGCATGAAATGCGCGGCCGAGTCCGGCATGGCCTGCTCGCTCGGCTGACATGGACATCCGGCTGAACGACCAGGTGAAGATGCGAAAGCCCCACCCCTGCGGCAGCGACGTCTGGACGGTGATCCGCGTGGGCGCGGACATCAAGATCCGCTGCCAGGGCTGCGGGCGCATCGTCATGCTCGACCGGCCTGTGTTCGAAAAGCGGCTCAAGAAGATCCTGAGCCGGGCGGAGGAGGACATTCACGAATGATGACGAAGAAGGGCCGCCCGTCCGGCGCGGGCAAGGGCGCACCTCGGAAGGCCCCGGCGGATGGTTATGACGTGAAGGCGTATAAGCCCAGCCGCAGGGCCGCGGAAGGATCCGCCTACCCGGAGGATGATTTCTACGAGGCGAAGCCCGCCCGCTCCAAGGCGGTCGCTTCCCGCCCCGCGAAAGCGCGCGGCGCGCATCTGCCCTTCGGAGACGACGGATACCCGGTCGGGCGAAAGAGTCCGGCGAGGGCCGCAGGCCTTTACGGCGAGCGCCCCGCCCGGAAGGCGCTGCCTTACGACGACCGTCCTCTGCAAAAATCCCGCTACGGGGACGAGCGTCCCGCCCGAAGGCCGCTGGACGAGGACTACCCCGTCCGCCCGGCCCGCGGCTACGACGAGGAGCTTCCCGTGCGCAAAAAGCCGAGGGCGCAGGGCCCGCGCCCGGCACAGCGTGCCGCCGCGGCTTACCGGGATGACTACGAGGAATATGACCGGCCCGTCCGGAAGAACCGGCCAGTCCGTGGCAAGAAGAAAAAGGCTGGCGGCAGCGCGCTCGTCTACTGGGGCATCGCCGTCGTGCTGGCGCTTTTGATCGGCTTCGGCGTGCGCACCTTCGGGTTTGAGCTAATCACCGTGCGCGGCGACGCCATGCGCGGAACGCTCATCGAGGGCGAGATTGCGCTGGTCAAAAAGACCGTCTACTATGCGCAGAAGCCCGCCCGGGGCGACATCGTGGCGGTCAACTCGCCGGAGGGCAAGCTCATCCGCCGCGTGGTCGCGCTGCCCGGCGAGACCATCGAGATCAAGGGCGGCGTCACCTACGTCAACGACGAGCCGCTGGATGAGCCCTACGTCTACCAGGCGGCGGAGGGCGACTATCCGCTGACCACCATTCCTGAAGGCGGTTACTTCGTGATGTGCGACAACCGCCTCAACATTGACGACAGCCGCACCTTCAACTCGGTCAAAAACACCCGCAGCCTCATCGTGGGCAAGGTGGACCAGATCGTCTGGCCGCTGTCCGGATGGGGAAACATTCCGTAGGGGCGGTTGGCAAACCGCCCGTTCCGCATGGTTCGTATTTGCCTTCAGTCAAGAAAGGTCGTAGTTTCATGAGCCAGATGCCCGCCGTCGAGCCCAAGAAGGACGTCAAGAAGGAAATCATGGAGTGGGTCAAATCGATTCTCATCGCGCTCATCATCGTCGCGATCGTGCGCACGTTTCTTTTCACCATGATCCGGGTGGACGGCGAATCCATGCTGGAATCGCTGCAGGACGGCGACCGCCTGGCCGCCACCATCATTGACGGCAAGCTCTTCGGCTACAGCCGGGGCGACGTGATCATCTGCACCTATCCGGGCGCGGACCACTACTGCGTGAAGCGGGTCATCGGGCTTCCGGGCGAAACGATTTCGATCAAGCAGGGTGTCGTTTCCATCAACGACAGCCCGCTCGACGAGCCCTACCTGACCTACCGGAGCAACGATTCGATGGATGCGTACCAGATTCCCGAAGGGGCATACTTTGTCATGGGCGACAACCGGCCGATTTCGCTGGACAGCCGTTCGGTCGGCCCCGTCGAGGCCGGGCCGTGGGTGCAGATCGGCATCCCGGAGAAGGGCGCGATCCTGGGCAAGGTCCACCTGAGGCTGTGGCCGCTCGACACCATTTCAACCATCGAATAACAGGGAATATCAACCGTCGATTAGGAGAGAGCATGCAGGATTCCGAGAAGCGTACCGACCCCGCGCCGGGCGAGGGAGAGGAAAAAAACCAGGCGAGGGCGGAAGCGGAGGCGGCGGAGCGCGCGCTGGCCGCGAAGCGGGCGAAGGCGAAGAAGGAAATCCGCGAATGGGCGGTGTCCATCGCGGTGGCGCTGATCGCGGTGTTCCTGATAAGGTCGTTCCTCTTCACCGTCATCCGGGTGGACGGCGACTCCATGAA
The DNA here is from genome assembly GCA_023416655.1 of Bacillota bacterium. Classification (GTDB taxonomy): domain Bacteria; phylum Bacillota; class Clostridia; order Christensenellales; family Aristaeellaceae; genus JAEZHK01. Next base: position 9,711 of record JAEZHK010000139.1, read on the forward strand.
GGAGACGCTGCACGACGGCGAGCGCCTGATCGTCACGGTGTTGGACGTGAAGCTAAGTGGCGTGCGTAACGGCGACGTGGTCATCTGCCACTTCCCCGGCCGCACGGGCTTTCTGGGCATCAAGCAGAATTTCGTCAAGCGCGTCATCGGCGTGGCGGGCGACAAGATCGTCATGCTGGGCGGCGAGACCTACATAAACGGTGTCCGGGTGGACGAACCCTATGTCACCCACCCAAGCCCCCTGGTCGACGGCGCCTGGGAGGTGCCCGAGGGCTATGTGTTCGTCTGCGGCGACAATCGCGCCAACTCCCACGACAGCCGCAGCTACGACGTGGGCTTCATCTCGACGGGCGATATCGTGGGCAAGGTGAAGCTGGTCATGTGGCCCATCCCCGCATGGCGTACGATAAGCTGACGCCAGAAGTATCTAAAAACGCCGCTCTCGCGTGCCCCGGGAGAGCATGGAGAGGGCCGAAGCCCTCTCCATTTTAATAAAATCCGGCGACCTGAGCGGCGGATTTGCTTTCCCCCAAAGGCCGCGCTTGCCCGCCGTGTCGGGGAAAGTATTCCCG
>JAEZHK010000143.1 GCA_023416655.1 Bacillota bacterium
ATGGAGGTCGGCATCGGCCACCACGGCGAGCCCGGCATTGAAGTCTGCCCGCTGGAAACCGCGGCGCAGATGGCCAAGCGCATGGTGGACGTGGTGCTGCCCGACTACCCCTACGTCTCGGGCGACGAGGTGGTTGTGCTGGTCTCCGGCCTCGGCGCGACGCCGGTCATGGAACTATACGTGCTCTATAACGAGATCGAGAAGCTGCTGACCGAAAAGGGCATCAAGGTGTACCGCTCCTACGTGGGCAACTACTTCACGTCGCTGGACATGATGGGCGCGACGCTGACCGTCATGAAGCTGGACGAGGAGCTCAAGGAGCTCATGGACATGCCGGTCAACACCTCGGGCCTCAAGCAATTCTAGGGGGTACGGCATGGCGCACATTCTAAACGCCGACGGCCGCGGCATCCTTCTTGGGATGGTCGCCGCCGTCCAGCAGAACAAGCAATACCTGAGCGACGTGGACGGCCTGGTGGGCGACGGCGACCACGGCATGAACATGAACAAGGGTTTCACCATGTACCAGGAGCAGCTGGGCGCGAAGGAGACGAACTTCTCGGACGGGCTGTTCGACCTGGGCAGCGTGCTGCTTAACAAGATCGGCGGGTCCATGGGGCCCATCTACGGCACGATCTTCATGGACATGTCCGAGAAAGCCGAGGACGCCGAGGAAATCGATCTCGCATGCTTCATCGGCATGCTGGAGGCCGGGATCGACGGGCTTTATGACATCGTGGAAGCGCGCCCCGGCGACAAGACGCTGGTGGACACGCTGCACCCGGCGCTCATGGCGCTGAAAGCCGCCCTGGACGCGGGCACGCCCTTCCCCGGCGCGCTGGATGCCATGAAGGCCGCGGCGGAGAAAGGCAAGGAATCCACCAAGGAACTGGTCGCGAAATACGGGCGGTCCGCGCGGCTGGGCGAGCGCTCCCGCGGCGTACTGGACGCCGGGGCGACCTCCTGCGCGATCATCCTCTCGGCGATGGCGGACGGGATGAAGGCGGCCATGCGGGAATAATCCGGAAAGGATGACCAGGATGCATACCATAGCAATCGGATGCGATCCCAACGCCGCCGAGGCGAAGAGGGAATTGATCGCGTTCCTGGAAAAGAAGGGCTACGCCGTCACGGATTTCGGCAGCGAGGACCCCATCTACGCCAACGTGGCGGTGGATGTGGCGACGGCGGTCGCCGCCGGGAAGTACGACCGCGGAATCCTGATCTGCGGAACGGGCATCGGCGTGTCGCTGGCTGCCAACAAGGTCAAGGGCGCGTATGCCGCGCTGCTCGCGGACGTGTACTCCGCGGAGCGGGCCAGAAAGAGCAACGACTGCAACATCGCCTGCTTCGGCGCGTTTACCCTCGGGATCATGCACATGAAACGGCTGGCGGAGGAATTCCTGACAGCCGAGTTTGAACCGGGCTGTGCGTCACAGCCCAAGGTGGACAGAATCCGGGAATACGAACGCTGAAAATGTACAAAAGCCGGACCCGATGCCTTTGCATCGGGTCCGGCTTCGCATGGATCCCTGATGAGCTGCCAACACGGCGGCTCGTTTTCATTTTCACCACATGTGTTCCGCGTGATCTGCCCTGATACATCCCGCGATTTGAAAACGCATTAATCCTGGCATTCTCTGGGGTCGATCGCCGCGCGGTTCTGTCGGCGGTACCTGGATGGCGACAGGCCGAATTCGCGCCGAAACCGCTGGTTGAAGTGGGACGCGCTGTCAAACCCGCAGTCGAGCTGGATGTCGAGGACCCGCATGTCGGTGTTCCGAAGAAGTCGGGCAGCCGTGGAAAGCCGAAGCGCGTTCACGTATTCGGAGGGCGTGACGCCGGCAAACCGCTTCATGGCGCGGCACAGTGTTTCCTGACTCCTGCCTGAAAGCGCCACCATGCGAGGGATGCCCGCCTGTGCGTTGTCCGGCCCGCGCATCGCCTCCATCGCGCGCGTCAGCCACAGCGGAGCCTCCGCCCCGGAACTTCCGAACCCCTCCAGGTAGCACAGCGCGTCCAGCAATACGCCCATCAGAAGGCCTCCGGCGGGCAGCGCGGAGGACGACGCCGCCGCGTCCGAAAGGAACTGGATGCGCGTTTCAAAGGAGCGCCGCAGCGCCGGGGGCACCGTCACCCTTCGGACGCCGCCGGGGCCCTCGGCGCTGTTTTTGTAGACCCGGCACGCCGAATCATACGGGTCCGGATGGAACGCCAGGTTCAAAAACGCGGCCTCCCCCGGGCCGGACCTCTTAAAAAAATGCACGTCCTCCGGGTGCACCAGGCAGAGCGTCCCTTCGCCGAGCGCCTGCTCCTCCCCGTTCGTCATGTGCAGGACGCGCCCGGACGAGACAAAAAACAGCTCAAAGAAATCGTGCGCGTGCTGAAACGTGGGCGCGTCCGCGGTCAGGCGCGTTTCCGCAACGTGGTATCCGTAGGCGTTGAACAGTTCGCACCCCTTCAGAATCCGCACGTGCATCCCTCCCGCTACGTCAATATACCATCACATCATGCGTTTTTCAAGTAGAATTCCGTCAATGCAGCGGATATAATGGAAACGACTGAAGCAAAGGAGCGGATAAAAAATGAACTGGACCGAACGCACGACGCGCGCGCTGCTATGCGCGCTTACCGCCAGCGAGCAGCTGGAATTTCTGCGCGCGTTCACCCGTGCCCATGCAGCGAACGCCGACCCCAACGCGCGGGAGGCTGAATGCCTCCGGCTTCAGTTTGCGGCGCAGCTTCTGCCGCCGCGGGACGGCGATCTTCTCGTGGGGCGGCGCACGGAATTCGCGGTCGGGTTCGCGCCGGAGCGACTGGTGAGCGGCGTCGGGTACTACCTGGACGAGGCGAAGCTGGACGCGCTGCGGGCGGACGCATCCCTCACCGAGGCGGAGCGCTCTGAGATCGATGAAATCCGCGCGTACTGGCGCGGCAAGACCACCATCGACAAAATCAAAGCGCGCTACACCCCGGCGATATGGGAAACGCTCACCCACGGCCCGCTGGACAGCGCGCCGGGCGTCGCCTTTCCGCTGTACCGCATGGCGGGTTCGCAGGCCGACCCGGAGATGCTGCTTCGCCTCGGCATCGGCGGCATGATCCGGCGCGTGGAAGAAAAGCAAAGCCAAAACCCCGCGCTCTCTTCTGCGCTCAAGGCCGCGCTGACGGATTTTTCCGGCATCTGTTTTCGGTACGCGGATCAGCTTCGCCAAATGGCGGAAGCGGCGTCTGATGATCGAGCCATGCAGCTGCAAAAAATGGCGGAGAACCTCCTATGGATTTCGGAGCGCCCGCCCAGGACGATGGGACAGGCGATGCAGCTTTCCTATCTGTACTACGTGCTGGCGGGGTCGTTCAACTACGGACGGCCCGACGAATATCTGGGCGAATACCTCGAAGCCGACCTCGCTTCGGGGGAACTCACCGAAGAAACGGCCTACGCGCTGGTCAAAAACCTCTGGGAAATGGTGATCGAGCGCGGGCCGGCATGGGACGGGCGCATCGCGCTGGGCGGGCGCGGCCGCAGAAACGAGCGCGCCGCCGACCGCTTCGCGATGCTGGGGCTGCGAGCGTCTCACGACCTCCGGGCCATCCTGCCGCAGCTCACATTCCGGTTCTACGAAGGCATGGACCCGCGCCTGTACGAAAAGGCCCTTCAGATGCTGGGCGACGGCGTGACCTACCCGATCCTCTATAGCGACGACGTGAACATCCCCGCCGTCCAAAGCGCGTTTCAGGTGGACGCGCTGACGGCGGCGCGCTACCTGCCGTTCGGCTGCGGCGAATACACCCTGTACGGGCAGAGCTTCGGTACGCCCAGCGGCGCGATCAACCTGCTCCACTGTTTGAACACGCTGATCGCGTCGGGTGAGCTTGCGCGGCAGGAAAACTTTGATGGCTTCTACCGGGCGTATCTGACCGAACTGGAGCGCCATATTACGCTGCTAGCGCGGCAGGAAAAGCTGGAGTATGACGTCTGCGCGGAGGAAGCGCCGTTTCTGTACTTCACGATGCTGTACGACGACTGCGTTGAGCGCGCGCTGCCGATGTTTGCGGGCGGCGTTAAGCATCTGGGCGGTACGCTGGAGACCTACGGCAACACCAACAGCGCGGACAGCCTGACCGCCATCCGCCGGATCGTGTACCAGGAAAAGCGGGTGAGCGCGGAGGAACTCCGGCTGGCGCTCGAAACGGACTGCGAGGGGCGGGAGGGGCTTCGGAAACTCATGCTGGACGCGCCGAAGTTCGGAAACGACGACCCGGAGGCGGACGAAATCGCGGCCCGGCTGCATGACGACGTGTGCGGCATGATCCAACGTAGCGCCGTGCCCGCGGGCCTCGACTCCTACCTGAACGTGACGATCAACAATTCCATGAACACCACCTTCGGCCTCACGACCGGCGCGTCCGCCGACGGCAGGCGCGCGCGCACGTTTATGGCCAACGCCAACAATCCCACCGGCGGCATGGACAGAAGCGGTATCACCGCGATGCTGAACTCACTGGTGAAGCTCAAGGTCGACGCCCACGCGGGGTCAGTGCAGAACATGCGCTTCTCCCGCGAGATGTTCGGCGCGCTGCTGCCCAAGACCAAGGGGCTGCTCCGCGCGTACTTCGCGGGCGGCGGGTCGCAGGCGATGGTGACGGTCATAGGGCGCGGCGACCTGGAGTGCGCGATGAAGCGCCCGGAGGATTACCAGAACCTGCTCGTGCGGGTGGGCGGCTTCAGCGCGCGCTTTATAGACCTGGACCGGGACGTGCAGCTGGAATTGATCAGCCGCACGCTGTACGGATGATGGGCGTGATTTTTGACCTCCAGCGCTGCTCGATGCACGACGGGCCGGGTATCCGAACGACGGTGTTTTTGAAGGGCTGCCCGCTGAGGTGCCTGTGGTGCCACAACCCCGAATCTCAGCGTTTCGAGCCGGAGCTTGCGCTGTTTGAAAGCAAATGCGCGCTGTGCCGCGCATGCGAAAGAGCCTGCCCCGCCGCCGCGCACCGGTTTGAGGGCGGCGTCCACGCGCTGAACCGAGACGCCTGCAATAAGTGCGGGCGCTGCGTCGACGCCTGTCCTGCGGGGGCGCTCAAGCGCTACGGGGAGACCTTCAGCGCCGAACAGATCGTGGACGAAGCGATGAGGGACGTAGCCTACTACCTGGAGACCGGCGGCGGGCTGACCGTTTCGGGCGGGGAACCCTTCGCGCAGAGCGCGTTTCTCCTCGAAATTCTGGAACTGGCGAAAAGCCGATCCCTTCATACCTGCGTGGAGACCAGCGGGTACGCGCGCTGGGAGGACATCGAGCGCGCGCTGCCCTTCATCGACTTGTTCCTGTACGACATCAAGGCGCGGCCGGAGGAACACCGAAAACTGACGGGCGCGGACAATAACCTCATCCTAAAAAATCTCGGCCGCTTGATGGCGCTGGGCGCGCGGGTGCTGCTGCGCTGCCCGGTCGTGCCCGGCCTCAATGACACGGACGCGCACTTTTACTTCCTTGCCTCGCTTGAGAAAGCGTATCCGTCGCTTCAGGGCATCGAAATCCTGCCCTACCACGACATGGGCCGCGGCAAGGCGCGGGCGGTCGGCAGGGAATACCGGGTTTCGGCGCGCGCGGCGGACGACGAAATCAAAAACAGTTGGAAAACGCGGATGCGCGCAGCCGGACTGAGCGCGTCCGCGATCGAATCGTTCTGATGTACCATCCCCCGGCGCATCATGTCCTGTTCTGAAGTTACTTCCCCCGGCGCATCAAGCTCTCCCGGTAGCTGCGCGCGCTCATCCCCACCAGCTTTTGGAAGTATTCGCTGAAAATCTTGTAGGACTTGTAGCCGACGCGCTCCGCGATCTCGTAGTGGTGCAGGCCGGGCTGTTCCAGGAGCTTCTTCGCCATGTTGATGCGGATCAGGTGCAGCCAGTCGTTGAAGCCGCGCCCGGTCGCATTCTTTAATAGGCGCGTCAGGTAGCTCGGGGAGATGTACAAAACCTGCGCCACATCCGTCAGCGACAGGTCGCTTTCAATGTGCTCCGACATGTAGGTCAGGGCGTTTCGGATCTGCGGCCCGTACTGCGAGTAGACGCCGTTCATGCTCTCATGGACCACCGCGCGGACCCGCTCCACGGTGTACGGCGACTGGAACAGTGTTTCCAGCGCGCCGTACAGGCCGCTGTCCTCGCTGAATACCTGGATGGAGCGCGCGACGCCCAGCAGCGTCTCCTGAAACTGCGCGCGCGCGGGCCTCACGCGCTCCAAAAGGCGAAACAGCATGTCCACGCCCTCCGAAAACGCGGCCGCGTTGCCCGAACGCACCCCCTGCACGATCGCCCGCTCCAGCGGCAAAAGCTCCGATTCCGGCACCGGCATAAACGCCCCGGAGGGCCGCGCCTCAAGGCAGCGCGCGGCTGGAAACCAGATCGAGCGCGCCTGCACCGCCTCGCACGCCTCACGGAGCGCACCCAGTTCCGAAAGCGTTTCGCACGAACCGACCGAGGGCCTCGCCATCGGGTCGACGAGGCCGCCGAGCCGCCCGGCCAAGTCATTGAGCCGCTCCCCGTCCAGCGCGCGCTCCACGTTCAGGATGGCCGCGATCGCGCCACCCGCCCTCGTGTGCAGCGCGGGCCGGAACCCTTCGAGCTGGCTTGCGATGAGCTGCAGCGTTTCCCAGCCGCGCCCGGCACCGGGAGTCACCAGGAACAGCGCGTACTTGGGGCCGGTCAGGTCCACGCCCAGCGTGTGCGCGCGCTCCAGCGCCCGCGCGCCGTCCAGCCTGCCCGCGAGCAGATCCTCAAAGAACAGCGCCTTGAGCGTGTCCATGCTCTCGGAGATCAAATGCTCGATGCGGCTGTTCTTTTGATGTTTCTCCTGCTGGGCCAGGATCTCGTCGCGCAGCTTCAAAACCGACTGAAGGATCTCCGACGAGCCGGCGGGCTTGAGCAGGTAGTCGCGGACCCCGTACTTGATCGCCTCCATCATGTACTGCGCGTCGCTGTACCCGCTGAGCATGATCATGCGCACGTCCGGCAGGATCTCGGGCAGGCGCTTGGCCAGGCTCAGCCCGTCGCCCTCGCTCATGCGGACGTCCGTGATGACGATGTCCGGCCACAGCGCGCGCGCCTTCTCCAGCGCCTCGGAACCGCTCCTGGCCTCGCCGACCACCTGGACGCCGTAATCCGTCCAACAGACCGCCTGCCTGAGGCCCTGGCGGATGACCGCCTCATCGTCCACGAGCAACAGTCGAATCACGCTTCCCCTCCCCCTTTCGCACCGGATGCGGGCTGGCGGATCGTGGCCAGCACACCGCCCGGCACGTTCTCAAACACCAGCGCGTATTCGCTTCCAAACCGCAGCTTCAGCCGCGTGTTCACGTTATGGATGGCCAGCCCGCGCTTTCCGGGCTGCTCCTCCCCCATGAGCCTTTCCATCTCCGCGATGTCCACTTGGGTGCCCTCGTTGAACACCTTGTACACCAGGGCGTCGTCCTCGCGGTAGATGTTGATCACCACGCGGCCGCCGCCCGCCGGTTCCACGCCGTGGATGACGGCGTTTTCGACGATCGGCTGCAGAAGCAGCTTGAGCACCTTCAGATCGTCCAGGCCCTCCTGCACGTAGAATTCAAACCGGATCTGGTCCTGGTAGCGCACCTGCTGGATGGTGAGGTAGCACTCGATGTACTCCCGTTCGAGCCTCAGCGGCACCAGGCCGTCGGGCGCGGGCGCGAGCGCGATGCGAAAGAGGTTGGAGAGCGATTTGACCATTTCCGAAACCTTCCAGGTCTTGTTGATCTCGCTCATCCAGTAGATGGTGTCCAGCGTGTTGTACAGAAAGTGCGGGTTGATCTCCGACTGCAGCGCGTGGAGCTCGGCGTCGCGCAGCCGGATCTCGGAGAGGTATATTTGCTCGTGCATCATCTTCAGCCTCCTGCACATCAGGTTGAACTGGCTGACGAGCAGCGTGATCTCGTTGTTGCCCGGGATCACGAAGTCGCTGTCAAAGTCCCGCTGCTCGATGCCCACCATCACCTCGCCGAGCCGCTTGAGCGGGTCGAAGAACCGCCGCGTATAGTAGGCGATCAAGATCGTGACGAAAAGCGCCGACATTAAAAGCGCGACCGCGATGCTCCACAATAGCAGCGAATCCATCTGGAAAAGCTCCGCCCGGTCGAGCAGCGAGACCACCACGACCTTGCCGTTGAACACGGGGCGCGAGGAGTACAGGAAGGTGCGCCCGCGGACCGTGACGCTCGCGCTGTCCCGCTGCCCGGCGGACAGCGCCTCGTAGGAAAACGCCGCGTCCTCCAAAAGGCCCTCCGGGATTTCGCCGCGCTGGAGCATGACGCCCGCGTCGGTCATCAGAAGATAGCCGCTCTTCGGCAAGGAATCGGGGGAGGCCATGATTTCCAGCAGCGCGGACTGATTGACCTCGATTTTGATATAGCCCAGCGCGCGGCTGAGCCGGTTGGCGTCGCGCATCAGGCGCACCAGCGACACGTCGCCCGGGCGGATGGACCAGAAACTGGTGCCCTTCAGCTGGTCGGCGCGCTCCCGGTCGGCGTCGGTGATGCTCTTGTTGTTGAATATGCCCGAATAAAGCAGCTCGCGCGAATCGGAGATGACAGACGCGGTTTTGAAGTACTTGGAACTGAACGGCAGAAACTGCAGGGAGCTGTTCACCTGTGCGTACAGTGCGCGTCCGGACGGATTCGCCAGATAGTCCCGAACCGCCGGATTGGCCAGCATGTACAGCGACAGCTCGTTGAGCCCGCGGAAAGCCGAGTCCAGCGCGCTTGCGGTGCTCTGGATGTTGTGATAGGCGTAGCGCTGGTTTTCCTCGATGGACCGATTGGTAAAAAATGTGAGGATAATCAAGTACAGGATGACCATGGGCACCATGACCACGGCGATCGCAAACCAGACGAGCTTTTTGCGCAAATCGTTCGATCGTTTCATTGCGTCCTCTGAATGTACACATTTTACATGGCGGATACAGGCACAGCGTACAATAATTCCGGATAAATGTCAACAATGAGGGATAATTTATTGTGATTCCAATTCGGCGCGCTTCGTTTCCGTCGCCACAAAGGATTTTTTGGTCATCAGGTCTCCCATTTCGGAAACAATTGCCCTTTCCCATTCGGCCCGTTTCGTGTAAAATTTAGATGTTGCCCACCGGGAACACATATCAGGGAGGTAGGATTCATGAAACGGAGTATTCTCGCGCTCCTCGTGGTTCTGGCGATGGTGCTGGCGCTGCCGATGTCCATGGCCGTGGCCGAGGAAAAGGTGGAGCTCAGCCTGATGCACTTCCACACCCCCGAGACCGCCGACAGCAACGTGGAGAACCGCGCGTACCACGCGATGAAGGAGAAGTTCCTGGCGGAGCATCCGAATGTGGTGCTCAACGAGACCACCCTGCAGCAGGCCGACTACCACACCAAGATCATGGCGCTGGCGGCTGCCAACGAGATGCCCGACATCTTCTTCACCAAGGGCAGCTGGGTGCAGAACTTCTATGACAACAACCTCATGGCCGACCTGACCGGCAAGCTCGACACCTCCGTCTACCGCGACGGCATCTTCATCCCCTTCACGCGGGACGGCAAGATTTTTGCCTCTCCGATCCAGTTTGTCGTGACCTCGCTGGTGTACTGGAACCAGGCGATGTTCGCCGACATCGGCTACGACCACTTCCCCGCCACCTGGGACGAACTGCTGGACGCCAATGAGAAGTTCAAGGCGAAGGGCGTCACCATGATGTCCCTTGGCAACAAGGACAAATGGCCCTTTGAATCCTGCATCATCTCCACGCTGGGCGACCGCTTCACCGGCACCGACTGGACCCAGTCGATCATCCTGAACGACGGCAAGGCCAAGTTCACCGACCCCGAGTTCGTCGAGACGCTCAAGTACAGCCAGGCGATGGCCCCGATGTTCAACATCGACTTCAACGCCATCAACAACGAGCAGTCCGACAACCTCTACGGAACCGGCAAAGTCGCAGCCACGATCGAAGGCATGTGGACCATTTCGTACTTCCAGGCCAACGCCGACGAGGAAGTCATCAACAACACCCAGATCGCCATCCTTCCGGCCGTCCCCAACATGAAGGGCGATGCCAACGCGGTCTCCGGCGGCGCGGGCTGGTCCCAGAGCGTCAGCTCCAAGCTCACCGGCAAGGCGCTTGAGATGGCCATCGAGTACGTCAAGGCGACCACGGGCGTCGAGTACTGCGAGTACATGATGAAGGACAGCGGCATGCTCGGCCAGTGCGAAGTCCCGGTCGCGGACCTGTCCACCGTGCCTGTGCTGTCGCAGCGGTACCTCGAGTATGTCGGCGGCCTGAAGCTGGTCCCGATCTATGACATCCAGATGGACGGCGCGGTGATCGACGTCATGAACTCCAAGATCCAGGAACTCCTCAGCGGCACCGTCACGCCCGAGGCCGTCGCGGAAGCGATCCAGGCCGAACAGGCGAAGCTGGGCTGATCCTATAGGCGCAGGACAACGGGCGGGGGCGCTGCCCCCGCCCGCTTTTCCAAAGCGCCCTAGGTTAAAAATTCTCCGGAAGGGGGCGGCGCGATGAACCGGCGCACAGGCCCGTCAAGGCTCACTCTGGCGCTGTACCTTTTGCCAAGTCTGGCGCTGTTTTTGTTTGTGGTGATCGTACCCATCTTCGCCGCGATCTACTACAGCACGTTCGACTGGCCGGGCGGCCAGAAAATGACGCCGATCGGTCTTGAGAACTACCGCGCGATGCTTCAGGACCCGATCTTCTGGTCGTCGTTCAATAACAATGTGTACCTGACGGTGTTCTGCCTCATCGGCCAGATCGGGCTGGCATTTTTGTTTGCCTGCCTTCTGAACGCCAAGGGGCTCAAGTTCAAGGGGCTGCACCGCGCGGTCAGCTACTTTCCGGTCACGCTCAGCGCGGTGGTGGTGGGCTTCGTGTGGACGATGATCTATGACTACAACTACGGCATCCTGAATTATTTCCTCGCGATGATCGGCCGGGGCGACATGGTCCGCGTATGGCTAAGCGACCCGGCGCTGATCATGCCGGTGGTGAGCTTCCCGCTGGTGTGGCAGTACATCGGCATGTACCTGGTGATCATCCTGGCCGCGATGACATCCATCTCGCCGGAGGTCTTCGAAATGGCGGAGATCGACGGCGCGGGCGGTTTCCGGCGCGCGCTCCACATCACGCTGCCGATGATCCGCAACACCCTCATCATCTGCGTGATGCTGTGCATCTCCGGCAACATGCGCGCGTTTGACCACATCTACGCGATGACGCGCGGCGGCCCGGGCTACGCCTCCAGCGTGATGGCGATGTACTCCTACAACGTGTCGTTCATGCAGGTCAACATGGGCTACGGTTCCACGCTGTCCATCGGCATCCTGATCATCAGCATGACGCTCGTGACCGGCGCGCGCGCGCTGCTCACGCGCGCTACCAGAGGGGGGGCGCTGGAATGACCGCGGGCATCAAGGACGCGGGCCGCGGCGAAGCGGCCATGAAGGGCAAAAACGCGCCGTCCAAGGTGATCGGCCGCGTCGCCGCCAACCTGACGATGTGGCTCTTCTCCATCACCTGCGTGTATCCGGTCATCTGGATGGTCTACTCCTCGCTGAAAAAGAGCCGGGAGTTCGAGCGGAACATCCTGGGGCTGCCGTCGGTCATCCACTTTGACAACTACATCAAGATCTTCTCGGCGGGCACGATCGGCACCTACATGTTCAACACCGTCCGCAACACCGCGCTGTCGCTGCTGCTCATCGTGCTGTTCGGGTTCATCAACGGCTACTTCATCTCCCGTTTCAGGTTCCGCGGCCGCACGGCGCTGTACACGCTATACATGCTGGGCATGCTCGTGCCGATGCACGCGCTGCTCATCCCGATCTACATCCTGTTCAGCGGCACACACCTCAACGACCACTGGTACACGGTCGTGCTGCCCAACGTGGCGTTCAACCTGCCGATGGCCCTGTTCCTGGTGGAGAGCTTCATGAGCACCATCCCCCGGGACATCGAGGAGGCCGCGTCCATCGACGGCGCGTCCTTCTCCCGGACGCTGTTCACGATCATCCTGCCGCTGGTGACGCCGATCCTGGTCACGGTGGGCATCATCACGTTCTTCAGTTGCTGGAACGAGTTCAGCTTCTCGCTGGTTTTACTAAACGACCAAAAGCTGTTCACGCTGCCGCTGGGGCTGACGATGTTCAAGGGCGTGTACCAGAGCGATTACCCCAAGATGATGACCACGATGGTGATCGCCATGGCGCCGGCGATCATCCTGTACTTCGCGTTTTCCAAGCAGATCATCCAGGGCATGATGTCGGGCGCGCTGAAGGGGTAGCGAAAATTACGACGAGTGAAAAGGAGAATCTTCATGAAACTGTCGCTCAACCGGGGCTGGCAACTGTTGGAGAGAAAACTGGACGTCACGGCGAAGGACGTTCTCAGCGTCATGGAAGCCGACGGCTTCCTCGCGGCCGGCGACCTCCCGCTGGACGCGCATATGCCACTGATCACCCACGGCGTCATCAAGGACCCGGTCGTGGCGGATTACAGCTACGACTGCGAGTGGATGGAGCGCCGTAGCTGGTGGTTCAAAAAGGCGTTTCAGGTGACGGACGCGGACCTCAAAGCCCGCGCCGCGCGGCTTGAGCTGGAGAGCCTGGACCTGTTCGCGGACGTATTCGTCAACGGGCGCTTTGTGGGCGAGCATCAAAGCTGCCACTTCCCGTTCACCGCGGACGTGAAGGAATTCCTGAGGTCCGGTGAAAACATCCTGCTCGTCCGGCTCACGATGGGGCCGGAGCGCGTCGCCAGGGGCGATTACGACTATCTGGCCGACCACATCTGCACCGAGTATGAGGGCGGCCGGGGCGACCGCGGTGAGAAGGCGCGCGCGATGCTCCGAAAGCCCCAGTACGTCTACGGCTGGGACTGGGGCCCGAGGGTCGGCACCGTCGGCATCGTGAAGAACGCCTGGCTCCACTTCCTGGGCGACGTGGCGGTGACGCGCGTGCACGCGGTCACCCTCTCCGCCGAAGAAAACGCCCGCATGCGCTTCGAGCTGGAATTTGAGAGCCTGCTCCCGATCTCCACCCAGGAGGCGGAGGTGACGCTTGAAGTCGCGTTCCGTGGTGAAAACGTGCTCACGCTGAAGCGCGACGTGCTGGCCGAGAGCGGCGCGAACTACGCGGACTTTGAGGCCGTGATCGAAAACGCGAAGCTCTGGTGGCCAAACGGCGCGGGAGCGCAGCCGCTGTACGAAGTCCGGGCCACCGTCCGGACCGAAACCTGCACCGCCGTTTCCGAACCCGCGCGGTTTGGCATCCGCACCGTGGCGCTGGATCTGACCAGGTTCGCGAACAACGATCGCCGCTTCGCGGTCGCGGTTAACGGCGTGGCGATCTACATGAAGGGCGCCGACTGGATCCCGTCCGACTCCGTCTACGCGCGCGTCAGCCGGGAAAAGTACGACACGCTGATCCGGGACGCGAAGGACTGCAACTTCAACATGCTGCGCATCTGGGGCGGCGGCAACTACGAGCGGGACGAGTTCTACGACCTGTGCGATGAGCACGGCATCCTGCTCTGGCACGATTTCATGTTCGCCTGCGCACTGTACCCGGACGATCAGGCCTGGTTCCGCGATCTGGCGACCCGCGAGATCGACTACCAGACCCGGCGGCTTCGCAACCATCCCTCCATGGCGCTCTGGTGCGGCAACAACGAGTGCCAGTGGATCTTTGAAGAGTACCTGGGCGGCCCCGGCAAGCCGTACAGCGGCGGGCTGCACCTGTACAACGAGATCATGCCCCGGGCCATCCGGGACAACTGCCCGGAAATCCCCTACTGGCGCTCCTCGCCCTACGGCGGCAAACTGCCCAACGACAACGAGGTGGGCGACCGGCACCACTGGCGCGACTGCACCATGTCCGACCGCATGGAGGACCGCATCAACCCGGAGGCATACGACCGCGTGACCTCGCGCTTCGTAAGCGAGTACGGCTACATCGGGCCGTGCTCCGAGGAGACGATCACGAAGTACTACGGCGGCGGCGAGTGGGCGCCCGGCGACCGGATCTGGAACCTGCACAACAACACGTTCGAGAAGGCGACCGTGCCGGAGGGCATCCGCCGCCACTACACCGACCCCGAACCGCTCGCCATCCGGGACTACCTGCAATACGCGCGGCTGGTGCAGGGCCTGATGTACGGCTACTCGCTGGAGGCGATCCGCTTCTACCCCAAAAACGACGGCTCGCTGTTCTGGATGTACAACGATACCTGGGGCGAGGTGGGCTGGACGATCATCGACTACTACCTGGACCGGAAGCCCAGCTTCTACCACGTCAAGCGCGCGTTCGCGCCGCTGAAGCTGATCCTGCGCGCGTCCGAAGACGGGAAGACCGTCCGCGTGATGGGCATCAACGACACCCCTTCCGAAGTGCGGGCCGATCTTAAGTTCGGCTACGCGGGCTTCGACGGGCGCTTTGACCAGACGAGCGTGTCCCTTGCGCTAAAGCCCTTCACGAAGGGCATCGTGCATGAGTTCCCGATGCCCGCGGGCGATGCGAAAAAGGGCGTGGTGTTCGCGCGGATGGACGGCGCGCCGCTGGCGCTGCTCAGGCAGGTTCCGTACCGCGACTTTGCCGCGCACGAGGGCCGGGTGCTGGTGGAATCGGTGAGGGAGAATGGAAATGACCTCGAAGTCGTACTGAAGAGCGAGGGCTATTGCCACGCGGTTTCGCTGGGATTCCCGGCGGGCGTGCGCTTGAGCGACGAATACTTCGACATGCTGCCCGGCGACCGCGTCACCATCACCGTCTACGGCGCGAAGGGCATGGCAAGCGGCATCTCCCCGCGCTGGATCTAGCAGGATACCCCGCCGCCATCCATGATCAAAAAGCACCCTCGCTCGATGCAAGGGTGCTTTTCCATTCATCCGCCGCTGTTGAGTGGGCCTCACGAAGCCGCGGTCTGGTCAAAATCAATCTCGATGCGCACCTCCGCGCCGCCTTCGGGCCGGTTGACAAGTGCGAAGCGGTGATGGCCGGGGTAGAGAAAGCGCAGCTTGCCTACGACGTTCTGGATGCCCACCGAACGCATACGCGATGGCTCCGCGTCCTGCTCGTCCTCCGCCTGGGGGGCGAGCAGCCTTTCGATCAGCGCCTCGTCCATGCCCACGCCATTGTCCCGGACGACGATGACCAGCGCGCCGCCATCCCTTGAGATGATCAGCTCGATGTGCCCCATGCGGTCCAGCGGGCATACGCCGTGCAGGATGGCGTTCTCCACCAGCGGCTGCAGCACGTTCCGCGGGATCAGTTCGCCGCCCAAATCCTCGTCAAAGTGCGCCGCGAAGGAAAAGCGGTCGGCGTAGCGGTACTTCTGGATGGTGACGTACTTTTCGACGATGTCCACCTCTGTCGCGACGGTTGCGAAGGGGCCGCGCTTGTCCCGGTGGATGGAATCCTGCAAAAGGCCGATGAACGCGCCCGTCAGCTCGATGATCTCCTCGTGCCGCCGCTGCCGCGCCAGATAGATCACGGAGTTCAGCGTATTGTAGATGAAGTGCGGGTTAATCTTGGCCAATAGAAGCTCAAAGGAAATGCGCTGCGCGGCGCGCTGGCTCTCCAGCTTGTCTTTCAGGTACTGATTGGTTTTGACCACCATCGAATTGAACCCGTCCGCGATGCCGATGAGCTCCCGCGTGCCGCCCATGGGTTCCACCTTGACCTCCTGCTCGCCGGAGGCGTAGCGGGCCATCGCCTTGTCCAGCAGCACGATCTGCCGGGAGATGCGCATCAGCTTCGGGAACACGAACGCGAAGATCAGCACCACGGACAAAAGCGCGCACAATACGGTCAGCAGGACCGTCATGTCCAGCGAGTGGGAGAAGGCGCGGCTGTCCAGGATCGAGATCATGCGCCATCCGTTGCTCGCCATGGTGTTTTGAAAGTAATAGTAATCGCCCGCCTGGGAAAAGTCGTCGGTAAGCTTCGACGCCGCTTCGAGGAATTTGTCCGGATCCCCTTCGGACAGGTACATCAGCCTTCCGTCGGGATCGATCATGCCCACCTGCATGAACGCGCCGTCGATGGACTTCATCAGCGCGTCGATGTCGAGGTTGATGATCGCCCGGCCGATCAGTTCGGTGCTGCCGGAGACGATGCGGTTGATGCTGGAGGTGTAGCTGATCAGCCGCTGGCTGATGGGGTACACCTTCTTGCCGGGGATTGAGTAGACCGGGGTGAACCCCAGCTGCTTTTCAAGCGGCTTGCCATCCAGCGCGTGGGCTTTGAACCAGTCGATGAAGAAGTTGTCGTAAGGACAGGCGCTCCAGTAGGCGCTCTCGTCCCTATCCACGAGGCAGAAGCTGTCCACATAGCGCGTGAGCAGAAGGTTCACCTGGGTGTGCTCCATCAGCCGCGCGATGCTGACGATGCGGTCGGTATTCGTCGCGTAAGCATGGGTCATCAGGAACGCGCGCACCTTTTCGTTGGTGCTCAGCCACTGGCCGAACTGGTAGAGTTCGTCGATGGCGATGTCGATCTGGGCGAGGTTGCGCTGCGCGTCGTAGGTCCCCCGCTGGTAGATGCTCTTTCGCATCTCCATGGCGTTGTAGTAGTAGCTGACCGCGGCGAAAGCCATCAGGACGACCGTCAAAATTGAGATCATCCGGAACATGATCTGAAAGCGGATTCCGTGCTTCATGCCCTACACCTGCCTCAAGTGCCTGCTGCGGAATTCGTTGGGGGTGACCCCAACGCTTTCGTGAAAGAGGTTTGAAAAATACTGGGCGCTGCCGATGCCCACCTGCCGCGAGACCTCGCCAACCTTGAGCACCGTGGAGGCCAGAAGCTCCCGCGCGTGGGCGAGGCGGATCTCGTTCAGGTAATCGTGGAACGACCGTCCCGTGTCCTTGATAAAGCGCTGCCCTACGTACATGCTGCTGGAGCGCAATTGCCGCGCGACCTCCTTGATGGTGGGCTGCGCGTTGTAATGGGTCTCCAGATAGCGGATGGCGTACAGCGTGATCGCGGAGTAATCGCTGCGCTCGCTGAAGCGCCGGGCCAGCGCGTCCAGCTGGGCGAGCAGGGCTTCGCGGATCCCCTCCGCCTGCGCCGGGCACTCGGGCATGGGCTGCCCGGCCTCGGGGGTGAGCGCTTCCAGCATGGACGTCAGATGCCGCGTCAGCATCGCAAGCGTCCAGCCGTCGCGCGCCTGGATCGCCTCGTCCATGAGTTTTTGCGCCTGCTCGCGCACCGCGTCTGGCTCCCGGCGGAGCCGCTCCAAGTGGATCGAGGAAAAGTCCTTCGGCTCCGGGGCGGGCGCGCCCTCCGCGCCGAGAAAGACGATGGAACCCGGCGGCATGAACAGGTGGTCAAACCGGTGGCGCTGAAAGGACGCGAAAGCTGCGCCAAGGCCGTTCGGTGGCACCAGCCTGTCGGAGACGAAGGCGCAGGCCGGCGTCGACAGGCGCCTTATGAGCTCCAATGTGCGCGCCCTCGCGTATTCCCGGTACGCGCGGAGGCTGTTGACCGGCGCGTCCAGCGAGACCACCACCATCAGGTCTTCCTCCACCACCAGCGCGTCCAGGCTCGACAGGCCTTCGGGCAGCTCCCGTGAAAGCCGCGCCGCTTCGTCCATCAGCCGCGCGCGCAAGGCTTTCGCGTCGCAAACCGGGCTGACAAGGGGCATGAATCGGAGCAGCATCGCGCCGCGCTCGTATTCGGCGGGCACCTCCGCGCTTCCGCCCGTCAAGAGCGTGGCAAGCGCCTGCCGCCTGAGAAGCCCGCGTGAACGCTCACTGTGCTCGATCTCCTGCCGCGCTTTCCGGAGGGTATCGGTCAGCCGCTCGGGCGTCAGTTCGTGCTTGACCAGGTAGGCGACCACGCCCAGATCGATCGCGCGCGTGGCGAAGGAAAAGTCCATATATCCACTTAGCACGATGACGACAAGGCCCGGCACGATCGCGCGCAGCCGCTCGGTCAGCTTCAGCCCGTCCATCTCCGGGAGGGAGATGTCCATGATGGCGATGTCGGGGCTTGTGTTCTGCGTGAGACGAAGGGCCTCGGTCACGTTGTTGGCCCAGCCCGAAAGCAGGAACCCGCTCTCCCGCCAGTCGATCAGCGTGCGGAGATCGTCGGTCACGATGGATTCGTCGTCCACCAGGATCACCTTGAGCGTTCGCATGGGTCCGCCTCCCTTCGCGCGTGTTGTATCATAGCACATTCGTGTGATCGTTACAACAGATGCACACACGAATGGTTAAATACATGGGAAAGTTGCTATATTTAAGCCAAGAAATCTATAGTTTGTATTGTTGTTGGTGGGGGCTCCGGACGATAGAATGTTTACGGAAGGGACCCCAATCCACCATAAAGGAGTGCTTGAACAATGACCAGGACGCACACGCGCAGGTTCCTGCCCCTCGTCGTCGCGCTCGCCATCGTGCTCAGCTGCTTCGCCGGGCTGGGCCTCACGGCAGCCGCCGAAGAGAAGGTCACCCTCACCATGTGGGGCTGGAACGCCGGCTCCATCGAGACCATCTTCGATTCCTACGTCAAGGCGACCGGCGCGAATGTCGAGCTGAACTACGTCACCGTACAGCAGCTCGAAGCCTTCCAGAAGCTGCAGACCACCATCAGCGCGGGCCTCGAACTGCCCGACATCGTACCCGCCGAGATCAACCAGCGCGGCACGATGATGTCGTTGGACATCTGGGAAGACCTGAGCAAGGAGCCCTACAATTTCGACGCGACCACCGGCATGTTCCCCTACTTCGTCCCGCTTTGCACCAACGAGCGCGGCGAGCTGGTGTGCCTGCCCTGGGACATGTCCACCGCGGCGCTCGCCTACAAGAAGGACCTGGCCAAGCAGTACCTGGGCACCGACGACCCGGTGGAGCTTGAGAAGCTGCTGCCCAACTGGGACGCCTTCGCCGAAATCGGCGCCAAGCTCAACCAGGACACCGACGGCAAGGTGTTCATGTTCGCCAGCCTCACCAACGTCAAGCAGATCATCGACGGCCAGAACCCCTCCCCCATCATCGAGAGCAACGTGCTCGACCTCGAAGGCTCCGTCCGAAAGACGATCAACCGCATGGTGCAGTTCCGAGACCAGAAGATTGTGGACAACATCATCGAGTCCTCGCCGGCCTACAGCGCCTCCTACGCGGACGACACCCACATCTTCTACCCCTGCGCCTCCTGGAGCCCCAACTACGTCATCGGCCCGAACGATCCGGAAGGCATCGACAGCTGGGGCCTGATGGTCCCGCCGGAGGGCTGCTTCAGCTGGGGCGGCAGCGGCCACATGATCCCCAAGGAAGCCAAGCACAAGAAGGAAGCGTTTGACTTCATCAGCTGGCTGATCTCCACCGAGGGCACCATCTCCCAGTACGAGACCGTCCAGTTCAACATCTCCGGCCCCGAAGCCTATAAGGATCCCGAGTTCGCCAAGCTCTACAACGACCACTTCGGCAAGCAGAACCTGGGCGAGATCCTGTTCGTGAAGGCCATGGAGAACATCAAGGTCCGCCCGGTGTCGGTCTACGATGTGACCATCACCGAGGCCTGGAACCTGGTGACCGAGGCGGTCAACAACGACAGCTCCCTGGGCGTGGACGGCGCGGTGGCGCTGTTCGAGACGGAGCTGCGCAACAAGATCGACGATCTCCAGTAAAGCGCATCCTGATATGGCCGGGGGGCATGCGCTCCCCGGCCATTTGAAGCGTTGAAAACTCCTGCGGGACTTTTCACCGCGAAAGAGGAAGTCTGCGGGAGCCTAAAATCCTGCGGGATTTCCGGGCGGCTCCCTGACTGAAGGAATTGTTTCTTACACCAGTTTTCGAACTGGTTCCAGAAACACGTTCCCGGCGCGCGGGTCGCCGGGAATGATTGGAAGCAGGCCGGGGGTTGCCGGCAATTTGACCCCTCATCGTATGCAAGACACCCGCCGATCCGGTTTCCCGCGCATTTTGACAAGTGGGGAGGGTGGTAAGAATGACCGGAACCTTTGGAAAGCGCAGGCGGCCTGAGGGCAAGAACGTATGGCCATACCTGTTCGTGCTTCCGTTTTTTGTGATCTACCTGGCGTTCAACTTCTATCCGCTGGTCTACTCGTTCCTGATCAGCCTGACGGAATGGGACGGTTTTTCCGCCTCGAAATTCGTCGGCTTCAAAAACTACGTCAACATATTCACCAAGGACGCGTACTTCCTGACCTCCATCAAAAATACGCTCATCTTCATGGCCTGCAACCTGCCCATCGTCATCATCGGCGGCATCGTGCTGGCCGCCGCGCTCAACTCAAAGCTTTTAAAGGGCAGCGGAGGCTTCCGCATGGCGTTCTTCTCGCCGTACCTGACCATCCCGGTGGTCATCGGCGTATTGTTCAGCCTTCTCTTCGACTGGAACAGCGGCGTGTTCAACCGGATTTTAAAGAGCCTCGGCCTGGTCGACGAGTACGTCAACTTTCTGGGCACGCCCGCGCTGGCGCGTGGCGTGGTGGTCCTGATGATCTGCTGGAAATACCTCGGATACCACATGATCTTCTTCAACGCCGGTATCCTGGGCATTCCGATGGAGCTCTACGAGGCCGCGGACGTGGACGGCGCGTCCGGCTGGACGAAGTTCATCAAGATCACCGTGCCGATGCTCCGGCCCATCACGGAGTTCTTAATCATCATGAACATCATCTGGGGATTCCAGCTCTTTGACGAGCCCAAGGTGCTGTTCTCGCCCTGGATTTCCACCAGCGGCGGCACCGCCGCGGTGGGCGGCCCGGGCCGCGCGGCGCTCACCACCGTGTGGAACCTCTACGACACCACGTTCGGCAGCCAGATGAAGTACGGCAAGGGCGCGGCGATCGCCTACGGGCTTTTCATGTTCATCCTGGCGTTCTCGGCGATCGGCTTCCTCGCGATGCGCCGCAAAGGGCTGGAAGGGGGCGAAAGGTAATGCGCGCGCTGAAAACAAAATCGGTCGCCCTGACCGTCTTCATGCTGTTTCTGGCGCTGCTCTTCGTGTTCCCGTTTTACACGATGCTGACGATGAGCACGCAGTACACCGAGGACATCTACAAGGGCATCCCGCTGCTTCCGGGCGGATACTTAAGCGACAACCTCAAAACCGTGTTCAGCGCACACTTTGAAATCTACTACCTGAACAGCCTGATCGTGGCGGCGTCGGCGACACTGCTCTCCGTGGCGGTTTCCACGCTCTGCGGCTACGCGCTGGCGAAGTACGATTTCCGCGGCTCGAAGGCGATGTTCAACTTCATCCTGGTGACGATGATGATCCCCACCCAGCTGGGCCTGGTGGCGTTCGTCGTGGAGATGAAGTCCATCGGCTGGATGAATACGCTGCTTCCGCTCATCATCCCGCCCGCCGCGACCGGCTTTGGCGTGTACTGGATGCGCAACTACATCGGCGGCGCGTTCCCGACGGAGCTGATCGAGAGCGGCCGCATCGATGGCGCGAGCGAGCCGATGATCCTTCTGAAGATCGCGCTGCCCTGCCTGAAGCCGGCGCTGATGAGCCTGGCCCTCATGAACTTCGTGACCAACTGGAACTCCTTCCTCGTGCCGCTGATCGTGCTGAACAGGCCCGAAACCTACACCGTGCCCATCGGCATCATCAACCTCAACTCCGCCTACCGCAACGACCTCGCCGCCAAGATCACCGCGCTCACGCTGGGCACGGTGCCGTTGCTCCTTCTGTTCTTCGCCACCTCAAAATCGTTTATCCGCGGCATCACGATGGGCGCGGTGAAAGGATAACCCATGGAAAGAGCGGTCTACTGCTACGGATGGCTTCCGGGCCGTCCCAACTGCCACCCGGTTCACACGATGAAGCACATCGGCATGGTGGAGGACATGGAACGCGCGGGCGCCACCATGCTGTGCTGGAGCATGATGGGCAGCGGCGCGCTGTCGCTGCCGTTCCTGGAGCGCCAGATAAGCGGCGAAATCCCGCCGCAGCTGCGGTTCCACGGCTACCTGAACGACAGGGAGTTCAACGAGGAGTGCCTCGCGCGCGGCATCCTGCCCTACGCGGTGGTGTACCAGGCGCAGGGCTGGGAATTCCCGGTTCGATTAAGCGAGGACGGCAGGGAGATTCTGGAAATGAACCTGATGCGCTCCACCCCCAACGCGCAATACGGCCTGGGCGAATTCACGCGGGACGAGCACTGGGCGCTATTCGGGAAAAAGTTTGAGGATTACTTCCCCGGCGGCCTCACGAATTCTGACGGCGAGAAGGTCACGGACCTCTGGGAGGAATGCGCCACCCGCGACCTCTACGGCAAAGCCACCCACAGCCACTGGGTCGAGGTGGACGGCCTGCCCCAGACCTGCCACGGCATGTGCCGAAACAACCCCGTGTGGCGGTCGTACCTGAAAAAGACCATCGAAATCCAGCTGGACGCGGGCGTGCGGGCGATCCAGCTGGACGAGAGCGAGACCCCGATCTGCTCGATGGGCTTTGGCGGCTGCTTCTGCAAGGACTGCATGAAGCTGTTCCGAGAATTTTTAAAGCGCAAGGCGCGGGAGGGCGCGCTGCCCGCGGAGCTGGAGGGCGTGGACCTCGACGCCTTCGACTACGCCTCCCTGCTTCGGGATAAGCGCGTGGACTGGCCGAAGGACTTTTACAGCATCCCGCTCTCCGGCCTCTACTGGGAATTCCAGGTGGAGACCCAGAACCGTTACTTCCGCGAGATCGCGGACTACGCGCGCGCCTACGCGCTTACAAAATGGAATTCGCAGATCAAGATCAGCGGCAACTTCACGAACATGCATTTACTTTACTACCCGTCGCTGGACGCGGTGGACGTATGCGTCACCGAGCTTCGCAGGACCATCCTGCGCCGCCACAACTGGCTACGGCTGGCGGCGGGCTACGTGCAGAACAAGCCGCTGGTGCTGGCCGAAAGCCCCTACGACGGCTTCATGCCCAAGTTTGTGGAGCTGGTCCGGGAGGGCAAAGCCGACGACTACTATCGCCTGTTCATGATGGAAGTGGCGGCGCACGGCTGCTCGATGGCCTTCCCCTACGGCGCGTGGATGGGCAACGCCACCTATGACAGCTTCCACGCCCCGAAGGCGGCGGGCGCCGAGGTTCAGGACTTCCTCGCCGAAAACGACCGCCTGATCACGAAGGACTCCCTCGCGAACGTGCTGGTGCTCTACGGATACGCTTCCTACATGACCCGCGACTTCCAGAGCGGGCAGGGCGAGAACCTGACGGTGGGCAACCGGGACGACCTTCTCAGCTACTCGGTGACCTACGACGAACGCGCCGCACGCATGCCGTTCTTTGACATCACCGAGCAGATGACGAAAAAGCGCGTGCCCTTTGACGTGCGCATCCTGGGCGACGGCGCGCTGGTGCCGGACGAGCTGGACGAGGCGCTTCTAAACCGGTACGACCTCGTCGTGGTCCCTGACCTCAATATCCTGACCGAAAACCAGGCACGTCTGCTCACCTGCTACGCGCAAGGCAAGCCCCTCCTGGCCTACGGGCGCTTCGCGGAAAACCTGCCCGGCGCGTGGGAGGCGCTGGCCGAAGCGCCGAAGACTGTCGCCATGGCGGAGGGGAAGGACTTCCCGCGCTCGGTGGAGATGTTCGCCCGGAAGGTTCGCGCCTCGTATGAAGCCGCCCGCGTGCTGGATTGGGACAACGAAAACATCCACGCGCAGGCCAACCTCATCGGCGACGGCGTCTGCGTCCACCTTCTGAACTACGCCTACGATGTGGCGAACCATTGCACGATCCCTCAGACCGTAACGGTGGAAGTGCTCGCCCGCGCCGGGTGCGCCGTGCGCGCGCTTACGCTGGACGGCCGTCCGCTGCGCCTCGATACCCTCTCCGCAGGGTATGACACGCTGACGCGCGTGCGGCTGTACGACATGCCCGCCTATGCGGCGCTTGTTATCGAATAAAAGGCATGGAAAGCCCCGAAAGAGCAATCTGGAGGAAGAACTCATGAACCAATTGATTCCGGTGTCGCTGCGCTGTGAAAGCGCGGTCAACCCCATCGGCGTGCACGCGGCGAAGCCGCTGCTCAGCTGGACGTGCGAAACGGGCCGCCGCGGCGCGCGCCAGAGCGCGTACCGCGCGGTCGCGTCCTCGAGTCTTGAAGGGCTGACGGCGGGCGAATACGACCTGTGGGACAGCGGCCGCGTAGAAGATGAAGCCTGCCTGGCCGTTCCCTATGGCGGGAGGCCGCTCAAAAGCGCCGAACGCGCCTGGTGGCGGGTATGGGTCTGGGATGAGCGGGGCGAGCTGTCCGCGCCCAGCTACCCCGCGTTCTTTGAAATGGGGCTATTGTCCCCCGCCGACTGGCACGGCCGCTGGATGGGCTTCCTCGGCGGCATGATCGGCCGCGGCCTGCTGCTTCGCCAAAGCTTTGAACTGACCAAAAAGCCGGTCTGGGCGCGCGCCTACATCGCCTGCGCGGGCTATTATGAGCTGAGGCTGAACGGCTCCAAGGTGGGCGACAAACTCCTCGACCCCGGCCCGACCGATACCTCAAAAACCGTGCTCTACTCCGCCTACGACGTGCTGGAGGCCCTGCGCGATGGGCTCAACGTGGTTGGCATCGAGTTGGGTACAGGCTGGGCGGGCGCGCCCAAGGCGCTTTTGCAACTGAACGTCCGCTTTGAGGACGGCACGTCGCAGGAAGTGGTCACCGACTGGGGCATCGGCTGGTGCGTGGCCGCCGGACCGATCACCATGAACAGCATCTACGACGGCGAGGACTACGACGCGCGGCTTGAAAAGCGCGGCTGGGATACGCCCGAATACCAGAATACCTTCCTTCAGGAGCACCAGCGCCGCGGCGGCTGGACGCTTTGCACCATCGTGGAAGCGCCCGGCGGCGAACTGGTGGGCGAGATCTCGGAGCCGGTGCGCGTCACAGGGAAAGCCATGCCCGCATTCGTGCGCGAGCTTCCCGGCGGGCGAAAGCTCTACGACATCGGGGTCAACCAGACCGGCTGGGTCCGCCTGAAGCTGACCGGCGAGCGCGGCGCGCGCGTGCGGCTCACCTTCGCGGAAGTCCTGGATGAATCGGGCGAGCTGGAGCTTTCGTACCTGCGCAGCGCCCGCTGCCAGGACAGCTACACCCTCCGCGGCGACCCGGAGGGCGAGGAATACGCGCCCCGTTTCACCTACCACGGCTTCCGATACTTCACGCTGGAAACCGAAGGCGATGTGGCCGTCTCCTCCATGGCGATGGAGTTCGCACGCAGCGACCTGAAAAAGAACGCGACCTTCGAGTGCTCCGACCCCTTCCTGAACCGGCTGGCCGGGGTCATGTGGCACACCGACGCCTGCAACCTCTTCGGCATCCCCACCGACTGCTGCCAGCGGGACGAGCGCCACGGCTGGACCACCGACACCACCTCCCGCGCCGAGGCGTGCACGTATCACTTCGACATGGCCGCGTTTTTTGAAAAGTGGCTTCGCGACGTGATGGACACCCAGGACGAGCGCGGCTACTTCGCGGACACCGCGCCCCACCGCTGGGGCCGCAGGCCCTGCGACCCTCAGGTCAATACCCCCGTCAGTCTGCCGCTGCTTTTGTACCGGACCTACGGCAACCGCCGCGCGGTGGCGGAGAACTTCGACCGGCTGAAGCGCTACCTGTTCGCGCTGGCCGGAGAATCTGACCGGATGATGCTGTCCCGCACCGGCTTTGGCGAATGGGCGTGCCCGAAGGCGGAGTGCTACGACGACCCCTACGGCGCGGGCGCGGTTTCGATGCACGTGAGCCCGGCGCTGGTCTCCACCGGCTACTTCTACCTCTCCTGCACCCAGATGGCGGAAATGGCGCGCATCCTGGGGCGCGACGGGGACCGGGTGGAATTTGAGGCGCTGACAAATCAGGTCCGCGAGCGCTACATCAAGGCGTTCTACCGCCCGGATGAGGGCGATTTCGACACGGGCAGCCAGAGCTCCAACGCGCTTTCCATCGGCCTGGGGCTGGCGGACCCGGAGACAGTCCCGGCGGTCATCCGGAGCATCGTGCGGGACATCCGCGAAAAGGGCGTCCACATGGCCACCGGCAACATGGGCACCAAGGCGCTGATCGAGGTTTTGTCCCGCGCGGGCGAGGACGACCTCGCTTACGAGTTGATGGCGCAGCGCACCTCCCCCAGCTTTGGCTACATGCTGGACCAGGGCGCGACCTCCATCTGGGAGCGCTGGGAGGCCGACCGGGACAACAACATCATGAACTCCCGCAACCAGCCGATGCTGGCGGCCAGCGCCGTCTGGTTCTACAAGTACCTGGGCGGCATCAGGCTTGCGAAAGACTCGGCGGGCGGCGACCGGCTGGTCATCGAGCCACACGCGCCAGCGCAAATCGCCTGGGCAAAGACCTCGCTTCGCACGCCTCTGGGCGAGACGCGGGCGGAATGGACGCGGGAAGATAGTGCGTTTGACCTGAAGCTCCAACTGCCGTTCAACACAAGTGCCGAAATCCGTGTCCATGCCGCCTACGCCCGGGACGGAGCGAAGCTCCACCTGGACGACACACCCGTGGAAGCCAAACGCGACGGGGACTGGTGGGTCTTGAGCGCGGCGTGCGGCGAATACCACTTCCGGCTTTACTGAAGGAGAAAGTATATGAAGGAATTGTCCAACCGGTTCCTCAGGCTAAAAATCGAATGCCTGAACGGCTACACGGAGCGCGTTCTGATCGCGAAAGAAGCGGGCGGCTGGGCGGAGGCGCTCGAATGCGCGCCCTACGCCACACTGCCCGCGGACGAAAACTACTTCGACCGGTTCGGGCTTCTGAAAACAAGCTGTTCTGTCGAGATTTCGGAGTGCCGCGCGATTGCCACGCTCCAGCACCCGGACCACACCATCGTGCGCACGCTGACATTGGACGAGGAATCCCCCGCGCTGAACGTGGAGGTTTCACTGACCGCGAAGAGGCCGCTCGCGCTGTGCTCGGTGGAGGACAAGTGGTTCTTCCTGCCGGAGCGCCGCGATCAGGACGATGAAATGACCGGTCCCATCGACTTCGTGTGGAGCCAGCGCATCAAAAGCTTCCCGGTCTCCATCATCCCCCACTACAGCTTCCGGTTCCCGGCGGTCATGATGCAGCAGGGTCCGGTGTTCGCGGCGCTGGTGGCGGGCCTCGAGGGCGTGGGCGGCGAGAGCCTCGCGCGCTGCCCGCTGGGCATGGACCTGGACGTGACCCGCGAGGCGCACCCCTTCATGAGCTATGGCGCGATCGTGCCGGACAAGGTACTGCCCAACTACCCCTGCGAGCCGGGGCACGCGCAGATCGTGCGCGGAAAGGGCGCGCGAAACTGCGTCATCCGGCTTGAGGCGGGCGAAACCCTCCGGTACCATTACTCGATCCTCGCCAGCGCCCAGCCCGAAAAGCAGGGCTACCGCTCGGCGGTCCGCTACGTGTGGCGGCGCTACGGCGAAAAGGAGATCAACAATCCCGGGAACCGGCCCGAATGCGAGCGCCATCCCGAGGCAAAGACGGTGGCGGACTGGGAGAAGATCGTCTGGGAAGGTGTCGCCGACCGCGACTTCTTCAGCTATAACAAGGGCGGCGTGACCGTGGGAGGCATCAGCGGCCACCGTCAGGGCGAATGGTTCAGCCGCACCAAGACCGACCAGGACCTGTGGTTCGGCTGCTGGCTGAATGAGCTGGTCAGCGGCTACGGCCTGAGCCTGTACGCGGACAAGATTCGCAGCGAAAAGTGGCGCGCCCGCCTTCAGCCGATCCTGAACGCCATCCTGAACGCGCCCCGGAGCGGCGCGCTGTTCCCCATCATCTGCTACCATGAAACGGACGGCAGCGATACTTGGCTGAACGACGACGGCTGGGCTGGGTTCTTCTCGGAATACCACGCGCTGATGATGTCCTGGACGGGCTACCTGATGCTCCAGTGGGGGAAACATGTGCTTCCGGAGCGCATGCCGGACATCCTCGCCTTCCTGCGCCCCTACGCCGGGTTCCTTCTTTCGGCGCAGCGCCCGGACGGGTGCATCCCGGCCTGGTTTGACGGGAAGGGCAGGCCGTCCCGCAAGCAGTTCCGCGAGTTCAACGCGGAGACCGCGGTGAGCGCGCTGTTCCTTCTGGAGATTGGAGACATCGAAAAGAACCCCGGCTGGGTGGAGGCGGGCGCGAAGTCGCTCGGGTTCATCACGGAAAAGGTTCTGCCGCGCATGCGCTGGTTTGACCTGGAGGCGTTCCTCTCCTGCTCGCGCAAGCAGTTCGACTTCTACGACACCATCACCGCGCAGTATCCGCAGTGCAACCTGTCGCAGATGTACGCCGCCATGGCCTACCTGAAGTATTACAAACTCACCGGGCGGCCCGAGGACCTTCGGATGGCCGAGCGCGTCACAGACTACCTGCTCCTTACCCAGCAGGTGTGGCGGCATCCGGAGATCACCGCCAACACGTTCGGCGGGTTCACCGTGCAGAACACCGACAACGAGTGGAGCGACGTGCGCGAGGGCCTGATCGCGGTGCTGCTGCACCGGATGTACCTTGCCACAGGCAAGCGCGAGTACCTGGAGCGCGCGGTGGCCGCATCCAAATCCGGCTTCGCCGTGCTGCCCTATGAGAACTGGGCGCACAACGGCTACGAGGGACTGCAGTATGATTCCAGCGTCCTGTGGGGCGGCGGCGTGATCTTGACTTCGGCGGAGTATCTGGAGCGCGAGATCGGGGACCTCTTCGTCGATGCGGAAGGGCAATGGGGCCTGGGAACCCACGGCGCGCTGGTGGAGCGCGTAACGCTTCAGGGAGACGCGCTCGCGGTGGAAGCCGCCATCGCGCGGCGCGACCGGGAAACCCTCGCCGTGACGGTGCGCGCGGAAAAATCCGTCCGCCTCATGCTGAACGGAAAGGACTTCGGCCCGGTCATGCCGAACGTAAAAAGCATCTTCAAAGTTTGATTTCGGAGGGATAAGCCATGTCGGAACCCAAATACCTGGACGCATCGTTCTCATGTGAGGAGCGGGCGAAGGACTTGGTCTCGCGCATGACGGTGGAGGAAAAGGCTTCCCAACTGCGCTTCAATTCGCCGCCCATCCCGCGCCTGGGCGTCCCGGCCTACAACTGGTGGAACGAGGCACTGCACGGCGTTGCGCGGGCGGGCACGGCCACCGTGTTCCCGCAGGCCATCGCGCTGGCGGCGATGTTTGACGGCGATGAAATGGCGCGCGTGGGTGACGTAATCGCCGAGGAAGGCCGCGCCAAGTACAACATGTATTCGGCGCACGGCGACCGGGACATCTACAAGGGGCTGACCTTCTGGTCACCCAACGTTAACATTTTCCGGGATCCCCGCTGGGGCCGCGGCCACGAGACTTACGGCGAGGACCCGTTCCTCTCGGGTGAGCTGGGCAAGCGCTTCGTCGGGGCGCTCCAGAAGAAGGACAAGTACGGCTACATGAAGTCCGCGGCCTGCGCCAAGCACTTCGCGGTGCACTCCGGCCCGGAGGGCCTCCGGCACGAGTTTGATGCCGAGGTCAGCCAGAAGGACCTGTGGGAAACCTACCTCCCCGCGTTCGAGGCGCTGGTGACGGAAGCAGGGGTCGAAGGCGTGATGGGCGCCTACAACCGCACGAATGGCGAACCCTGCTGCGGGTCCAAGACGCTTTTAAAGGACATTCTCCGGGACAAGTGGGGCTTTCAAGGATATGTGACCAGCGACTGCTGGGCGATCCGGGACTTCCACGAGCACCACATGGTCACCCATTCGATGCAGGAATCGGTCGCGCTGGCGCTTTCAAACGGTTGCGACATCAACTGCGGCAACGCATACCTGCACATGCTCAGCGCCTTCCACGAGGGGCTGGTGACCGAGGAAGAGATCGGGCGGGCCTGCGTACACGCGATGACCACCCGCATGCGGCTGGGACTTTTCGACGACCGGTGCGAGTTCGACGCCATCGGCTACGAGAAAAACTGCGCGCCGGAGCACATCGAAGCCGCGCTGGACGCGGCGCGCAAGGGCATGGTGCTCTTAAAAAACGACGGCGTCCTGCCGCTCGACCCGAAGAAGCTGAAGACCGTCGCGGTGGTCGGCCCCAACGCGGACAACCGCGTGGCGCTGATGGGCAATTACCACGGCACCGCGGACCGCTACATCACGCCGCTCGAGGGCCTGAGGGACTCGCTTGAGCCGGAAGGCGTCCGCGTACTCTACTCCGTAGGTTGCGAACTGCACGCCGACCGCAGCGAGGGGCTGGCGTTTGAGCACGACCGGATCACCGAAGCCGTGGCGGCCGCGGAGATGAGCGACCTCGTGATCGCCTGCCTGGGCCTGGACGAGACCATCGAGGGCGAGGCGGCCGACCTCGAGGGCGACATCGCCTGCGGCGACAAGCTGGACCTGGAGCTGCCGAAGCAGCAGCGGCTTTTGCTTGAGAAGCTTCTCGAAACGGGCAAGCCCGTGGTGCTTTTGCTGATGACTGGCAGCGCCATGGCCATCGGCCTTGCCGACGAGCGCTGCGCGGCGGTGCTCGAAGCCTGGTACCCCGGCGCGCGCGGCGGCAGGGTCGTCGCGGAGGTGCTGCTGGGCAAAGTCTCCCCCTCCGGCAAGCTCCCGGTCACGTTCTACCGGTCGATGGCGGATCTGCCGGATTTCACCGACTACTCGATGAAGAACCGCACCTACCGCTACTTCGAGGGCGAGCCGCTGTACCCGTTCGGCTACGGCCTCTCCTACGCGGACATCCGGCTGGCGGACGCGCGGCTCGAGGGCGCGCCGGAACAGGGAAAGCCGATAACGGTCACGGCCACCGTCAAAAACCACTCGGATTTTGCGGCGGACGAGGTGGTGCAGGTGTATGTCAAAAACCTCACCAACCCGCTGGCGGTCAAAAACCACAGCCTTTGCGCGTTCCGGCGCGTGCGCCTGGAACCGGGTGAACAAAAGGCCGTCGGGCTGGACATCCGCCCCGAGGCGATGACGGTGGTGGGCGAGGACGGCGTGCGCAGGTTCCATGGCGACAGCTTCCGGCTCTCTGTCGGCTTCTCGCAGCCCGATGCGCGAAGCGCCGCGCTGACCGGCAAAACGCCGCTTACGATTGATATCACTTAACCACAACCGGCAGAGCAAAAGGCCGTCTGGATCAGGAGAGCAGATCGCTCTCCCGGTTTCAGACGGCCTTTGGCGTTTCTGAAAATGCGGTTCACACCCATGAGCAAGATTTGGCAGATGCGCATTCGGTCACGAATCGGCCCCTGACGCTGCGCGCTGCAATCCGCGCATGGCGATGGCGGCGGCACCCATCAGCGCGCCGTCGTAGCCCGCGCCGTACACTTCGCCGTTCAGGAAGAGCGCCCCGCCGATCTTCTTGAAAGGGCGTTTACCGGAATGGGTGCATTCCCTTTGCCTCAAACCGACCAGCCGCGAATCAACCGGCTGTAGACATGCACAGAATCCCGGTAAGCCTGAAGCGACACGCTATATTCAGGATGCGCTCGAGCAGCCTCTCCATCACGCCTTGGTCAGCCAGCCCATGATGCCCTGCCAGAGCGGGTCATAGCCCTCCCAGTTCACGAACTCCGGCGGCCCCCAGTGGGGCGCGCAGTCAGACGCGAACGCGCCCGCGCGGCCGCCGCCGAATTCGCCGAAGGCGAGGAACGGGTCGCCCTCGATCTGCATCACGACGTCATAGCCCGGAAGCGGCAGGGTCCGGTTGTAGCCGAGGAAGTGCGGCCACGCGGCGGGGACATTTTTGAGCGCCGGATGGTCGTGCAGCACCACCGGGGTCACGCCTTCGGGGTGCTCCATCAGGTCGTCCACGCCCAGGCACTTGACCGGCAGCACCTCGGCGATCGCGGTCTGGCCGTACTTCGCCTTGGCGTCGACGCCGGAGAACGCCATGTAGCCGCCGACCATGAGCAGCGCGCCGCCCGCGCGCACATAGTCCCGGATCAGGTTGCAGCGGTTGGGCATCCGGACGCTCTTGGAAAACGTGTCCGGGTGCAGTAGGAGCGTGTTGGAGCCGGTGTCGGACAGGATCACGCAGGCGTACTCCGAGAGCGCCTCCATCGTGAACGGGAACTGCGTGGGGATCTTGTGGTTGGGCAGGTACGTGACCTCGTAGCCGCCCTTTTCGAGCGCCGCGATCAGCGTGGCCGCGCCTTCCTCGTAGACCGACGTGTAGAACGCGTCGAAGCCCTTGACGTGGGTGGTGTAGCTCGACCAGGATTCGCCGGCCAGCAGGATCTTCTTAGACATCATGTTTCCCTCCATCATGTTTTTGCGCACCAGGTGAGAATGAGCGAGGCGTACGTCGCTCTCCGCTTGACGTAGCGCTGCATTTCAGCCGAAGGCGTATCCCACAGGGTCGCCTGCGCTTCGGCCCCTGGCCAGGAACAAAGTGTTCGCCGCTTTGGACGAGATAATATTCCGTATTGGTATTACAAGTTGACCACATTCACCGGCGAGCCGTTCAGGAACTTCGCAAGATTGTCCACCGCGATGTCCATCAGGCGCTGACGGCTCTCTTTCGGCGCCCAGCTGATGTGCGGGGTGATCAGGCAGTTCTTCGCGGTGAGCAGCGGGTTGTCCGCCCGGATGGGCTCCGCGGATACCACGTCCACCCCGGCGGCGTACACCTTCCCGTTATTCAGCGCGTCGGCCAGGTCCTGCTCCACGATCAGCGGGCCGCGGCTGTTGTTGAGAAGGATGACCCCATCCTTCATCCGGGCGATGGTGTCCCGGTTGATGAGGCCCTCTGTCGAGGGCAGCAGCGGGCAATGCAGCGAAATGACGTCTGAACGGACGAACAGCTCGTCCAGCGCCACGTACTCTCCGATGGCCCGACCCGCTTCGTTTTCGTGGCTGTCCACTGCGATCACCTTCATGCCCAGCGCCCGGGCGATGCGCCCGGTGGCCTGGCCGATGCGGCCGAAGCCGATGATGCCCATCGTCTTGCCCGCCAGCTCGATCAGCGGGTAGTCCCAGAAGCAGAAATCCGGGCTGGACGTCCAGCGCCCGGCGTGCACGGCATCGCTGTGATGCGCGACATGGTGGCAGATCTCGAGCAGAAGCGCGATGGCGAACTGGCCCACGGCGTCCGTGCCGTAGGTGGGGATGTTGCAGACGGGGATCCCGCGCTCCTTCGCGGCGGCCACATCCACCACGTTGTAGCCGGTGGCCAGCACGCCGACGAATTTGAGGCCCGGGCATCGGTCAAAGGCGGCACGCCTCAGCGGCGTCTTATTGGTGTAGACGATGTCCGCGTTTCCGATGCGGCGGATGATCTCCTCGTCGTCCAAGAGCGGCGTGCGGTCGTACACCGTCAAAAACCCAAGCGCCTCAAACCCCGCCCAGCTCAGGTCTCCCGGGTTTTCGGTATACCCGTCCAGAATGACAATTTGGTTCACTTTATGCTCCCTCACTCCATCAGTCTTCGAGCAGCGCCCACGCGCGCCGGATTACGCGCTTCGTGCCCGCGTCTTCGTCGCCCCAGGGGCCAGGACGCTGCCGGCGGGCATGTCATAGAACTTGAACTTGAACAACGTGCTGCCCGCGTTGCAGATCAGACCCTTCATCCGGCGTCACTTTCTCATGGAAGCGTGGTCCCGCACCGCCTGAACCATGTGCGCCAGGGACCGTGCCGACTGTTCCAAGAGCGGCAGCGCGTTTTTACAGGAAGCCTCCAGCGTCATCGGCCCGTCCGCGATTGCGTATATCCCGTCGATGCCAAAGCCGTACGCTTCCTCCGCGCCGGTTCCAAGCGCGCCCACGAGCGCGAACACCGGGATTGTCGGCCCCTGCCCTTTCACGCGCCGCGCTACGCCGATGGGTACCTTGCCGCTGAACGACTGGCCGTCAATGCGCCCTTCGCCCGTCACCACAAAATCGACGCCGTCCGCCTTTTCGTCGAACCCAACGATGTCCAGCACCGCGTCGATCCCGGGCTGGAACGCCGCCCCACAGAAGGCGTACAGCCCCGCGCCAAGCCCGCCAGCCGCGCCCGCGCCCGGCAGCTCCGCCACGCTGATGCCCAGCTGCGACTCGATCACCCGCACGTAGTGCATAAGCGCCGCGTCCAGCTCCGCGATCATCTGAGGCGTCGCCCCTTTTTGCGGTCCGAATACCGCCGACGCGCCGCTCGGGCCGCAGAGCGGATTTTTCACGTCCACGGCGCAGGTGATCTGGCAATCCTTCAGCCGTTCATCCATGTGCGAAATGTCCACGGTGTGCACTTTGGCCAGTTCCGCACCGCCGAAGCCCAGTTCAAACCCGTCTTCGTCCTTGAGCGACACGCCCAGCGCCTGCGCCATGCCGGCGCCGCCGTCGTTGGTCGCCGAGCCGCCCAACCCGAGCAGAATCTTGCGGTACCCCGCGTCCAGCGCGCTCTTGATCAGTTCGCCCGTGCCATACGTGGTCGCCCGGAGGGGGTTCAACCGGCCCGGGGGCACCAGCATGAGGCCGGAAGCCGCGCTCATCTCGATCACGGCGGTTTCTCCTTCCAGAACGCCGTAGCCCGCGCTCACCGCGTCGCCCAACGGCCCCACCGCCTTGCAGGGCTTCCAGACGCCCCGGCCCTTCGCGATGACCGCCTCGACGGTCCCCTCTCCGCCGTCGGCCACGGGGATGTTTTCGACCTGGGCGGTCGGCACTGCCCGCAGAATGCCGCGGCGAACCGCTTCACCCGCTTCATAGGCGGAGCAGCTTCCTTTAAACGAGTCCATCGCAATGACCACTTTCACTGACAATCCCATCCTTTTGCCCGCATTTCGCTTCCATCCGCGCGGGCAGCAGCTCCCGCTGAACAAAGTATAATGGGTATCCCGCCCGTTGGCAATCAACGACAGCAGAAAATTCGAAGCAATTTCTGTGATGCGGATACATCACCGCGTATATTGTGCGATTTTTAATATTTATTCTGCCGAATCCGGAGCATCGGCCGAAGGCTATGATGGTACATCCTGGAAACGCTTTGGGGCACATGGACACCGATCACGCGCTCTCCAGCATGAACACCTGCAATTACTACCTGCGCAAGCACCTGGAGGTGAGCGGCACCGGCATCGAGCTGACCTACGCGGCAAGCTACTACACGCTGAAGCTGGATGGCGCGCTTTGCGATGCCGATCTGTTCCGGGACGCGGTGACGCTTTCCCGCAAATCTGGGGGATGTGGCATCCGGCGCGGCCTTGTACCGCGGCATGTATTTTGAGGATGTGAAGTGCGAATGGGCGGACCTGGACTGCAAGCGCTTCTCGTCGGACTATAC
Source organism: Bacillota bacterium (assembly GCA_023416655.1). Taxonomy (GTDB): domain Bacteria; phylum Bacillota; class Clostridia; order Christensenellales; family Aristaeellaceae; genus JAEZHK01. The sequence goes on from JAEZHK010000143.1 coordinate 35,261, forward strand.
GCTGCTCCGAACGGCGCTGGCCTGCTACTACCTGAATACCGACAATCTCGTGGAGGCCGAGGCCAGCGCGATCGCCGCGCTGGACGAAAACCCACTGAGCGCCGACGCCTGGAAAGCCTTGCTTGCCGTTCAGGCCCTCAAGGGCGACCCGGCCGGTCGCCAGGCGACCCTGGACAAGATGGTCGCGACCTATCGAAGACTATTGAACGCGGAACCGCCGGGGGAACTCATGTCGTAAGGATGATCCGCCCCGCTTTACCCTAACCTTCGCCCGCCCACAGGAATTCGGCTGCGCTCACCAAATGAGCGCAGCCGCATATGTATCCAGTCCACTCCGCCTGACGACGAAAATATTACTTGAAAAACGGCGCGCGCTGCATCACATAGCTGTCAACCAACTCAACGATCGGCCCGGACGCCTCGCTTTCCGCCTTGACGGAAATCCACTCCGGATCCTCGCGGAAAGAAGCCCAGGCTTTCTCCTTCGCTTCGATGCTTTCGAATTCACACACGTAGTAGAGGCGCTCCGCGCCCTCGCCGTCCACCCAAAAATCGATCACCTTGATGCCGTTGCGCGACAGGATGGGGAGCGTATGGTTTTCAAACCGGTCGCATATCGCCTTTTGACGGTCGGGGTGCATATGGTAGATGCGCAGCTCGTAAATCATGGAAATACTCCTTTCAATCGATGAAAAGCCGTATTCATTCTAGCACAAGCTGTTGCAGCCCGCAAGAAAATTAAGGAACCGGAAGGGCGGGCTTTGCCGGTACGTCAGTGCTTCCCGCCTCTTGCATACGCAACGCCGAGTGTCAAACAGCAGTAGACCGCTGCGTTCCGCGATCCGAAAGAACAACTCCCGTACCCATCAGCGCGTCCGCGCAGCCGAAGCTGGAGTAGAGATCCAACACACAGCATCCAGTTTGCGGGGAAGGTCAAAACCCCAAACCCATCGTCGCTTCAGGCATTCAGGGCCGATGCATCGCCCTGAACATGCGCGCTTTTCCTTTTAAAGAAAAGAATCTCTGTAAACATCATTGACATTTTACATCCTCGCTTTACAATGATAAGTGTTTGCTCCCATCGGTTGGCATATGCCGAGCAGTTGTTTCCATCGCCGGTTAAGCAAGCACGGACGTACGGTAGAAAGGGTGACTGGCATGCGGGAAGACCTGTATAAATCCGTGCTGGAAAACCTGTATGAAGGCGTCTACATTGTCGATCCAAACAGGACGATCATCTTCTGGAACAAGGGCGCCGAGCGCATCACCGGCTTCAAATCCGAAGATCTGATCGGAAGGCATTGCTATGACAATGTGCTCAACCATATAGACGGCCAAAGCAACAGCCTGTGCCATGCGGGATGCCCCTTGCAACAGACAATCGAGGATGGAATGTCGCGCGAAGCCGCGGTTTATCTGCACCACATGGCCGGACAGCGCCTTGAAGTGTCGGTCAAGACAATCCCGCTTTATGAGGATGGCAAAATTGTCGGCGCGGCGGAATTTTTCATCGACTACGCTCAGAAGGCGGAGATAACCCGTACCATCGACGAACTGAAGGGTTTGGCGCTGATGGATGCGCTGACGGGCTTGCCCAACCGGCGCTACATTGAATCCTACCTCGAAAACCGCATGAATGAATACGGCAAGCTGGGCATTCCCTTTTCCGTGATGATCATGGACATCGACCACTTCAAGCTGGTGAATGACACGTATGGGCACGACACGGGCGACCAGGTGCTCAAAATGCTGGCCGAGACATTTCGCGACGCTTTCCGAAAAAGCGACTTTGTTGCCCGTTGGGGCGGAGAGGAATTTCTCGCGGTGATTGTCGGCGCGACGGAGGAAGATCTGAGCTGCGTTTGCGAAAAGGTTCGTATGCTTGCCAAAAACTCCTCGCTGCGGACAGAGGAGCGGTCGATACGCGTGACCATCTCCATCGGCGCGTCCATTGTGACCAAAGAGGACACGCTCCCGACCCTGCTGAAGCGGGCCGACAACGCCCTGTATTCCAGCAAGAATTCCGGCAGGGATAAAGTTACGATTCTCTAGTTCAGACCCGGATTGAAGATTTGAGGAGCTGCGCATGAAAACCTATCATTTCAAATACGGCAGCGAGGGCGTGGATCTTTCGCTGCCGGAAACCGGACGCATAGAGGTGCTGAAGGGCGATGTCCAGCCGGCCATCGGCGACATCGGCGCGGCGCTGGGCGACGCGCTGGAGCATCCGATCGGCGGGCGTGCGCTGCGGGCATTCTTGCAGCCGTCGGACCTGGTTACGCTGATCATCAGCGATATGTCCCGATTCTGGATGCGGCAGGATCTGGTGATCCCGCATCTGGTGGCCTATATTCATGCGCAGTGCGGCGTCGCGCTTGAAAATCTGGTGATTCTGGTGGCCAACGGCACGCACATTGGGGGCGACGAGGCGGAATTGCGCACCCTGGTGACAGAAGCGGTGTACAATGCCGTGCGGGTGGTCAATCATGATTGTCTGGCGGACGACCTGGTATTGATCGGCACCACCAGCCGCAAGACCCGGGTGGAGGTCAACCCACTGGCCGTGGGGCGCAAGGTCATCGCGCTGGGCGCCGCCACGCAGCATGTGATGGCGGGCTACGGCGGCGGGCGCAAGAGCATTTTGCCCGGCATCTGCTCCATGCGCTCCATCCGGCAAAACCACGCCCATTCGCTGGACCCTTGCGCGCCCCGCTCCAACCCCGCCATCGGCAACGCGGTGCTCGAGGGCAACCCCCTGCATGAGGACATGTGCGAGGCCGCGGCCATGGTTGAGCATTTGTTCGTGATCAACCTGGTGATGAATACCGATATGAAGCTGTCGCACATCACCTCGGGCCACTTTCTGGATTCATGGCTGGCGGCCTGCCGTTTGATCGACGCCATGTACGCGGTGCCCATTCGGGAAAAGGCCGATGTGGTCATCACCAGCTGCGGCGGCTACCCCAAGGATATGTCGCTCTATCAGTGCACCAAGACCATTGACAATGTGGAAAGCGGCCTCAAACCGGGCGGTACGCTGGTACTCTTGGCCGAATGCCGGGACGGTGGCGGACCCGCGGAGTATTTTGACTGGATCGACGCCCTGCGCGCCGGGTCGTTGGATGTCGACCTGCGCGCGGGCTTCACCATACCGGGTTATATCTTCTATCTGAATTGTGAGCAGGCGCAGCGCTACCGCATCATGCTGCTGACCGGCGCAGACGTCGGATTGATTGGACAGATGGGCATTCACGCGTACGATGACGCCGAGCGGTTGCTTGGGGATCTTGACCTTTCCGGCAAGCTCACCTATGTGATTCCGAACGGCTCGACTGTCGTGCCGAGGCTTGTAAAGCAGGAGGACTGACCCGATGAGAGACTTGGTGGCAGAACGCTTTGCCCATGCGCAGGACAGCGTCATGGCGGCCGCGGCGGCGGAAAAACGAACCTATCCCGACCTGATCGATCTATCCATCGGCGATACCGACTTCACCACCGACGAGCGCATCACCCGGGCCGCGATGGCGGACGCGCTGGCCGGGCATACCCATTACACAGATCCCCAGGGCGACCCGGAGCTGATCGAGGCCATCCGGCAGTTCTACGGTCAGGCCTACGGGATGAACCTTGAAAAAAAGGAAATCTTCGTGACCACCTCCAGCTGCTTTGGCATGGAGCTGGCGCTGCTAACAATCATCAATCCGGGCGACGAGGTGCTGCTGTTTGCGCCCTACTTCCTGCCCTACAAAGAGCAGGTGGAACTGGCCGGGGGCGTGGCGGTGGAAGTGCCTACGTTTGAGGAGGATGGCTTCGCGATTGACCCTGCCCGGCTGGAAGCCGCCATTACCTTAAGGACCCGGGCCATGATCCTGAACAATCCCTGCAACCCCACAGGCGCGGCCTATGATATGCGGGTGTATCACACCATCGCGCGGGCAGCCAGGCTTCATGACCTGATCGTACTGGCGGACGAAATCTACACCGATTACATGTACACCATCCCCTTTGCGCCGCTGAGGGGGGTGGAGGGGATGGACGCGCGCACCATCACGCTGAACAGTTTCTCGAAAAACTACATCATGACCGGCTGGCGCATCGGCTACGTCGTCGCGCCGGAGCGGGTGGTGAGCGCCATGCGCCGCATCAACGAAAACCTGGTATACTCCGCTCCCTCCATCAGCCAGCGGGCGGCGCTGCACGCCTTAAAGCTGCGCGGGGAAATCGGCGACCGGTATGTGAGCGCTTACAGGGAGCGGGTATTCTACTGCGCCCGGCGCATCGGCGCCATCCCCAAACTGTCGGTGCGCGAGCCCGAGGGTACGTTCTACCTTTTTATCAACGTCAAACGGACCGGGCTTTCCTCGGTGGACTTTTGCCAGAAGGTGCTGCGCGAAGCGCATGTCGCCATGGTACCCGGCGTCGGGTTCGGTCAGGCGGGAGAGGGCTACGCGCGCATCGCCTGCACCACCAGCATGGAAAATCTTGGGGAGGCCTTTGACCGCATTGAGCGGATAATGTTTTAGTTATGCAAAGATGCGCATAAATTCCGAAAATCGCTTGCGCTTTCCCCGGATTTGTGTATAATAATGCGCATGAGAGGCGTTGGTCATCCCCGCGGGGCGATGCTTTACGCCACATGGATGGAGGGAATCATTTTGAAGAAGTTCGTTGCACTTATGATGTGCGCGCTGCTGTGCGCGTCCCTGGTCTCCGTCGCGGGCGCCGAGAGCGCCATCGCCTCGGTCAATCCGGCTGATTTCGCCCAGTTTACCGGCAAGACCATCGATGCCATCAAGGCCAAGGGCTCGCTGGTGGTTGGCACCGAAGCCACCTATGCCCCCTTTGAATTCCTGGATGAAAACGCGCAGTTTGCGGGCTGCGACATGTGGCTGGCCGAGCAGATTGCCCTCGCGCTCGGCGTCAAGCTGGAAGTGATGGACATGGCGTTTGACGGCATCATCCCGGCCGTGAAGTCCGCGCAGGTGGATATCGGCATCGCCGCCTTTACCGTCACCGAAGAGCGCGCCAAGGAAATCGACTTCTCCGAAATCTACCAGCGCGACCAGCAGATGCTGGTGGTCAAGAAGGGCAACGAAGAAGTGTACACCAGCAAGGAGAGCCTCAAGGGCCTGCAGGTGGGCGCGCAGCGCGGCACAATTCAGTCCCTGCTGATCCAGAGCGCGCTGCCGGAATCCGTGCTGTTTGAACTTGACAAGTACCCCGCGCTGGCGCTCGAGGTGGTCAACGGAAACATCGCCGGGCTGGTGGTGGACGGCGCGGTCGGCGATGGCCTGATCGCCAACAACGCGAGTCTGGCGGTGGCCAACTTCACCTTTGATCCGTCGGAGGCCAACTTCGGCAAGGCCGCCGTGCTGGCGAAGGGCACCGAAGACCTCAAGGCGCTGGTGGACGCCGTGATTCTCCAGGTGGTTGAGAACGGCACGTTTACCGCCGCCTACGACGCAGCGGTCGCGAAGGCTGCCAACCTGGGCATTTAAGACGAGTTACAACGTTAAGTGATCGCAGATTTGGCATCCTGTACAGGATGCCAAATCTGCTGTGATTTATCCCGTTTGGATTGGGGGATCGTATGAACCTGATTGACAGCCTCTCGTACTTTCCGGGGCGGATGTGGAAGATCTTCATGCGCTACGGAAACTTTTTTGGCGAAGGCATTCAGAACACCCTGACCCTCGCCATTTTTACCGTGCTGTGCGGCACCATATTGGGGACGCTGCTGGCGGTCATGCGCATGAGCAAGCTGAAGCCCGCCGGTTGGCTGGCCACGGCCTATATTGAGTTCATCCGCGGAACGCCGCTGATGATCCAGCTGATGTTTCTGTTTTACGGGCTGCCGCTCTTAGGCATCAAATTCCCGAAGATCGACGCGATCCCCAACTTTGACCGCTTCGCCGCCGGGATCTTCGCCATGAGCATCAACTCCGCCGCCTATGTGGCGGAGATCATCCGCTCCGGCATCCAGGCCGTGGATATCGGGCAGACCGAAGCCGCGCGCAGCCTGGGCTTTCGGCATGGCGAGACCCTGCGCATGGTTGTGCTGCCCCAGGCGGTCAAAAACATTTTGCCTGCGCTCGGCAACGAGTTTGTGACCGTCATCAAGGAATCCAGCATCGTGTCGATCATCGGCATCGCGGATTTGATGTACCGCACCAACGGCGTCATCGCCATCACGTACATCCAGCTGGAGTCGCTGGCTGTCGCCGCCATCCTGTACTTCATTATGACCTTCATTACGTCCCGTTTGGTCAGGATGGCAGAGAGGAGGATGGGCAATGGCCTCCGATGAGTTGATCGTGGTCAAAAACCTTCACAAGAGCTTTGGCAAGCTTAAGGTACTCAACAACATCTCTACCGTCATCCGCAAGGGCGAGGTGGTGTCGGTCATCGGCCCCTCCGGCAGCGGAAAGTCCACTTTCCTGCGCTGTCTGAATCTGCTGGAGCAGCCCACCGGCGGCCAGGTGTTCTTTGAAGGCAAGGACATCTGCGATAAAAAGTGCGACATCAACGTGCACCGGCAAAAGATCGGCATGGTGTTTCAACAGTTCAACCTGTTTGCCAACATGACGACGCTGCGCAACATCACCGCCGCGCCCATTCGCGTCCTGGGCCTGAGCAAGGCGGAGGCCGAGGAACAGGCCATGCAGCTATTGAACCGGGTGGGTTTGGCGGATAAAGTGGACAGCTACCCATCCCAACTGAGCGGCGGACAAAAACAGCGCATCGCCATCGTGCGCGCGCTGGCCATGAAGCCGAACGTGATGTTGTTTGATGAGCCGACGAGCGCGCTGGACCCCGAGATGGTCGGCGAAGTGTTGGCCGTGATGAGGAATCTGGCACTCGAAGGCATGACCATGGTGGTCGTGACCCATGAAATGAACTTTGCCCGCGAGGTATCCTCTCGCGTACTGTTCATGGACGAAGGCCAGATCCGGGAAGACAGGCCGGCGGGAGAGTTCTTCTCCCACCCCGAAGATGCGCGCCTGAAGGATTTCCTGTCCAAGGTGCTCGGCCACCAAGCCTGACGGCTCGCCGTCGAACGCGCAATCCCGCCACACACCGCCGCCCGTCGAAATCGCCGGGCGGCGTTTTTTATCCGCCGCGCAGTTTGAGAAGGACAACCCGGGCGTCAAGGTCGAGATCGGCTCATCGGCGGTCCCGGCCAGGCGCTGGTGGTCTCCAAGGCTTCGAAGAAACGCCCGGTTTGAACGCTCCGGAACGTATCGCGCGCGGAGTATGCATTTGTGATCAAGGTAACGAAGCGGGCCGCCTCAATGGAAACTCATGGGTTTCTACATCTGGTGAAAATTCACATCGCGCTCGGTGACGATGCGCTCGATTCTGTCCCGCGCGTTTTGAAGCAGCGCGCCGATCAGCCTGATTTTCTCCTCAGTGGCCCGGAACAGCGGCACCGTGACGCTGACGGCCGCGATTGTCTGACCATTTTTGCAGATCGGCGCGCCGACGCACCGGACGTGCTGGTCGGACTCTTCCGATTCGTAAGAAAGCCCCGTTTCGCGCGCCATAGCGAGTTGATCGGCCAGCGCATCGAAGCTGGTGATCGTGTTTGCGGTCACCGGCTTCAGGCCGTCGGGGTACAGTTTTTTCAGCATGGATACTGTGTAATTCGACAGGAGCGCCTTGCCGATTCCGGTCGCGTAAGCGGGGAGACGGCGGCCGACCGACGAATACATCCGGATGGGTTCCGGGGAGTCGATCTTCAGAAGGTAGAGCACGTCGCCGCCCACCAGAATCCCAAAATGGCAGGTTTCATTGCAGACGCCCACGATCAGTCGCATCTCGTTTCGGATCAATTCGAGCACGTCCGTCTGTTCGAGGAAACTGTATCCGCACTCAAACATCCTGACGCCCGTCTTGTATACGCGCGTCTGGGCATTATACAGTAGGAAGCCGCGTTCCGTGAGCGTGCGGAGGATGGGGTGGATGCTGCTCTTGGGCGCGTCCAGATGCTCGACGATCTGGCTGAACGTGCGCCCGGACTGCGACGCGGCCACGTACTCGATCGCGCGCAGCGTCCGGTCGGTCGCGCGGTGCGGCGCGCCGGGGTCCCGCTCATGTTCCATAGGCCGCCTCCGTTCCGATATGCGAACGATCATGAAGATTGGGGAACCGCATTTCACCCGATCATATCACAAACGCCTGGTCATGTCAAATTTGCGGCCGCGCGGATTGACAGGTTGGGGCTTTGGTGGTATCATAGTTGTGCGTAATAAAGAATATTGTTCCTATATACGAACCAATTCAGACGCCCGGCAGGGCGACAAGCGGAAGGAGCGATGCGCCATTCAGACCGTGGAAAAAATCTGCGAGCACAAAATCGTCGCCATCGCGCGGCGGGTGCCGCCGGACAAAATCGTGCCCGCTGCCCAGGCGCTCTACGAGGGCGGGATCCGGCTGATGGAGATCACGTTCGATCAGGCCGACCCGGAATGCCTGCGGCTCACGCCGCGCATGATCGAGGCGCTGATCGCCCGCTTCCCCGACATGCTCGTGGGGGCGGGTACGGTGATGAGCCGCGAACAGGCGCGCGCCGCGGCGGACGCGGGCGCGCAGTTTGCGCTGGCCCCGAACGTCGACGAAGAGGTGATCGACGAGGCGCTGGGGCGCGGCCTTGTCGCCATCCCTGGAGCGATGACGCCCACCGAGGTCGCCCACGCCTGGAAGCTGGGCGCGGCGATGGTCAAGCTGTTTCCCGCCGGGGACCTCGGGCTGGGATACCTCAAGGCGCTCCGGGGCCCTCTCCCCCACATCCCGCTGATGGCGGTGGGCGGCGTGGACCTGAACAACCTTTCCGACTTCTTCAGGGCCGGCGCGAAGGCCGTTGGTCTCGGCAGCAACATCGTGGACAACAAGCTGATCGCGGAAGGGCGCTACCGCGAATTGACCGGGCTTGCCAAAGCCTATACGAGTCTTACATAAGGAGCGGCGACATGAAAAAAACGGTTTGTTTCGGCGAACTCATGGGGCGGCTGAACCCCGAAGGATACCTCCGGATGGTGCAGGCGCAGCGGCTGGAACTGTCCTACGCGGGCGGCGAGGCGAACGTGGCGGTTTCGCTTTCGTACATGGGCCTTCCCGCAACGTATGTGACGAAGCTTCCCAAGAACGATCTGGGACGCGCGGCGTCGATGGAACTGATGCGCTTCGGCGTGGATGTCTCAAACGTCGTCTGGGGCGGAAACCGGCTGGGGCTGTACTTTGTCGAAAAGGGCGCGAGCCAGCGCGCCAGCAAGGTGATCTATGACCGCGCGCATTCGGCCATCGCGGAAGCGTCCCGCGCGGATTTCGACTGGAATGCCATCTTTGAAGGCGCGGAATGGTTCCACTTCACCGGCATCACGCCCGCGCTGGGCGGCGAACTGCCGGAAGTTTGCATGGACGCGCTGATGGCCGCGAAACGCGCGGGCGTCACGGTGAGTTGCGATCTTAACTACCGCAAGAACCTGTGGAGCCGCGAGCACGCGGGCGAGGTGATGGCGAAGTACATGCCGTATGTGGACGTGCTCATCGCCAACGAGGAGGACGCCGCCGACGTGTTCGGCATCCGCGCCTCCGGCACCGAAATCGAAAAGGGCGAACTGAGCTGCGAAGGCTACGTGGACGTGGCGAAGCAGATCTCCGACCGCTTCGGCATCCAAAAGATCGCAATCACACTGCGCGGCAGCATCTCCGCCAGCGACAACGAATGGGGCGCGATGCTCTATATGGGCGGCGAGGCGCTCTTCTCGAAGCGTTACCGCGTGCACATCGTCGACCGCGTCGGCGGCGGCGACAGCTTCGGCGCGGGGCTGATCTACGCGACGCAGAAAGGGTACGAGCCGCAGCGGGCGGTCGAATTCGCCGCCGCGGCGTCCTGCCTGAAGCATTCCATCGAGCACGACTTCAACCTGGTGACCGCGGACGAAATCGAAAAACTGGCGCAGGGCGACGGCTCCGGCCGCGTGCAGCGCTGAGGGAGGCAACCCATGAAGATCACAGGGCTTGAACTGTTCCAGGTGCCGCCGCGCTGGCTGTTTTTGAAGGTGACCACGGACGAAGGCGTCGTCGGCTGGGGCGAACCGGTGGTGGAGGGCCGCGCCGCGACCACCGCGGCCGCGGTGCGCGAATTGGAGGGCTGCCTGATCGGGCAGGACCCGTTCCGCATCGAGTACCTCTGGCAGACCATGTACCGCTGCGCGTTCTACCGCGGCGGCCCGGTCTTGATGAGCGCGATCTCCGGCGTCGACCAGGCGCTGTGGGACATCAAGGGCAAGGCGCTGGGCGTGCCGGTGTACGATCTGATGGGCGGCTGCGTACGCGACAGGCTGAAGATGTACAGCTGGATCCACGGCGATACGCCGGAGGAACTGGCCGCGCAGGCGCTCGAAAAGAAGGCGCTGGGCTATACCGCGCTCAAGCTGACCCCGTTTGAGACGACCATGCACTTCATCGATTCCTACGAGAAGGTGGACGGCACGGTTAAAAAGCTGGCCGCGATCCGCGACGCCGTCGGGCACTCGATGGACGTGGCGATCGACTTCCACGGTCGCGTGCACAAGCCCATGGCCAAGATCCTGGCAAAGGAACTGGACCAGTTCAAGCTGATGTTCATCGAGGAGCCGGTGCTGCCGGAGAACCTGGACGCGCTCCGCGAAATCGCGCAGCACACCTCAACGCCCATCGCCACCGGCGAGCGGATGTACTCCCGCTGGGACTTCAAGCGCATCCTTGAAGCAGGCGTCGTCGACATCGTGCAGCCGGACCTCTCCCACGCGGGGGGCTTGAGCGAATGCCGCCGGATCGCCGCGCAGGCGGAGGCGTATGACGTGGCCGTCGCGCCGCACTGCCCGCTGGGGCCGATCGCGCTGGCCAGCTGCATCCAGCTCGACTGCTGCACGCCCAACGCGTTCATTCAGGAGCAGAGCCTGGGCATCCACTACAACAAGGGCAACGAACTATTGGACTACATCAAAAACCCGTCCGTGTTCCATTACGAGGACGGTTTCGTCGCGCCGCCCAAGGGGCCGGGCCTTGGCATCGAGGTCAATGAGGAGTACGTGCGCGAAGCCGCCAAGGTGGGTCACAACTGGAAGAGCCCGATCTGGCACAATGAGGACGGCACGCCCGCGGAGTGGTAGGGCGAGGGTAGGACGAGGGTAGGGCGGAGGTACGGCAAGGGGCCCCGCCCCCGCACCCCCCGCAAGGGGCCTGAGGCCCTTGACCCCAACGGCCACGCCCGCAAGAAAAGACGTGGCCGGGAAAGCATAATGAGAGCGCCCGCAGCCCATACAGGCCGCAGGCGCTCAACGTTTATGGGATCAGGACTTTACAATGGATTTTGGCTCTCCGATTAGGGCCGGACGGCGGTGCCGTCCTTGAGGCGGGAGTACAGCCAGCCGAAGTCCATCTCGACAAAGGGGTACTTCGCGGCGGCCTTCTCGTCGAAATCGACGCCGATGCCGGGGCGGTCGCTCAGGTAGACGTAGCCGTTTCGCGCCTCGGGGCAGCCGGGGAAGACCTCCAGCTCGCTTTCGACAAAACTGGAGACACCCGCGCTCTGCTGCTCGACAAAGCCGGAGAACTCCTGAATGCCGAAGTTGGGCGCGCTCAAGTCCAGGTGCATTTGCGCGACCATGCCGATGGGCGACAGGTCGCTCGGGCCGTGCCAGGCAGTGCGCACGCCGTAGGCCTCGCAGAACGCGGCCAGCTTGCGCGCGGGCGTCAGCCCGCCGATGTCGCTCAGGTGCACGCGGATGAAGTCGATCCACTGGTTCTGCACGATCTGCTTCCATTCCAGCGGATGGGTGAAGAGCTCGCCCATCGCCAGTGGCACGCTCGTCTGCTCCCGCAGGTACTTGAAGTATTCGACTTGATCGGGCGGAAGGCAGTCCTCCAGGAAGAACAGCTTGAACTTCTCCATATCCTTGGCGAAGCCCAGCGTGTCCGCCAGCGGCAGCCGCTCGTGCACGTCGTGCATCAGCTCGATCTCCCAGCCGAACTTGTCGCGCACGTGTTCGAACAGTTTGATCACGCTGCGCGTGTAGGCGCGGGGGTCGTAGTACGCGCCGGGCGGGCAGTTGTCCGGCCGGTGCATTTCGCGGTTTTTCGAGCCGTACATGTTGCCGCCGTAGGTGCCCATGTGCACGCGGATGTAGCGGTAGCCCTCGTCGATGTAGGACTGAATTTTTTGATCGACTTCCTCAAAATTGCCGCCGTCGGCGTGCCGGTAGACCGCGATGCCCTCCCGGCACTTGCCGCCGAAGAGGTCGTAGAGCGGCATGTTCGCGAGCTTGCCCTTGATGTCCCACAGCGCCTCGTCGATGCCGGAGAGCGCGTTGTTGAGCACGGGGCCGTTGCGCCAGTAGGAGCCGCCCATGGCGATCTGCCAGATGTCCTCGATGTTGGCAACGTTTTTTCCGATCACGAGCGGCTTCAGGTACTCTTCGACCGCGGTCACAACCGCCTTCGCGCGCCAGGTGAACGTCGCGCAGCCGTGGCCGACCAGGCCGGGCACATTGGTTTCCACCCTGACGACCACCAGGTTGATGCCCCGGGGCGCCGTGATAAAGGTTTTGACGTCCCGGATGGTCACGCAAGCCATGAAGGTTTCCTCCTATTTGCGTATGTATGGTTGGTCAGCTCTTCACGGCGCCGCTGGTCATACCGGCGATGAAGTAACGCTGGAAGCAGACGAACAGGATGATCAGCGGCAGGCAGGAGAAAGAGGAAGCCGCCATCAGGTCGTTCCACTTCACCTGGTACTGCGTGTTGAGCGACACGATGCCCACGGTCAGGGTTTTGAGCGAATCCTTGGACATCAAAACCGCCGAGTACATGTACTCGTTCCAGCCGTTGATGAAGGTGAAGATCGAAACCGATGCGATGCCCGGCAGCGTCAGCGGCAGGATGATCTTCCAGAAGGTGTAGAAGGCCGAAGCGCCGTCCACCCGGGCGGCTTCGTCCAGCTCGATGGGGATGGTTTTGAAGTAGGATACCATCATCCATGTCGAAAAAGCAACGTTGGTTGCGGCGTACACGATGATGAGGCCCAAAAGCGTATTGTTCATGCGGTAGGTGGTGAGGATCGTGTAGAACGGCACCACCAGCATGACGCTCGGGAACATCTGCGTCACCAGAAGGAAGCCCATGTACAGCTTCTTGCCGGTGAACTTGAAGCGCGTGATGCCGTAGCCCGAAAGGCATGACGCCGTCACGCAGATCAGGGTCGAAAACACGCAGGTGATGAGGCTGTTGAGCGTCATCCGGCCAAAATCGTAGATCTTCCAGAATTTGACGAAGGAGTCGAACGTGGCGGGCTGCGGCAGCCAGCTCGGGTTGGGCAGGTAGGTCTGCGGCTCGGTTTTGAAGGCGGTGGACAGCATCCACGCGATCGGCACGAGGATAAACAGCGAAAGCAGCGTGAGCATTATGTAGCGCAGCGCGCCGCTCATCATGGTTTTTGCGCTTCGAACCGGCTTAGTCATCTTTCAACACCACCCTGTACACTTTGCTGATCAGGTAGCAGATCGCAAACACGATAACCGCCCAGGCCGACGCCTTGCCGAAGCGCAGCGATTCGAACGCGGTCGAGAAGATGTTGAGGCTGATCAGGCTGGTCGCGCTGCCCGGACCGCCCGCGGTCATGGTATAAACCAGCGTGTACTGCTTGAACCACCACACGCTGTCGAGGATGAGCGTGGTCGTCAGAACCGGCTTCAGCGAGGGCACGGTGACGTTCAAGAACTGCCGCCACCGGTTTGCGCCGTCGATGCGGGCCGCCTCATACAGGTCCTGGGAGATCGACTGCATGCCGGCCAGGATCATCGTCATGACCAGCGGATAGCCCTTCCAGATGCAGGCGAACACCACCGAGGGGAACGCCAGCTCCGCCGTACCCAGCCACGATATGTTGCCGGAGATCAGCCCCAGCCCCCGAAGGATCGCGTTGAGCACGCCGTACATCGGGTTCATGATCCAGGTGAACAGAAGCGCCACCACGGTTTCCGGGAAGAGCCACGGCAGCATGAAGATGATGCGGAACAATAGCCGGCCCTTGAATTCCTTGTTGAGGAATGACGCCAGAAGGAAGCCAAAGAGGAAGTGTCCGGCCACCACCAGCGCCATGAACTTGAAGGTGAGCGCGACCGTTGACCCGAATTCCGGCTGCGTGACGGCCTGCTCATAGTACTTCAGGCCTACGTAGTCCCACCGGGTGACCAGGTTGGTATTGAAAAAGCTCAGGTAGACGCCGTAGAGCATCGGATAGATGATCAGCGCCACCATGATGACGACCGCCGGCAGCACGAAGCCGTAGCCGATGCCCTGCTGCCGCCTGTCCATCCTGCCCATTGCGGCTTTCCGCGTCGCCGTCCAGGATGCCATCGCGCCCGCACCTCCCCCAAGAATAGGATGGTGGGCAGGGGGGAGGAGCGGGAGCTCCCCCTCTCCCCTGCCCGGGTTTAAATCAGTTGTAGTCTTCCAGGAGTTCGGTCATGCCGGCCGCAAGGTCGGTCACGGCCTGCTCGTTGGTCTTCTCACCGGCGAACACCGCGGAGTACGCGTCGCCCAGCAGCTGCTTGAGGGCGCCCATGCCCGGGAAGCCGTTCACCGGACGGCAGCCGTTGGCGATGGTCTGCAGGAAGCCCGCGTAGTCCTTGCCCTGCAGGTATTCGCTGGCGAGGCCCTGGGCACTGGAGGGCAGCTTGCCGCTCTCCTGCCAGAAGCGCATCTCGGCGTCGTTCGTCGCGTAGAACTTTGCGTACTCGACGGCGGCCTTCTTCTGCTCCTCGGTGGCGTTCTTCGAAAGCGCGTAGCCTTCGGTGTTCATCATCGAGCCGGGCTCAATGCCGGGCATCGGGAAGGTGCCGACCTTGCCCTTGAGATCCGGCGCGGCGGCGTAGGTGACGCCCATCGCGTTGCCGCCGGAAACCATGATGCTGGTGAAGCCCATCGCGAAGTAGTTCGCGGCGGTCGGATAGGTGACTTCGGTGATGCCTTCCGGCACGACCTTGTGGACGTTGTTCATGTCGGTCCAGAAGGTGAAGGCCTTCAGGAATTCCGGCGTGCCGATGTCGGTCTTGTACTCTTCGCCATCCTTGAAGACGACCTTGAGGCCGTTGCTCCAGAGGTAGGACATGAAGCGCGACTGGCCGGAGCTGTTGTTGGAACCGACCATCGAGAAGCCCCACTGGTCGGCGGTGCCGTCGCCATTGGTGTCCTTGGTCAGCGCCTGGGAAGCGGCCAGGAACTCGTCCCAGGTCTTGGGGATCGTCAGGCCCGCTTCTTCAAAGCGGTCGATGCGGTAGAGCACCGCCAGGGGCTGCAGGTCGATCGGGTAGTAGGCCATGATGCCGCCCACCTGGCAGCCGTCGACAACGCCGTTGCCGAAGGTCGCGAGCTCGTCGGCCGTCAGGTACTTGGACATGTCCTCCACGAGGCCGATGTCGACGAGGCTGGGGGCCTGGTCGGCGCTGGTGTAGAACAAGGTCGGGAGATCGTCGGGCGTGGTCGCCATGGCAGCGAGCTTCGCGTAGATGTCGTTGCTGCTGACCGCGGTCACTTCCACCTTGATGCCCGGGTTGGCGGCCATGAACTTCTCAGCGTACTCATACGAGTACTTGCCGTACGGGTCCTCGCCGGCGTAAGCGCACCATACCGAAATCGTCACCGGGCTTGCTTCCGCGGAGGCGACGCTTAGCATGGAAAGCGCCATCATCAATCCCAAGACCAGAGCCAGGAACTTTTTCACGTGGATACTCCTCCTTTTACAGTTGCGCCTTTGGACGAAGCAGCCGGCTTAACGCCCGCTCCCGTGGAGCGCCTTTTCGCCTGCCACGACCAAAGACATACGCATCTATCCATCAACACCCCGAAGGGGCGTTCCAGGATCCATTTTTTTGCGGTTGGCCCAAACGGAGCGGCCCTTCGGTGGGCCTTTCGGTGGGCGCGTGAACACGAGCGCGATTTATATATTATATCAAATCCTAAGCAAAGTCAATATCGTATCAAATATCAATCACAAGACATCGCATCCGAGTTCGATTGTTGCGGTGCGCTACGCCTCGCCGAAGATCCTGCGCATGGTCGGCAGGCGCGAATTGTCCGCGTGTACCATGTACGCCTGGCGGCACGCCGTAAGATCGTGCGCCTCATAGGCGCCAATGATGGCCTGGTGCTCCCGGTAGGATTCGCCCAGCCGCTCGACCGACGCGAGCACGACCCCATGTTCGCGGGAAACGAGGCGGGCGATGGCGCGGTAGTCGTGGATCAGCTCCAGCGCCTGGTCGTTCCGGCTGAACTGCTCCAGCTTCTGATGAAACTGGTCGTTCAGGTCCTGGTACTTTTCCCAGATCAATTCCATCGTCTGAAGCTCGCCGATCCGCTCGTTGATCTGAGTCACCTCGCGGCAGAGGCTCTGGGACCAGTTCGCCATCGTGCTCTCGATCATCAACATTTCCAGCGCGTTGAGGATGCGGTAGATGTTTTCAAAGAACTGACGGTCGATGGTGCAGACCGTCGCGCCCTTGTAGGGGGAGAGCTTGATCAGCTTCTCACCGCTGAGCACGTTGAACGCTTCCCGCACCGGAATGGGACTTGTGTCATACCGTTCGGCGATGGATCGCACGGTGATGTGGCTGCCCACCGGGAAAACGCGGGTGATGATGTCCGCCCTGAGCTGATCGACAACCTGCCTGGAAAGCGTCTTTCTGGTGACCGCTCCGTTCATGCGCTACGCCCCGATCCAAATTTGATCAAATCCTAAGGGCATTATAGCATGAAAAGCGCTCGGTGACAACCATTCTATATTCGGGCAATTTGTACCATCAGTTCCACTTCCACCGGGATGTTGCCCGGCAGCACGTTGACGCCGACGGCGCTTCGGGACGGGCAGCCGATCTCCGGGCCGAAAATGTCGATCAGAAGGCGGCTAGCGCCGTTGGCGACGGCGGGCTGCTGATAGAAATCGTCCCGGCTGGCGACGAAGGCCAGCATTTTGACGACGCTTAGAACTCTGTCCAGCGTGCCCAGGTCGCGCTTCAGGATGGAAAGCGCGTTCAGCATGCAGTTCGCGGCGGCCTTCTGGCCCTCCTCCACCGTCAAAACGCCCAGCTTCCCCTTGGGCGACGGCTCGCCCGGAAGATCCGGCCCGCAGCCGGAGACGCACAGAATATCCGAAAATCCCTTGGTCTGCATGTATAGCCCCGCCCGGTCGGGCGGCTCGGGCAGCCGGACGCCCAGCGCCTCCAGCCTTTCCTCAATTCTCCCCATGGGAATCACCCTCTCTGAGCGAGTTGATCGCTTCGCGCACGGCGCGGGCCACCCGATCGACCTCGCCCGGCGACAGATTGTAGGCGTTCAAGAACATCGCGTTTTCCGGCATGCCGAATTCCGGCGGGTAGACGCCCACATCGATAGGCGAAGGCAGCGCGCGCGTGCGCTCGTTGACGGCCTTGGCGGATACGCCCTCGGGCAACGTTACGATCAGAAGCGGCTGCTCCGTACCCAGACGCCCTTCCGAAACGATCCGTGCCGACACCCCCGCGCACACGGCGAGCCTGTCGCGCAGCGCTTCGAGCATCGCCTGCTGGCGCGTGTAGCGTCCTTTGTCGGATACGAACAGCTCCAGCGCCGTGATGAACCCGGCCAGCTCCTCCTTGCCGGTCTTGAAAGCCCGGCCGATTCTCGGATGGGGGCACGCGCTCATGCGGCAGCCTGCGACGAGATCTCTGCGGCCAACGATGAGGCCGGTGGACTGCGGGCCGCGGATGTGCTTTCCGCCGCTGAAGATGGCAAGATCCGCGCCCAAATCCCGCGTGTAGTGCCACAGGTTTGACGCGGGCGGGAGCTGCGCCGCGGCATCGACGACCACGGTCAGGCCCGCCGCCTTGAGCTTCGGGATCGCGTCCTCGCAGCTGGGTACATCCTTTTCGTACAGAGAGCCCGCGAAAAGAAACGCCGCCGCGCATTTTTCGTCCGCCGCCGCGATCATCGCCTCGACGGTCGGCTCGACCGACACGATCTCCGCGCCCGTCATCGCGATCAGCCGCCAGTAGGGAATCATGCTCCGGTACGCGCCATCAAAGATCAGAATGCGGTTTTTCGGGAAGTCCGAAGCGAACGGTACCCGGTCGTGAAGCGATTCGTCGAGGCCGCACAGACAGCTCGCCGCGCTCAGAATCACGCCCGCGGCCGCGCCGCTGGTGACGAACGCCGCTTCGTTTTGGGTGAGCGCCGCCGCGCGAGCGCACACGGCGTCCATGAGCTTTCCCATATCGACGAAGCCGCGCCCGGCGTCGCGCATCGCCTCAAGCGTTTCCTCCGCCATCAGCGAGCCGCCCAGGTTCGTATAGGTTTCGCTGGCGTTGACCAGCGTTTTCAGGCCCAGTTTTTCGTAAAAGTTCATTCTCTGCTCCTGCCTGAGTTATACCAATGTGAAATATTGTTTCGTCCAAAGCGGCGAAGATTTCGTTCCTGACAAGGAGCCGCAGCGCAGGCGTAGTGGAGCTACGTCAAGGGGAGAGCGACACAGCCAGGGCTTGAAAAGATCCGCCGCGACGACGAAAGAATGTTTGGGAGTGGTATAAGCTCCGGCTCGAAACAATGATTCAGGAGGAACCTATGGCACGCGTATGCATCTACATGCAGACCTACAACTATGAAAAGTACATCGAGAGGGCGCTGGATAGCGTCCTCAACCAGACCTACCGGGACTTTGAACTGTGGATTGCCGACAACGGCTCGAGCGACCGCACTTGCGAAATCATCGCGAAATACGCCAAGGCGGACCCCCGGATCATACCGGAATACCGCACGGGCAACAAGCACATCGCAAACGAATTCCTTGAGAAAATCTATTTGACCGACGCCGAGTATTTCGCCCGGATCGACGCGGACGACTGGGTTGAAGCGGACTACCTAGAACACTGCGTCCAGTTTATGGACGGCGGAGCGGACATCGTGATCGCCGGCGCGCGCTTTCACGAGGATGACAACCCCGATTCCGTTTACTACAGAAACTGGCACGGAGCCGAGACGGTTTTCACGCAGCAAGAACTGCTGAACGAATTCCCGTTCCTCCATCAGGCGCTGCGCACCCATTGGGCCAAGATGATGCGCGTGCCCCTGATGCGCGAGCACCGTGTGTTCGTGAATGAAAATCTGTTCTACGGTTCGGATACCGACTTCATGTTCTCCTATATTTCCAAATGCGGCTCAGTCGCGCTGACGTCCAAGGTCGTGTACCATTACTACATCCATTCCAACACCTTGACCAACTTCTATTACGAGGCGCGCCTGAAGGACATCAAAGTCCTCTGCGACAAGAAACTGGAATACCTCCGCGCCAACCGCGCCGATACGGTACGGAATGTGGAATACCTGTACATCGTAACGCTCAACGAAACCGCGGACGCGCTCAAGAGCATGCTCATCGGCTTTATGGGCAAGAAGGTGGGCCAGGAAGACATCTGGAAGTTTGTGCAGGATCCCTATGTGCTGGCGATCTACGGCCATTTCTGGAAGCAGGTCTACATCCGGCCCTCACAGGATATCTTCACCCAGGACAGGCAGCGCTGCTTTACCCTTCTGACGGATGCCATCCGCGTGGTGGCGCCCTCGCATAAAAAGGAGGATGCGTTTAGCGTCCTGGGCCAGTACATCCCACCGATTCAGGACTTTTTCGCCCCGTCAGACATCTACCAGCTGCTCAAGTACGATAACCCCGCGCAGGATTTCCTGAAGGGCGATCTGAAGGGGGCGCTCGGAAGGCTCACGCGCGCCAACATCCAGGACTCCTTCGCGTACGCGCTCAAAACCCTATTGTGCATCCTCCTCGAATCCCCGTATCCGTCCGGCCTATCCTGGTCGATTTTTTCCAGGAAGCAGCAGGGCTACCTCCTCAAGCACATGCAGATCCTGTCCAACATGGGGGATCCCGCATATTTCCTTCAATACCCTGCCCTGTGCGAGCATCTGTGGAAGAACGACATCATGTCGATCCTGCTGCAAACGAAACGAATGCTGCGGGACGGGACGAACGAATTCCTCCGGCAGGCTGCGCCGCTGGTTCAGCTGGGCATGACCGCGGCCGCGATGATCGAGAACGAGGGCGAGTTCGTTGATTTTATGAAGATGGATGTCAAGGTTTCTCTCGCGCGGGGGGATTTCGCGCTTGCCCGGGAAAAGCTGACCGGGCTTCAGGAGTCCTGTCCGGACGATCCGTCGCTGGTGGGACTTCAGAAAGAATTGGGCGCTTGTCTGACCGGTCGTCCGCTTGGATGAATCCCACGGAAGCGGAAAGTCAACCGAATTAAAAGAGGCCGTCCGGATGGGTTTCCGGATGGCCTCTTGTTTTCCTTCAGTGGATACTACTTCCCCGCCGCAATCTGGATGCAACTGTAGTGTTGCTGCACATAGGCCTGCGAAACGGATTCTCCATGGTTTTTGCTGTTATAGAGATACAGGTCAAAGTGGCCGTTGACGTTGTTGTCGACCGTGTCATAGGAATGAGGCATGCCGGAGAGGGACGCCGCGAAGTTGATGCCTCGGTGGAAGATCACGACAGGGCGGGGCGTCCAGTTCCATGTGGGGAACAGCTTCGTCATCTTCGCGGTTTCGTCCGACGTCAGCGGCTCGACATCCGAATGGTTGGCTCCACCCATCATCTTGAACTTGATCTGAAGGCCGGTCGACACATCGGTGACCAGAAAAACGTCGTTTCGCTTGATGAGGTATTTCCCGTCCAGGAACCAGTCGACGATCTTGCCCACCCGCTTGGGGGAGGCGCTTTCCCCCGGCGTCACGGCAAAATTCCTCGGCGCATAGCCATTGATGGCCGTCTTCTGGCCGACATTGAGCCATTCGCCGGCATCCATGTAATTGTACTTCATGATCTTTGCGATGGTCGTATTGAATTTCTTTGCGATGCCGCCCAGCGTGTCCCCGGATTTCACAATGTATGTGACGGACGGCCAACTCGTCACGGGTTTGGAGGGCGAGGCGGGCTCCGGCGTGGACGGGGTAGAAGCATTGGACCCGGACGGTATGTACAGGACCTGGTTGACATAGATCGCGTCGCTTTTCAAGCTGTTGCGGGTTTTGATCTTGGAGACGGTCGTCGAGTACTTGGTAGCGATTTTCGAAAGCGTGTCGCCTTTTTTCACGACATATTTGGTGTCGGGGGATACGATCAGCTTCTGCCCGACGTAGATGGTATCGCTTTTGAGGGCGTTGTACTGCTTCAGCTGCGCAACCGTCACGCCATAGGCCTTGGCGATTGTCGATAGCCAGTCGCCGGCCTTCACCGTATAGGTTGTAGCTGCCAAAGCCTGTGTACCCAGCGCAAGAAACAAGAAAACCAAGACCAAACCCGCGGAAATTGACCTGCCTGCCTTCATCCAACGAGCCCTCCATTCATTACGTTTGTATGTCACTTGTTACATATTACATTATTTTGCAGGGAATTTCCATAGGAGATAATTGGTAATACCAATGCAGAACATTAATGCGTCCAAAGCGGCGAGAGATTTTCGATGCAGGGCTAGGAGCCGGAGCGCAGGAATAGCAGCGCTATTTCAAGCTACGAGCGACAACGCGGCGCACGATTCAAATTCCATTTGAATCGTGCGGTCGCGAAGCGACTTGGTTTCCCGCAGGGAAACCAACCCTTGCAGGGGCGAAAAGATCCGCCGTGACGACGCATTCATGTTTGGAATTGGTATAACTCCGTGTCCGCGAGGGCAGTTATGATACCGATTTCGGCGGGATACTTGCTACGCGAACGCAGCACAAAAGAACAAGGCATCCATGCCAAAAGGCGACAGATGCCTTGCTTCCTGATCAATGTCTTATTTCAACCCACAGGTGCTCTCAGCCGGAAAATGGACGAAAAATCTCCGGCCGGGTCGCCGGGTTCGATCATCCCATGATCGGCGCTTAGGAACGGACGGCCTGCGCCGTTTCGATCCGACCATTCCAGCGGGCGATCCCGCCGATGTTGACGACGCCCGTATACCCCATCCGCACGAGGTACGCGCACGCGCTGGCGCTGCGGGCGCCGCTCAGGCAGTAGACGAACAGCTTCGCGTCGCGGTCGGGCACCGCCTTTTCGATGTCCCCAATGCGGTCGAGCGGGATGTTGCGGCTGCCGGGAATGTGGCCCGATCGGTACTCCTCCGGTGAGCGCACGTCGATGAGGTTGATGGACTTGTCATTTTCAAGCTCCAACTGGGCTTTGTCCATGGAGAGGTTCGCGCAGCCGGTCTGTTTTCCGAAAAACATATGTTTGCCCCCTGTAACGCTTCGTTCCTTATGATCCTAGTATACCCGGAAGGAACGCATCTGTATGTGACGAAGTTACAAAGGCAGCAACAGCGAAAAACACTCCGGCGTTCAGTGATCGATCTCGACCCAGGCGGCGTCGCGCTTGCCGCTCTCGATCACCGCGTGGATGAAGCGAACGCCACTCAGGCCATCCTCCGCCGAGGGGAAGTCCAGGTCATTCTCGGTGAGCGGCTGGCCGTTCTGCGTTTTAATCACCGAGGTAATGAAGTTGCGGTAGATGTTCGCGAAGCCGACATACAGCCCTTCGGGATGGCCGGATGGCAGGCGGCTGCTTGCATGGGCGGCCTCGCCGATGTAGCCGGTGCCCCGGCTGAGCGTCTCGGGCGCGCGGCCCCTGGGGGTGTAGCGCACGTAGTCGGGGATATGCTGCTGCCACTCCAGCGAGCCCATCGTGCCATAGATGCGCACCGCCAGGCCGTTCAGGTTGCCGCAGGCGACCTGCGAACACCAGTACGCGCCGTTGGCGCCGCTATCGTATTCCACGATCATGTTCGCGTTCATGTCCAGCGCCTTGCCGAAGGCGTTGGTAGTGGCCAGAACGCGCTTGATCTGAAGGCCCGTGAGGTAGTGCACGGTGTGTTCGATGTGTGAACCGATATCGCCGACGCAGTTGGAAATGCCCGCCACCTCCGGGTCGCTTCGCCAGCCCGACAGTTTGGCGGTGCCCGGGTCGCTCTCACCCAACTCGTCGATCAGCCACTCCTGCGCGTATTCGGCGTTGACCGCCACCACTTCGCCAATCTTGCCCGCGCGGATCATCTCGCGCATCACCTTCACCATGGTGTAGCCCGAATAGCTGTAATTGACGCCAAAGAGCAGGCCCCTGGCCTTGGCCAGCGCCACAAGTTCCTCGGCCTCGGCCACCGTAAAGCACAGCGGCTTCTCGCACATTACGTGGATGCCGTGTTCCAAAAAACACTTGGAGATGGCGTAGTGGGCGTTGTTGGGAACGGTGATGCTCACAAAGGAGATGCCGTCGGGCCTCGCGCTCTCCTTCTCTGCCATCTCCTGATAGGTTTCGTACACCCGGGACGGATCGAGCGCATAGGCGGCGCCGGTATCGGCGTTTTCCTGCGCGTTTTTGCTGAAGCAGCCCGCCGCAAACACAGCGCGCGGATCAAACGCGATGGCCTTGCGGTGCACGTCACCGATGAATGCGCCCAGTTTGCCGCCCACCATGCCGTAATTGATGCGATTGACCATCTGTCATTTCCCCGCTTTCAAATGTTCGAAATTCGGTGACATACATGGATCTACAGAAGCGATGCGTCTTGCTTCAAGAACGATTATACACGCATGAAGCAGGACTTTCCAGCCCAAAAACAGCAAAAAGCCTGACTTTTCAGGCTTTTCAAACGCGCTCCCCCATCCCGGCTAGACACTTTGATCGTGGACACAACCGGCAGTATCTTGCGTCGAGACCGCACACCCATCCTTCCCGATTTTTGCCGATTTGGGGCTGACCATCCGGAAAAGAGCGTATGCCCCCAGCGCAATTCTCCCCAAAATCGAGTGTGGCATCGGAACGGTATTGTAATAATCATGGGGCATTCCGCCAAAGAGCATTTTAAACCGGTCAATGCCGTTTTCCGAGTCATAGGCAAATACGCCGCCCCAATCATAGGTTGCGCATCCTCGTTCCTTAAAAAACAGCCAGTCCTCCCAATGCAGCCGCTTGTTTGCCCTGCCGATCATATTCGATATTTCATTTTCGCTCCTGCACTTCGAACAGGAATGCCAGCAGATCACCTTGTCTTTCCCATCGATATGGGAATGATAGACGACCGGTTCCCCGGACAAATACGCAACGCTGATGGTCAACGCGCCCGCCTTCGCGCAATTGAGAACAGCCGCTGTGTCCAGGTTGATCTCCATCGTTTTATCCGAGAACATGGCGTGATAACACGCCGCAAATTCCCGGATGATGCTCGGATCCTCGCACACTTCCTCGGAAGTAAAGTGCCTTACCGTAATCCCTTCCTGATAACTTTTTCGGATGTACCTGAAAGCGTTTTTTACGACGTTGCTTTGGAGTTCCTCCTTTGATTGCGTCAAATCCGTCAGGCGGGTATGCTGCAATTCCAGTTGCTCGCTTTTGATCCCCTTTACATCCGTGAAGCAATGCAGCCGGATGATATCCGATTTGACCCTTTTCCAGTTCTCGTCCGGGAACCAGACCTCGGCATATTTCAAGCCGTATCTTTTTTTAAAGAAAGTTACCATGAAATCCCCTCCATCCATCGTCATGCCTATTGTTCCGGCCTTCCTACAGGCTGACCGTTCTTTCCGTGGAATCGCTGTGAATCCGCCTGTTTTTCATAAGGGAAAGGATGAGCCCTCTCTGCCGATAGCAGTACAGGCACAGAAGCAGCGCAAGGAGATAGCGCAGCACCGCGTATTCGTATAAGAAGGTGATCGCGAATATGCACGCGAGGAACAGGCAGCCTGCCGCGGCCATCGTCCTGGCCGTAAAGATCTGCTCTCCTTCGCATCGCTCCCTGCATATCTTTTTGAGTGTCAGGTAGTGCGCCGCGCAGAAGGCAATGTAACAGACGAGCGTCGTATACCCCGCCGCGTAATACCCGAATATGGGGATGAAGATGTAGTTAAGAAGGATGTTGAGCACGGCAACCCAGATGGATGTCTTGCTGATGTTCACCGTCGCGCCGTAATACACCTCCACATTGATGTACCGCTGGAACAGGAACATGAAGAACACGCTGGCCGTGATCGGCGGGATGACCCAAATCGCATCCCCATAGGAGCTTGGGGCAAAAAAGGCGATGACTTCCGGCGCGAACAATACCAGCAGGACATTGCTTGCCGCCACAAAGATCAAGAGTCTATTCGTGACCGGCTCAATTTCCCCGTAGCGCTTCAATTTCAGCTTCTGATAGATCCATGGGACGAGGGCGTCGTCGAGTGCGCTGTTCACCAATTGAAGGATCATGGCCGCGGCGTAGGCAACGCTGTAGATGGCCGCCTCCGCCGCGCCGACCATGTCCCGGATCATAATTCGGTCAACCTGATCCAGAACGATCATCGAAAGAAGGTAGGGCATCAAGGTGACGCCGAACGAAAAGCCTTCCTTCCAATACTTTGGGTGATGGATCCGCCGTCCCTTGCGAATGAACCGAATGTAAATAAGCGCAGCCAATAAGCCCTGTACAATCAGCTTGGAAAAGATGGCCGCTTCGCTTTGAAGGTGGAACGCCAGAATGCCCACAACGCCCAGCGCGGGGCTGAGTACCGCCACAAGGATCGTGGCAATGACCATTCTGAAATACTTATAGCCAAACCGCTGCTGAATCGTCCAGAATTCCCACGCGGGGAAGACGAACAGAAACAACAGCATGCCCGCCACAACGGGCGTTGACAAAGTCAGCCATTCATTAAACATCGGCATCGCGCAGAGGTACACGAGAAACAGGATGAGCGTCACCACATTGCCAAGGCCCAGCATGCTGGATGTATACGCATCCACATCGTCATCATACCGGGTGATCCCCACGTTATAGTAAGCCCGGGAAATCTGCAGCGTGGCGAGGATCGTGATGATATTCATCCACGACTGAAACATGATGTACGAACTGTACGCTTCCATGGAGAGCAGGCGCGTATACAGCGGCACTACAATCATGGAAATTCCCTTGTTCAGGAAATTGCATATTGTAAACCAGAGGGCCGCCCGGGCCTTGATGTTGAGCGTCCTGTACTTAGCCAGTATCTTCTCCATCACAATGTCGCCGACGGCTTTCTCCTATCCTGTAATTTCGCTGGTTTCCCCTTACGCGGCGCGGCGCAGCCGTTTCCCCCGGTAAAGATCGGTCAGATCGCCTGACGAGATGAACGCAGCATCCGGCCATGTGCGGCAGATTCTCCTAAGCAAATCGCCCAGCAATCGCAGCCCGCGCCCGCGGTTGGCTTCCTCGATGCGCCCCATATAATTCAGCCTGTGCGACGAGATGATCGCGGGGCGATGCCAGCGGAAGGCGGATTCCATCTGCTTCAGGCAAGACTCCACCGCGTCGCCCGAACCGAACATGCTGTGCTCGAACAGGCAGTTTCGCACCGTATGGAGTTGACCGCCTTTGAACTCTCCGTTATAATGGACCCGCTTCCGAAGCGAATCCTCCCCCTCGGGGACCCATTGGTACCAACCGCCTTGCATGCTGTCAATGCTGTTCAAGCGAAGGGCCTCTTCCAAAGCATCGTTCCATACATAGCACGGGGCTACGAACGTCTGAGGTGCCAGCCCAAACAGATGCGTAAATAACTGAACGGCATCTCTTACGATCCGCTCGATTTTTTCGCGGGAATTATCCGCAGCGCTGGCGTAATTGAAAGCATCCATGTAGGCGTAGCGGTTGTCCGACGCGATGGATCCAGCCGTACTGACCATCCGGTTGGAAAACGCCCATAACGTCTCTGCTTCGCCGCGCCTGAGGGATTTCATCCATTTTTCGATCTGAACGTGCTCCCTGCCGTGGAGCTGCGGCGCCCAAACGCCGGCGTCCATTCCCTGCTTCCATATCGCCTTCACCTGACTGCAGCATGGATCGCTTCGCAGGGTTTCCTCCACCGATTCAAAGTGGTACTGCGCAAAGCCGCATTTTCCGATTTTCTCAAAATCAGGGTTGGCCACCGCGTAATTGGACGTAATCACCGCGGGGCGTCCATGCGCGTCTTTATGCCTTGTCAGCACCTCCAGCAAAAGCTCAAGGTCCTCGTTTCTCTCCAATGAATCGTAGTGGAAAAACGGGTCCCGGTCCGGGCGGCTGCCGCGGTTCATCTGCGTGTCGTAAAGCGCGCGGGACGGCTGCCGGATGCTTCCCCAATCGTCCGATTCGATGACGACAACTTTTTGATCAAAGCCCCTGCCCATGGAGTTCCGGCACTCGAGCCTTATGTCCTTCAATACGTTTTTCAAATCCATGTCCCCATTGCCTCCATTGCCGAATCAAACGACCGATGTTCGCAGGTTTCCCATTCCGCAGATGATCGCCAGGAAGATGAGGCATGAATTTGTGATATTGTCAACCGTCGTGATGCAAAGGCAGATCGCGCAGTACGCAAAAAGCAGTGGCAGCAAGGTCTGCATCTTGAGCATTCCGTCCCGCGCTTTCCGAAACACGATTTTGGGCACGCTGAAAAACCAGTAGATGGCGGCGCCCCCCGCGATCAATCCCGCGCCGCAAATCCATTCCAGCCATGTGTTATGGCACTCCAAACCCGTACTGGACAGATACTGGATCTGGTTCTGGCCAACGCCAAAGAATAGCTTGTTATTCTTCAGTAGCAACATGGCATTGTAAATCCATATGGTGGCCCGACCACTTTCGCTGGTCAAAGTGGCCCGTTCGGTGTATGTATTCAACACATAGTTCAACATATTGTCCAGCAGATTCGCCCGGATCATCAGGGTCAACACAAACAGAAAGCCAATAATCCACAGCGCCTTGTTCTGTGACTTCCGAAATGCCGAAACAAACAGGATCGCAAAAATCACCGCGCTGCATGCCATCGCCGTTCGGGAACCCGACAGGGCGACCACCAATGTATACAGGATGAGCGCAGAGACATCCCGGACTGTGTTTTTCTCTCCGCGCAAAAGGCCGTATAGGGAAAAGCAAGCGCCCGGAAGCAGCGTGGTAACGACTGTATTCGGATCAATGTAAAACCCCCGCAGCCTCGTCACCGAGATTCCACCCGACTCCATGAGGCTAAGAAATATGCCCGGCGAATACCGATCCGCCGTAAAAACGCCGCCGATATTAAGTCCCAGCAGCATCACAGCGTAGGCAAGCGCGAAAGTCGCGCCGAACCCTATGGTCGTTGAAACGGTGACGCGCCTGATCATGTCAAGGTCAATGGTGTTCTCCAGCGCTCTGACATAGCTGACCGCAATCAGGACAATCAGGATGAACATCACGTGCTGCATGAACGATTCAATGATGAACCCGTTCGCGCAGTCCGATACCAGTACGAGTACCATCACAAGAAAAGCCGGTACCGGAATCCTGATACTGCGCCCGGACCAAATGTTGCTCATGATGATGAAAGCGCCGAATACCATGTAGGGTTTGATCGCCGCCCCGCCGACGTTCACGCCATACATGTCAATCGGCAGCAGCATCCAGATATAATGTTCATACGGGATTTTTGCTTTCCCGAGCGCTACCCGGGAGAGGAGCAGCGCCCCGGCAATCCATAGCCAGATCGCCAACATCCATCACCATCCCTTCTGACAGCTCGCGCATCGCAAGTCGCTCGGCCGCTTCCAGCGTATACCCGGCAAGGATTCTTTTGTGCGCGGCCGACGCCACGCTAATATAGTCCGGCGCGCGCAGCGCTTCCATCATGCCGCCAAAGATGTCGGGAACGGAAACGCCCTTCAGAAACCAGCCGTTTTGTCCGTTCCTCACAACGTCTTTGATGCCGCCGACGGGCGAGGCGATCACGGGAATCCCCTGCCCCATCATTTCAATCAGTCCGTTGGGCAGCCCTTCCGTGTCCGTTGGAAAGAGAAGGTATTTCCACTTTCTCGTAATCTCCCGGATTCGCCCTCGCTCGATCCAGCCCAGCAGACGCACGTACTCCGCCGCGTTCAGCGCATGGATTGCCCGCGCGCATTCTTCCTGCTGCTTGCCCGAGCCGATGATTTCAAGTTTCCAATCGGGAAAGGCTTCGTGCAGCAGGGCAAAAGCCTTGATGCTTTCTACAACATGCTTGGCTTCCGTCAGCCTGCATACCATGCCGATTGTGTTCGTCCGCCCTTCCAGGCTGTTGAAATTAATATCCTCCGTATAAAGGTGGATGGTTTTGGTTTTTCCCGCGATTCGGCCATCCCATTCGTCCCTGACGGAATGGCTCTCAACGCAGATATGGTCCGAGTGACTCGCCATGAACTGAATCAAACTCGCCGACGCATGCGTAAACCGGTTCTGCCTCCCTTCCTTCGCCACATTGCCGTAGACAAAATAGTAAATCTCCGCCCGCATGAGCTTCGCCGCCATGAATGGAACAATCATCTTGTCCCCCACCCAGAAGAAAACCCGCTCATCGCCTTTTACGCTGCGAAGTACCTGTAGAGCCATTTTGATTTGAAGACCGGCGATGTCGAGTGCCCGCTTCAGCTTGTTTCCCGCCCGTTCCATGCGAAACGAATGAACCTCGATATCTTTGAGATCGCTTTCCAGTGTGATGTTTCCGCCGATCACCGAAATCCTATCAAAGCAGGGCCGGATGACCCTGAGGAATTTGCTCAGCGTCACCTCCGCCGAACGGTTTGCGGCGATCATCGGGTTTGTGATCACGTGCGCCCTGTTTTTTTCGCTCATGACGGTCAATCCTCCAAAGCACAGTAAAAGCAGTCCATCAGGTTCTCAGAGAATTAAGGCATTAGGGCGACAAACTTTTCCCGATAGGCGGGAACGGACTGTTCGCAGCCGAAACGGTAACCGCTTTCGATCTCCGCGGCACCTTGTACGGCCATCGCCTTCAATACCGCGTTTGCAATTGCCTCGTCAGACGCCCCGGTTTCATAGAATGTGCCGCATCCGGCCGATGAGAGAAGCTCGCAAACGCCACCGCCGCTTGACGTGACAACCCTGCGCCGTGCGCACATGGCCTCCATCGCGGCAAGCGACAGCCCTTCCTCGGAGGGGATCAATACGCAATCCGACAGATCAAGAAAATCCGGTATATCGTCTCTGAAGCCCGGCATGAAGATGTTTTTTTCCAAACCGTGCTTGCTGATTTCTCGGAGGATCTGCTCTTTGTAAGCCTGATCGTTCTTTGTGATGGCGTCGCCAAGCATCAGTCCCACAACGTCTATCCCCATTCCTTTCAGAGCGTTGACCGCTCTGATGAAACAGTCCTGCCGCTTTGTTTTGGTAATCGCGGAAACCTGTGCGATGACCAGCGTACTTCCGCGATGGATTTCCCTGCCGAGGGCCGTCTCCACCTCACGGATCACTTTGGAGGCGTCGCCACGCGCGTATTTTGAGGCATCGACAGGATTATAGAGCACATGCATCTTCTGCCGCGCCTTTGCGTTTACAATCTGTTCCCCCGCACAGTTTGAAACGGCAAGGATGCTCTTCACCGCTTTCAGCTTCCCGCAGGCATTCAGAAGTTTCCTCGTAGCGCCGTCCACGAAAAGATGATGGAGGTGCCAGATCACGGGCTTTTTCGTCAGCGTTCCGCACATCGCGCTCCAGGGCAGCGCGGCGGGGCCAGGCGCATAGAGAATATCCGGCTGAAACTTTCGGATGATCGCAAGGGAGCGCCAGACATTCCTTAAGGACATCCATCCATATCGGAAGACGTCGCCTTTCCCCTTTCCGCCCGCCGGAAGGGTTTGATCGCCCATGAGCACGTAGGAAATCCCCCGTTTTCTGAGTTCTTCGGCCAGCATGCCTTCCGCGGGGATCAGACAGCAAAACTCATATTGACCCCTCAGCATGTCCATAACGGTCAAGGTCATCTTCTGCCCGCCCGCCACGGCGGCCAGCGTCTCCCACACCAGGATTTTTTTCTTCGTCTTGGGTCTCCCCTTTCGCGGCCGCGAGGATCAGGCCAAAGATCTCCGTCATCTCATACCGCTTCTTTTCGAGGGCGATGTGGTTCGCCAGGATCACCGCGGTTCGCCAGCGGTGCCCGCCGGGGGTCAGCGCATGCATAAAGCCGGTCTTTTCAAAGACGTTTTCGCCAAGCGACCATTCGCCGCCGTAGCGCTCGTCCATCTGGTAGATGATTTCGGGGTACTTGCCCAGGTGTTGGCCATGATAGAAAGCGTCAGCGCGAACAATCCACTCGAACAGGTTTTTGTCTTCCCCCTCAATCCTGATCGGCTTCAGATACGCGATGATTTCATCCGCCAGCGCGCCCTTGTCCGGCACCGCGTCGCTCAGCCGGATTCCCCCGTAGCTGTAGTTCTTCAGGGCGGATAGGTCGCTCAAGTAGGCGCGGGTCTTCTCCCAATCAAAATCACCGCTGGGCGCGAACAGATTCTTCCAGACCGGAAAGCGCCTTGCCACCCGCATGGCCCATTTGGGGAGGCCGACCCTTTTGACGATGCGAAGCGACGCCTTCCTCAGCGCCTTTTTGATGTTCCCGGTCGCAGACGGATGCGCGCCGTTGCCCCCTTTGGGCACAAGGTACCCTCCGCGCCTGAGCAGTTCATTGATCCTGACCGTAAAGACCGGCCGGGCGCCGTGCCCATGATCGCTGAGGATCAATAGCGGCGTATCGGGCTGTTTTTCCATCACTTCGCCTACGTATTGATCCATCGTTACGTACATGTCCCGGATCACGTTTTCATGCCCGTTCGGGCCGGGATACTCCGGATGGCTCGGATCGCAGTGCCGCCAGAAGTCATGCTGTATGCCGTCTACGGTCGAAAAGTAGGAGAAGAGCACATCCACATTTTCATGCTCCATGACCAGCCTCGAGAGGCGGATTTCCTCGTTCGCCTTTTGGAAGAACTCGTCTCGCAGAGCGGGGAGGGACGCTTCCGACGTGAACTTCCCTTCCGTCCCGAGGATCTCTTTCCGGGGCTTGTAGATCTCGGCCCTGGACGGCGGGGTTACGCGCATCCTGCCTTCGAACGGTCGGGAAATCATCAAACCGTCGATCGCCCACCCCACTTTGATGTTCATCGGCAGGACGACCGCGCAGGAAAGCCCCCGCTCATTCAGCATATCCCAGAATGTGCGCCCCTTTAGCGCCGAATCCTCAAAGATAAGCGGCTGATAGCCGTTTTCCCTCGCGCCGGCGTTCACGAAATTGATGATGCCGTGTTCCGATGGATCGAGTCCCGTATAGATGGTGGACCACGCGGGAACGGTATCCGCCGGGAACACGGACCTGAGGCGCGCCGACGGATTCTTCTCCATCAGTCCGGTGAGATTGGGAAGCTGATCTTTATAGCGCGCGAGGACGTCCCAATCCATCCCGTCAATGCCCAGCACAATCAGCTTGCGAATCATCTTTCACACCCGTTATCCGTCGATATTGTAGCGCCATTCATCAAAGGCACGCCCGGACCGCGTTCATAACCTGATCCAGCATCTGTTGCTTGTCCTGATCCCCTTGGATCGTCACAGCATGATAGATTTCGGCAACCTCATCGTACAGCGGCTCGCGGATTTCGAGGTACAATGGATCGGGAATGTCGTTCTTCCTCGAACAGCAAACCTCCACCGGGGTTTTGATGTAGACGATGCTGTCAGGTTTCGGCGCGCTTCGCCACTTGCCTTCCATGGTTTTTCGCATGTAGTCCGCACCCAGGCCGAGATTCGCGGCGCAGGTCACCACGTTGTCGTAGACGTAGCGGTCGATCAGCAGAATTTTCCCCAGCCTGCGCTTCAAGCGGATGTTGAAGAGAATCTGAAGCTTGAACTCGCATGCCGTCAAAAACGAAAAGACACCGTAGACCCCCCTGCGCCGCGCCTGACTACGCATCCTTTCCAGGTACGCCCGGTAATCTCCGGAAAAGGGACTATGCTGCTTTTTCATCAGCAGGCGTTTTCCAAGCCTTACGGTCGCACTCAGGTATTTGATCACATAGGCGGCCCGGACAATCTCCACTTTATATCCCTGTCTCTTTAATTGCTCATACGCGTAGCCGATGCTCGTGGATTTTCCGGAGCCGTCAAGGCCCATAAAGCCGATCAGCGCGGGCTTCATAGATTCCCTCCTCCTCGCAGCGAAGCATTGCCTCTGCGCTTTCGCTCCATGAAAAAGCTTCTGCCAGGTAGGAATGATCCGCCTTAACTTGGGATGCTTTCAGGACAGCGTCCATCAGTTCACGCTTGTCGTCAATAAAGGCTATCGCTGCCGGATTCCCGACGGGGATTTGGCGAAGGTTTTCAAACCCGCGATAGGCGACGACCGGCGTGCCACAAGCCAGGGCTTCCATGACGGAAAGCGGAATGCTGATCACATACTCCGCCGAACGGGTCGGGAACAGGGTTACATCCGCCATCTGGTAGACCTCTTCGACGTTTGGGACGTATCCGCTCGCAAGCCTGACGCCCGATTCCTTGAGGAGCCTGACCGTCCCCTCATGCTCAAACAATCCACTGGCCACCACGAACCGCTCGATCTGCGGCGCGTTCAAAAGAGCGAAATCCTCAAGCCCCCGCCCGGAGGAGCAATGCCCGACGTGGGCGACGAGTATCTTTTCCGGTGAGAAACCGTACTTCAATTTAAGTTCGCGCGCCCGGGCTTTGTTGACGGGCGCGAATTTTTGGGTGTCGATCCCGACCGAAAATGTTCGGATGCCATAATCCTTCCGAATCGAAAGACCGTCAAGATCGCTTTCCAGAAGCGTCAGATAGCCGCATTTCAAGGGCGTTGCCGAGCAGCGCCGGAGAAACGCGCTGTCCGGCTTTTGAACGCATACGATCCACACCCGCTCGCATAGCGCCCGCGCCATCCTGGCCAAGTAGTAAACCTGCGCGTTCGCCCGCGCGAAAATGAACGTAACGTCGGACCGAAGCGAGTTCCGGATGACCGCGGCGATGTCCTTTAATCCCGAATGCCGGACGATATGCTGCTTTTCAAATTCGCGGGACATGTGGGTTGCGACATTGCGCATCCCCTCGTTGGTCAGCCCGTTGACCGTGCTTATGACATGGATTTTCACATCCGTATCTCCTTCGTGTTCTGGCACAGTCAAGACTTTGGAGTTCGCGCGAGAGATTTTTTTGTCCGGCAAGGAGCCGGAGCGCAGGAATAGCAGCGCTATTTCAAGCTACGAGCGACACAGCAGGGCGGAAAAAGATCCGCGCCAAAACGAAGGATTGGCTGTGTCAGAGCACTAGCACGCCGTTTATGTGAACAGGGCTTGCTTGAATCTGGAGAACGCTTTGAGCGATCGCTTCAGATCCTCAAAGTCCCGGAGTCCTCTGATCAGGCGGTGACATAGATACCACGCCCGAAGGTAATATTTCTTTCTTGCGTAGGCGCAGAAGTCGACAAGTTCCTGACCGCTCAGTTCCGGCGTATTCACGATGCAGTTCAGCGTCCCATCCTCTTTGCAATACTCGTCATACCTGCCGTTGATGTATCCATTGCAGCGCGCCCAGTCATACGCTTCCGTCCCCGGATAGGGAATGAGCGGAAAGAACTGCGCGGTGTCGGTCCTAAAGCGCATGGCGGCTGCCAGCGTTTTCTCCATCGTTTCACGCGTCTCGCCGCAGTTGCCGACCATGTAGCACGCGTGAACCATCAGTCCGGCCTTTTTCGCATTGGCCATATACCTTTCGATCTGCGCGACGGTGATACCCTTGCGGATGTTGTTCAGGATGGTCTGATCGACGCTCTCAATCCCGGGGATGATCAGATGGCAGCCCGCCTGTTTCATGAGCACCATCGTCTCGTACTCAAGATTCACGCGCGTATTGCACAACCAACGGATCTTTCGATTTAGTCCGCGCCAAATCATCAAACGGCATATTTCTGTGACGCGCCGCGCGCTCACGGTAAATGTGTCATCTTCTATGACGATCTCTTTGACTTCGGGGAAGTTTTCTACGATATACTCCATCTCGCCGATCACGTTTTCGGGGCTGCGCAGGCGAACCTGATGGCCGTGCAGCGTCTGGGGATAGACGCAGAAATTGCAGCGCGCAGGGCATCCCCTTCCGGTAAAAATCTGAATGGACGGAAACGCCGCGGCGGGGAACATATAGTCCGTGACGCACAGGTGATCCTTGATGAATTTTGCCGCATACGGGATTTCATCAAGGTCCGTGATGTGATCCGCGTCGGCGTTGTGAACGGTCGTTCCATCATTTCTGAACGAGAGGCCGCGCACATCGTCAAGCACTGTCCCGTCGCGAAGCGCGCAGGCCAGGTCCCTTACGATGTAGTCATATTCCCTTCTGGCCAAACCGTCGATGGCCTCGCTGAGGGCCATGGTTTCTTCCGCGGTTGCGGAAGGGTGCGTCCCGACAAGCAGCACAAACCCCGAAGGACAGAGCGCCTTGACCTCGGAGGCGAACGAAACGTCGCTGTAAATGGAAGGCGTACTGGTATCAAAGACAAACAGTCTAGCGTCACCGGCTCTTTCCGCGATGACGCGAACGGTCTCAACCCTCGTCATGCGCTTCGCGCAGGCATCGATGAAGACGACTTCAAAGCCGTTTTTTTCCGCGACCGCCGCGGCGTAAATCAGCCATAGCGGATAGTATAGAACGCCGCTGTGCCCAATGGACGGGCTGCGGGACTCGCGGGAAAACTTGCCGTATTCCGATTTGAACGGCGGATTGACAAAGCACACCTTCATGCGGAAGCGCCCTCTTTCAGATGGGCATACTTGCGAAGGCCGTTGATCGCGTACCAAACCATGTAGTAGCTCGCTTCCAAAGCGCCCATGCCGACGGCTTTATAGGAATTCCAGTTCATCATTGCCGCGCGCAGCTTGTTGCCGGATTTCGAATTCGGTGATAACCGGTAGATCAGCAGTGGCTCGTCGATCCCATACGCGGTTTCGCCCGATCTCAAAAGCCTCAGCCAGCAGGCGAAATCCTCGTGCATGCCGTCGCCCAGCGCCTCAAATCTTAAGTAGCAATCCTTCAGAACCAGGACGGACGAATTGGAGATGAGGTTTTGCCTGAGCAGCTTTCGGTAGCCGATTTGTACCGGCACACGGAGGATCCAGTTCAGCGGAACCCCATCCGCATTCATAAAGGCGGACCCGGTGTATACAAGCTTCGCCTGACGCTCCTTTTGCACGGCGATCTGCTTTTCAAGCTTATCCCTCGCCCACGCGTCGTCACTGTCCAGGAACGCAAGCCACTTGCCCTTCGCCGCTTCCACCCCCTTGTGCCGGGTGCGCGACACGCCGCTGTTGACGTCGTTTTCCAGCACCCGCACACGGCTGTCCATGAGCGCATATTGCTTTGCGATAGAAGCGGTGCGATCCGGCGAGCAGTCGTTGATCACAATCAGCTCGAAAAACGGGTATGTCTGGGCAAGAACGGATTCCACCGCCTGCCCAAGGGTTTTTTCTGCGTTGTAGGCCGGCATGATCACGCTGATGAGTTCGCCATCCGCGGCGTTCATGTTACGCGCTCTCCTTTCCACGCTCGGCCTTTTCATGCAGAGCGGTCGTCTGCCCCTCGTCAACCCCCTGCGCGCTCTCCTTCATAAACAGAACCTTCACCGTGGCGAACATGAGCCGGATATCCTCCGCCAGCGACATGTTGTTGATGTACATCAGGTCCATCTGCAGTTTCTCAAAGGGCTCCGAGTTGTACCTTCCGTAGACCTGCGCATAGCCTGTCAGACCGGCCTTGACCTGCAATCTCAGCGAAAAAGCTGGCATCGCTTTTTCATACCGTTCGGCGATCTCGGGCCTTTCCGGTCTGGGGCCCACGATGGTCATGCTGCCGCTTAAGATATTGAAAAGCTGGGGCAGCTCGTCAAATCGGATGGCGCGGATGATCTTCCCCACGGGCGTAATCCGGTCGTCGTGCTCCGTGGCCAAACGCGCGGCGCCATCCTTCTCCGCGTCCACGCGCATGCTCCTGAATTTCCAAATAACGAATTCCCGGCGGTCGCGCGTCAGGCGAACCTGTTTATACAGGGCGGGACCTCCGTCGTACAATTTGATCGCCAGCGCGGTGACCAGCATCAGCGGGCTTGCGAGGATGATCCCCGCCAGAGACGCGATGATGTCAAATGATCTTTTGATCATCGCGTACTCGGGGGCGAGGGAGGCGCGGCAGGCCTTCAGGAAAGGCGCGCCGAACGTCTGCACATGCCTCGCGCCTGCCATGAGGACGTCTCCAACCTGGGGCTCGACGTAGCTTTGAATGCGGTTTTCAATGCAATGGTTGACGATGGCGTCCCTGAGAGACCCATCCAGTCCGGCGACAAAAATCACCTGAAAACCGTCGATCTCGCGGAGTATCTGGTGGATATCCCTCGGCTCCTTGATATACTTCTGAACGTCAAACCCGCCCGCAATGAAATCAATCCGCCCAAGCCTTCGAAGGTCGCTCTCCTGCCCGTAGAGGATCACCGTCCTTCGGGGCGCATAAATGTGGAAATAGATCCTGTTCGCCATGAGGCTCCAAGTGATGCTCCACAGGCCCTGAACCATGCATAGCGCAATGAGCGGAAATGGGTTCAAAAATCGGGAACCGGCGATGGAGGCGAGCGCATAAACGGCAAAGGCGCTGAAGAAGTCCGCCAGGTATTGTGAAGTGATCATCTCCGCCACCGGGCATATGCCGACATCATATGCGTGATAGATCCGGCCGAACCAAATGACAAAGCCCGAATACATCAGGCAGATAAACGCCACGGAATTCATATGGTCGAAATAGAAGGGCCTTTCGTGGTAAAACATCCGCCATACGACGGTGAACAAAATGACGGCAATAACGCCTCTCAATATTTTCACGCCGCGAATCGCAACCGCCTTTTTGAAGGACGAGCTGTCCGTCTCCCGACAATTTGCGTTCTCGGGTTGCGAATAGTCGGAAAAGTGCTTAAGCCGAGCATCGTGCACCCGCATTTCACCAAAACCGTTGCCGCCGATTCGCGTCGATCTCACCCTGGCCATCAAGATCATCCTCTCAACGAGTGAAGTATCCATGCCAATGCTCCGTAAACGATGGTCATCAGCGGTACTTCAGGCGGTTACCCGCCTCTAACGTATGACAGGATTCGTAAGCGAGACGACGCGAGAAATCATTTCACCTCCTTTGTAATCCAGATGGATCCTCTTACGCGCCTATGCGTTGAGGCTTGAAGCCTCCGGATGAACCTCGTAATCGGCGTAGTTTTTTCCATACTGCCGGTAGTACTGGCCATAATGGCTGTACCGGTCATCCGTCAGGTTGAGCGCGACCCCAATGAGCGAGGCGTCGGCTTTTTGAAGCTGGTCAACGATCTCTTTTTCAAGCTTTCGCTCCACGCGCCCGGAAGCGATGACCAGCAGCGTTCGGTCTGCGATCCTGGCGAGGATGGCGGTGTCGCTGAAAAAGCCGATGGGCGGCGTATCGAGGATTACGAAATCGAAGCGGTGGCTCACGGTTTCCATAAACTCCTGATACTGGGCCGATTGAACCACGTTGTTTAAAAGAACGCACTTGTGATAACTGTCCACCATGTACAGCCCCTTCACGTTCGTTTCGGTAATGATCTGGTCAATGGTCGCGGTGCCATTGTAAACATCCACCAGATCCATCAGATTCCTCACACCCAGATACTTCCCAACCGATGGATTCCTGAAGTCCATGTCGAAGAGGAGCACCCGCTTCCCCTCTTCGGCCAGCGCGGAAGCGAGCATCACCGAAATCGTGCTCTTCCCTTCGCTCGGCGTCGCGGAGGTAATCGCCAGCGTCTTTACGGAATTCCTGCCCGAAAGGAACTGCAGGTTCATCGCCAGTGTTTTGACCCCTTCCCGCGTATCGCGGGAAATCGCGTAAAACAAGGGCTTGCGTTTCCCCTTCCAGGACGCGTACTTTCTCATTTCCTTTTTGCACTTCGTGATCCGGGCCAGCACCGGGAGATGCAGGGAATCCTCAACGTCTTCCGCTGTGCGAAGCTTTGTATTCGACTTTGCGATGAAAACCAGGACACCGGCGACAAACAGGAAGGACATGGCCAGCGCCAGCGCCGTATTCCTCAGGCGGTTCGGACCGGACGGCTTTTTGGGCATCAGCGCCTTGGAGGCAATGCTTACGCTCTTCGTCTGCGTAATCGTCGCCAGGTACTCGATGAACACTTCGCTGATCGTATTGGCGGCATCCACGCAGAAAGCGGGGTCCGTCCCGGTGACATCAAGGCAAATCACCCTCGTGTTGTCCTCGGTGGAGATGTCGATCAGGACCGAATCGAAGTCTTCCACGCCGAGCCTTTCCCCGGCTGCGGAGAGCACTTCATGCGTCATCATCAATTGCTTGTAATCACCCACAAACGACGTGCTGGTGGAAATATCATAACGCGTACTGCCGGTTGCGTCTCCATAATCGATCAATACATAGAGCTTCGTTTCCGCGGTGTACTGATCTTCCATGTATAGATAATAGTACAACCCCGCCACCGAAGTGACGATCAGCGGTATGAGAATGACAAACCAGATTCCACGTCTTAAGATCTCACGCACTTCTTTAAACGATATCTCTCGCATAACATGAATCTCAATCTTTCTATCTTTTATTATCAAATTTCCACGAGCAATCGGAAGTTCGTCAGGCCATTCCGCCTTTGACAGACGCAATTCGCATGCGTTTGTCTATAGTGACAATCAAGCATAATTTCTCCTGCCCGTTCAATCTGAGCGGCGCTTCTTTTACGTATGTCCGGCCTTTTTTCCGCCACGCAATGCGCTGTGTGCGGGTTCCACGCCATCATTTGCACAAGAACGGCCGCCTGATGAACTCTGTTTTACAATTCTCGTGGTGACTAAATTGTATTAATCAATACTACCCTTCAAATTTATGTGTAACGGAAGTTCTCTATACGCTTATGATGTTAAGAAAATTTGTATATTCCATGCGTATTCCTTCTTATAAATGAAATAACTCAACCGCTGCCCACAAAAAAGCCCGGCTTTCAGCCGGATACGGGCCTCAGATTCGGCGGCGACCGGTGCCTGCTTACCCATCCGCTTCCTTGGGCAGGTCGCCCTTGAGTTCTAAACGGTTGCAAAAGGGTGGCAATGCAACCCCATCTATGTTACAATGTGAATTCACGGGATACAATACATGCAAGGCAAGGGAAAACCGCGATGAGTTCATGCCTCACAGGGGTACACAAAAAGGCCGACGCGCAGTCCATGGATATGTGCAGCGGTCCCCTGTTCAAAAAGATCCTGATCTTTGCCTTGCCCATCATGGCGATGAACCTTTTGCAGCTGCTGTTCAACGCCGCCGATATGGTCGTCGCCGGGCGGTTTTCGGGCAAGGAGGCGCTGGCGGCGGTCGGGGCGACAGGTTCCCTGATCAACCTCATCGTGAACTTCTTCATGGGCTTGTCGGTGGGCACGAGCGTCGTCGTGGCGCAGGAGTTTGGGGCCAACAAGCCGGAGGACATCAGCCGCAGCGTACACACTTCGATTTATATCAGCATCCTCAGCGGTTTTGTCGTGATGGCGATCGGCCTCATCCTGTGCGAGCCGCTGCTCGTCATGATGGGAACGCCCGAGGACATCCTCTCCCTGTCCGTTTTGTATATGCGGATCTATTTCCTGGGCGTACCGGCGAGCATGGTATACAACTTCGGCGCGGCCATCCTGCGCGCCGCGGGCGACAGCCGGCGGCCGATGTACTATCTCGTTTTATCCGGCGTCGTCAACGTCATTTTGAACCTGTTCTTCGTAATCGTACTGCATATGGGCGTGGACGGCCTTGCGTGGGCCACAAACATTGCGCAGTATCTCGCGATGGGTCTGATCCTGATGTACTTGGTCCGAAGCGACGGGGCCATCCGGCTTTTTCCCCGGAAGATGCGCATCGACGGGGAAAAGCTCAGGCAGATCGTCAAAATCGGCCTTCCGGCCGGCCTGCAGAGCGTGTTTTTTTCCATCTCGAACGTATTGATCCAGACAGCGATCAATTCTTTCGGTTCCGCGATGATTGCGGCGAGTTCCGCGGCTTCCAATATTGAAGGGTTTGTCGGGACCGCGATGAACGCCTACTACAACGCAGCCATCACATTTGTCGGACAGAACATGGGCGCCAGAAAATTCGACCGGATCGACACCGTCGCGAAGGCGAGTACGGCGCTCATTTTCGCCACCTGGATACTCCTGAGCGGTTTGACGATGCTCTTCGCGAGGCCCTTGCTCGCCATCTATACGACCGATGCCGCCATCATCGAGCTTGGCGTCACGAGGATCAACGTCATGATGATCGCCTTTTTTACCTGCGGCATCATGAACGTATTCCCCGGCATAACCCGCGGAATGGGCTTCTCCGTGCTGCCCATGGTCTGCACACTGGTCGGCGCGTGTCTCCTAAGAATCCTGTGGCTGTGGACATTCTTCGCCTGGTATCCCACGGTGATCATGCTCTTCGCCTGTTATCCGATCACCTGGACGCTGGCGGGAATCGGACAGGTGGCGACCTTCCTCTACGCGCGGCGAAAGGTTCGCAGCCGCGAACGGACAGCGGAAATTGCATGCGACACCGAGCTTTGATCACGGCTCGCAGCCAAGTCCGCCATGACACCGCAGAGAATCGAAAAAGCCCGATGATTTCTCACCAGGCTTTCATTGCCATTTCCCCTTAGCCTCCGATTTGCGCCGTGTTTTGGGCCTTCCTGCTCTTCCCGCCTCCGAAGGGCAATTTGATGTTCTTCCGCCACCCAGGCGCGCCCGATGTACTGGATCTGGTCGCCGTCGGGATGGACTCCGTTCAGGCGGATGTCGTCCTGCAGTCGGATGGTCTTCGTAACGGTGATGACGACTGGACAACTCAGCGTCAGCGTGCCGCAGACGCCCTTCAGCGTCAGCTCATAGCGGCCCGGCTTGTCGGTGGTGAATCTGAGTCCCTGGCCGACCGGAACCCCCGCGTCCTCCTGCGACCAGACGAAGTCCTCCGTTCGTCTGGCTGGCGTCATTGGGTGTGATCGTAGCGGTCCGCTTGAGCGTCTTGTCCGCCTCGTTCAGGTCGATCACACCCGACCCGCTCTCCGCATGGACAGATAAGCCATTTTTCAGGCTTGTTCGAACGCATCTATCAATCCAAAACATTATTTCGTCCAAAGCGGCGAACATTTTGCTCCTGGCTAGGAGCCGCAGCGCAGGAATAGCAGCGCTATTTCAAGCGAAGAGCGACACCGCCAGGGCTTGAAAATATCCGCCGCAACGATGAAAGAATGTTGCGGATGGGTATTACAGCGTCACAACTTCGCCGGTCAGGATCGATCGGTTGCCCGCCTCGACGATCCGGACGGCCATCATGCCGTCTCGGCCGGTGACGGGCGGCTGGGTATCACTGCGGATCGCCTCGGCGAAGGCCACGTCCTCCGCGAGGTACGCGTCTTCAAACAGGGTCATCCAACTGTTAATGAAGCTGCTGGACGTGCCCTGTCCGGCGGTCGTGCACTTCACAAAATCGCCTTCCGAGCGGCCCACGTGCATGACGCCCTTCGTGCCGACCAGCTCCACATGGGAATCGTACCCGTACTGCACATACGCGGCGCCGTTGATGGAAAACTGCACGCCATTACTCAGGGTTCCGGATACCATGCAGCTGTCGTAATAGTCCGGGTATTCGCTACGGGCTTCGGGATTCCGGTAATTACCACCGATGGCGTAGAGGGAGCGGACGTCGCTGCCCGAAAACCAGCGGATGGAATCGATGTCGTGGCTGTTGACTTCCGCCAGGATGCCGTTGGACTTTTTCAGGTCGTACATCCACGGACGGGGCTTGCTGGGGCCGCGGGTGTGGGAATGGATCTGGACGAGCTCGCCGATGGCGCCTGATTCCAAAAGGTGTTTGGCGCGCTGGAAGGACTTGTCGTAGCGGCGCATGAAGCCGATCTGCAGCTTCACGCCGTTTTTGTCGCATACGTCAATCATTTCCTGGCATTCGCTGCTGTTCATTGCCATCGGCTTTTCGCAGAGAACATGTTTTTTGGCGTTTGCGCAATCCAGCACGATTTGACGGTGCAGATCGGTCGGCGAGACCACCACCACCGCGTCCACATTGGGGTTACAGAGCATTTCACGATAATCGGTATACCAGGCGTCCGCGAGGCATTGCGCCGCGGCCGCTTTTGCGGCGTCTTCCATGACATCCGCTACGGCGACGATGCGCGTCCCGGGCACCTTTTTATAGAAATTCAGCGCGTGAATCATGCCCGCCCGGCCGCAACCGATGAGGCTTACGCCCAGATCCCCACGATTCATTATGCACACCTCGTTTTCAATATTAATATATCACATGCAACAATCATATTCAAGCGTTTATTATCATTTGTTGTTGAAGAAAGTCGAGCTTCCGGTCGACTGACGGTTAAAAGCGCTCAGACAATATCAACGGTGATGTTCATGGACCGGACCTCTTCCACAAAGGCCGGATCCGCGCCGGAATCCGTGATCAGTCCGTGGATCCGGTTCATCGGCGCGAAGCTGACGAAGGAATTGTGGTTGATCTTGCTGGAATCGCACAGAAGCAGCGCCTGATCTGCGAAGTCCACCAGAACAGATTTCACGCTTCCCATGTCTATGTTGGGCGTCGAAAGGCCCAGCTTCACCGACAAGCCGTTGGCCGCGATGAACGCCCTGTCCACGTGCAGTTTGGAAAGCGTGTCGATGGTCGTCTGCCCGCCGGTACAGCGGAACTTCCTTCGCATCATGCCGCCCGCCATGAACAGGGAGACGTTCGTGTTGCTCTCGAGCCACGCCGCGATCTGAAGGTCGTAGGTGACCACCGTGAGCTTCTCGATGTCGCCCAGCAACTTGGCCAGCATGAACGTGGTCGTGCCGCTGTCCAGCGCGATCACGTCCCCCGGGTGGATGTAGGAAACCGCGCGGCGGGCGATGGCCTCCTTCTGCCGGACGTTCTTGACTTCCTTTTGCGACGTATCCGGCTCATAGCTCGTCTTGGTGGGGCTGATGGCCCCGCCGTGCATGCGCTCCAGCAGGCCTTCGGCGTGCATCTGGCGAAGGTCGTTGCGGATGGTGGCGGGCGACATGTTCAGGCTCTCGCAAAGCTCGTTAACCGTGACGAAGCTGTTTCGGTTCACCATATCGAGGATGAGCTTCCG
Organism: Bacillota bacterium; assembly: GCA_023416655.1. Taxonomy (GTDB): domain Bacteria; phylum Bacillota; class Clostridia; order Christensenellales; family Aristaeellaceae; genus JAEZHK01. Next base: position 79,361 of record JAEZHK010000143.1, read on the forward strand.
GCGCGTTTGCGCGAACATCGCTTCGGATTTTACATTACCCATTGTGTTCCCCCGCTTCGTGGCGCGCGCCGGACGCCCGGTAATACCCCGTCAGGTGGTCGATGGCCTCCAGGTAATCGCGGGCGAACGGCGCGTAAGCCCGGTGCCTTTTCTCGTCGGGCAGGTACGTTTCCCCCGGGCGGATGGCGCGACGGATCGGCCCTTTGTAGTCGGAGAGCAGCCCGACGCCCACGCCCGCGATCACCGCGCTGCCGATCAACGCGGTCTCCCCCATTTCATAGGTGCTCACCCGGACCCCCAGCACATCCGCCTTGATCTGGTTGAAGAGGCTGGACTTCGCGCCGCCGCCGACCGTCAGCATGCTGCCGAAGGCGCCGCCCGTGTGGAGGGCCTTCAGAACGGAGAGGTAGTACGCGTACTCGTAGGCGATCGACTCGAGCACCGAGCGGTACAGATGGCCGCGGGTGTGCTTAAAGTCCAGCCCGACAAAGCTGCCCTTCAGGTTGGGGTTCATGGGAAGAACCCTGCCGGAAAAGTGCGGGACAAAGAGCAAACCTTCACTTCCGCACGCGATCTTCCCGGCTTCCTCCTGCAGCTGATCGTAGCTGGCCGGAGGCATGCCCGTCAGCGTATCCCGGAACCAGCGGACGCACATCCCGCCGCCATTGATGTACGCAAGCGGCAGGAAAAGGCCTTCCACGGGGCTGCGCATCATGGTCAGGGTGGCGTGTTCCGTGTCCGGGACATATCGGTCCACCACCCCGCACAGCACGGAGGCCGTACCCGCGCAGTCCAAAACCAACTCGCTTTCGAACATGCCGGAGCCGAACGTGCTGGCGGCGGTATCGCCGCAGCCCGCCACCACCGAAATGCCGGGAACAAGGCCGCCCAGCCGCGCGAATTCCGCGGATACGCGGCCCACGACGTCAAACGGCGACAGGATGCGCGGCAGCTTGCCGCGGTCGATCCCGAAGGTTTCCAGCAGCTCCTCCGACCAGCGCTTGTTCCCGTTGTCCGACAGGCAGGAGAAATGCAGGTGCGTGTGGTCAAAATACGCCCCCTCGGCGTTCAGTCCACAGATCTTGCCGGTGATGTACGCGTGCGGCAGCACGAATTTCGCGGTCCTGCGGTAAGCGTCCGGCTCGTTTTCCTTCCACCACAGGATCTTGGGCCCGTGCACATAGGTGGCGGGGCCGCCGGACAGTTCGATGATGCGCCGCCCCGCGACGCGGTTCATCTTCTCCATGTTCGGCCCACAGCGCATGTCCAGCCACGAGTCGTAATACGTGGAGGCCTCGCCATTTTCATCAATGCCCATGATGCCCGCCATCTGCCCGTCGAGACCGATGCACGCGATGCCCGCCGGGGAAACCCCGGACGCGTCCATCAGCTCGCGCACGGCTTCGGCGCAGGACAGGTACATTTCCTCCGGCTCCTGCCAGACCACACCCGGCCTGGGTGAAATCAGCCGCGACGGCCGGAACGCCGACGCGATCAGGTCAATCCGCTCGTCAAACAGCGCGGCCTTGGTGCCTTGGGTGCCGATGTCGATTCCGATCAGGTATGCGCTCACGGCTCTCCCCTCCCTCGCCCTCGCAGTGAATGTGCGCCCCGGTTCACAGCTCGGTCACTTCCCAGCCGAACACCTTGGCGAGCTGGCGAAGCTGCGGACGCACATCGCCGGAGACGATCAGCGAGTGGTGCGAGCAGAGGTTGTCCATCACCCGATGCCCGTCCCGGTAACGGAGCAGAGCGCCGTTTCGGCAATCGGAACCGGGGTACTGCACGTACTTTTCGATCTCCGCCTTGATGACGCTGAGTTTTTTGAAGCCCGGATAGATCTTGGTCAGCGTGACGTCCCCCAGCGGAAGGCGGCAATCCACCATCAGCGCGTTTTCATCGACGATCTCCAGCACCTTCGGCCGCACCGTCCATTCGGTGCAGAACGGGCGCGGCACAAAGCCGAAGTAGCCGCAGTGCACGCCGAGCGCGTGGTTGTCCGGGTCCTCGATCTCCGGGAACCGATCGATCTTTTCGTGCGCCAGCGCCGCCATGCCCATCAGGAAGGGGTACAGGTTGGTCATCATGATGGGCCTTTCGATGGCGCGGTATACGATGTAGGTGGAGAGCAGCGTCAGCGTGTCCCCTTCGCAGGCCCAAAGGATGCCGTCGCGCTCGAAGAGCATGTTCCAGACCAGGCACGGCGTCGTGTCGCAATGGAAGCTCTCGTTGAGGCAATTGGAGCCGACGCCTTCGACGCCGCCCAGCTCGTCGATCACTTCCTTGATCGCCACGTACAGCTTCACCGCGCGCAGGTAGTTTTCCCGGCACACGCCTTCCATTGGAACATCCCAATCCGCGCACGCCGCCTCCGCGGTCTCCGCGGGAATCTGACGCGCGCGCTCGCACACCGCCTTCCAACTGCGGTAGATCAGCTTGCAGCCGAAGACGGACTCCATCGTTTCGGTGCTTTCCTTCTCCCACCAGTAGAACTTTTTGAAGATGCCGGCCTGCATGCCCTCGCCCGGCGAGTCCTGGAACATCAGGAACTTTGCCCCGGCTTTGAGGTTTCGCTTGACGCCCAGCGCCCGGAGCACGGTTTTGCCCATCTCGACGCTGTAGGGAGAGAACACCGTAAGCCCAAGATCCCGCAAATAGGTGATGATCTCCCAGTCCCACATTTCCACCGTGCCAAATTTGCTCGTCAATACCACCATCGGCCGCCGGTAGCCGGTCAGCGCGTCGTCATGGCGGTACGCCGCGTAGATCATCTGGGGAAAGAGAATCGCGTCGCATTCCTCCGGGATGGGATCGCCCACCGCCACCGGGGGTAAAAATTCCGCCACGTCGCCGTAAAACCCACGAAGGCGGTCCATCTGCGCCAGGTATTCTTCCTGTTCCCTTGCGTTGCGCTCGGCGAAATAGAGCGGAACCAGTCTCGCCTTCATGCCATACTTCCTTTCCGGGTTGTCGATCATTGTTGTATCTTATAGTATATTATCACACCGGTGTTTGCAATACAGGCGTACGCTTTATTTCGGGCAAGCCCTTATCCACTGCGGTCCGGGGCTTTGCCTTGGGCTTGTTCAGTATTCTCGGTAACAATCGCGCACTCATCCGCCTTCTCAACAGAATGTCCATATAGAAAAACCAGCCTGCGGTTTCTTTCCGCAGGCTGGCGGGCGCCGCGCCCTTTTATGCTTTCTGATCAGTCCGCGATCTCAACCACCACGCGCCAGGAAGCCCCGATGCCGGAGTCGTCCAGCTTGACCTTCAGGGTGTCGCCGTGCTCGCCGGAGAGGTTCTCCCAGTCGCCGCCTTCGGTCTTGACCTGCCAGGTGAGGCTGTACTCGATGCCTTCGAAGCCGGAGAGCTTGGCGGTCAGGGTCAGGGTTTCGCCAACCTGGAGTTCGGAATTCTCGGTGATGACCTTGACGCTGCGCTCCTGGGTCTCGGTGGCCTCGGGCGCGGCGGCGGCTTCCTGCTGGGACTCAACGGTGGGCTCGGCGGTCTCAACCGTGGTCTCCTCGGTGGTCTCTTCGACGGTTTCTTCGGTGGTCTCTTCGACGGTTTCTTCGACGGTTTCTTCGACGGTTTCTTCGGCGGTTTCTTCGGCGGTCTCGGCGACCGCTTCGGGCTGGGTTTCTTCGGCGGGGGCTTCGGTTTCGCGGGCGGGCTCTTCGGCCGGGGCCTGGACCTCGGTCTGCTCGGCCGCCTGGACATCCTCGGCGAATGCGGCGGGGGCGGCCAGAACCAGCATCATAACGGCCACTAACGCGGCCAGCAGCTTCATCATGTTCTTCATCTCAATCGCTCCTTTTTTGGTCCAAGCCGGCAGTGCCTGTGTTTGGCGAGTTCCTGATCTTGGCTTTATTGTACCTCTTGTCAGTTACATCAATGGTTACACATACTCGCCGCCGCGTTTCCTCATTCCATGGTGGCGGTTTTCCGAAGTTCAGGCTCATGCGGCCCAAAAAGAAAGAAAAGCCCGTATTGCATGGCTTTTCTTAAGATATCGGCACGATGCTCTGGCCTGAGTTCGGCTGGATCCCGCACCGTACAAAATTAGAATCGTTAACCATTCGTTAAATACGTATCCAGGCAATGTATTTCTCGTGACCCCTCGACCGTCCGCGTCTGCGCTTCAGTACCCTATCACTGGGGTCTATGGCTGAAGAAACTGCAAACAAGGCTTTGATTGCGGTAACAGACAAATCACTTGGCTTCCTGTTGGTTTTGCTTTATGGCAGGTATAGCGATCAACGCGGCCAGCGCCGCCACCGTAAATGCAATGAATACAGGAACAAACGAGAAAGCGTCGATCACTGCGCTGGAAAGCATGGTGATCACCGATGAAACGATCGTCGTGATCATAATATTGATGCTTACATAAATCGAAATATGCCGCTGCGGGCTGTATTGCATGATCAGCACGCTGTTGCTCAGCATATAACCGCATGCGCACAGACTGCTGAACGTAAAAGCCGCATACATACCAAGAATGGAATGAAAACCAATGACGCAGATGCCAGCGGCCACGCCAAGACACGCCGAGATTTTCAGCACAAGGATGTGGCCTCGCCGGTCGGAAAGTACGCCAAAGAACAGGTTCCCGGCGATATTCACCGCCCCGGTGATGATCATGAGCAGGCTGATATCCCCGGCAGTCGCATGATATGTACGAATCATATAGAGCGAATAAAAGGAGAGGCTGATATTGGCGATCGTAAAGAAGACATAGGACAGAATGAGTTTCACGTAGAACTTGTTCGTTTTCAGGATCTGCGGAATGATTTCAATATACGCCTTATAGCTGATTTTTACAGCCTCCTGCATATCAGGCGGCTCTTTCATGAGCCAGAAATCCAGACAATCCACCAGAAGCAGGATGGCGCCTATACCAAATACAACCGTGTAGTTCCAAGGGAATGCCAAGTCTTTCAGCAAAACGCCTACAAAATACGACACGGCAATCGCGATGATGTTTGCGGCCGCTCTGCTGAACCCCAAGAGGCTTCCGCGCAGATTGCCCGGCACCATATTGGAAAACAGGTTCATATAGAACGGCGAATAAGAGCCGGTAAACAAATTGTATATGCCCCAACAAATCAAAAAAACGGGCACCGTCCAACCCGGATGGCGTACCGCAAGCAGCGGCATGAGCATGACAAAGATCAAAAAGAACACGCGCTGAACCGTTAGGATCCAGACGAACGTGGTGAGCTTTTTCGGCGTCTCGGTCGCCCATTTTGCAAAGAATGGCTGGGTTATCAGAGTCCCCGCGCCAACAAGGGTGCTTGCCAGACCGATTTGAAAGGTGTTCGCGCCCAATGTGCTAAGGAAATACGGAATCACAACCGTGACGGACAAAAACGTCATTGCGTTTGTAAAAATCACCGAATCCCAAAACATCAAGATATAATTTCTCCGCCCCAATCGAGACAGCTGTGATATCGGTCCGTAGCCTCTTCTCATAAAGCCCCCGCGTGAATTTGGGATTGAACGCATTTTGCGCAATTTATTATATCATGAATTCATACGTTTACCTTGTTCCCGCCCGCATATGCCGAAACTTTATCAACGCCATCAGGTCATACCAATGCGAAATATTATTGCATCCAAAGCGACGAGGATTTTTGATGCAGAGCAAGGAGCCGCAGCGCAGGAAAAGCAGCGCTATTTCAAGCGGAGAGCGACACCGCTCTGCGCGAAAAAGACCGCCGCAACGATGCAAGAATGTTTTGGATTGGTATCAGCTTTTACCACTCCTTGTTTATCGCGCGTTCCCCAGCATTCTGGTATAGCTGTTTGGTCAATATTGATACCGCCATATTGGTGGCATTAGCAAAGGAAAAGTGCAAGTATGACATAAATGCCTATCACCATTCTTGACAGGTTGTCCGGTTTGCGTTACGATGGAATTCACACCGGATCGGTGGGCGTCGGTTTCGGCGCATTCGCGACACAGGCGCTTGATAATCCGCGCCAACAGAATGAATGTTCCGTTGCTGCCCTGCTCCCTGGCGGGGAAAGAGGACTGTCCTAACGACACATGCGATTGCAGTCAACGCAGGTTATGTCTGTAAGGAGAAGTAAAATGGACATTTTCACCAAATGCTTTGAGTTTACGCAGGCGGCCGAACTCCGGGCGCAGGGTCTTTATCCGTATTTTCACGCGCTCGAAACCCGGCAGGACACCGAAGTAGTGATGGAAGGCAAGCGCCGCATCATGCTCGGGTCCAACAACTATCTGGGTTTGACGACCAACCTCGAAGTCGTCGAGGCCGGAATTCGCGCGCTCGAGCAATACGGAACCGGCTGCTCCGGCTCGCGCTTTCTGAACGGCACGCTGCGGTTGCACCTGCAGCTTGAGGAGGAACTTGCCGCGTTCTTGAACAAGGACGCCTGCTGCACGTTTTCCACGGGCTTTCAGTCCAACCTCGGCATCATCTCGGCGATCGTCTCCCACGGGGACTATGTGATATGCGACAAGGAAAACCACGCCAGTATTTATGACGGATGCAAGCTCTCCTATGGCCGAATGCTCAGGTACGAGCATAACAACATGGAGCAGCTGGAGGGTCATCTGCAAAAAGTTCCCGAATCCGCGGGCTGCCTCATCGTGACCGACGGCGTTTTCAGCATGGGCGGCGACATCGCGAACCTGCCGGAAATCGTTCGGCTGGCGCGCAAGTACGGCGCGCGTGTCATGGTCGACGACGCGCATGGTCTGGGCGTCATCGGCGAGGGCGGGCGCGGAACCGCAAGCTATTTCGGCCTCGAGAATGAGGTCGACCTGATCATGGGTACGTTCTCCAAATCGCTGGCCAGCCTGGGCGGCTACCTCGTGGCGAGCGCGGCGGTGGTGGAATATGTGCGCCATTTCTCCCGGCCCTTCATCTTCTCCGCATCCATGCCCCCCACGAACGCGGCGGTGGCGCTTGCGGCGCTAAGGTACATGCGCAGTCATCCGGAAATCGTCCATCGGCTGAACCAGATCTCCGCATACATGCGCGAAGGGCTGAAGGCGCGCGGCGTTCCCATCATCGAGTCCAAAACGCCGATCATCCCGCTCTATACGTACACCTTGGAGAACACGCTTCAGAAGGCGCGCAATGCGTATGATTTGGGCGTGTATGTAAACCCGGTGCTCCCGCCGGCGACCGCGCCAGATCAGTGCCTTCTGCGCACAAGCTACATGGCAACGCACACCGAGACGCTGCTTGACGAGGCGGCCGACATCCTCGCCAAGGTGATCCTGGAAGGGAATCGATAAAGCGCGTCGCAGTAGTCACCCATGAAACCAGCGGAATCGGGCCGGGGGGCCAACGCTCGGTTGTGTTCAAACCTGGCAAGCTCCAAGGCCGACTAGAAATGTAGCCGAGGAAATCTGCCGCCTACGCGAACAGAAGAAAAAGGCGCAGGTTGAGAACGCCAACCGCGACGAGCTTCGCAAGCGGGTGGCGGACATGCGAGCGTCCCTGCGAGAGTCGTCCATCTCAGTTACCGAATACGATGAGAAGCTGGTCCGGCGACTGGTTGAGAAGGTCACTGTCTACGAGGATAGGTTTGCTGTGGAGTTCAAGTCGGGGGTAAGGGTGGAACTCCCTTGGCGCACTTCGATTGAATATCCTCGATAATATTGTCAACTATCCGAATAAGCGATTGACTAAGAGCAGCCTGCAAGCGATGGCTAATCGCTAACTCTTGCTCTCTGCTCTTTACCAATTCCACCTTTTTCACGGGCTGGACAGTGGCGGGAATAATCGTTGCTTTAAACGCATTTGCCATAATTGTCACCTTGCAATGTTCTGCTCTTATTGCCAGAAAGTAGGCCCAATAAAAGGATATCAAAGGTGCAGACTTTGGTCAAGGGGAACAAGAAGTCTTGGCCGTGAACCGCTTAATGTTATGGCAACGGGAAAACGCGATTGGCTTAAGGCGACAAAAGAACGGTCCATAGCTGCGATGAGGAGCAAGAATGTCTCAGAGCATCAAGTGCCTATTGGGGTGTTTTGCGAAGTTCTGCCTGAACCTGGCACTTCTGGGGTAGTTTCTAAGTTCTGAAAAAATCATCGACTTTCGAGAGCTCATCGGAATTTTTGCATATGTTGTCAAAATCGTCAGCAATGTTTCTGGCGTGGGCTCTTCATCCGTTTCCACCAGTTCATTTTCCGACAATCCACAACGATACAATCCACACTGCCCGCATCGCCCCATAAGGATACCTCGTATATATATGTACTCCATATAATCATAAATAATTGGGGTCTCTTCACTCTTGAATTACTGTGTCTACTCGAATATAATAAAATAACGCCATTTGTAAATTAAGGTGGAGCGGTTGTGAATATCGCCCGCAACATCTTGGCTTGAGAAACGTCCCTATCGGTGCGCTGTTTCGGGGCAACGGGTTCAATGTTGTCAGACTGGGGTCATCATTGAAGTGACCATTTCGGGCGCACATGGGCAATCATGCTGGCAGCATAAAGCCGCTGACCAGGAAATTAAATCGCGCCAGAGAGGCAACCGACATGTTGAGAATCGCCATTTGCGACGACATTCACACCGAGCTTATGCATGTCGTTGGACTCACCAATGATTATCTGGCCGTGCGCAACCTGAGCGCTGACATTCGGGAGTATTCCCATCCGGACGCGCTCCTGACGGCCTGCGAGGCCGAAACTTTTCACATATTTTTGCTCGACATGGTCATGCCGATGATCGGTGGGCTTGAGCTTGGGCGGGGCATACGCCGCACGAGCACCGATGCGCAGATCATCTATATCACCACAGAGCCCGGCTTTGCGCTGGATGCATATTCGGTCAACCCCCTGCACTACCTGCTCAAGCCGGTGGACAGAGGGGCGTTCTTTGCCGCTATGGATCTGGCGGCGGAAAAAGTCGGGTTTGGTGAGGAAACCGTTGTGACCGTCAAGACGCGGGATGGTCTGCGCACGCTCTCCACCGATCGAGTCGTCTTGTGCGAATACATGCGCCATACCGTGATCTACACGCTTGTAAGCGGCGAAAAGGTCGAGACCTCAACCATCTCCGGCAGCTTTGTGGAGCACGTCGCGCCACTATTGAGCGACCGGCGGTTTATCCAGCCTCACGCCGCCTTTGTCGTCAACATGCATTTTGTGGAGCGGCTCTCCAAGGAGGGCTTTTCCATGAAAGGCGGCGCTTTCGCGCCGGTTTCCGGCAAGCAGTTTTCCACGGTACGCAACGCGTACATGAGCTATCGATTGGGGGAGACGTAAGGATGCATCTTCACGATATCCTGCGCTCCATCGTCACGAACGCGATGTTTACCATGCTGCTGTTTACGCTGGCGCGCCCCAAGTGCCGTCCGCAGGTGCGATGGGTGACGCTGGCGGCGATCGTGGTTTTTGATCTGGCCCTGAACATCGTTTTCTATCTGAGGAACGACTATACGACGCTGGGAAAGCTGGACATCCTGTTTTTTATCCTTGTTGGGGCTGCCGTGAAGCCACTCTTTCAGGAAAAACTCCTGCAGTGGCTGTTCAACTGCCTCACGGCCATGAACGTCTATGCCGCCACGGTCATTGTCAGCTACTACCTCTGCGGGCTGTTTCCGTATCCGAATTACGCCGTCACGGTGCTGCGCTTTCTCCTGTTTGCTGCCGCGATTGTGCTGTTTCGCAAGCGCCTGAGTCCTCTGTATCGTCAGGTGGCGGAGCAATGGAGCGTCTACCTTCTCGTTGCGGCAAGCCTATTTATGAATTTCGCGTGGTATTTCATGGCGAGCGACGATGTGGAGCGGACGCTGGATGAGGATGTCGTCCCGCTCCTCCTGCTAGTATTATTAATGCTGCTCGTTTATCTCGCCATCTTCATTTCTCTCAGAAAAACCTTGCGCGGGGCGGCGTTGCGGGAAGAAAATCAAAAAATCCAGTCCGACCGGGAACTGGCCCGCCAGCGCCTTTTGCTGATGGACGAGACCGTGCGTCAGATGAGCATCGTGCAGCATGACCGCCGCCACTTCAACAATACGCTGCTTTC
>JAEZHK010000151.1 GCA_023416655.1 Bacillota bacterium
GCTGGTCAGGTCGCGCTCGAGCAGGGAAATAAAGCCCTTGGAGAGCTCGCACCGGTCGGCCAGCTCTTCCTGGGTCAGCCCCCGCTGGAGCCTCAGCCGCTTGATCTTGGAGCCGATTTTCATGGGCCGCCTCCCTCGGGTGAGTTTAAGGACACTAAACAAACAAACGGTTTATATTAAACCATCCGAGGGCCCGTTTGTCAATTGTTTTGGGGGTGCGCGGGTGTTAAATATTATGTGACCCAAAGTTTAGTGACAATGAACTCGCTCGGGATTTGAACGGCGCTTTACATGCCTCGGATCTGGCAGTTTGCAATAGCATGCGCTTGACTTACTCGTGCCAGCGTGGTAAATTGAAACGGTTGATAAAGTAAGCGAAAACAACTTATTTGTCAACCAATAGAGTGATGAATACACTGAAAATGGTGTGTTGACCACAAAGGAGCCGCAGTATGAATCCACTGGTCTCAACCATCATCCCCAGCTACAAGCGCCCCGCGTCGTTTGTGAGGCGCGCGATCGATTCGGCGCTGAATCAGACGTACCCGAACATCGAGATCGTCGTGGTGGACGACAACCCGCCCGGCTCGCCCGCACGCGAGGCGCTAAAGCAGCTCCTTCAGGAGTACGAGGGCGACCCTCGGGTGCGCGCCGTCATCAACCCTCAGAATATGGGTGGCTCGGAGGCCCGGAACGAGGGCGTGAAGGCCGCGAGGGGCGAGTACCTGGCGTTTTTGGACGACGACGATGAGTTCCTGCCCAATAAGATCGAGGCGCAGCTTAAGCTGATGCTTGAAAACGATCTGGACATGACTTTTTCCGACTACAAGCTGGTGGACGACGCGGGCCGGGTGATGGACTACCGCGAATTCCCGGACATCCCGGGCTTCGACCGGGAATCGCTCTTCAAATACCACATGATGCGCCACATGACCGCCACCACAACCTTCATCTACCGCGCCGAGGCGCTGAAGCGCATCGGCGGCTTCCAGCGGGCGGCCACCGCGCAGGAATTCTACCTGATGATGCGCACCATTGAGCAGGGCCTCAAAATCGGCTACCTGCCCGGCCAGTACTCCACCGCCCACTACCACGGTGAGGGGCGCATCTCCTCCGGCCCCGGCAAGATCAAGGGCGAGAACGCGCTGTACGAGTATAAAAAGAGCTTCTTCCCGCGCCTGACCCCGAAGGAGCGGCGCTTCGTCCGCTTCCGCCACTACGCGGTGCTCACGATGGTGCACCTCCGCGACCGGAAACCGCTTCCCCTTCTGGGCGCGGCGTCCATGATGTGCCTGGCCTCCCCCTTGGACGTGCTCCGCGAGGGGTGGAGGTTCCTCAAGGGCCGGGTCGCCCACAGAACATAAACAAACGGGCCGCTTCCCAAGGGAGGCGGTCTTTTCTATGGGCGGAGATTTTTTGCATCCAAAAACCGGAACATCCCGCCGCTTGTCTAACAGGTGACTGGCCGGAAAGGGAACGGAGGATGACATGACAAGCGACGAATTTGCGCGGCGCGTGACGGATATGACCCAGACGCTCTACCGGGTCAGCCGGACGATGCTCGCCTCCGGCGCAGACCGCGAGGACGCGGTGGCGGAGGCCATCCGGCGCGCTTGGGAGAGGCGGGGGAGCCTTCGGGACGAGCGGTACGTTGAGACCTGGGTGATCCGCATCCTGATCAACGTCTGTCGGAATGTCATGAGGCGGCGCGGGCGGGAGGTTCCGGTGGATCCGGTGCCCGAACGTGAAGCGCCCCGGACGGAAGCGGAGCTTCGCGGCGCGGTGCTGCAATTGCCGGAGAATCTGCGGCTGCCCATCGTGCTGCACTACACGGAAGGGTACGAGGTGGCCGAAATCGCGCGGATGCTGCGGCTGCCTTCCGGCACCGTGAAAACGCGCATGCGTAAGGCGCGAGCGCTGCTAAGGGCGATGCTCTCCGAGGAGGTGGAACCGTGAAGAAGAGGGCGGACTATCAGAACATGTTCGAGCCTGCGGACGCGGGCTTTGAGGATGCCATCCGGCGGACACTGCGGCGTATCAGGCGACCGGAGGGAAACGCGGCGCGCAATAAACTTCGGATCGGGCTGGTGGTTGCGGTGCTTTTGAGCCTTCTGTTGGCCGCGGCGGCGCTGGCGGCGGCCGTTCGGTGGGGCGTGATGAACTTTGTGACCAAGCGGACCGCAGGCGATAACCGGGTGCTGCCGGAGGCGACGGAGCTGGTGCAGTCCGCCGAAGCCATTCCCCAGACCGGCGGACACCTGGAGGACGCGGACTTCTCCGTGCGACAGGCGGTGTACGACGGAAACCAGGCGTATGTGGTCGTCGAGGTTCGGGCGAAGGACGCGGGCGTGATGCTGACCGACGGTTGGAGCGATCCTTCGGGTCGGATCAGAAACCTGATTCCTGAGTATGAAATCCCCCATGAGACCATTGAAAACTACGCGAAGGCGAAGGGAAGGACGCGCTTTCTGTCCGCGGAAGTCGGTACAGAAGTGGGGGCGAATTGGTTCGCGGACAGTCGGGATGCGCTTTTGGAGGAGGACGCGATTATGACCTTCATGCTGAGAGGCGAATGCAAGGAGCAGCTGCCGGAGCTTGACATTGAGCTTTCCTGCTTCGTCACGCCCTACATCATGGGCGCGGACGGAAGTTGGCAGAGGGACGACGCGGAGAGAGAGAGTGGTACGCTTTCCATCACGCTGAAGCTGTCCGATTCGTCCCTTGACCGCGTCGAGTACACCCAGCCGCTGGAATACCGGGGCGCGGGTGTCCGGGTGGATCACGTGACGCTTGAAGCGAAGCCCATGGCGGTCTACTATCAGGTGGAGTACACCGTCACCGACCTCAAGACGTTTGAGGCGACCCAAGAGGGCGTATTCTTTGAATTCCTCGGCGCGGACGGAAAGCGGATTGAGGACGGTGCCGCAAACAGCTACGCGGGTTTGGCGGGCGGCGGGGACGGGTTTGGCACGGAACCAGCGCTTGCCGAGGGCAGTGCGTTCATTCAGAAGGGTTCATTGACGGCGATCGAAGCGCTGCCGGAGTCAATCACGCTACGCGCGTTCAACTGCTGGGAGAAAAACCGCTACGAGGCGCACGAGATCCGGTTGAAATAGGAGCAGGCATGCGGACGCGCCCGGCGTAAGTCGCCGGGCGCGTCCATTTTTCAGCGGGGACCGTCAGGGATTGTTCGGCTCCCGGACGGGGATCCAGATCTCGCTTTTAAAGTCGGGCTTTGAGGTGTCCGGCCCCTCGTTCCAGAGGATTTCCGGCCCGCCCGTCACCTCACAGCCGGAGGAGGGGAACCATTCCGCGTAAATCCTGGCCCATACGTCCTGGAGCGCGTCCGGGAAATGGCCGGTGGCGGCAAAGACCGCCCAGGTCTGCGCGGGCACGGGCAGCACGGCGAAGTCTTCGGGCGCGCCAAAGGTGGTCGCCACGCCGATGTACTGGTCGAGCAGCGTGCCCTCCGCGCGCCCTTCCGTGAAATTGGCGGAGACGCACAGGATGCCCGAAGGCTGGGCGTTTGACAGCGCCTTCAGCCGCGCGATGACCTCCGGCGTAAGCTGCGCCCACATGGAATCCATCTGCGGGTTGACGCCGTTATAGACCAGTTCGATCCGTCTTTTGAGGCCCACGATGTTGAAAGCGTCCGTTTTGACAATGCGGTAGTCCATCTCGATCCCTCCCGAAATTTTGAGCTGGAACGTCATTGGCGGAAACGCTTTGACCGCCACGGAATTCTTGCGGATCTGCGACGGCGCGACGCCGTGCATGGACTGAAAAGCCCGCGAGAACGCGTCGGCCGAATCGTAGCCCAGCGCGACCGCCACGTCGACGACCTTCGCGTCCGCGGAGGCGAGCGCCTCCGCCGCCAGCGCCAGCCGCCGCTTGCGGATGTATTCGCCGAGGGGCATGCCCGCCAGGAACGAAAAGATCCGCCGGAAGTGGTATTCGGAGCAGCAGGCGATGCGCGCGATCGCCTCCGGGTCGATCTCGTCCATCAGGTGCGCCTCGATGTACCGCATGGCCTGATTCAGATGTTTTAGCGTATCCACGTTCCAACTCCTTTCGCCTTCAGGATAGCACATGCGCCCTGCCCGCGCCCGATGTTTTGCGTACCGGTTTTGACGGCGCCAAAAGGCCGGCGGATGCACCGTCGGCCCAAGATAAACAAACCACGCCGTACCATCCAATCGTTCCCGGCGACATGCGCGCCGGGAATGCGTTTCTGCCGCCAGTACGCATACTGGCGGCGGAAACAATTCCTTTCGCGTTGAAAAGCCGCTTGCAGATTTTCAACGCAAGTGAAACGCCACTTCCAGGGCTTCGATTTCCTCGGGGCTGATGTGCACCATGCCGCCCAGATCTTTGGCGGCGATGACGGCGGCGGCGCTGTACTCGAGCACCTCCAGCCGGTCGAAGGCGTTCAAAAGCGTCGCGCCCGTCACGATGGCGCACTGGTTGTCCACGATGATGACCGGCGCGGACGGAGAGAACGCACCAGCGGTGCCTTCGACGTCCAGCGTGCTGGATGCGAAGGGCAGGCGCGGCACGCTGCGGAGCATGATGTAGCTCTCCGGGATCAGCCGGGAGTCAAACGGCACGTCGGTCACCGCGAAGGCCATGATGGCCGGCGGGTGCGCGATGATTACCGAGCCGATCTCCGGGTGCATGGCGTAGATGCGCTCGTGCAATAGCGCCGACCGGCTGGGCGTCTTGCCGGTTTCGCACATGCCGCCCTTGATGCGCACCAGATCCTCGTTATCGAGGTACATGCGGTCCTTCATGTAGGGGGTGATGAGCAGCGACCCGTCTGAAAGGCGCAGCGAGAACGTGCCCTGGGTGCTGGTAAAGAGCTTCTGGTCGTAGGCCCGGTGGATCAGCTGGCACATGTCGCGGCGGGCGGCGCGCTCCTCGCTTGAGAACACGCCCGGCACGAAGGCGTCCAGCGGCGGGTGGGCCTTCGAGCTGTCGAGCGCGATCTGCGCGTCCGTTAAAGCCCGGGTCTTCCCCAGCTTGTTGGCGTCGATCTCCAGGCGGCCGCAGAAGTCCAGCGTCTCAAACGCCATGAACGCGCGGAACACATCTTTGCCGCCGCAGACCACCCCGTGGTTTTCCAGCAGAACCGTATTGTGGCCCTTTTCAAATTCCAGCGCAATGTTCCGGCCCAGCTGCTGGCTGCCCGGCACATCGTACTTTGCCATGCCAACCTCGCCGCAGACCTGCGCCGCGTTGGGCACCAGGCGGACGTTGGGGATCCTGCGCGCCAGCGAAAACGCCACCAGCGTCGGCGGGTGCGCGTGCACGATGCCCTTGAGATCGGGCCGCGCGCGGTAGATCTCCCGGTGGAACGGGAGCTCCACCGACGGCTTGTGGAGCCCGAGAAGCGTGCCGTCCGGCTTGACCTGCATGATGTCGTTTCGGGTCAGGTTGGCCTTGTCGATGCCCGCGGGCGTGATCCAGATGTCGCCGTTGTCGTCCCGGACGGAGAGGTTTCCGCCGGAAGTTGTCGTCATTCCGTAGTGATAAATACGCCCCATCAGCATGACCAGCTGATCCGCCGGGTGGAGTAAGTCAAACCGCATGCGCATTGCCCCCTTCGTGCCCTTTAGAAGCCCAAAAAGTTTCGTCTTTCCGCCCCGTAAGGGATTATACCCACCATTCGGCCCCGCGCAGCATCCGGGGTTGTCGAAACACTAGTATTTTCTTCGCGGACGGCCGCAATTCCTCCCGGAAAGGGCGGATGCGGACCGTGGGAAGCAAATTTCCACAAATTGAGGTTTTGTGCATATTGACGAAAATATGCATTCCGGATGCATATGTGCGCATGGTATATAGGTTATTTTGCATGATGTTTAAAACGGCGGCAGGAATATTTCGATTATATGTAGAATATTTACAAATCAAGTCGATATGTATGGATATACACCCCCTCGCAATGCATAAAGAAGGGAAATGAACTATGCGGTTTTTTCGATTGAAGCGTCCGCGCAACACGGTGCACCGGTCCAATCTGTACCCGGTGTACGCCGTCATCGCGGTCTTCGTAGCGCTTGCGATCGCGCTGAGCGTGGTCAGCATTCTGCTGACCCAGCGGTCCAAACGGCTGGAGTCCGGTTACAACGTGCTGGCCGGCCAGATCCAGTCGGACCTCAACATGGCGCTGCGCACCTTTGAGACATCCAGCCTGCCGGGCGCGGACCTCGCGGGCGATGTGGTGCCAGCCATGCGGATGTACCTGTATACGGCGGATGCGCTCAATGAGGTGCTGGTGGACCAGTACGGAAAGGGGGCCTCGGTGCTGGACGAGAACCTCTACCAGCAGATCAACCTGGCGCTGGAAGACATCGTCAAGCTGGTCAACATCGGCCAGAGCACCGACAACTCCATGCAGCAGCTGAGTTCGTACATGGCCACCCTCAAGACCAACATGGAGGCGAAGTTCTCCTACAACAACCTGCTCCTGCCGCAGATGGCGATGGGGTAGGCGCATCCAAGGGTTTGGACGGGGCCGCGCGTGCGCGGCCCCGTTTTCCATGATTATATCGACGCCTGTCCCAGTGCCTTGATGCCGCGGACGAAGCCGGCCGCGTCGGGCGAGCCGAACAGCGCGGAGCCCGCCACCAGCACGGTCGCGCCCTGGCTGATGAGGCGGGGGGCGGTTGCGAGGTCCACGCCGCCGTCCACTTCGATCTCCGCCTTGACGCCCGCCAGCTCGAGCATGCGGCGGATGTCGCCCACCTTGTTGAGCGCCGCGGGGATCAGCTTCTGCCCGCCGAAGCCGGGGTTGACCGTCATGACCAGCGCCAGATCGAAGTCGCCCAGCACATATTTGAGGCATTCGGGCGAAGTGGCCGGGTTGAGCGACACGCCCGCGAGGCAGCCGCAGTCCCGGATCTGCCGGAGCGCGCGGTGCAGGTGGTTCGTGGCCTCGGCGTGGACGGTGATGACCCGCGCGCCCGCTTTGGCGAAGGTTTCAATGTAGCGCTCCGGGGCTTCGATCATCAGGTGCACGTCGCAAGGCAGGCGGCCGGAACGCACCGCGGCTTCCAGCACCGTCGGGCCGAAGGAGATGTTGGGCACGAACATGCCATCCATCACGTCGAAGTGCAGCCAGTCGGCGCCCGCGTCGGCGGCGCGGTCGATCTCCGCGCCCAGCTTTAAAAAGTCCGCGGACAAAATCGATGCGGCGAATTTAATCATAGCGATCCTTCCACCTTTGCGTCATTTCATCGAAGAGTAGCTTGTAGCGCTCGTGCCTTCCGGGGTCGATTGCGACGCCCACGGCCGAGCGCACCGCGCAGCCGGGTTCAGACACATGCGCGCAGGGGTTGAAGCGGCAATCGCCCTCGTAAGGCGCAAACTCGGGGTAGGATTCCTTCAGATGGATCGGCTCGATCAGCTGGCTTTCCAGCAGGCTGAAGCCGGGCGTGTCCAGCACCATGCCACCGCCGGGCAGCCGGATCAATTCCGAGTGGCGGGTGGTGTGCTTGCCGCGCTCCATCCGGGAAACCTGCCCGGTGACGAGCTTCAGGCCGTACAGCTGGTTGATCAGCGTGGACTTGCCCGCGCCCGACTGCCCCGCCAGCGCGTGTACGCTGCCGGAGAGCGCCTCCCGGAGCGCCTCGACGCCCTCGCCCGTCTGAGCGGAGACCAGGAACGCGCCGTCCGCCGCGGTTTCGTAGGCGCACTGGATCGCCTCCGCCGTCTTGGGGTCGAGGTCAAACTTGTTGACCGCGACGACCGGCTTGATCCCCGCCTGCCGCGCGTACAGCAGCATCCGGTCCAAGAGCAGCAGATCCGCCTCCGGGGAAGCGGCGGCCACCACGAGGAGCGCAAGGTCGATGTTCGCCACCGGCGGGCGCGTGAGACTGTTTTTCCGGGGCAGGATGGCCAGGAGCCAGCCGTCCTCACCCTCCGCGCCCAGCTGGAATATTACGTGGTCGCCCACCATGGGCGTCAGTTTCTGACGGCGCAGCTTTCCCTGCGCGCGCAGCGTGTGGGCGTTCCCGTCGGGGGCCACCGCCGTGTAGAACCCGCCCACGCCCTTGGTTATAAGCCCTTCCAGAGGAGCCGTCACTCGAAGATCAAATCCTTTTCCGCGGCCAGTTCGTCGTTGATGTAGACGCGCACCGTGTGCGCGCCGGCTTCCTGGGATTCCAGCGTCAGTTTGATGGCGTGCTCGCCCGCACCGAGCGCCTGCTGGTAGACGGTGCGCTCGCCGGAAGATTCCTCCACGGTGCAGTGAACGTTCGCGCCCTCGGAGGGCACCACGATGCTGATGGACGTAGCCGCCCGGTAGATCTTAACGGTCACGCGGCTGATGGTCAGGTCCACCGGCGAGGAGAGGAGCGACGGCACCTCGGGCGGGATGCTCTGCGCGATCACCGTGCCCTCTTTTTCGTCGCTGTCCGCCTCGGTGACCTTGCCCACCGCGAAGCCCGCGCTGATCAGGAAAGACTTGGCTTCCTCCAGCGTGTATCCGGTCAGCTCGATCATCGGCGCGCTCTCGCCGCTGATGGTGAGGTTTACGAGGTCGCCCGGCTTCACCCACTGGTTGACCGGGGGCGTCTGGTCGACCACGGTTCCGGGCGGCGACTGGGAGATCACCAGCCGCACTTCGCCCAGCACCAGGTCGTTCTCCTCGATCAGGTTCACCGCAGCGGAGCGGGAGAGTTCCAGCAGCTTTGGCATCATCAGCTTTTCCTTGCCAAGGCTCATCGTCAATTGCACGTTGCTGCCCGGCCACACCGCGCTCCCCGATTCCGGATACTGGGCGATGATGATGCCCATGCCGATCTCGTCGTGGTGCTGCTTCTCAATGACCGACTTCAGGCCCAGCGCGTCCAGGTCGTCCACCGCGGTCTCAAGGTCCAGCATGACGAGGTTGGGCACCTGCACCCGGGCGAAGAGCGTGTGGTAGAGCATCCAGCCGAAGTAGGCTACGAGCCCCGCCAGCACCAGCGCCGCGGCGACGATGAAGTACTTTTTAAACTTCTTGCCCACCAGCTGGCGCTTTTTGCGGCGATCGGCGCGGGAGGCGGAATCCTGCTGGGTGGTGACGAAGCCGCCCTTCGGGGTCTTGACGGCCCGCTTCAAATCGCCGGCCATGTCGGCGGCGGTCTGATAGCGGCGGGAGGCCTCCTTGTCCAGCGACTTCAAAATCACTTCGTCCAGGCCCTTGGAGATCGTGGGCTCGGTAAGGCGGGTGCTCTTGGGCGGCTCCTGCACATGCTTGAGCGCTACGGAGACCGCCGTCTCGCCGTCAAAGGGCACCTGGCCTGTCACCATCTCGTAGAGCACAATGCCCACCGAGTACAAATCGCTCTTCTCATCCGCCACCTGGCCGGAGGCCTGCTCGGGGGAGAAGTAGTGCACGCTGCCCAGCACGTTGTTGGAATCCGTGTAGGTCTGGGTGGAGGAGTTGGTTGCCCGCGCGATGCCGAAGTCCGCCACCTTGACGTTGCCCTCGCCGTCCACCAGGATGTTCTGGGGCTTGATGTCCCGGTGCACGATGTGGCTCTTGTGGGCGTGGTCCACCGCGGCCAGGATGCGCAGCGTCATCTGCACCGCGCGCTGCGGCTTCAGCCGCCCGCTCTGGCGGATGACCTCCTTTAGTGTGCGCCCCTTGACGTATTCCATGACGATGTAACGGGCGTCGCCGTCCTGGCCCACGTCGTACATGCCGACGATGTTGGGGTGGGACATCTGCGCGGCGGCCCGCGCCTCGTTGTTGAAGCGGCGGATGAAATCCTCGTCGGCGGAGTATTCGCTTCTAAGCACCTTGACGGCCACCTCGCGCAGTTCCACCCGGTCCCACGCCCGGTAGACCACCGCCATGCCGCCGGTGCCGATGATTTCGTTCAGGACGTACCGCCCTGATAGGATGCGTTCGTTCATTTGGCGGCCTCCTTCAGGACGGCCACCGCCGTGATGTTGTCGCGCCCGCCGCGCCGAAGCGCCGTGTCGATCAGCGCCTGCAGCTTGTCGGGCCAGGGGCCAGACCGGAGCAGCACCGCCGCGATTTCCGCGGCGCGCATGTGGTTGGTCAGCCCGTCGGAGCAGAGGAGCCACGCGTCGCCCGGCTGGAAATCCAGGTGCAAGATGTCCGGCTCGGTGCGCCTGCCGGTGCCCAGCGCGCGGGTGATGAAGTTGCGCTGCGGGTGGATGAGCGCCTGCTCCGGCGTGATTTCGCCCAGCGCGACCAGCTCGCCCACGAGCGAGTGGTCGTTCGAGAGCTGCATCAGCGCCCGGTTCCTGAGAAGGTATGCCCGGCTGTCGCCCACGTGGGTCAGGTAGACGTTGTCCTCGTCGTACCAAAGCGCCGTCAGCGTGGTGCCCATGCCGCGCTTGTACGGGTCCCGCGCGCCCTCTTCATAGATGGCGTGGTTGGCGCGGCGCACGGCGTGCTTTAAAACCTCTTCGTTGGGTTCCTTTCCGCGGATCTCGTCGGTGAATTCGCGGATGGCGATGGCGCTGGCCACCTCGCCCGCCTGATGTCCGCCCATACCGTCGGCGACCGCGGCGAAGCGCTCGCCGTCCTCAGGCAGGTAATAGGCATCTTCGTTGATCTGGCGGACCTTGCCCACATGGGTCGCCGCGTAGGCCTTCACGGACATTCACCTCCTCTCGGAAGTCTCAATGTTCTTCTCTGGTACTCAGTACGCGCCTTCTCAGCTGTCCGCACGCGCCTTCGATGTCGTCGCCCATCTCGCGCCGCCTGGTCGCGGAGATGTGCCTTTCCTCAAGCCTTTTCAAAAACGCCTCCACCGCGCCGGGGGGCGGCGCTTTGAGCGCGCTCTCCTGAACGTGGTTCAGCGGGATCAGGTTGACGTGGCACTGCATGCCGCGAAGCTTTTTTGCGAGAAGTTCCGCGTGGCTGATTTCGCAGTTGACGCCGCCCGCCAGCGCGTATTCGAAGATCACGCGGCGGCCGGTCTTTTCGATGTAATAGCGGCAGGCGGCGAGGATTTCATCGATGGAATACGCGTTCGCCACCGGCATGAGCTGCTTTCTCGTCTCATCGTCGGGCGCGTGCAGCGAAACCGACAGCGTCACCTGGAGGCCCTCGTCCGCGAAGCGCCGCATTGCGGGCACCAGCCCGCAGGTGGAGAGGGAGATCCCCCGCGCGGAGAGGTTCAGCCCGCGCTCGTCGATGGCGAGGCGCAGGAATTTGACCACGTTCTCGTAATTGTCCAGCGGCTCTCCGCTCCCCATCAGGACCACGTTGTGTACGCGGCGTTCCTCCGGGCGGAGCATTTTATCGACCGCCACGATCTGACCCAGCATTTCACCGGGGGTGAGGTTCCGGACGAGGCCGCCCAGCGTCGACGCGCAGAACGCGCAGCCCATTCGGCAGCCCACCTGCGTGGACACGCACAGCGTGTCGCCGTGGCGGTAACGCATCAAAACGCCCTCAATGAGGTTGCCGTCCGCGAGCCGGTAGAGCAGCTTCTCCGTGTCGTCCACGCGCGAGCGGACAGACGTTTCGATTGCGACCGGCTGCGCCAGCGCGACGGCGGAGAGTTTTCCGCGCAAGGCCTCCGGCAGGTTGGTCATGGCGGGGAAGTCCTCGCCGCGGACGAGCCACTCGTGCAGCTGTTTGGCGCGGAAGGAGGGAAGGCCCTGCGCCTTGACAAACGCCGCCAGTTCCTCGGGCGAAAGCGAAAGTAGCTCCGTCATGGCCTGACCCTTCGCAGCCGCGCGATGAAGAAGCCCTCCGCGTTCCAGGCATAGCCCTGCAGCTGCACCATGCCGTCCAGGCACAGCGGCTTTAGCGTTTCCGGCAGGTACGCCGCGCTCCGCTCCGGCTCAAACTCCGGGTGCCGCATCAAAAATTCGCGCACCTGGCGCTCGTTCTCGTCCTTCAAAATCGTGCAGGTGGCGTAGACCAATAGCCCGCCCGGCGCGACGTAGGGCGCGCAGGCGTCGAGAATCCTCTTTTGCAGTTCGACCAGTGAATCGAGGTCCTTCTCGGTCACGCGGTACTTGATGTCGGGCTTGTCGTGCATGACGCCGAGGCCGGAGCAGGGCGCGTCGATCAAAACGCCGTCGAAGGAGGCGTTCAGGTCTTCGCGGGGGACCGCCGCGTCCCGGTGCGCGGGGCGCAGGTTGTCCAGCTTCAGCCGCTTCTTGGTGTTCTGGATCAGCTCGACGCGGTGCTCGTGCACGTCCCAGGATTGTACGCGGCCCGTCTGCTGCATGATTTCCGCGATCAGCGCGGACTTGCCGCCGGGCGCTGCGCAGGCGTCCAGATAATTGCCGGCCCGCTTCGGCTCCAGCGCGTAGGCCGCCAGCATCGATCCCTCGCCTTGTACGGTGAAGAGGCCCGCCTTGAAGTCCGGGTCGCCGCTCAGGTCGCCGGGCCTAAAGAGCCGCCACGCGTTCGGGGCGGTCGCCTTTTCGATATTCCAGCCGTGCTCGCGCCCATAGGCTTCGAAGGCGCTGCCGTCCATCCGCGTGAGGTTGGGGCGCACGGTCTCGGTGCGCACCTCCGGGCGGTAGGCAATGATGCGCTCCGCCTCCTCGAGGCCGTAGTCAGAAATCAGCCGGGCGGCCAGGGCCGTGGGCAGCGAGTGCATGACGGAGAGGTAGGTGAGCGGGTCGCTCCGGTCGGGCCAGCGGATTTCGTCCGCGTCCCGCGCCCGGATGAGCGTGCGCAGCGCGCCGTTGACCAGCGCGACGTAGGGCTCACGGTTCAGCGCGCGGGCCTGCTCCGCCGCGGCGTCCACCACCGCGTAGTCGGGGATCTTGTCCATCATAAGCAGCTGCGCCGCCGCGATATGCAGCACGCACTCGATCTCCCGATCGGGCATGTGATCCACGAACTGCTTCAGCGCGTGGGCGATCTTCAGCCGGTTTTCAAGCGCGGTGTAGAAGATGCTGGTGGCCAGCCGCTTGTCCGCGGGATCGATGCGGCTCTTGCGGAGATGCTCGTCCAGCGCCAGCGTGGAGTAAGCCCCGGAGGCCGTCACGTCCAAGAGCGCGTTGAGGGCGATGCGCCGCGCGTCCGGCCCGGCGGGACGAATAGGCTTCTTTTCAGCGGGTGCGGCCTTTGCACGACCGAACCCCGGCTTCGCGCGGCCGAATCCCGGCTTCGCGCGGTCAAACCCCGGCTTGGCGTGGCCGAACCCCGGTTTTGCGCGGTCAAACCCCGGCCTGGCTCGGCCAAAACCGGGCTTTGAGGGGGCGTAGGGGAGACGGCCGGGCGTCGCGCCGGGCCGGGCGGATTCCTGTGAACCGGACGCCGCTTCGGGCCGATCGAGCTTGTCGCCTGCCGGATCATACGTCGCTTTGGGCGGATTGGGCTTTGTGTCCGCCGTGTCAACCGTCGCTCCGGTTGGGGCCTGCTTTACGCGCTCCGGATCAAACGACGCCTTGGGCGGTTCGGGCTTGTCGGCGGTTTTATCGAATACAGCCCTGGGCGGCGTGGCCGCGTCGGGGCGGTTATACTGGCCTGCGGGTCGCGCGTCCGGGCGGTTTGGCTTGGCGTAGGGGCGGCCCGGTCCGGAGAAGCCCTGTCCGCCTTCGCGCCTGGGGAAGCTGTCGCGGCGTTCCGGGCTGCCTTCGCGCTTGGGGAAGCTGTTGCGTTGCTCGGGGCCTCCGTCACGTTTGGGGAAGCTGTCGCGGCGCTCCGGGATGCCTTCGCGTTTGGGGAAGCTGTTGCGTTGCTCGGGGCCACCT
>JAEZHK010000111.1 GCA_023416655.1 Bacillota bacterium
GTGCCCCGCTTTGCGGGGCACGGCCCTCTGCATGAAAACGACCGGTTTTCCCTGCATTTTGAATCGAATGGGGGGTTGCCTATGACATGCGGTCCTTCGGTCCGCCCGGATCAGCCCGTCATCGAAATGCGGGGCATCGTCAAGGAATTTCCGGGCGTGCGCGCGCTCAGCGATCTGAGCTTTGACGTCTACAAGGGCGAAGTGCACTGCCTCGTCGGGGAGAACGGCGCGGGCAAGTCGACGCTCATGAAGATCCTTTCCGGCGCCCACGCGCCCACCCAAGGTTCGATTCTGATCGACGGCCGGGAGTACAGGGAACTGACGCCTTCGCTCTCCAGCCGGCTCGGGATCGAAATCGTCTACCAGGAAAACGACCTCGTGCCCACGATGAACGCGGTGGAAAACGTGTTCGTCGGCAAGGAGAAGACGCTTTTTGGCTTCGTCTCCGACTTTGGGGGCATGCTGCGCGAGGTCAAAAGCCTCATGGACCAGTACCACATCGACATCGACCCGCTTCAGACCATCGAGAACATGTCGGTGTCCAACCAGCAGTTTGTCAAGATATTAAAGGCGCTGATGAACCGCTCCCGCATCCTGATCATGGACGAACCCACCTCCATGTTCAACGTGGAGGACGCGAACAAGGTATTAAGCCTCGTGCGCTCCATGAGCGAGCGGGGCATCAGCATCATCTATATTTCACACTTTTTGAAAGAGGTCGTCCGGATCGCCGACCGCATCACCGTCATCCGGGACGGTTCGGTCGTCCGCACCTACGATAATTCCGCGCGCGGCTGCTCATTAAGCGACATCACGTCCGACATGGTTGGCCGCCCGGTGGACATGTTCTACCAGCGCGAGCGCTGCCCCATCGGGGAGCCCGCGGTGGAGGTCAGGGGCCTTAGGCTCACACGTGAATCCCCCTCGGTCAGCTTCGACGTGCGCAAGGGCGAGATCCTGGGCATGTTCGGCATGGTCGGCTCCGGCCGCACCGAGATCGCCCGCGCGATTTCGGGCGCGGACAGGCGGTACGCTGGCGAGGTGGTGGTCCATGGGAAGAAGCTCGCGCTCAAATCCCCGCGGGACGGCATCCGTGCCGGGCTCGCGCACATCACCGAGGATCGGCAGCGGCTGGGCCTGAACCTCTCCGCCAGCGTGCTGGAAAATACGCTGATGGTCGGGCTGCAGTCGATGAAGCCCGGCGTCTACTACAACTTCCGAAAGCTCGCGCCGAAGGTCAAGCCGGTGGTGGAGGGCCTTCGGGTCAAGACGCCCTCGCTCCTTCAGGAGGTCGTGAACCTCTCCGGCGGCAACCAGCAGAAGGTGGTTCTGGGCAAATGGCTGTACGCCCGCCAGTCGTTCTACATCTTCGATGAGCCGACCCGAGGCATCGACGTCAACGCCAAGGCCGAATTCTACAAGCAGATGACCGAGTTGGCGAAGGCGGGGCACGCGATCCTGATGATCTCCTCAGACATGCCGGAACTGATCTCCATGAGCGACCGCGTACTGGTGGTGCGCGACGGCGCGATCAAGTGCGAACTGACGGGCGAGGCCATCAACGAACAGACCATCATCAAAGAAGCGCTGGGGGTAGAGGGCAATGAATAAGGCGCGCAAGCTGGACCAGCGGCTACTCTTGGGCGTGGTCATCATCGCGCTGGCCGCGGTGGTGGGCATCATCAACCCCAAGTTCATTACCCTGAACAACGTCATCGCCATCTTCCAGCAGATTTCCGTGCTGGGCGTATTGACGATGGCGATGTCCATGCTGCTCATCAGCGGCGGCATCGACCTTTCCATCGGCAGCATGATGACGCTCTCCGCCGTCGTAGTGGCGACGGTTCTGAAGAACGGCGGCAACATGGCCGTGGCGCTCCTGGCGGGCGTCGGCATTTCGATTCTTTCGGGCCTTTTCAACGGCGCGATCATCGCCAAATCCCGCTGCATGCCGCTGATCATCACGCTGGGCACCAGCCAGATCTTCTACGGAATCTCGCTGCTCATCGCGGGCGGATCGTTTTTACAGTTCCAGAACCGGCTGGACTTCATGCGCACGATCAAGTTGGCGGGCTTTCTGCCGCTGATGGTCATCTTCATGATCATCGTTTGCCTGATGGTCTACTTCCTCCTGGAGCGCACGCGCTTTGGCCGCAGGATCGTCGCCATCGGCGGCAACGAGAAGAACGCGTACCTGTCGGGTATCAACGTGGATCTGTACAAGATCATCTCCTACGGCATCTCCGGCGCGATCGTGTCCATCGCGGGGTTGATCTTCGCGGCGCGCCTCAACGCCATCACCGCCAACGCGGGCGCCGGGTACGAGCTGAACGCGCTGGTGGCCGCGGTCATCGGCGGCGTGACGTTTGAGGGTGGCCGGGGCACGGTGCTGGGCGCGTTCCTTGGGTGCCTCCTGATCGGGATCATCAGTAACGCCCTCGACATCCTGGGCGTGGACGCGTACATCAAGATCGTCATCACCGGCGCGATCATCGTGCTGGCCGTGGTGCTCTCGAACATTCAGAACCTGACCAGGCGCAAGTAACGGGAGGGCGACGATGAAAAAGGGCGTCAGTTTCTTCAGTTTCGCGCAGGACGTGGACATCCGGGAGGCCGCGCAGGAAGCCCAAAACGCCGGGTACGACGGCGTGGAACTGGTCCTGACCGATGCGGGGTCTTTGAACATGGCGGCGACAGAGGCGAAGCTTAACGAGATCCGCCGGATCGTCATTGACCTGGGCCTTGAGATTCCGTCGGTGGGCGCGTGGAACCTTTGGAGCCACAACATGGCCTCGGATGACCCGAAAGCGGTGCAGGCCGCCTCCGACATCGTCAAAAAGCAGATCGACTGCGCCGCTGCCTTCGGGGCAGACGCGGTGCTCGTCGTCCCCGGCTGGGTGGGCGCGCCGTTCGCCGAAGGGGTTGTGCGCTATGACCGCGCCTACGAAAACGCGCAGCGCGCGCTGTCGCGGCTCGCGCCGTATGCCGAGGGTGCGGGGGTCCAAATTGCCGTGGAGAACGTGTGGAACAAGTTCCTCCTCTCGCCCATTGAGATGCGCCGCTTCCTCGACGAGATCGGCTCGCCTTTCGTCGGCGCTTACTTTGACGTGGGCAACATCGTCTACGTCGGCTATCCGGAGCAGTGGATTGAGATCCTCGGAAGCCGGATCAAGAAGCTGCACTTCTGCGATTACAGGGCCGATCAGGCGGGGCTGGGCGCGTTCGTCGACCTGCTCGCGGGCGACGTGGACTATACCGCCGTGATGCGTGCCCTCCGCTCCGTCGGCTACGACGACTACATCACCGTGGAATTCCTGCCCAACTATAAGGCGTTCCCCTACCAGTCCATCCGAAACGCCCGCCTGTCACTGGACACGATATTCTCCATCCAACCGTAAGGAGGTTTTGTGATGAACATTGCCGTCGCCGGAACCGGCTACATCGGCCTTGCGCACATCGCGGCGATCAAGGGCCTTGAAGGCGCGAAGGTGGTCGCGGTGATCAACCGGAGCGAGGCCAGCAATCAAAAGGGCCTCGAAGCGGCGGGGGAGGGCTGCCGCGCGTATACCACGCTTCAGGATGCGATGAAGCACGAAAAGATTGACGTGGTGGACGTGTGTACGCCCACCGACACCCACGAGGCGTTTGTTTTGGAGGCTGCGAACGCGGGCTGCCACGTGCTGTGCGAAAAGCCGGTCACGCTGGAGATGGAGTCTCTTGAGCGCATGATCTCTGCCTGCGAGAAAAACGGCGTACGCTTCATGGCCGCGCAGGTGGCGCGCTGGTGGCCGGAATTTATGGTCATCAAGGATTTTGTGGACCAGGGCAAGCTCGGCCCGGTTCGCATGATCTATGAAAAACGCCTGGCGCAGGCGCCACTGTGGTCTCAATGGCGCTTGCAGCCGGAGGCCAGCGGTGGCGGGCTTTACGACATGAACGTGCACGACATCGACTATTTGTATACGCTCTTCGGGATGCCCGAAACGGTCTACGCCTCGGGCTGGAAGAGTCCCACCGGCTGCTGGGATCACCTGGTCACCTGCCTCAATTGGGCGGGCGGCGCGAAGGCGGTCGTCGAGACCTCCATTTCCATGACCGGCAGCTTCCCGTTCTCCATCGAGTTCCGCGGCTGCGGCGACAAGGGCACGCTGTGCTACGCCCTGACCGCGGGCCACAACATCAAGGACGGCGGACGCGGCTTTGACTTCAATTTCTACCCCGCCGGCAGCGAGGAAGTGGTGGGGCTCTCCGCCGAACAGAAGGACATGTTCGCCGGCGAGATCGGCGGCTTCCTGGACGCGATCCGGACCGGGTCGCCCGCGCCGGTCACCCCCGAGGAGAGCCGGGACGTGATGAAAATCGTGCTGGCGGTGCGCAAGTCACTGGAAGAGGGCACCGTCGAGCGCCTCTAGCCCCGCTCACGGCTCAATCAACTTGGTATATTTATGCAAGAATACGCGCGGGCATTTGCCCGCGCGTATTCTTATAGCATATCCACGTACTGCTTTCATGGTTTGCACGTCCACAGAACTATGCCTTTTGACAAACATGGGTGCTGCCCTC
This sequence comes from Bacillota bacterium, assembly GCA_023416655.1. Taxonomy (GTDB): domain Bacteria; phylum Bacillota; class Clostridia; order Christensenellales; family Aristaeellaceae; genus JAEZHK01. The sequence continues at coordinate 4,564 of JAEZHK010000111.1, forward strand.
ATCGTTTCCGGCGACCCGCGCGCCGGAAACGTTTTCTGTAACCAGTGCGGACACTGGTGGAAGAAAAAATTCAATAAGTCAGCGCGCCGCCCGGAAATTCCGTAGAGTTTCAGGCGCGCGCAGTTTCTTCCTTCGCGTCAAAACATCCGAAGGAGGTTTTGACGCCTATGAAACGCCCTGTCCTCGGGACTGGAAGCCCAAATAGTGGATGATGAGCGGCAGCGCCGCGCCGGTTGCGATGGGGATCTTGGCGGTGGCGCCGATCCGGATAAAGCAGCGCTCGGTGGGGAAGGCGGTGCGCGCCGCGATGAGCCGGTGGAGCGTGTCGATGTCCGATTGCACCAGAAAGCGGCCCAGAATGCCGCCCAATATCACTTCGTAATCCATCATCATGTGGAGGTTGTCGATTGCGGTGGCGAGGTAGTCCAGGTATTCGCCCCAGCGATCCACCTCGTCCGCCTGACCGGCGCGCAGCGCCGCGAAGAACTTGTAGACCGTCTCGCCCGGCCTGAGCAGCGCGTTCAGCGTGCAGTAGGTATCGACGCAGCCCTGCTTTCCGCAGTAGCAGGGCCTACCGTCCGGCACGATGGTCATGTGCTCGAACACGCCGCTTTTGAGTTCGTTGCCTTTTAAGAACTTGCCGCCGATGATCAGCGCGCCGCTCATGTTGTAGCGGATGTGTACGAAGATCGCGTTGATGATGTCCGGCGAGAACCACAGTTCTACCGTCGCGGCGGCCTCGCCGTCGTGCACCATGACGCAAGGGGTTTTCAGGTAGGGCTTGAACTGGCTGATCGACATGCCGGTACAGTCCAGAATCTTGCCGTAGGTGACCAGCGAGCCGTCCGACGAGATCAGGCCCTGCAGCACGAAGTTGATGCCCAGTACGCGGGAGGCCTCGACCGGGAGGGTTTCGATGAAGCGGTCCAACGATTCGCACACCGCGCGCACGTAGCCGGGCGTGTTGGAAAAGGGCAGCATCTGGATGTCCGATTGGATGATCTCGCCGTAGAGGTCGATGGCGACAATTTCAAAGCTCTCCTTCAGGAGTTCCACGCCCACCGCGACGTGCGCGCGCGGCAGGAACACAAGCGCCTCCGCCTTGCGCCCGCCGGTGGATTCAAAGCTGCCCTTCTGGGCGATCAGGCCCTGGTCCATCAGCTCGCGCACGATCTGGCTGACGGTGGGGCGGCTCAGGTCCAGCCCGCTGGCGATCTCCAGTTTCGACGTCTTTTTGTGCCCATAGATGAACTCCAACACGTTTTTTGTGTTGGTCTTTTTGAGCTCGGCTGTGGTGGCTTTCTGCAAGGAGACCCTTCCCATCTTCGAAGGATACGCTTAAAGTAGGGGAGACAAACGCGTCCTCCACAGTATATCACACGAAAATTGTACTTGCAACGCTTAAAAACAATTCAATGTATAGTGAGATTAGCCCAAATAATTATGCATATAATTGAAATGGAATGGAGATTGACAAAAAGCGTTTTATCGATTACTCTTATGGCAAAGACATTTACAAAAGAAACGAATACTTTCGATAATCCCGGTTTATTAGAGCGGAATAACCATAAAAGTTCGCGGGAAACAATCTCATTGGCCGATAATGAAAACGTGCTTTCCAAAACCTGGCCGATCCGGCACTACTTCGAATCCGTACAAAAATATCGATATAAAATATTGTGAAATTGTAAATTGTTGTGCTGGGAAGCGCAATAGGGCAGGCGGCCAATCCAGGCCGGAAACAAAGGAGGGATAGCGTCCATCCGGCAGGCTCGGCGCCCATGATCGCCCCCCTTCAGCAAATAGACGAGGAGGAAATCTTTTCATGAAGAAGTATTTCGCGTTGGTTCTGGCGCTGACCCTGATGGCCACGATGTTCGTGTCCGTCGCGTCGGCCGAGGCCTCCAAGGTCAACTGGCAGGCCTACTCGGGCTCCAAGATTCAGGTAATGTTCAACCAGCACAACTACCAGAAGGCCGTCACCGAATACGGCAAGCTGGACGACTTTAAGAAGCTGACGGGCATCGACGTGGAATTCTCTGTGACCCCCGAAGAGAACTACTTCGACAAGCTGAACATCGCCCTTTCCTCCAAGAGCGGCGAGCCGGACATCTTCATGACCGGCGCCTATCAGGTCTGGGAGTACGCTTCCGCCGGCTACATGGAGCCGCTGGAGAAGTACTTCAATGACCCGGCCCAGACCGAAGCCACCTACAACTTCGCGGACTTCTACCCCGGCGTCGTCGGCACCCTGGCGTGGGACTGCGTGGCGGGCCACCCGGTGGGCGGCGGCTCCCAGTGGGCGCTCCCGATGGGCTACGAGCTCAACAACATCGCCTACAACAAGAAGTACTTCGACGAGAAGGGCATCAAGCTGCCCACCACCACCTCCGAACTCCTCGAGCTCTCCAAGAGCCTCAAGGATTGGAGCGGCGCCGGTTCCTACGGCATCGCGGTGCGCGGCACCCGCAACTGGGCGACCATCCACCCGGGCTACATGACCCTGTTCTCCACCTGGGGCGCCAAGGACTTCGCCATCGAAGACGGCAAGCTCGTCTGCAAGCTGGACAGCCCCGAAGCCATCGCGATGACCGACTACTGGGTCAAGCTGATCGTGGAAGGCTCCTCCCCGCAGTGGGCGACCTTCACCTGGTACGAGGCGGGCTCCCACTTGGGCGCGGGCGTTGCGGCGATGCTGTATGACGCCACCTGCAACGGCTACTTCCAGAACTATCCGGCGGGCGCTTCCGCCGAGAGCGGCAACCTGGGCTGGTTCCCCGGCGTCGTGCCGGACGGCTC
>JAEZHK010000119.1 GCA_023416655.1 Bacillota bacterium
TCGTGATGGCGCTGTGGAAGGTCGAACGAAAGCACGAATAGGAGCGTTTTTCATGATCCTGACCCTGGACGTAGGCAATACCAACATCAAGGCGGCTTTGTTTGACGGGGAGGACATGGCCGCCTATTTTCGCGTCGCCACCAACCGGCAGATGACCTCCGACGAGTACGGAATCCTGATGGTGAACCTCTTCGCCCACAACGGCGTCAGCATGAAAAAGGTCGAGGGCATCATCATGTCGTCGGTGGTGCCCACGGTCGACTATACGCTGGAGCACATGTGCCGCAACTACTTCGGCATGGAGCCGATGACCGTCGGGCCGGGCATCAAGACCGGCATCAACATCAAGTACGACAACCCCCGGGAGCTGGGCAGCGACCGCATCGCGAACGCCGTCGCGGCCTATACGCTCTACGGCGGCCCCTGCATCACCATCGACTTTGGCACCGCCACCACTTTCGGCGCGCTGTCGGCCAAGGGCGAATTTCTGGGCGGCGCGATCTGCCCCGGCCTCAAGCTGGCCGCGGAGGCGCTGACGGAGCACGCCGCGAAGCTCCCCCGGTTTGAGCTTGTGAAGCCGGAGAACGCGATCGGCCGCAACACCATCACCAACCTGCAGGCGGGCATCGTGTACGGCTATGTGGGGCAGGTGACGTACCTGGTCAAGAAGTTTCGGGAGGAACTGAAGGCGCCAAACGCCAAGGTCATCGCAACAGGCGGCCTGGCGCTGCTGGTCGCCGATGAGACGGATTCAATCGATGTACTGGATGGCATCCTCACGCTGAAGGGTCTGAGGATTATCTACGATCGAAACGTCGGCTAAAAGGAAGTTGACCACGCCCGTGTAGCTGGAAAGCCCCGCGGGCTGGCCGCTCAGCTGTAAAAACGCCTCCGCCGCGCGGTCGGTAAACGCCGCGAAGCCGCCGGATGCGTCGCCCATGTCGTCGATGCGGCCAAAGTCGCTGCGCACGCCTTCGGAAAGCTCGCCGCGAAGCTCAAACCACTCGTCGATGTCGATGCCCCGGAGCGCATCCATCGAGTAGCGCAGCGCGTAGATCGTTGCCGCGTACTGGAAGCGCGCGTCACCCGCCATGCACGCCTTGTAGGCGGCGTAGTTGGCCTCATCCTCCCGGGCGACGCCGGCGGCGTGTGCCAGTTCATGGGCGGCGAGAAAGGGCAGCGTGAAGTCCGGCTCGTTGGGGCTGACGATCGTCTCGCCGGTCCACGGCGCGTACAGTCCGGCGATCTTGAGTGTGCGCAGGATCTGCGGGAAGTGCGAAAACTTCGGCTTGGTCAGGGTTTGGTTGCTCAGATTGAGGTCTGCGATCAGGTCCCGCGCCTGGTGGAGCACGCCGTCGGGGGGCTGATCCACCTTCGCGGCATCGGCTCTGAGCGCGTCCGCCTGCTGTCCCATCAGCCGCGCCAGCTTGATCAGCCGCCACGACTCGTAGGGCTCCACCGCCTTTGCCGGAACATGGCAGAGCGGAACCCACAGAATCACATACAGCAAGAATACGACCGACAGCGCCAGGGCGGCCCCCCTTGGCGGTTTTCTGCGGATCGCAGCCCATAGGAGGAGCAGCACGAGAAGCGGCGCACCGACGACAATCAACACCTCGCCGACCGGCCAGCGGACCAGCGAAGCGGCTTTTGCGATCAACCCCGCCATCGGCAGCGATACGGAATGCGAAAACCAGGAGGACAGGCCGTCGGACAGCGTGAACACAAGCGACAGGACCAGCGCCGACGCGGCCGTCCAAAGCGACTTGCGCATGATTGCCACCTCCGCTTCCATCCTATTCTCGCGCACCTGGATCTGATGAAATTATCCCATACAGACACATACAAAATCAAATGCAATAGATGGAAGCAATGCCACGGATTTAACACAAATGCGGTATACTATGCCAAATGGTTTCAGGCGAAAGGGAGAGGGATATGCGGATCAAACTGGATATCAACCATATGATGAACGACTTCCTGGGCGGCGAGGGTCTGGACCGCGCCCAGCTTGTCGAAATGGAGCCCGCGCTGAAGGCGGCCCACGCCCAGGTGGAGGCAAACCGTGGCAAGGGCATGCAGGGCTGGATGGATTTGCATTACAATCAAAGCGAAGTTGTAGAGGGAATTGAGAAAAAGGCCGCGGAAATCCGGAAGGATTTCGACGCCTTCGTCGTGCTGGGCATCGGCGGCTCCGCGCTGGGCCCGGCGGCGGTGCACCAGGCGCTCAGCCACCTGCACTACAACGAGCTGCCGGACGGCAAGCGCCCCGGCCCCAGGCTCTACATCGAGGACAACATCGACCCGGAGCGCATGGCATCGCTCCTGGACGTAATCGACGTGAAAAAGACCTGCTTCAACGTCATCACCAAGTCCGGAGGCACCGCCGAAACCATGAGCCAGTACCTGATCGTGCTGGACCTTCTGAAAAAGGCCGTGGGGGAGGACTACCGCCGCCACATCCTGATTACCACTTCCAAAACCAAGGGCTTTTTGATCAAGATCGCCGAGCGCGAGGGCTACGACACCTTCTTCATCCCGGACAGCGTGGGCGGCCGGTTCTCGGAGCTTTGCCCGGTGGGCCTGGTCGCCGCGGCGGTCTCAGGCATCGACATCCGTGGGCTGCTCGAAGGCGCGAAGGCGATGGACGAGCGCTGCAAGACGGACGACATCTGGAAAAACCCGGCGCTCCTTGACGCGGGGCTGATGGTGCTCTCCATGCGCTCGGGCAAGAACGTGTCCGTCATGCTGCCCTACGCGGATTCGCTGAAGCTGATGAGCGACTGGTACGCGCAGCTCTGGGCCGAGAGCCTGGGCAAGAACGTCACGCTGGACGGAAAGCCCTGCGCCGTCGGCCAGACGCCGGTCAAGGCGCTGGGCGTGACCGACCAGCACTCGCAGTTGCAGCTGTACACCGAAGGCCCGTTTGACAAGGTCATCACCTTTTTGAAGGTGGATTCCTTCCGCGCCGAAATGCCCATCCCGCACGGCTGCGAGGACGTCGCGTCCGTCGCTTTCCTGGGCGGCAAGTCCCACAATCAGCTGATCGAGGCGGAGCGCGCCGGCACCGAGTACGCGCTGTACAAGGCCAAGCGCATGAGCCAAACGATCACGCTGCCCGAGGTGAACGCCCATACCGTCGGCCAGCTATTGTACTTCTTCGAGCTGGTCACCGCCTACGCGGGCGCGCTTCTGAACATCGACGCGTTCAACCAGCCGGGCGTTGAGGAGTCCAAACTGGCCGCCTACGCGGTGATGGGCTTCGAGTCGGAAATGCACGACGCCAAGCGTGCCGAAATGAAGACCCGTCCGGAGCGCAAGGCCGAGTACCTGCTGTAAGCGCAAAAAGAGGGGCGCGCGAGAACGCGCGCCCCTTCATTGTCCGGTTCTTCTTTACGCCTGGCTGCGCCCAGCCTTGAGCGTGTCGACGATGCGGGCGATTCCCGGGATGAACGCGACAATCAGGCAGAACAGCGCGTCCCAACCCAGGTACGTGAAGTTGTAGACAGTCGAGTAGATAAGCACGTTCTGTTCGCCCGCGTACTCGGCGAAGAACACCACGCCGGACAGCACCGCCATTGCGAGCCGTCCAAGGCTGCCGATTACCACGGCGGCGGGGAGCTTGAGGGCCTTGGGCAGCGGCGTTTTTTCCATAAAGCCGCCCAGCGCCAGCGCCGCAAACGCCAGCGGATAGTCCACCAGCACTTGGACCGGGTGGTAGATCGACGGATCGATGAGCAGTTGCATCATGCCGTAGGCGCAACCCACCAGCGCGCCTCTCGCCGGGCCGAAGGCCAGCGCAAACGCAATCACCGGCAGCATGGAGACGGGCGTAATCGATCCCCCCTGCGGCATCTTGAACAGCTTGATGGCCGACAGCACGGAGGAAATCGCGATCACCATCGCCGCGTAAGCGAGAACCTTTGCGTCCCACCGCGCTTTTCCCGCCCGGAACAGCGCAATGGCCAGCACGACGAGCGCGAGCACAATCAGCCAGGCGTACCAGGGCGCGGCGGCCAGCTTTTCTGTGAACATAGACGTCTGGAACCAGTTGCCGGGTGCTTCTTCGGCGGCGGCTTCGTCGGTCGCGGTTTCCGGGGCGGCGGTCGCTTCCACGGCGGGTGCGGCGGCGTCCGGGGCGGGTGTCGCGGCCGTCTCGGCCAGGCAGGGAAGGGCGGCGAGCAACAAAATGAAGAGGGTCAAAAGGACGGGCATCAGGCGTTTCATGCGGTTTCCCCCTCAAATCAGGATGGCGACCGCCTGTGATAAAGAAACCCGCATGCCTTGAAGCATGCGGGAAACGGAACGGCACCCAATACGGGCGCCATCCGCTTCCCTACGGTGGGATTACCCACGTCAGGTTCCAAGGGACCGGACGGAAAGCCGTCCATCTCAGCTCGAAAGCGCCCCCAGCGGTTGCAACGCCATTGTAAGGCGGCGGGCGGGAACTGTCAACCGCAATCACGGCGGATGGGAGAGAATTAACAATGTC
>JAEZHK010000131.1 GCA_023416655.1 Bacillota bacterium
GCCCACACTAGTGCAATTATCTATAATAGCACCATTTTCTAGTCCTGTCAACGGCACGGAACATTTTTTTTGGCCTTTTTTCTCCAAAAAGGCGTGTTTTCATCGGTTTCTTGGCTTTCAGCGGCCAAAAAGTCTGAATCGCCTGCGCCTGACACGATCGAGCCTGTCCACCGGAAAAATGACCGCGCGCACTCGAAAAATGCATTAAATCCTGCAAGAATTAATGCTTCTTGCAGGATTTCAGTTTTATTCGTTCGGTACGCCGGGTCAAATAGTAGCATTTGGGCGGTTACGCCTTGCCTTTTCCCCCACCCAGCTTCTGGTTTTTCAGGATGTCCGACTTGTAGGAGAACACGCTCTCCCGCCGGTCGGCAGCGGCCAGCAGCGCGAAGCGGATCATCTCGTCCAACATCTTCCCGAACTTCAGACCCAGCGGCTCCCAAAGGTAGAACGCCAGCGAGCCGGGGATGGTGTTGATCTCGCCCACGTAGAGGGAATCGTCCGCGCCGTCCAGCATGTAGTCGATACGCACCACGCCCTTGCAGTCGAGCGCGCGGAAGATGTCCACGGACAGCGTCTTGATGCGCGTAGCCATTTCCTCCGGAATGGGCGCGGGGATCAGGCGCGTGAGCGACTGCATGCCCTTGCCGCCCTTGGCGCGCTTTAAGTACTTGTCGCTGAAGTCCACCAGTTCCTCGCCGCCCAGCGGCATCTCCAGCTCCGAAGCGCGGACCTCCTCGCCGTAGCCAAGCACCGAGCAATTGACTTCGCGCCGCTTCTCGATGCCCTTCTCAATCAGGATCCGCCTGTCGAAGGACGCCGCCACGTCCAGCGCCTCCTCCAGCCCCGCGCGGTCGCTCGCGCGCTTGATGCCGATGGAGGAGCCGAGGTTCGCGGGCTTGACGTACACCGGGTAGTTAACCGCGGCCTCGACCTTTGCGACGCAGGCGGCGCGGTCCTTCTTCCAGGCCGAACGGTCAATCCAGGTATAGGGCACGACCGGGAATCCGCAGCCCAGAAACAGCTGCTTCATCGCGATCTTGTCCATGCCCACGGAGGAACCCATCACGCCCGAGGAGGTGTAGGGCACGTCGAGCAGCTCCAGCATGCCCTGCAGTGTGCCGTCCTCGCCGTTCATGCCATGCATGGCGAGGAGCGCCACGTCGGCGGTGGCAACCACCTTTTCGCTTTTCTGGAACAGCCCACGCTTTTCATTGGGGTCGATCAGCATTAGTTTCCCACCGTCGGCGGTGGGCAGCACCTTTTTCGCCTGCGCCGGGTCGAAGGACTGGTAGAAGGCGATGTCCTTCAGGCGGTCGCCCACGTACCAGGCGCCGTCCCGCGCGATGTAGACAGGGAAAGCGTCGTATTGCGACGGGTCCAGCGCGTTCAACGCCTGGATCCCGGTGATGATCGAAACGTCGTGCTCGCAGGTACGGCTGCCGAACAGCACCGCCACGCTCAGCTTCATAGAAATACCCCCTTTTAGCTGTCTCAATAGAATAGTTGTTTAGTGAATGCATTTATAAGCAATAATAGTAACTGTTCCTTTTCCTTTGAACCGCTTCATCTCATACTTGCCAGGAAATGCCGCCACCAATTCCGGCAGTTTAGAGTATCCATATGATAAAGGAGTAAAATCCGGCTTAGCCCTCTTAATAAAATGTCCAGCTGAAGCAATATTCGCAAAGCCCTCAGCATCTTGAAACTTATTATAAGCAAGAGCTAATAGATTGTGAATATCATCTATATCTGAGTCGCTTCCATTTTCCGTAACTTCTTCAACCGGTGTTGCGTCTTTAGAAGACACACATTCCGATTTCAAATCTCCCGAAATGTCAGTTTTTAAAGTGTCTCGCTCCTTGGAATTTGCTACATCATCAATATATTCTAAGAAAAGAAATTCATCGCATGCATTTCTAAAGGCTTCTGGTGTTTTTTTCTCTCCAGCGCCAATAATATAGGCGCCAGATTCTCGCAGTCTAATAGCTAATGGCGTAAAGTCACTATCGCTTGATACTATGACAAAAGCATCGTATGATCTTTCATGCAGCATATCCATAGCATCAATGACCATGGCGATATCTGTGGTATTTTTTCCTGAAATGTAGTCAAACTGCTGCTCAGCTTTTATCGCTAAACGCCGCACCTCAACTTCCCAATTTTTCAGAGAGGGCTTTTTCCAGTTGCCATAAGCTTTTTTGACCACAATGCGACCGTTAGTGGATAGCTCGCGAAGAACTCCTTCTATTTTCGACAGTTGCGTATTATCTGCATCAATCAATACCGCAATTTTCTGTAGGTTATCCATACCGCTCCTTCTTGCTGGCAAAAGCCTTAAGTCCGAACGTCTTTCTGCTTCAGCCCTCCGAGTAGTTGTCGGGCAGGTCGTTCTCAAACAGGATCACGTCGCCCGGCCGGGCGATCTGCGCGATCACCTTCTGGGCCTCCACGAGGCTTGAGACAGTGTGCAGGTTGTTTTCGTCAAAGTCCACCGAAAGCAGGCCCCTCGCGATGGGCATGGTGCGCTTCGGACCCACGAGGATCGCCACGTCCACCACGGCGCCCATCTGCTGCCCGAACCGGCAGTTGAGCTCCTCTTCCTTTTCGCCCTGCTCGACCAGGCCCGGCGTCACCACCACGTGCCGCCCCGGGAAGCTTTTCAGCACCTCGAAGGCCGCCGCCGCGCCGGAGGGGTTGGCGTTGAACGCGTCGTCGATGACGGTCACGCCGTTCGCGCCTTCGATGAGCTGCAGCCGGTGCTCGACGGGCTGCGCGCGGGAAACGCCCCGCGCGATCTCCTCCATCGTCATGCCCAGGCGCTTGGCCACCGCGCAGGACAGCACGATGTTCTGGATGTTGTGCTTGCCGAGCAGTTTCGTCTCGCAGGTCACGCGCCCGCCCTCGCCGTCCGACAGCGTGAAGCGGCTGCCGGAGGGGCCGACCGTGATGTCCTCGGCGTACATGGAAAGGTAGCCCGAACCCAGCCCGGCGCGGTACTTTTCGCCCTTGGCTCGTGCGAACAGCTTGTCGCACCAGCCGCCGTCGTCCGCGCCGAAGAAGGCCGTGCCGCCGGGCTTCAACCCTTCGATCAGCTCGAACTTGGTATTGGCGATGGTTTCGATGCTCCCCATCGTCTCCAGATGCTGCTCGCCGACACTGGTCAAAACGCCGTACTCCGGCCGCACCAAGTCGCAAAGCTCCTTGATGTCCCCCACGTGGCGCGCGCCCATCTCGGCGATGAACACCTGATGGTGGGGCTCCAGCTGGGTGCGGATGACCTTCGTAAGCCCCATGGGCGTATTGAAGCTGGAGGGCGTGGGCAGCACGCTGTACTTCTCGCCCAGGATGGCGGCCAGGATGAACTTGGTGGAGGTCTTGCCGTAGCTGCCGGTGATGCCGATCTTGATCAGGTCCTTTCGGGCCTCGAGCACCTTCCGAGCGTCATTGAAGAAGTAGAGGTTCACGCGCCGCTCGACGGGCTGCATCAGGTACCCGGCGGCCAGCGCCAGGTACGGGATGCCCGCGAAGATCAGGTACGGGGGAATCCCAAGCGAACCCAGAAACAGCGCGGCGAGCGCCGCGATCAGGCAGGCGGCGGCGAAAAGCCTCTGCATGCGCGGCGTGTAGGCCAATGGCTTCTTGGGCGGGGTGACGTACTGGGTCTCACCCAGCCGCCAGGCCGCCGCGCCAAAGCCGATGAGCACGACGGCGGCCGAGACAATTTCACGCGCATCCCGGCCCATGAACAGCGCCAGTATCAGCGGCAACAGGAGCTTTGAGATCACCGCGATGACGCCGATGTTGAGCGTCCAGCCCAAGAGCTTATCCCGGTTCTTGCCCAGCCAGCGGTTGTAGCCGTCCAGCTGATAGCTCTCCAGCTGCAGCATGTGCAGGTAATAACGGCAGGTGATCGCGGAGATCGCCGCCACCAAAATGGATTCGGTTGTGTAAAGCCAGCTCAAGCGTTTGACTCCTCCAAGAACTTGCGCACTATCGCGCGGAAATCGGCGTAGCGGTCCAGGTACGCGAAGTGGCCTGCGTCTTCAAACACGACGAGCCCCGCGTCGGGGATCTCCTTTTCCATAACCTGCCCCATCCACAGCGGCGTCTGGTCGTCCTTCGCGCCCCAGATGAGGAGGGCGGAAGACTTGATCTTCGTTAGGCACGGCCTCAGATCCTGATGGATGATCCGGTTGAAGGTGGGCCGCATCGTCGGGGTCAGCGCGCGGTAGTCCGCGGAGCCGAACCTCTGGATCAGCGCCTCCCGGAAGGCGTCCACCTGCTTCTCCCCGAGGAGCGCGCGCGCCGGGGCAGACTCCACCGCGCCCTTCAGCGCCTTGTACAGCCTGGAGCGCGCCTTCCGCTTCGAGTTGGGGCTTGCGATCAGTCCGGCCGCGCCCGTCAGCACCAGCCGCCCGGCCAGTTCCGGGTAGGTGGCCGACAGCAGGATCGCGACCCGCCCACCAAAGGAATGCGCGACGATGTCCGCGCCGCTTATGCCCAATTGGCGTATGAAGGCGGCCGTAAGTTCCATATACTCGGTGACCGACCAGGGCTCTTTCGGCTCCGGCGAGCGGCCGAACCCCGGAAAGTCCAGCGCGATGGTCTCGCGCTCCGCGGAAAAGTCCCGGACGACCGGCAGCCAGCTCTCGATTTTCCCGCCCCAGCCGTGCAAAAGCAGGAGCGGCTTACCCGCTCCCTGCCGTTCGTAATACAGATTCTGTCCATTGCGCTCGAAGATCATCGGTTCACCACCGGAAAAGATTATAGCGCATCGCCGTTAAAAAGGAAAGCAAATAATTCGGCACCCTCCGGGTGCCGGCAAATGAAATCCGCAGGACGGCTTTCATTTGCGAAAGGAACGGGGCCGGTTTCCTAAAACACTTGCGAGCGTTTTCGGGCGGAAACCGGAGCGGGTGTGCTTTCCCCGTCGGCCGGGCAAGCACGGCCTTTGGGGGAAAACCAAATCCGCCGCACAGGTCGCCGGATTTGATGGAACGTAGAAGGGGCCTCGGCCCCCTCTACACTCCCCCCGGGGAATCATCAATTGCGCAAATTACTCGCTGATCAAGTATGGGTCATTTTCCGGGTGCGGCTCAGGCATTTCTTCGCAGGCCATCACCAGCGCGTCCTCGTTGTTGTCGGCGTAGTAGCGCTTGCGGAAGCCGACTTCCACGAAGCCGAGTTTTTTGTAGAGGGACTGGGCGACCCGGTTCGACCGCCTGACCTCCAGCGTCATGTAGCGTATGCCGGTGTCGGCGGCCAGTTGCATCAGCGCCCGTGTCACCATATCGCCGAGGCCGCGGCCCCGTTTGTCCTCTCGGACGGCGATGTTGGTGATGTGTGCCTCGTCCAGAACCAGCCACATGCCTGCGTAGGCCACCGGCACACCGTCCTCCCAGACCACCAGGTAGCGCGCGCAGCGGTTCTCCGTGACTTCCTTTACAAAGGCGTCGCGGGACCAGGGCACTGCAAAGCTCTGCTTTTCGATCTCCCAGACCGCGTCCACGTCCCCAAGGGTCATCAGGCCCGTTTCGATCATGCCGTCTCCCCCCGCCTTGCGGCGCGCTCGCGCTCCGCCTGCGGCTTTCTCAGGTAAATGGATTCCAGGCTCTCCCCCGGCACGCGCAGCGCGGGGTTTGTTTCCGCAAGATAGCACGCCGCGTCCGCCCGGAGGCCGGAGAGGTGGGGCTTTGCGATCAGCGCCCGCTTTCCCAGCGCGCGCTCAATGGCCGCCCCGTGCGCCGCCACGCCGTCGCCGGTGAAGAGGAAGCGCCCGTCCACGGGAAGCCCGCCAAGAAAATCCGAAAGGCTCAGCGCCGCGTCCTCCGACAACCTTTCGGGCAAAGCGCCTTCGCCGAACCGGAACCTCGCGCAGTAGACCTGGTCGCGCCGGGCGTCCAGGATCGGGCAGATCTCACCGTCAAAGCCGTAGGCCCCGGCGGCCAGCGCCTCCAGCGCGTCGATCTGGGCGCAGGGGATGTCCCGCGCCAGCGCGAAGCCCTTGGCCGCGCACACGCCGATGCGCACACCCGTGAAGGAGCCCGGCCCCGCCACGCAGGCGATGAGCTCCACGTCCTCCATGGAAAGGTCGGCGGCGGCAAGCGCCTGGTCCACCATCGGCATCAGCGTCTCGGAGTGGGTCAGCCCCACATCCGCCGTCACCGAGTAGCGTGGTTTTCCGTCCCTCCAGATTGCGACGCCCGCGACGGGGCCGGAGGTGTCAATTCCAAGGATCGTCAAATCTTAGCCTCCCACGCGCGGAGTGCGTCCTCGATCGACTCCGCCCGCCCGTTCATGTCCACGAAGGTCAAGCGGATCATGCGCTCGTCTTCCGCCTCGCCGCGCCCGACGGACACCTCCACGCGGGGTGATATGTCCATGCCATCAAATGGCCACTCAATCAGCGCGATCCAACTTCCGCCGGTGTATTCGTCCAGGCCCGCCTGGTAGAACTCGTCCTCGTCCTCGAGCCTGTACAGGTCGAAGTGGCAGACGTTGCCGTAGGGCTGCATCAGCGTAAAGGTAGGGCTGGGCATGGGGCCGGTGACCCCCAGCGCCCGCGCCGCGCCCCGCGCCAGCACGCTCTTGCCCGCGCCCAGGTCGCCCGAAATCAGGAGGCTGTCGCCCGGGTGCAGATGCGCGCCCAGCGCCGCGCCGAAGCGCAACGAATCCTCCTCAGAATGCGTCCGGTACATGTCCCCTCCATTTTACCTGTGCAACAGCGGCGAAAGTCGCTTGTACAGAAGAGCCGTGATGACGCACAGTGCGATGCCCTTGATCAAGTTGAACGGGGTAGTGACCATCAAAACCAGCTCCCACAGACTATCGATAGGAGGAAGAAATTTTGGCATGGCCGCAAAGATCGCCTCCATCGGATAGCCTATTTTGTCCCGATACCACGGGATCAGGATGTAATAGTTAGCCAAAGCACCGACCACTGTCATTAGCAGGACGCCCACACTCATGCCCACAAGCGCGCCCGAAAGAGTGCGTCGCCTTTGATACCAGAGCGAGGCGGTCACCACAAGCGTCGAGGACACCAGGAAGTCCGCTAACTCCCCGATATACAAGCTGTCAGAAGTTGTGCAGCCGATCGCGTCCTTGATAAAAACGATGATCAAGCCCGCGACCGGTCCCATCGAGAAGCCGCCCAACAGCGCGGGCAGCGTCGAAAAGTCAAGCTTGTAAACCTGTTGAAACAGCGGTATACCGGGGATAAGGAATAGAATTGCGGCAACCGCAGACAACATGCCGACCCGCGTGATCGTTTTGACATTCGACTTCATTTTTTACTCTCCTCTCACGATAAAGCCCCTGCAGAAACGTTCGCAGGGGCCATTACGGCTCGTGAAAGAAGATCTTCTTCCATCCAGACTTTGCGACCGCCATGGTCGCATTACTGTCGGCTTCGGAGTTTCACCGAATCAGCCTTTCGGCTCGCGGGCTTTACCGCCGGTGGGGAATCGCACCCCGCCCTGAAGACGTTTATGCTGTTGTGGCAACTATACTATACCGGTGTCTGGGTTTTGTCAACAGGCGGACAAGTTATTTTCCGGAGCAAGTTGATTAAGATTCAGATCGGTCGGAAGCGCCCCAAACACCCGGCGGGTTTTCAAAGCTTGGCTTTGCCAAGCACGGCGGGTCCGACCGGGCGGACGCGAAGCTGCGTGACCGCGCCCTGCCCGAACACCGCGTTCATGCGGGCCGTGTACTCGTCCATCAGGGAAAGCGGCACGAAGGCCAGGATGGTGCCCGCGAAACCGCCGCCGTGGATGCGCCACGCGCCGCGGCCTTCGAGCATCCTGCGGCTCAACTCCAGCGCCAGCGCCATCTCCTGGTTCTCGCTGCCGGGCACGTAAAGGTTCTGCAGCAGCTTCCAGCTGCTCTCGCCGGAGGCGACGATGCCCTCAAAGAAGGCGTCGAGGTCGTCCGCTTTCAGCGCCTCCACCAGGCACGGCACGCGCGCGTCTTCGTCGAAGAAGTGGAGCGCCCGGAGGATCGCCCGGTCTGGCACCCTGCCCTTGAGGGACGGGATGGCCGCTTCAAAGTCCGCCTCGAGGATTTCCCGGAGCGCATTGCCGCCCAGAAGGCCCGCCACCTGCTTCATCTCCACCGGGATGGCCGCGTAGTGGCTGGTGAGGTTTCCGTGCTCGCCGCCGGCGGACACCACCGCCATCGCGTAGCCTTTTTTTGCGAAGTCGTAGGGAATGGCCTCGATGACCGCGTCCGGGTCCTTGAAGTCCATGGTCACCAGGCCGCCCACCGAGGAGGCCATCTGGTCCAGAAGCCCGCTGGGCTTTCCAAAGTAATTGTTTTCGGCGTACTTGGCGATCAGCGCGCGGTTTTCGGCTGAAATCTTTCCATCTCCGAACAACGCGTCAAACAGCGCGACCAGCATCACCTCGAACGCCGCGGACGAGGAAAGCCCGCTGCCCTTGAACACGGTGGACGTGATGACAGCGTCCAGGCCGCCCACTGGATGCCCCAGCGCCTTCATCCGCGCGGCGACGCCCCGAATCAGGGAATGCGTCGTCTCGTACTCGGCGGGCACGGCTTCAAGCTCGCGAAGGTCCACGATGAAGGGCTTTTCATACCCTTCGGAGTACAGCGTGACGGTGCCGTCCGCCCGCTTCGACGCGGCGGCTACGGTGTCGAGGTTGATGGCGGCGGCCAGCACGCGGCCATGGTTGTGGTCGGTGTGGTTGCCCGCGATCTCGGTGCGGCCGGGCGCGGACGCGAAGATCAGCTCCTCCGCCTCGCCAAAGATCTTCCGGTGGCTTTCGGCCAGCGCCGTATAGCGCGGGGCCTCCCGCGCCTCTTCGCCCGGATAGATCTGGGAAAGCGCCTGCGCGGCTTCGGGGGTGGCCAGGTAGTCGATCATCTGCCTCGTGTTCATTCGGGTCTGCTCCTTGCCTCAAAATGGACGGCGCTCTTCGCGCCGCAGGATTTCTTTGGGATCATGATTGGCCATTTCGCCAGGGCGTCCCAAGTCGGGAATGCCCGGGTGCCTCCCTAGTGCCTACCCTCCACGACGCCCTCGCCCCGGAACGCGTCCCGGAGCGTTCGCAGCACGCACCTCGCGTCCATGATGAAGCCCAGCTTTACCGCGTATTCGCCGTCAAAGCGCGCCTTGACGTCGATGGGCAGCTCGTCCCGCCCGTTGACCTGCGCCCAGCCGGTGAGGCCGGGGCGCAGCGCGTTCGCGCCCACCTCTTCCCGCCGCTCGATCAGATCGTACTGGTTCCAGAGCGCCGGGCGCGGGCCGACAAAGCTCATTTCACCCTTCAAGATGTTGATCAGCTGCGGCAGTTCGTCCAGCGACGTCTTCCGGAGGAATCGGCCGCTCCGGGTGATGAAGGCGTAAGGGTCCTTCAAAAGGTGCGTGGGCACGTCCTTGGGTGTGTCCATGCGCATGGTCCTGAATTTCAGGATCATGAAATGGGTTTTATCCTGCCCCACGCGCTTCTGCTTAAAGAACACCGGCCCGCGCGAATCGGCCTTGATCCACAGCGCGATCAGCGCGCCGGGGATGATGAGGGCGGCCAGCGCAAGGAGCGCGGCCAAAAAGTCCAGCGTCTGTTTTACATGTCTTTTGTACATGGCGATAGTATAGCACCCGCGGCGCGCTGTGACAAGGTGCGAACGCATTTTCGCGCGCCGCCATAGGATACAGCGCGGGTAGACCATCCGCAAATCGGGCGAGGCGGCGCGGGCCGCCCGCCGAGTTTCAAAGGAGGAGTCGCGATGTCCTTTTACAGCTACAAGAACGCAAACGCCGACCAATGCCCCGGATCGATCGTCGGCGGCGCCATGCAGGGCGTGACTGAGAGAATCTGCGTACAAGTGAAGAATGTCCTTGATGCGTGCCTCCAGCAGGAGCAGCTCGATGATGTCGAACTCACCGTCTCCGACATCGTGCCGCTGCTGCCGTCACCCCAGACCGGATGCCAGACCAACGGCCGTCCCTGCAACTGCAACGTCTGCGGCTGCCAGGCAAACTGCGTCTGTGGCGCAGGCGGAGTCATTACTTATCCGGAAGCCCTGGAGAACGCGCGCAACAGCCCCGAGCCGCTTCCTGCGCCCTGCGGGCAATGGACGTTTGTCAGCTGCCGGTCGGCTTCGATGTGCGGCCGCATCCACAACCTGACCATCGACCGGCTCTGCGACCGACCGCAATTCGCCCGTGTCAAGGCGGAAATCGAAATCCCGATCGATGTGATCTTCGTCGATGCCCGCTGCCAGGAGTGGATCGGCCGCGCCAAGCTGACCGTGCTCAAAGACGTGCTGCTTTGCATCCCCGAGGAGTCGATCGTGCCCTTCACGGTGGAAAGCATGGTCAGCTCCATCTGCGTCTCCGGCGATTACATCGGCAACTGCAAGTTCGAAGTGACCATCTGCGTCTCGGTGGTGCTCAAGATCCTGGCGGAAGTGGACCTGATGATCCCCGCCTTCGGATTCTGCGAGATCCCGCCCTGCGAGGAATTCGCGGAGAACGTGTGCGATGAGTTCTTCTCACTGCCGATGTTCCCCAAGCGCAGCTGCGCCAACATCCTGACCGGTACGGTGCCCTTTACCAACGCCAACAATAACAACGGTACCAGCGTGGCCGGAGCCACGGTCGGAGGCTGCGTCAACAACCTTGGCGTGAGCACCTGCTCCAACTGTGGCACGTCCTTCGGCGGGATGAGCTCCCTCTGCCCCCGCTGCGGCCGCACGATGAGCTCCTGCTTCTGACGCGGGCAGGGCAGCCCGCAAGCCCGCCCTCGCGCCGCCGGCGGAACTCCTTGGAGGCGGGGCGGTTCAGATAGGCGCCGGAATTTGAAGTGGCAAACCCCCTACGAAAGCCTCCGGCGCCAATATACATCGGGACATGCGCGCCGCCCGAAAGGGCGGCGCGCATGTCGCTTACGGGGCAATCCGGAACAACTCGCAGGGCCAGTTGGCACGGATGCCGGGGATTTACGGTTACGGCCGGTAGGTTCCCCCCTGCACTGCCGATCCGATGCGGCGCGAAGGAGGTCTATCCATGAGCATGGAACTTGTTTTGCAGTTTCTCCAGACCGCTTCCGTGGTGCTGGCGATGGCGGTCGCGGCAGGCACCATCCGCAGGCGCGGCAGCGACCGGACCGCCGAGCTGACCAAGATGCAGGTAGACATTGATTATATCAAGCAGCGCCTCGACAGCTTCGACAAGCAGGCGGCCAGGATTACCGAACTGGAGGCATGCTGCAAGACAATCAGCAAGCGCTTGGACGACCATCTGTGGCTCGAGCACGGCTGTAAAAAGGAGGGCGACCGGGAGTGACACAGGCAAACGAATGAAAATGGGCGGACACATTTTCATTCGTTTGCCGAAGGTACGATGGACGTCGCCTGAATAATTTGCGAATTTTTCCGGGCGGCGCCGGGTCGGGTGAGCATTTCGCAAGCGAAATGCCGCCCGCGCCGACGTACACGCCGCCGGCACGATTGAATCTTGGAGGGTCTCGACCCTCCAAACCTCCCGGAGAATCACCTGGAATCCAACACGCATGGAAGTCGTAGACATATTGAGAGCGGCCGGTCAGTCTTCGCCTTCCAGCCTCAATCGCTCCACCAGCCGCTGGATGCGCGCGCGGGCCTCGGTTTCAAGGAGCAGCTTCTGTTCCTGAGAGGGCGCCTTGTCGCCCATGAGGTGGACGAATTGGCTGACCTTGAGCCCCAGTGCCTCCTGCATGTCCTGGTCGGAGCCGCGCGGGCTGACCAGGTAGTAGCAAAGAAGCGAATCCTCATGCCCGATCCGGTGGGCGCGGTCCTCCGCCTGCGCGTGGACCGCGGGCGACCAGTCCAATTCCCCGAACACCACGCAGGTGGCCCGCTGAAGGTTCAGCCCCGACGCGGACCGAAGCGACACGCAGCACAGGTTGGTCTTGCCGTCCATGAAGCGGGCGGCGGCCGCGTCCTTTTCCCCGTCCGTCTCCCGCCCGGTGATGAAGACCGGGTGGCATCCCTTGAGTTCCGCCTTATAGATGTCCATCACCGCGTGGTGGTGGGCGAACAATAATACGCTCTCCCCCTCATCCGCCAGCGCCTTCACGAAGGCCGCCACATAGGGTGCCTTGGCGATGCCCGTGGCCTGGCGCTGCTTTTGGCAGATGTCGTCCTCCGCCAGCGCCCGCGCGGAGGGGTCCGTAAGCGACGGCAGCGCGCGCACCTTTTCCATCACCGGCCGCATCAGTTCCCGGTAGATTTTGTCATCCCAGTCGATCTCCTGCACCAGACGCCGCTTGGGGGGGAGTTCCGGGAGCACCTCGGCCTTGGTGCGCCGCAGCATCAGCCCTTCTCGTCTCAAGTGCTCGCCCAGCAAGTCCGGCTTTGCCACGATGTTATTGTTGTAACCGTAGCACCATTCGCGGGAGAAGCTCTCCCAACTGCCCAGAAAGTGAAAATCCAGAATGTTGACCACGTTCCAGATCTCGCCGCCGTGGTTGTAAATGGGCGTGCCGCTTAGGCCGATCACGCTGTCTGCCGCGGAAGCGACGAGGCTGGCGGAGGAATATTTCTCGGTGCCCGCGTGGCGCAGTTCCTGGATCTCGTCATAGATGACGGTCTGGAAGCCGCATTCCGGCAGCGCCTTCTTCCAGCCGCGCAGCAGGAGGTAATGCACGATGTAGATGTCCGCCTCGGGCAAGCCGTAGGGCGTGAGGCCCCTGATCACATGCACGCGCACGCCGTCTTCGAGCGTCAGAAACCGCTCGGTCTCCCGCTGCCAGTTGCGCACGAGGTGCGGCGGCACCACAATCAGCGCCGGGAACTGGGACGTGGTGGCGAGGTACGAGAGCGCCTGCACGGTCTTGCCAAGGCCCATCTCATCGGCGAGCAGCGCCCGGCGGCTGCCCAGCAGGAACGCCAGCCCCTGCTTTTGAAAGGGCATCAGTTCACCCGAGAAGCGGTCCTCCGGCGGCGTGGCGGATTCGGGCATCTGTAGCCGCGCCTCCCGCCAGGCGGCGTACTCCCGCGCCTCCGAGAGCGCGTCCTCCCACTTTTCCTGGTCGGCCTCGCGGACCTCCAGCGGGTAGCGCAGCATCAGCCAGTTGAGTTCACCGATGATCCGCCGGTGGGCGGTGAAGCGCGCCTCCCCCCTGCCCCGGCCCTCGCAGCCGGGGAACAGCCGCTTGGCCAGCTCCGTCACGCAGGGCTCGGCCTTGATGACCCAGCACTTGCCCTTCCGGTTGTAGGACAGCGTGCCGTAATAGTGGGCGGCGGTTCCGGCTTCCCGAAGGTACGACGGATAGTTCACGACAGCGCCACCCCCCAAAGCCGGTTGAGCCCGAACACCACCACCGGCTT
>JAEZHK010000148.1 GCA_023416655.1 Bacillota bacterium
TCAGCCGCACCACCGCCGGACAGCTGGAGGAGATCAGCGGGCGCGGGCAGTTCGGCTCCTTGAGCTTCTCCTGCACCGCCATGGACACGATGTCCGCGCCGCGGGCGACATCATACACCTCGTCAAAGCCCATCATGCGAAGGCCCTGCGCCACCGCCGAAAGGCTGGGCAGCTTTTTGAACTGCCCGTACAAGGCGGGCGCGGGCAGCGCGATCTTGTAGGGGAAGCGGTTGATGGCGGCCAGCGGGTCGGTGGTGGGCACCTTGGCGTGGTGCTGGCACTGGCGGATGCACTCGCCGCAGTCGATGCAGCGCTGCTCAATGATGTGCGCGCGGCCGCCGTGTACGCGGATCGCCTCGGTCGGGCAGTGTTTGAGGCAGTTGGTGCACCCGACGCACTTGGACTTGTCCAGCGTCACCGAGTGCATGTAGCTATTCATAACTTAAACCCCATCTCGATGGTCGTACCCGCCCCAACCTCGGAGCGGATGGCAAAATCGGTGGCGTTTCGCTTCATGTTGGGCAGGCCCATGCCGGCGCCGAAACCCATCATGCGCACGTCGTCGGAGGCGGTGGAGTAGCCCTCCTGCATCGCAAGGTCGATGTCCGGAATGCCCGGGCCCACGTCCCGGATAATCAGGGTCAGGTAGTCGGGCTTTACGACCAGCTCCATCTCCCCGCCCATCGAGTGGATGACCAGGTTCAGCTCCACCTCGTAGGCGGCGATGGACACCCTGCGCACCACGCCCGAGTCCACGCCCAGCTTTTTCAGGATGGCCTTGATCTTTCGGGAGGCCTCGCCGGCCGTTGCGAAGTCCCCTGAGCGCACAGAGTAGACCTCTCTGAGCGCGACGCTTCCGTTTTCCATCTAGTGCTATCTCCTCTGCGGCAAGGCGGATTGTACCTGGAAATCCGCAAGGATATTTCCCTTTGCCCGCGCGCCTCTTTGCGCGCGCGAACCCGCGCTTTTTTACCCTCTCGCTCCGCTGGGCAGGCCGTTTTCATACAGCCGACCGCAGGATTCGTACAGCGTGTGCGGCGTTCCGATCACCGCGATGCCCAGGTCGTCGGCCATTTCGAGCACGTCCCTGGGCGGCACCTTGCCGCGCACAAACACGATCATCATCACGTCCAGCATTTCACAGGTGCGCACCACGTGCAGGTTGGTCAGGCCCGTCAATAGCACCATGCGTTCCTTGGGGTAGGCGAGCACGTCGCTCATCATGTCCGAACCACAGGCGGACTGCACCTCGCCATCCGGCAGCTTCCCGGAGAGCACACTGGCGTCCAGGATTTTTACGATTTCCTCGGCTTTCATTGGCATCATCCTCACGTCGGGGAAAGTATCAGCCGGCGGCCAGGCGATTGATGTAATCGATGTGCCTCAGGCGTAGATCAATATGATTATACTTCATCTGGCTAGAAAAGAAAAGAGGCGACGTCTGGGCGTCGAAGAGCATGGTGGAGCAGGCGTCCTCCAGCGAGCTCAAAAGGGTCACCAGCCCCTGGGACGCCTGGTTGGGCTGGCTGCCCTCGGCCTTGACGAGCGCCTCCCGCGCTTTTTTGGCCTCCGCCCGGGCGGAGAGCAGCGCCTCCCGCGCGCCGGAAATCTGCAGCGTGCCCGCGTCCAGCGAAAACGCCGCCTCGCCGAGTGTGCCGGTGGCGTGCCCCAGCGCCGTCTCCGCGCCCATCAGCGCGTCCACCTGCGCGCGCGAGCCGGTCAGCCGCACACTGAGCCCGGCGGCCTCCCGCGTGGCGATGGAGGCGGTCATCTTCTCCTCCTCGCTGAGCTTTTTCATCACGCCCGCGGCCTCGTCGGCCGAATCGTAGCCCGCGCCGACGATCAGGTATTCGCTGGAGCCGGGCAGGATGTAGCCCGCCGCGCCGCGGGCCACGTATCGGGCCGCCTCGATGCGGGCGGCCGCCTCGTCCCCCGCCCGGGAGAGGACGATCAGGCTGACCGACTGCGCCGGAATCTCCCAGGTGACCTGCTCCACCGGCGCGGAAACCTCCTGCTGCCCCGGCACCGTCACGCCCTCGGTGACCAGGTACATCGTCAGCGCGATCAAGAGCATCACCAGCGTCCAGGCCGGCGCGTAAGGGTGATCGCGACGGACGCGCACGCGCTTCATAGGCTCTCCCCCTCCTTGAGGACATGGCTCCCCCGCAAGCGTATGCTTGCAAGGCGTTGAAAATCCGCAAGCGGCTTTTCAACGCAATGAAAGGAAACTGCGTGAGCCATGAAATCCTGCGGGATTTCCGGGCGGCTCACTGACTAAAGGTATTGTTTCCTCCACCAGTGTTCGCACTGGCTATGGAAACCGTTCCTGACGACAAGTCGCCGGGAACGGTTGAAGATGGAGGGCTGCGGCCCTCCAAGCCTCCCGTGGGTTCGCGAGCAAGCAGCAAGCGTCTTTTCTTGCCAGAGAAGGGGCAATCTGATATGATGGGGGAAAAGGAGGACGAGCGATTGAGGCAGCAGCTCGATACTGCGCCCGTACTCGAGAAGATGCATATCGGCGGCGAATGCCCGCTGTGCGCGCTGAAACGGGACAACGAGGCGGCGTATGTGGAATATTTTCTCGGCGGGTCGGTGATGGAGGTCACCACCCGCCTCGAGGTCAATCAAAAGGGATTCTGCGCCAGGCACCTGAAAATGCAGATGGACGCGCAAAACAGGCTGGGCCTGGCGCTGATGCAGTCCTCTCACCTGAAGGAAGTGCTGGAAAAGCTCAAGGCTCGGCCCGCGCCCAAGCGGTTGTTGTTCACAAAGAAGCAAGCCGAAAAGCCGGAGCCGGGCTGCGCACTTTGCGACCGGCTGGACAATACCATGCGCCGCTACGCGCTGACCGTCGCCGCGCTGTGGGAAAAGGAGAAGGAGTTCCAGACGCTCTTCAAAAGCTCCAAGGGCTTCTGTCTGCCCCACTACGAGATGATCCGCGAGGAAGCGCCCAAGGCCCTCGGCGGCGCGGCGCTCGAGGAATTTCTGGACGCGCTGGACATGCTGGAAACCGCGAACCTCGAGCGCGTGCTGCGCGACGTGGAGTGGTTCGCCCAGAAGCACGACTACCGCAACCAGGACAAGCCCTGGGGCGAGAGCCGCGACGCCGTGGAGCGCTGCGCGAAGAAGCTGAGAGGGGAGTAGGCAAAAGCGTTGAAAATCCGCGATGCGGCTTTTCAACGCGATGGAAGTGGCCTTCGCGCGCCTAAAATCCTGCGGGATTTTCGAGCGCCGCGCTGACTTGCGGTATTGTTTCTGCCCCAGTGAGCGCACTGGGGGCAGAAACACGTTCCCGGCGCGCATGTCGCCGGGAACGATTGGAGCAGACGGGGTATATGCGGACACGGAGGTCTTCATCAGGCGTTCAGAGCGGCGCGGATGGAACCGATGCTGGTCTTGGCGTCCTCAATGGGGCTGACGAAGGGGAAGTCCTGCTCCACCACCATCCACTCCGCGCCGGCGGCGACGGAGGCGCGGACGAGCGACGGCACATCCTGACAGCCCGCGCCCACCGGGCGGAACTGGAAGGATTCGGGGCGCGGCTGGCAGGGAGAAGTGGGCTCGCCGCAGACGTAGTCCTTCATGTGTACGACCGGGCTGCGGCCCGCGTACTTCTTGACGTATTCGGCCGGGTCCAGCCCGGAGTAGCGCACCCAGCAGGTGTCGATTTCGGTCTTCAGCAGGTCTTCCGGCACCGCGTCAAACAAAAAGTCCAGCGCGTAGGCCCCGGATACCATGGCGAATTCAAAATCGTGGTTGTGGTAGAGCAGCGTGATGCCCGCCTCGCGGCAGAGCCTCGCGAAGCGGTGGATCACCGCGATCACCCGCGCGAAGCCCGGCTGCCCCGGGCGATCGGCGTCCAGAAGGTAGGGGACGGAAATCCGCTTGCAGCCGATCGCCTGGTGGTAGGCGATCGCGCCGAACATGTCCTCCTCGATCAGCTGGAGACCCACATGGCTGGACAGCGCCTCCAGCTTGTACGCGTCAAGCAGCGCCTTCACTTCCTGCGCGCTCTTTCCGTAGAACCCGGCGAATTCCACGCCCTCGTAGCCCAGGCCGGAAATCTCTCGCAGCACCTTTTCCAGATCCAGCGCGGCTTCTTCCCGCGCCGAGTACACCTGATAGCCGATCCTGACCATGATACTTCCTCCGTGCAGCTTTTTACCAAGGATATTGTACGCAAAAACCCGGCCTAGCGCAAGCCGACCGGGCTTCCCTGTGATATATTTCTTTCCGCTTTGTCTGCCTTTGCCTTTTGCGGGGAGTCCAGAGGGATACCATCCCTCTGGCGGGGGTCCGGGGGCGGAGCCCCCGGCGTATCTCTCTCAGTTCCTCAGGCTGTTCAGCGGCGCGGGGATGCGGCCGCCGCGGGCGATGAAGGCTTCGGAGCCGAACGGGTGGACGGGGATGACGGGCGCGGAGCCCAGGAGGCCGCCGAATTCCACGCGGTCGCCCGCCACGGTGCCGGGCGCGGGGATGATGCGCACGGCGGTGGTCTTGTTGTTGATGACGCCAATGGCCGCCTCGTCGGCGATGATGGCGGAAATGGTCGCGGCGGAGGTGTCGCCGGGCACCGCGATCATGTCCAGGCCCACCGAGCACACGCAGGTCATGGCTTCGAGCTTGTCCAGGGTCAGCGCGCCGCAGGCGGCGGCTTCGATCATGCCGATGTCCTCGCTGACCGGGATGAACGCGCCGGAGAGCCCGCCAACGTGGGACGAGGCCATCACGCCGCCCTTCTTGACCGCGTCGTTCAGGAGCGCCAGCGCCGCGGTGGAGCCGTGCGTGCCGCATTTCTCGAGGCCCATTTCTTCGAGGATGTGCGCCACCGAGTCGCCCATCGCGGGCGTCGGCGCGAGCGACAGATCCACGATGCCGAAGGGAACGCCCAGACGCCTCGACGCCTCCCTCGCCACCAGCTGCCCCACCCTCGTAATCCGGAAGGCGGTGCGCTTGATGGTCTCGGCCACCACGTCGAACGGCTCGCCCTTGACCTTTTCCAGCGCGCACTTGACCGCGCCCGGCCCGCTGACGCCCACGTTGATGCAGCTGTCGCCCTCGCCCGGGCCGTGGAACGCGCCGGCCATGAAGGGGTTGTCCTCCACGGCGTTGGCAAAGATCACCAGCTTCGCGCAGCCCAGGCCCTGCTTGTCCGCCGTGGCCGCCGCCGTCAACTTGACCGCCTCGCCGCAAAGGCGCACCGCGTCCATGTCGATGCCGGCGCGGGTGGAGGCCACGTTGACCGACGCGCAGAGGGTGCCGGTTTCGGAAAGCGCCTCCGGCAGCGATTCGATCAGCGCCCGGTCCGCCCGGGTCATGCCCTTCTGAACCAGCGCCGTGTAGCCGCCGATGAAGTTGACGCCGGTCGTCTCCGCGGCCCTGTCCAGCGCCTTCGCAAGCGGCAGGGGGCTTAATAGCGCGCCCGCGATCAGCGAGACGGGCGTCACCGAGATGCGCTTATTGACGATGGGCACGCCGTACTCCCGCTCGATGGCGCAGCCGACTGCCACCAGCCGCTCCGCCGCGCGCGTCACCCGGTCGTAGACCTTTTGGGCGACTGTCTCTGCGTCGTCGCCCGCGCACTCAAAGAGCGATATGCCCATCGTGATGGTGCGCACGTCCAGCTTTTCCTGGTCGATCATGCGCAGGGTTTCCAGGATTTCGTTGGAGTTGAACATGATTGCTCCTTTATATCGGCTTCGCCGCACGGCGCTATGAGTCTTCGGGGCCAGACCCGTTCTCGTTTCATCGTTCCCGGCGACCTGCGCGCCGGGAACGTATCTGTTTCCATAACTAGTGCGCACATTGGTGGAGGAAACAATTCCTTCAGTCAGTGAGCCGCCCGGAAATCCCGCAGGATTTCATGGCTCACGCAGTCTTCCTCCCATCGCGTTGAAAATCCGCCCTCGGATTTTCAACGCCACTACACCTCGTGCATCGCTTCGAAGATGTCGCTGCGCTGGATGCGGATCTGCAGGTTCAGCCGCCCGCCCAGGCTCTCAAGCTCGGTGGACAGCTGCTCGAACGCGCAGTCCGGGTCGGACACGTCCACCACCATCATCATGTTGAAGTAATCCGAGCGCACTGTCTGCGCGATGTCCAGAATGTTCACGTTGTGCTCGTACAGCACCCGGCTGACGTTTGCGATGATGCCCTTGCGGTCCAGCCCCAATACCGTGACGATGGCCCTGGCTTCGATGTCCACGCGCCTCACTCCCTTTATCGGGTTATTGTAGCAAAGCCCGGCGGCAAACGCAAATGAAAACTTTCGAAAGGCAAACGCTTCTGGCGAGGCCAGAAGCGTTTGCGATGGGAACGGGGCCGGATATCTGAATTTCCTGCGGGAAATTCCGGGCGCAATCCGGGCTTAAGGTATTGATTCCCCGTCGGGCGGGCAAGCACGCCCTTTGGGGGAATCCATAAGCACCGGCAAAGCTGGTACTTATGGTTGAACATGGAGGGATTCGGCCCTCCAAACCTCCCGAAGTTCTGTGTTCGGCACGTCTGTGCAGTTGATTGCAAGGGGACAAGCGAGTACAATATGTATCGGGGGTGAGTGCATGACGCTTCCGGACGCGGTGCGAATGGCCATCGCGCGGCTTGAGGACGCCGGGCACGAGGCCGTGGCGGTGGGCGGCTGCGTGCGCGACTTTTTGATGGGCCGCGCGCCCACGGATTACGACCTGGCCACCTCCGCGCTGCCGGAGGAGGTCATCAGCGCGCTCGACGGCGAGCGCATCGTGCCCACGGGCCTCAGGCACGGCACCGTGACGCTGGTGTCGGTCGGCATGGCCATCGAGATCACCACCTACCGGGTGGACGGGGAATACCTCGACCACCGCCGCCCTTCGGGTGTCCGGTTCACCGGGAGCCTGGAGGAGGATTTGAAGCGGCGGGACTTCACCGTCAACGCCATCGCCTATTCGCCTTCCCGCGGGTTCATCGACCCGGCGGACGGGCGGCGGGACATTGGCGAAAAGGTGATTCGCGCCGTGGGCGACCCAACATCCCGCTTTCAGGAGGACGCGCTGCGCATCCTCAGGGCGCTGAGGTTTGCGTCCCGATTGGGGTTTTTCATCGAGCCGGAGACCGCGCGCGCGCTGACGGCGCTCAAGGGCACGCTCTCTTTTGTGGCGCGGGAGCGGGTGGGCGCGGAGATCGAGGGGCTATTGCTGGCACCGGGCGCGGCGCTCGTCGCGCGGGCGCACCGGGACGTGCTGGAGGCCGCGCTGCCGGAGCTCGTTCGGATCGGCCCGGAGGCATGGGCACGGTCGCTCCTCATGCTGCAGCGCGCGCCGGTCGAACCCGCGGCGCGTCTGGCGGCGCTTTTTTCCCCGCTGGGGCGGCACGCGGAAGGCGCGCTATGGTCGCTCCGGCTGCCCGCGAAGGAAATCACAAGGGCGACGCGGCTGATCGAATGGCTGGGAAGGCCCGAGGCATCCCCCGCCCGGGCGCTGGGCGCGCTGGGGCCGGAGGACGCGCGCGCGCTTCTTCAAATGCGGGGCGGGGACGGCGCGGCTCTGGAGCATTTGATTGAAACGGACGCCTGCGTGACCGTCGGGCAATTGGCGGTGAACGGGCGCGACCTGACGGCGCTGGGCATCGCGGGTCCCGCGGTGGGCAGGACACTGGAGCGACTTCTTTCCGAGGTGATCGACGGAGCGCCCAACGACCGCGAAACGCTGCTTTCCAGGGCTTTGAACGCCTGATCCCCTGGATGCTTCGCGCGCTGAATTTTAACTTTATTGTGAAGAATCGGCGGCCGCGCTTTACTTCCCGAAGCGCAGAGCGTATAGTAAAAAAGGGCAATGAAAAACCCCGAGGGTTTTTCATTGCGCAGGAAGAAGGGCTGCGTGCGCCTGAAATTCTCCGGAATTTCCGGGCGGCACACTGACAGAAGGAAATGTTTCATCAACCAGTGTATGCACTGGTTGATGAAACTGCGTTCCCGGCGCGCAGGTCGCCGGGAACGGTTGGAAGGCACGACGAGGATTGGCAACAGTATGGGCCGGAACGGCCCTGGAGGTGCGGTGTGTACGGCGAAGCGGATCTTCTAAAAACCGAGTCCGCCAGAAAGCGGGCGCTCACCGTCGCCCTCGCCATCGGCGGGGCGGCGCTTTTGTTGGTTGTTCTGGGCATGGTGCTTCGGATCAAGGTTCTGGCGGTTGCCGCCGCGATTCTTGGCGGCTGCGCGGCGTACAGCTGGAGCGCGCTCAAGGTCGCGCCCTGGAGCGCGTACCTGAAGTTCCTGCGGGAAATGAATGCGGGCCTGACGCGCGCGACCGAGGGAACGTTCGTGTCCCAGGCGGACGAGTCCCGCATGGTGGACGGCGTCCTTGTGCATGACGTGCTGCTGGGCGCCGGGCAGGACACGGATCTGCTGTTCTATTGGGACGATGAAAAACCACGGCCCGACTTTACGCCCGGCCAGCGGCTGAAGCTGACGTCGTTTGGCAAGTTCATCACGGCCTATGAGGTGATTGATTAGGGTCGACGGGCGCGTAAGGAGGCAGGGCGAAATGCAGGTGCTGGTCTGCGTGACCGTACAAAAATCCTGCGAGCAGCTGATCGAATACGGCGCTGAGGTCGCGCGGGAGAAGGGGCTGGGCCTTTCCGTACTGCACGTGGCGGGGCTCACCGGGAATTTTCTTGGCAACCCGGCGGAGGGCGAGGCGCTGGAGACGCTCTACAAGATCTCCTCGGCCCACGGCGCGGAGATGGCGGTGCGCCGCGCCTCGGACGTGGCGGGCGAGATCGCGGCGTATGCCCGCGCCATCGGCGCGACCGAGATCGTCATGGGCCAGTCCAAGTCCGGCGGGCGGGACATCCCCGGCCAACTGCGCGCGCTCCTCGGCGACGTGGAAGTGCGCGTACTCTACGCGCAGACAGTCTAGATTTCAAGTCAATCCTGATTATAACAGCGTGATATCTTTTTATTTGCGAAACAATCGCCGTCACCGGCTCGTCTGAATTGTACCAGACATTAAATGCAGAGGTGACAACCCATGAAAAAAGGACGGGCGCCGCGCGCCCTCACCATCGTCCTCTCGATCGCGCTGGCGCTGGCCATTTGCCTGGGCGCCGCGGCGGCGATCGCGCCGGGGAACCCGATGAACGGCTTTGCCGCGCTGAGTACGAAACCAACCGCGACCGAAACGCCCCTCCCCGAAGCGGTTCTGGGCGCCGTGGCCACACTTTCGCCGGATGACGAGGTGATCGACGAGGCGGCCGACGACGAGGTGATCACGGGCGACGAGTCCGACGCCATCGTCGAAAACCCGACCGAAGAGGAGCAGTTCCTCTCGGACCTCATGAACGAGCTGGACGTGAACGACGCCAACGCGCTGGAAAAGGTCAACGGGATGACCCACATCCTGCTGGTCGGCATCGACGCGCGCCCCGGCCAGAAGACAGGCCGCAGCGACACGATGATGCTGCTCACCATTGACCCGGATCACGGCAAGCTCAAGCTCACCAGCTTCATGCGCGATCTGTACGTGGAGATACCCGGCAGAAAGAACAACCGCCTGAACGCCGCCTACGTGTTCGGCGGGCCGGATCTTCTGATCAAGACGCTCAAGAAAAACTTCGGCGTCAAGATCGACTACTACGCGGCGGTCAACTTCTCGCTCTTGGCGGACCTGATCGATCAGATCGGCGGGCTCGAGGTCAACATCGAGAACAAGACGCAGATGAAGTACATCAACCTGGTCATCAAGGAAGACAACGTGGTCTTGAAGAAGGCCTTCCCCAAAAAGGGCATCAAGACCAACGACAACCTTTTGACCAAGACCGGCGTGCAGCTTTTGAACGGCCGTCAGGCGCAGGCCTACGCCCGGTACCGCAAGGGCTCCAGCGATTTCGCGCGCACCGAGCGCCAGCGGGAGGTCATCCTGAAGGCGATGGAGAACGTCAAGGCGATGTCCATGATGAACCTGGGCAAGCTTGCGCTGGACAACCTGGACAAGGTGGACACCAACCTGACGGTCGCGGACATTCTGCGCCTTGCCCCGGCGGCGTTCCAGCTGAAGGACTCGAATGTCGAGCAGCTTCGCATCCCCGTGGACAATGGCTACACGTCCAAGACCATCTCCGGCATGGCGGTGCTGGTGCCCAACCGCTCCAAGAACGTGTCGGCGATCACCAAGTTCCTGCTGAAGTAAACACCATAAGTGACGCCGGGAATCCAAGCGCGGATTCCCGGCGTTTTTTAGTGCGCGGAGATGTATTCGTCCAGTTGTTCGTGCCAGCGCCCGGTGTCCATGTCTCCGGGGTCGGTCGGTTCGCCGTAGAAGAGGTCGATCAGGTGCCGGGGCGAGCGGCCGCCGACGGCCATGGACTTGACGCACGAGACGCAGTACACGCAGACATCCCGGCAGGGCATGGAATCCGCGCGGCGCTTCATCAGCCGGTGGACCTCATGGAGCGGCAGCTTGCCGTAGAAGTCGTCCCCGCAGCAGGCGGAGCGCGCGCCGCTCTGCGCGGGCTCCACGGCCCCGATGTTCATCTTTTTGAGGAGGCCCCGCACCGCGTTATGTATGGCGGGCCGCTCCCGCACGGGGCAGGCGTCGTGCAGCGCCAGTTTGAGGCCGTCATAGTCCGGCAACGGGAGGCCGTCCAAACCGTCCAGCACCTCCCACAGGGAGACCGTCGAGATGCCCTCGTAGAGGCTTCGGAAGCGGCGGTCGCAGCCGGGGCAAACGTTGATGATCACCGAGCCTGCCGGGAGCGCCGGGTCGTGGTGGCAGCAGGTTTCGTGAGGCAGCACGGGGCCAAAGCGCTCATTCAGAAGCGCCAGCGTCCGGTCGGCCAGGCGCGGTTTGTACAGCCTCAGCGCGCAGCCGGGGTTGAAGTAGTTGGCCATTCGTCCTTCTCCTTTTCAAGGCTTTCCGCGGGGCTACAGACCGTGCGCTCCAGCTTTAGAAGCTGCCTCTTTCGGTCCAGCCCGCCCGCGTAGCCGCGTAAAGCCCCGTCCGAGCCCACCACGCGGTGGCAGGGGATCAAGACCAGCACCGGGTTCTCGCGGCAGGCGGCGCCCACCGCGCGGCTGGCCTTCGGCATTCCGATGGACTCCGCGATCTGGGCGTAGGTGCGGGTCTCGCCGTAAGGGATGCCCATCAGCGTAGCCCACACGCGCTTCTGGAAGGGTGTGCCCTGCGGGTTGACCGGCAGATCGAACCGCTTCCGCCCGCCGGAGAAGTATTCTTCCAGCTGCTTTTTCAGCTCAGAAAGCGTCGAGCCTTCGCGGGCATCCGTCACGCAAGCGTCGCGGGTATCCCGCGCGGTAACTTCACGGCCATCCATCGCGCAAGCGTCGCCGTTGTCCTGGGCGGTATCTTTGCAGCTGTCCGCTGTGCCATCGCGGGCGTCCTGCGCGCGCCCGAATCGTAGGGACAGGATGGCCCCGCCCTCCTCCCGCACCGTCACCGGGCCGAGGGCCGTTTCAAAGGTAGAGATCGTCTCAAGATCGGATTTCGGCAAAGAAAGCTCCCCTTTGCGGAACGCGCGCGGCGAGGCCCCGGCGCGCTTTTTGAAGAAGTCCGCGAAGGCCGAGGGGCTTTCAAACCCCAGCGACTGCGCGATGTCGAGCGACGAACGGCTGGTTTCGCGCAGCGCCCTGGCGGCCTCGTCCAGCCGGAGCCGGTTCAGGTATTCCGCCGGGGATACGCCCTCCCGCGCCCGGAAGACCTGATCCAGCCGGTGCCGCGTCAGCCCGAGCCGCGAAAGCGCCTCCGATGCCTGCTTCTTGTCCGCGAGGTTCTCCCGGATCGCCGCCTTCGCCCGCTCCGTCACCTCTTGGTCGGGCAGGTAAACAATCAGGTCCGGGCGGCAGCGCTTGCAGGGCCTAAAGCCCGCCGAAACCGCGTCCTCCGCCCGGTCAAAGAACCGCACATTCTCCGGGGAGGGCTTTCTGGACCGGCAGGAGGGCCTGCAGAAGATGCCGGTGGACCGAACAGCGTAGAAAAACGCGCCGTCGGCCTCCGCATCCGCCCGGACGACCGCATCCCACTTCTCATGCTCCGTCATGCCCGCGCCCCCTTTCCCCGTCCTTTGGATACGTTGGAATGGTTTCATTATACCGGACGCGGCGTGAGAATTCTATCCGCATTTGTACATCCAATTTCTCATGTCATATAAAAACAGGGCTGTCGCCACAGAAGAATCTCTATGGAACAATCCCTCGCAAGTCGACCGCTATGTTAGATCTGAAACGTGAGTTGCCTTTGAACTGATAACCTTAGCGCTGAAGTATATTTAACCCTTGTGTGGGGTCAAGGGGGGTCACCCCCCTTGCGGGTGGCCGGAGGGCAGCGCCCTCCGGCGTTGCTTGGACGCCGCCCCTGCGTTACCCCGCCTCCTTCAACCTCTCCCTCGACGCGTCCAGGTCCACCGGTTGGCCGAAGCCCTTGGAGAGCTTTTCGATGCGGCCCAGTACTCGCTCGGCGGCGCTGCCGGTGAGGGGCGCGGGCTGGTAGTCGTTCCGGTCCTTCTTGCCGGAGACCGTGCAGGGGATGACCAGCGTCTCCGCCGCAACCGGCCCGTCCGCGCCGACCTCAAAGGTCTGCTGGAAGATGAAGGTATCCTTGTCGTCCGGGTTCATGTTCCCGCCGAAGCAGAAGTTTCCGAGGCTGTAGACGATGGTCGCGCCCCGGTACGTTTCGATGCCGCCCACCACGTGCGGGTGATGGCCCAGCACCAGGCTTGCCCCGGCGCGGACGGCCGCGCGGGCGTAATCCCGCTGCACCTTGAGTGCCCGGCCTTCGCCCTCCTCGCCGCCGTGGATGGAGGCGACGACCAGGTCGCACTGCGCTTTGAGCACCTTGATCTGCTTTTCCATGGTGCTAATGGAGCCATACCATACGCCAAATCCGCAGAGCCCAACCTTGACGCCCTTGATGTCGAGGATTTCGGTCTTGCCCCAGCCGAAGCGCGCGACGCCCGCCTTTTTGAGCACTTCCGCGGTTTCCGTGAGGCCTGCGCTTAAATAGTCCTTCGCGTGGTTGTTGGCCAGGTTCGCCGCCTCGACGCTGCCCTCGGTCAAAATCTCCACATATTCCGGATCGCCCCTGAAGGCGAATTCCTTCTCCCGGTACTTCTTCGCCTTGGTCAGCGGGCCTTCCAGATTGACGATCGTCAAATCATCCCCGGCGAAGATGTCCCGGACGTTTTGAAGGAAGTAGGCCGGGCCGTTTTTTTTGTAGGCGCTGGCAAAGGCGGCGTAGCTGCGGCCGGAGGCGTCGCCGCCAAGCGTGCAGTCCCCGGCGGCAGAGATGGTGAAACGAACCGGTTCGGACGCCGGGGAAGGGGAGAGGGCGGCGGAGGGCAGCGGGGGCGCGGGGGTCTCCGCAATGGACGCCTCCGGCGCGGGGGATCCATCCGCCCGGAACCCATCGGACGTTTCGTCCGGCAGATCGGCGTTCATCCCGTCCGGCGATCCGGTATCATCCTCGGAAAATTCGTCCGCAAAGCCGTCAGACAGCGCGTCTGGCGATCCTGCGTCAGGCTCATTGGCGGCGGGTTCGTTCGCGGCTACGGCGGAAAGCCCGTCGGTTGTTTCGTCGGGAAGACCCGGCGCGCCGGTTGAAGCGTTCCCGTCGGAGCCGGGCGATTCAGACGCGGTCAGCCGCGCAGCGTCCGCCATGGCGGGCAGGTCCGCGTTCGGGCGCAGCACGCCGGGAAGCAATAAAAGGACTGCCGCGGCCAGGAAAACCGCGGCAATTAAGGGGAGGAGGCGGACAAGCCGGGCCCGATTGCGGGCCTTGCGCCGGGCGGCGCGGCTCTCCGGCTTCAGTTCGTTCACTATTCCATCACCTGCAGGATGTGGCATTTCAGGTAGTGGGTTTCGGGGGCGGCGGGCAGCACCGGGTGGTCATGGGCCTGTCCGCGCGCTTCCACCAGACGGAGCTTGGTCTTGGAGTCCCGCGCGGCCTCATTGATCATGTCATGGAACGCCTGCGGCGACACGTGCTGCGAGCAGGAGCAGGTGACCAGGAACCCGCCGGGCCGGGTCAGCTTCATGCCGCGCAGGTTGATCTCCTTGTAGCCGCGCAGCGCGCTTTCGAGCGCGGCGCGGGTCTTGGTGAAGGCGGGCGGGTCCAGGATCACGAGGTCGAACTGCTCCTTGCGGTCGGAGAGCTCGCGCAAGTGGTCAAAACAGTTGGCCGCCTGGAATTGGGCGGCGTCCAGCCGGTTGAGCTGCGCGTTCTCCCGCGCAACCGCTACGGCCTCCTCCGAGATGTCCACGCCCAATACGTCCGCCGCGCCGTACTTCGCGGCGTTCAGCGCGAACGATCCGTTGTGGCAGAAGCAGTCCAGCACCTTCGCGCCTTTGCAAAACGGCTTGATCGCGGCGCGGTTCTCCTTCTGGTCGAGGAAGAAGCCGGTCTTCTGGCCGTTTTTCACGTCCACGAGGTAGCGGACGCCGTTTTCCACCATCTCCACCCGGTCGGGCACTGTGCCATAGAGGAGGCCTGTCTGCTGTTCCATGCCCTCGAGCCTGCGGACGGGCACGTCGTTGCGCTCGTAAATCCCGGCGGGCTTCACTTCTTCCACCAGGATGCGCGCGATCAGGTCCTTCCACTTCTCCATGCCCAAGGAGAGCGACTGCACCGCCAAGACGTCAGCGAACTTGTCCACGATCAGCGCGGGCAGGAAGTCCGACTCGGCGAAGATCAGGCGGCAGCTGTCAAAATCAGCCAGCAGCCTTCGGTACGCGATCGCCTCGCGCACGCGGCGGCGGAAGAAGGCCTCGTCCACCGGCTCGTCGTGCCGGGTGAGCATCCGAAGCGAGATCTGCGACTTGGGGTTATAGAACGCCCGGCCCTGAAACACGCCCTTGCCGGACACGACGTCCACCACGTCGCCGGGCTCAAAGGAACCGTCCACCTGCTCCACGTCGGAGGCGAACACCCACGGGTGGCCGGAGCGCACCCGCACCTCCCGGGTCTTTTTGAGGATTGCCTTGGCCATACGGGACCCCTTTCAAATACGCTTGCGGATTTTCATTGCTCCATGAGAAGCGATCTACATTCTAAATAGTACCGTTTATCCCGCGCCTCGCCCATCGAGAAGCTCTTCAGCGGCAGCGGGCCGCCGGCGCGGACGCCGGGGAAGAGGGTATACTTGTCGATGGCGGTGAGCCTCACGCCCGCCGCGCCCTTTAAGCCGAGCAGTACCAGCGCGTCCGCGCCGTGGATGTAGTCCACCGACGCGTCCGGGTGGTGCGCCAGCCACTCGTCGAGGAAAGGCTGCAGGATCGCCACCGGCGGGATGTCGGGCGCGTTGACAAGGCGGACCGGCGCGTCCAGCAGATACAGCTGGGCGCTTTCCTCGTCGCAGGCGGCCACGTTCACGCCGCGGCCGCGGCACCACATGATGAAGTCCAGCGACAGGTCCGCGCTTTTCACGCCGAACACCGCCCGATGGATCGGCTGGAATACAAGCGACGGGTCGAACAGGTTTCCGATCTCGACGAGCGCGTACCGGGCCGGGTGTTTTTCCGCCTCGGCGGGCGTCAGCCGCTGCTTGTTGGCCTCCCACGAGGCCTTGGCTGTGGCCAGCGAATGGTTGCCGTCGCCCACGGCGTACAGAAGGCCAGCGCACTTTTCATAAAGCCCCGAGAGCGCCGTTTCCACGGCATTAAGCGCCGCACCCTCCACCGCCCAGCCGTCGATGTGGCCGCCGCCGAGCATCAGGTCGAAGCCGTAGAGCGGCCTCAAGGTTTCCCGCACCGCGTACAGGGGTTCTAGAAGCGTCATGTCCGGGTCGTCCACGAGCAATAATACGTGTGGCGTCTCCAGCGGCGCGCCCAGCCGGATCTTCATCCGGGGCGGGATGCGCTCCGGGATGGTCTTCTCGGTGGGCCGGATCAGCGCTTTCGAGCCGGGGGAATAATCGTACTGTTCCAAATCGACCGCCGCCACGAGGCCGAGGCGCATGCCGGTGGACACCTGCCGCGCCACCAGCACGAAGCCGTCCGTCGCCGGAGCCAGCGCACCGTCCAGCGCCTGCCGCATCGCCTGATGGATGGTGGGGATGCGCTCGTCACCCCGGTTCAGCCAGGCCTCCGGATAGATCATATTGAGGGTGGACGGCGCGTCGCCCGCCTCCCGCTCGACCTCGGCCCAGTATTCGGGCTGTGAGGTGAACTGGTCGCAGGCGATGACCGCCCATTTTGTCAGGTCGACGCCCGAAGGCAGCAGGATTCCGCCCGTTTTGAGCGCGTACTTTGTAAAATCCATCATCTGCCTCCTGGCCTTCTTGAGTATTCGCACCCTCTATTGTATCATGAGTGTTACGGAATATCCAGAGAACTGGAGAAAAGTTTTCATGAAAGTGCAAAATCTCCCAATGCGCATCAACCGGCTGCTCTCGGACAGCGGATACTGCTCGCGAAGGGAGGCGGACAGGCTGATTGAGGAGCGCCGTGTGACCATCGACGGCCGGGTGGCGGTACTCGGCGACCAGGTGCAGGAAGGCGCGAAGGTGGCCGTGGACGGGCGGGAAGTGCTGGGCGGCGCGCCCAAGGTGTACCTGGCGCTCCACAAGCCCGCGGGCATCGTGTGCACCACCGACCGCCGGGAACCCATGAACGTGATCGACTACCTGAACTACCCGGAGCGCGTGTTCCCCATCGGGCGGCTGGACAGGGATTCCAGCGGGCTATTGCTTCTGACCAGCGATGGCGACATCGTCAACCGCATCCTGCGCGCCGCGGGCGGCCACGAAAAAGAGTACCGGGTGTCGCTGACTCAGCCGGTGACGGATGAATTCCTGCGCCGCATGGCCTCCGGCGTCGAGATCCTGGGCCGCATGACCCTGCCCTGCAAGGTCTGGAAAACCGGGGACCGGTCGTTTGGCATCGTCCTGGTGCAGGGCATCAACCGCCAGATCCGAAGGATGTGCGACGCGCTGGGCCAGCGCGTGCATACCCTCTCCCGCGTCCGCGTGATGAACATCACGCTGGAAGGCCTCGATCCCGGCCACTTCCGCAAGCTCTCGGGCGACGAAGTCGCGGAGCTTTTAATGCAGACGGAGAGGATGCCGGGAACGCCGGGGGCGCTGCCCCCGGGCCCCCGCCAAGGGGATTGAATCCCCTTGGAACCCCCACAAAGGGGAAATAAGGGGAGGCGGCGGCGCATCTTTCGCATACGGAGGAGTTGCCTTGAAAAACCTGATTTTCATCAATGGCACGATGGGCGTCGGCAAGACCGCGGTCAGCAAGCATCTGCAGGGGATGCTGGCGAATTGCGCCTTTCTGGATGGCGACTGGTGCTGGGATATGAACCCCTTCGTCGTCAGCGACGAAACCAAGCGGATGGTCATCGATAATATCGCCCACATCCTCAATAACTTTCTCAGCTGCACAGCGCTGGAAAACATCGTCTTTTGCTGGGTGATGCACGAGCAGGAAATCATCGATCGGGTGGTCGGGGAGATCGCGGAGCGAGACTATGCCCTTCGTGTGTTCACGCTTTCCTGCAGCCGGGACGCGCTGGTTGCCAGAATCAAAAAGGATATTGGAAGCGGCAAGCGTTCGGAGGAATCCATCGTGAGCAGCCTGGAGCGGCAAACGCATTATAAGAACATGCGCTCGGAAAAGGTCGACGTAAGCGAAATTTCCGCTGAACAGGCAGCCGCGATCATTTGCAGCCGCATTCAGCTGGCGAGCGTGTGATCTTCTGACGGTTGAAAGTATTATAAAAAGTGCGGAGCGCCATGACGCATTCCGCACTTTCATTATGTCCTTTTGTGGGGTTTCCAAAGGGCCTCAGGCCCTTTGGCGGGGGTGCGGGGGACAGAGCCCCCGTTCCGCCTTTCCCTTATTCCTCGTCGTCGAGCGGCTCTTCGTCGTCCTCAACGACGCCCGGCTCGTGCGGGGCCTCGATGCTGCCGGTGGAGAAGGCGTCACGCAGTTTCTTGGAGAGCGTCTCGTAGACCTCCGGGTGGTCCTTGATGAACTTGCGGGTGTTGTCGCGGCCCTGGCCGATGCGCTGGTCGTCGTAGGAGAACCACGCGCCGCTCTTTTTGATGAAGCCCCGCTCGATCGCCATGTCGATCAGCGCGCCCTCGCGGGAGAGCCCTTCGCCGAACAGCATGTCCACGATGGCGGTGCGGAACGGCGGCGCGACCTTGTTTTTGACGACCTTGATCTTGGTGCGGTAGCCGATGACGTCGGAGCCATTCTTGATGGGCTCGCCCTTGCGCACATCGATGCGGACCGACGCGTAAAACTTCAGCGCCTTGCCGCCGGTGGTGGTTTCGGGGTTGCCGTAGACCACGCCCACCTTGTCACGCAGCTGGTTGATGAAGACGGCCATGGCGTTGGTCTTGGAGATCACGCCCGCGAGCTTGCGGAGCGCCTGGCTCATCAGGCGCGCCTGAAGGCCGACGTGGCTGTCGCCCATGTCGCCCTCGATTTCGGCGCGGGGCACCAGCGCCGCTACGGAGTCGATGACCACGATGTCGATCGCGCCCGAGCGCACCAGCGCTTCGCAGATGTCGAGCGCCTGCTCGCCGTTGTCGGGCTGCGCGATGTAGAGCTCGTCGATGTCCACGCCCAGCGCCTTGGCGTAGACCGGGTCCAGCGCGTGCTCGGCGTCGATGAACGCCGCGGTGCCGCCGGCCTTCTGCGCCTCGGCCACCACATGCAGCGCCAGCGTCGTCTTACCGGAAGACTCCGGCCCGTAAATTTCGATGATGCGGCCCTTGGGCAGGCCGCCCACGCCCAGCGCGAAGTCCAGCGGCAGGCAGCCGGTAGAGACGACCTCCACCTGCATCTTGTTCGACGCGTCGCCCAGCTTCATCACCGAGCCCTTGCCGAAATCCTTCTCAATCTTTCCAAGCGCCACTTCCAGCGCCTTCTTGCGGTCATCGCCCAGCCTGCGGGCCACGTTGCCCTTGTCGGAACTCTTTTCCTGAGCCATTCGCGACTCACGCCCCTTCTGCCAATCTGAAGCATTTTTCGTCCAAATCAGCGGCGAAAGAATGTGGATTGGCATCAAATACTCCAGATGTTACTATACCATAAACAATTCCCGTCCGCCAGCGGTGCGGCGCGGAATTTACAGAAAAACAAACACCTGTTCGCCTACGGCTGGCCTATACACACGCGGCGCATTAGGATTGGGGACGGGCGGCTTGCCAACCGCCCCTACGGACGCCGACTCGCGCGCGGCCCATTGACATGCGCTAAGGAGGGGATGGGAATGCTGAGGCTTTTGCGGCTGAGCGGGCTAGTGATCGTCGCTTTTGTGCTGCTGGCTCTGCTCCAGCCCCCGCCTCCCGCGCCCGTTACCGTGCCCCGGGCGGAGGCTCAGCCAAGCGGCATCGTCCGGTCGAATGGCCGCTTATGGATCGATCTGAACCGGGCGGACGAGGAACTTCTGACTTCCATCCCCGGCGTGGGGCCGGTGCTGGCCGGGCGCATACGCGCTTTTCTGGTCGAAAAAGGCGCCTTGACGGCGCCCGAGGAGCTTTTGGAAGTGGAGGGGATCGGACCCGCGAAGCTGCGCGAGCTCGAAGAGGTAGCTATCATCATTCCATGAATTTGTGTGGGAGTCCAGAGGGATTCAATCCCTCTGGCGGGAGGCCCGGAGGGCAGCGCCCTCCGGCGTTCTTATTCCACCAGCCCGTCGATCAGCGCCGTGGCCTGCTCAAAGGAGGGCATTGCGCCCTGCGCGCCCAGCGCGGTCACCGAGATGGCCGCCGCCGCGTTGGCCAGCGCAATCGAGTCGGCCACGGAGAGGCCCATCGCAAGCCCGACGGCGAACCCCGCGTTGAACGTGTCGCCCGCGGCTGTGGTGTCCACCGCCTTGACCACGTACCCCGGGTGCATGCGGTAGCCCTCTCGGGTGACGACGAGCGCGCCGGAAGCGCCTCGCTTGTTGATGACCGCCTTCGCGCCCTGATCGATCAGTTTCATGGCCGCCTGCGCGGCTTCCTGGGTGGTGCTCACCGGCATGCCGGTCAGAAGGCCCAGTTCGGTTTCGTTGGGCGTGATGTAGTCGCAGAGCATGACCAGCGCCTGCGGCAGCGGCTTTTCCGGCGCGGGCGCGGGGTCCAGGATCACCTGGGCGCCCGCCGCGTGGGCGATTGCCGCCGCGTGCTGGATGGAGACCAGCGGGGTCTCCAGCTGGAAGAGGCAGACTTTTGCGCTTTCGATCAGCGCTCGGCTTTCCGAGATCACGTCCACCGACAGCGCCGCGTTCGCGCCGGGCACGATGGCGATGGTGTTCTCGCCGCTGTCGTCCACGGTGATGACCGCGACGCCCGTGGTCTCCTCCGGGATGGTCTTAAGCGCCGAAAGGTCCACGCCTTCCCGCTTCAGCGCGGATTTGTACAGGCCGCCGTTAAAGTCGTCGCCGACGCAGCCGACCATCGCGACGCTTGCGCCCAGCCGCGCCGCCGCGACCGCCTGGTTGCCGCCCTTGCCGCCGGTGAAGATGGAGAATTTCGAGCCGGTCAGGGTCTCGCCGGGTTTTAAAAACCTTGGGACGTTGACCGTGAGGTCCACGTTCAGGCTGCCGACCACCACGATGTCCGCCATGGGCACTCGCTCCTTCTGTGTATATCCTGCTTCTCGTTAAGCGCGGCGGATCGATTGGGATTGCCCTGATCAGTCCACAGGAAACCGCCCGCGATCCCCGTCGTCCTTTTCAATCGTTCCCGGCGACCCGCGCGCCGGGAACGAAGTTTCCTCCACCAGTGCGCACACCGGTGGAGGAAACAAACCCGCCAGTCAGTGCGACGCCCGGAAATTCCAGAGAATTTCAGGCGCACGCAGCCTTTCTCTCCGCGTTGAAAAGCCGCGCAGCGGACTTTCAACGCCCTATTCCGGCCACTCGCCGGTGAAGGCCAGCGCCGCCGGGCCTTCCATGATGA
This sequence comes from Bacillota bacterium, assembly GCA_023416655.1. Classification (GTDB taxonomy): domain Bacteria; phylum Bacillota; class Clostridia; order Christensenellales; family Aristaeellaceae; genus JAEZHK01. Next base: position 20,884 of record JAEZHK010000148.1, read on the forward strand.
TGTGGTCGTCCTCGCCCCACTCGATGAAAAGGTCGCCGCCCCGGAGTGAGACGGTGGCGCGCCTGCCCACCCAGCCCGCAAGGGACGCCGCGACGAACGAGGCGCACGCGCCGGTGCCACAGGCCAGCGTTTCGCCGGAGCCGCGCTCCCACACCCGCATTTTCAGGTGGTCCGGCCCTTCCAGCGTGACAAACTCGATGTTGGCGCGGTCGGGGAACACCGGCGCGCGCTCAAGCGCCGGACCCGCCGCCTGGAAGAGCGCCTCGTCGGGCTGCTCGGGGAGCAGCGTCACGCCGTGCCGGGAGCCTACGTCCACGCGCCGAAGCGACCAGGTGCGCCCGGCGGCCTCGGCCGTCACGTCCCGGTCGTCCCAGGTCACGCGGCCCACGTCGCAGCGCGCGCCCACGGCCACGCCGTTTTCCACCAGCAGATCTGCGGTCTTGATGCCGGAGAGCGTCTCCACGGCGATGTGGTTTTTACGGGCGATGCCCGAATCGTACAGGTATTTCGCGACGCAGCGGAGCGCGTTTCCGCACATGCGGCCCTCGCTGCCGTCGGCGTTGAACATGCGCATGCGCGCGTCCGCGATTTCGGAGGGCAGGATAAGCACCAGGCCGTCCGAGCCGATGCCGAAATGCGGCTTCGACATCCGGATGGCCAGCGCGTTCGGGTCCTCCGGCGCGCTCTGGCGGAAGCAGTCCAGATAGATGTAGTCGTTGCCCAGGCCGTGCATCTTGACGAACTTCATGTCGCCCTCCAGAAAATCCGTCCGACGGATTTTTTGCGCCTAATACCGGGACGGTCTTTGGATCCGCTCGACGCGCGCGCCCAGCGCGCGCAGCTTCTTGTCGATGTCCTCGTAGCCGCGCATGATATAGCGTATGCCGGAGATCTCCGTGGTGCCCTCGGCCAGAAGCCCCGCCACGATCATCGAAGCCCCGGCGCGCAGGTCCGTCGCGCTGACGGGCGCGCCGATCAGCCGGTCGACGCCGTCCACGATGGCGGTGCGGTCCAGGATGCGGATCTTCGCGCCCATGCGCCTGAGTTCTTCCACGTACTTGAAGCGGGCCTCGTAGATGGTCTCGGTGACCACCGACTGGCCGTTCGCGATGGTTAAGAGCGAGGTCATCGGCTGCTGCAGGTCCGTCGGGAAGCCGGGGTAGACCTGGGTCTTGATGTTGACGGAGCGGAGGTTGCCGTCCGCCTTGACGCGGATGCGGTCGTCCTCCTCACTGATGTAAACGCCCATTTCCAGGAGCTTCGCAGACAGCGCTTCCATGTGGGTGGGGATCGCGCCGGTGATGGTCACGTCTCCGCCGGTGGCGGCCGCCGCGATCATCAGGGTGCCCGTCTCGATCTGATCCGGGATGACGGCGTAGGTGGAACCGCGCAGCGGTCGCCCGCCGCTGACGCGGATGATGTCAGTGCCCGCGCCCTTGATGCGCGCGCCCATGCTGTTCAAAAAGTTCGCCACATCGACGATGTGGGGTTCCTTGGCGCAGTTGTAGATGGAGGTGTTGCCGGTGGCGGAGACCGCGGTCAGCATGGTGTTGATGGTCGCGCCCACCGACGGGAAATCCAGGTAGACCTCCGCGCCGTGCAGACCCTCCGTGGAGACAAGCAGCGTTCCGCGCTCGATCTTCACGTCCGCGCCCAGCGTGTTCATGCCCTTGATGGTCTGGTCGATCGGTCTCGCGCCGATGTCGCAGCCGCCCGGCATGGGCACTTCCGCGCGGGAGAACAGCCCCAGCAGCACCGGAGCCAGATAGTAAGAGGCCCGCATCTGGCGCGACAGTTCGTAGGGGGGCGAAAAATTGTCGACCGTCTGCGGGTCGATGATCATGGTATTGCCCGAAAATTCCACGCCCGCGCCCAGCGCGCGCAGCATCTCAATCAGCGACCTTACGTCGTCGATGTCGGGCAGGTTTTCAATCGTGCAGGGGGAGTGCGCGAGCAGCGCAGCCGGAATGATTGCAACCGCGGCATTCTTGCCGCCGCTGACCGCCACTTCGCCGCACAGGCGCACGCCGCCCTGAATGCACAGGATATCCGACATGCAAAAACCTCTTGGGGCCGCGCTCAAGCCGCGGCTTTTTGTCTCCTTTCTATTATATCCGAACGTGGCTGCACAATCAAGTTAAACTCAAGGCGGAAATCCAGGCAAACAAAATCCGCCAAGGCGGCTTTTGTTTGCGATGGAACCGGGCCGGTTTCCTAAAACGCCTGCGGGCGTTTCCGGGCGGAAACCAGATCGGGAATGCTTTCCCCGTCGGCCGGGCAAGCTCGGCCTTTGGGGGAAAGCCAAATCCGCCGTACATGCCGCCGGATTCGCATGAAAATAGAGAGGGCTGCGGCCCTCTCTATACTCTCCCGGAGGATTCATTATGCAGCTTTACTCAAATAATCCCATTGAGCGGGGTCAAGGGGCATCATGCCCCTTGCGGGAGGTCTGGAGGGCGGAGCCCTCCGGCGTTCCCCCTCGTCTCTCCGTCAGCCCGCGGGGTCGACGGAGATGTTCTCGCAGATGCGGTTGTAGAGGTCGGTGAGCCAGGCTTCCATCTCGTCGAGCGTCTGCCCTTCGGGGGTATTGACGCCCTGCTGCGCTTCGCGCTGCGCCTTGCGCTCGGCCAGCTTCTGCTCCAGCACGGTCTTGATCTCGTCGGAGAAGCCCTTCATGTTGGACTCCCAGGCGGAGACGAGGTCCATGACCTGATCGGTCAGGCTGGCCTTCAGTTCCTCGGCCTGCTTGAGCGCCTTGTCCTTCTCGGCGATGGTCGCCTCGGCGTCGGTCAGCGCCTGGGCCTTTTCGTCCAGCGCGGTCTGGGCCGCTTCGAGGTCCTTGCCCGCCTCAACGCCCGCCGCCTTCTCGGCCGTCAGGTCGCCGCCCAGCTTCTCGATCTGGGCCAAGGCTTCGTCCAGCTTCGCCTGCACGGTCGTGAGCCCGTCCTCCGCCGTCTGGCGGGCGGCGGATTCATCCTTCAGCTGCGCCTGCGCGGTGGCAAGGTCGCCCTCGGCCTGCGTGCGGGTGCCCTTCTCGGTCTCCAGCGCGGCCTGCACGGCGGCGAGATCGCTCTCGGCCTGCGTGCGGGCGCCCTTTTCGGTCTCCAGCGCGGCCTGCGCGGCGGCGAGGTCGGTCTCTGCCTGGGTGCGGGCGGCCTTCTCGGCTTCAAGCGCGGCCTGCTTGCCCTCGTTGTCGGCCCCGGCCGCGGCCAGCGCCTGCTGCGCCTGGGTCAGGGTGTCAAGCGTCTTCTGATGGGCGGTCTTCTCGGTCTCCAGCGCCTTCTGCGCCTCGTCCAGCGCCGCCTTCTGGCTCTCCTGGTCGGCCCCGGCCTTGTCCAGCGCCGACTGCGCCTCGGTCAGCGCCACCAGCGTCGCCTCATGCGCGGTCTTTTCCGCCGCCAGTGCCTGCTGCGCGTCGTCGAGCGCCTGCTGTGCGCCCTCGGAGCCCGCTTTCTGGGCATCGGTCAGCTTGGTTTCCGCCTCTTGACGGGCGGCGGTTTCCTGATCCAGCTGCGCCTCGGCCGCGTCACGGGCGGTCTTTTCCTGCTCCAGCGCGGTCTGCGCCTTGCCCAGCGCGTCCTGCGTCTCGGTCAGGAGCGTCGCCTTGCCTGTGAGCTCGGCCTGGGCGCTGTCCAGCTTGTCGCGCGTCTCGGATTCCGACGCCCCCTTGGTCTCCAGCTGCTGGGTCAGCTCGTTCACCTGCTGCTGCGCCTCTTCCAGCGCGGCCTGCGTCTCGGTCAAAAGCGCCGCCTTGCCGGCCAGTTCCGCCTGGGCGCTGGACAGGTCGCCCTTGCTCGCGCCCTCGGACTTCTCGGCGTTGGCAAGTTTGGCGGTCAGATCAAACACCTGCTGCTGCGCGTCCAATAGCGCCGTCTGCGTCTCGTCCAATAGCGCCGCCTTGCCGGCCAGGTCTTCCTGCGCGGCGGTCAGCAGAGCCTCCGCGTCGGCCTTCGCCGTTTCCGCGTCGGCGAGCTTCTGGGTCAGGTCCGCGACCTGCTTCTGGGCTTCATCAAGGAGCGCCGCCTTGCCCGCAAGATCCTCCTGCGCGGCGGTCAGCTGGGTGTTGAGCGACTCCACCTGCGCCTGCGCCTCGTCGTACTGGGCGCTCACGGTCTTGAGCGCTTCGATGGACTTGGCGTCCTCGGCGCCCTTTTGCTCCAGCCCGGTCTTCGCGGCCAGCGCCTCCGCCAGCTGCGCCTGCGCTTCCTCAAGAAGCGCCTTGGTGTCGGCTTCGCTCTTTCCGGCCTCGGCCTTGGAAGACTCGAGGTCGGTCACCTTCTGCCCGGCTTCCTGAAGCTGCGCCTCCAGGCTGGTCACGTTCAGGGCGGCGGCGTCAAGCTGGACCTTGAGGTCGGCCGCGGTCTTCTGCGCGGCTTCCAACTGGGCCTTGAGGCCGGTCGCGTCCTCCTGCGCGGTCTTGAGCAGCGCCTGGCTGTCCGTGAGCTGCTTTTCCTTCTCGGTCAGCGCGGCCTGGGATTGATCCGCCTTGCTCTTGGCCTCGACCAACTCAGCCTGCGCTTTTTGCAGGGTATCGGTATTCTCCTGAAGCGCCGTGGTGCTGGCCGACAAGTCCCGCCCGCGGCCCGCGGACTGGACGCCCAGCCCAACCGCCGTCAGGATGGCCGCGGCCAGCGCGACCGCAAGCGCACCGATCAGTATTCTGGTCTTTTTTCCTTCGCGCTCCATGTCTCCGCCCCCATCGTTTTTCTAGACTTGGCCCCTCGACGCGCGCTATCAACATATGTTCTCAAGCAGCGCGGTATTTTTCTTTTTCTTCCGGGCATACTACCCAGCGAGAAAGCCGGCAAAGCCGGCGCCTGAGAGGAGTATTGCCATGCTGGACCGTATATCGCTGATCCTGGTTATCATCGGCGCCATCAACTGGTTGCTGGTGGGTTTGTTTTCTTTCGATGTGGTGGCCTACGCATTCGGAGGTCAGGCGGCGGTCGTCAGCCGTGTGATCTATACGTTGGTGGGTGTCGCAGGCCTTTGGTGCATCTCGCTTCTGTTCCGGGAGCGGGAAGTCGAGCACGAAACCTGAGTTTCAACAGATGCAAAGCGACGCCGCCAACGCGGTCGCCGATCGAAAACCAATCATACACATTATGATAACCAAAAGGCTCGCGGAATGCAAGCCTTTTGTTACCGTATTTGGTGAGGGATGTCACTTTTTGTAAAGGGTGATCAGATGCGCCTGGGGCGGCGCGCCGAGGCGCAGCGGAAGCATGTAGCAGCCGGTGCCGTTTGAGACCAAAAGCATCGAGCCGCCGTCCTCATACCAGCCGCTGAGATACCTGTGTCCGTAGATGGAACTTGAGAAGAGCCCGCGCCCGAAGAGCGCCACCTGTCCGCCGTGCGTGTGGCCGGAGAGTACAAGGTCGGCCCAGGGCTTTTCGTCCGCGGCGCTCTGGCTGACCACAGAGGGCAGCGCGTCCGGGTTATGGCTCAAAAGAACCACAAAGTCGCTTCCGCGCACGGCGGAGGCGATTTTTTCAATTTCCTGCTCCCCGGCGCGCCAGTCGTCAAGGCCCGAGACGACCAGCTTCTGTCCGCCCTTGTTCAGCACCTTGCCGCTGTTTTTTAGCAGGGTCAGCCCGCCCAGCGCCGCCGCCGTATCCAGATCCTCGAGTTCGTAATCGTGGTTGCCGGGCACGGCGTACTTGCCCATCGGCGCTTCGAATGATCGGATCATCAGGAAGAACTGGTCCCGCTTCGCGCTGAGCGCGCGCTTGGCATCGGAAAGCGGCGTGCCGCCGGTCATCGCGCGGCCATAATCCACCGCGTCCAGCGCGGAGTAGTCTCCGCCCAGCAGCAGCATGTCCGGTTTTAAATCCTGCAGCTGGTTCACCAGCGCCGCCGCCTTCTCCGGGGCGCAGAAGTTGCCCACGTGCAAGTCAGACAGGAACAGGATGCGGGTGCCCTCAAACGCCTTGGGCAGGTCGGACAGGTAGACGTCGGCGTACACGACGCGCACCACGTCGGCCTCCAGCGCCATGTAGCCGACGAGAAGCGCCAGAACGATCATGACCAGCGCAAGGATCCGCCAGCGCTTCTTTGCCTTCTCCTGCGGCCGGTTCAACCCGTCCCCTCCCCTCTGAATGTTTCACGTGAAACATACCCGGGTCTTGCGCCGGCGTTGTTTCACGTGAAACATTTGCTGTCTTCTATCACCCGGCAAGAGCCTGTCCGCTATCTTGCCACGTTTGTCTATTAAACCTGCTTGCCGTTGTACTCTGACCCAAAAATGGACGCGCTAGCGGACATTTTCCTTCTGTGAGGGGTCCAGGGGGAATCATTCCCCCTGGCGGGATTCCAAAGGGCAGGGCCCTCCGACGTTTCTTTTGCTTTTCAGAACCCCGCTGTCCTGTATATAACTTCGCCCTTCGCCACCGTGACCAGCGGCGTGTAGTCGCCGTCCAGCAGCACCATGTCCGCGATCATACCCGGCGCGATCCTTCCCCGCTCTTTCTCGCCGATGGCCGCGCAGGGGTATTCCGACGCCATCCGCAGCGCCTGGACTTCCGGCACGCCCACGGCCTTGACCATGTTCCGCACCGCGCGGTCCATCGTCAGCGTGCTCCCGGCCAGCGCGCCGCCCTCCAGCCTCGCCACCGCGCCGCGCACCAGCACCAGGTTCGCGCCCAGGCGGTAGTCGCCGTCCGGCATGCCGGTGGCCGCCATCGCGTCGGTGACCAGCAGGCATCCTTCCGCGCCTTTCGCGCGCCAGACAACCTTCATGGTGATCGGGTGCAGGTGGACGAGGTCCGCGATCAGCTGAACTTTCACGCGCGGGTCGGCGAGCGCCGCGCCCGTCGCGCCCGGCGACCGGTGGCCGAAGGGCGACATGGCGTTGAAGAGGTGGGTCGCCTGGCTGAGCCCCGCGTCCACCGCCTTCAGAAAGTCCTCGCACGATGCATCCGTGTGGCCGCCGCTCAGCCTAACCTTGTTTTTCAGTATGCCGATCAGTTCCATCGCGCCGTCCATCTCGGGCGCGACGGTCAGGACGCGCGGCACCGCCTCGTAGCCCTCCACCAGGCGGGCGTAGGCGTCCAGCGACGGGTTCTTGAGGTACCGCTCCGGCTGCGCGCCCTTGCGGGCGGCGTTCAGAAATGGCCCTTCCAGGTGCGCGCCGAGGACGGATGAGCCTGCGGGCGCGTCCATTGCTCGCCGGACGCCTTCCAGCGCGCAGCGGGTGTTCTCCAGCGAGTCGCACATGGTGGTGGGCAGGAACGCGGTCACGCCCGTGCGCGGAAGCCAAGCGGCCATGCGCTTCACCGCGTCGCAGCCGTCCATCGTGTCGTCCCCCGCGCAGCCGTGGATGTGCAGATCCACAAACCCCGGCGCGAGCAGCGCGCCCCGGGCGTCGATTTCCTTTCCACCTTTCAGGCTTACGCCGGCCGCTTCGATGCGGCCGCCCTCGACCAGTACGTCCGCGTTCTTCAGAATCTTCCCGCCAACCAGCACCCTGGCGTTTTTGATGACCATACAATCACCCCTCAAAGTCGAAAAGAGAGGGCCTCCGACAACCGTCCGATACCCCGGGAGGCCTCGAAGGCTTTTTGGCAGTCGGACGTGATCGCGTTGAGAAATCCAACAATCGTCCGCTACCCCGGGAGGATTGGAGGACCGCAGCCCTCCATGTTCAATCATAAGCGGCGACTTGTCGGCGCTTATGGATTCCCCCAAAGGGCGAGCTTGCCCGCCCGACGGGGAATCAACACCACCAGCCCGGATTGCGCCCGAGAAATCCCGCAGGATTTTTAGCAATCCGCTCCGTTCCCATGCAACCGCTTACGCCTTGGGCGGAAGCGGTTGCCCGCTTGCGGAAAACTTCACCATTGCAACCTGAACCCGATTCCATTATAATATGAATGATATGGGTTAAGCAAGCCTAGCGGCGTTTTTCATGGGGGAGGCTTCATGCAGAAGAAAACGGCGCGGCTCTCCTGGTTCTCCGTGGCGCTGGTGATCGCGCTTGTTTCGCTCACCGCCTGGCTGATCGCAAGTCAGATCGTCTCAAGCCGCTCGGGCGCGCTGCGCACCGCGACGGCGCTGCCCGCCCGGACCGGCCAAAAAATGGAGCCGCTGGGCGACGGGCTTCTGTATTCCGACGGCACCACGCTGCACGCGCTGAATGGCAAGGGATTGCAGGACTGGAGCTACGCCGCGGGCAGCGGTTCGTCTTTTTCGGTGGGCAGGGGCGGCGTGGCCGCATGGCAGTCGAGGACGCTGTCGCTGCTTACGGGCGATAAGGGCGCGACGCTCTTCAGCGGCACCCTGGAGAACACCATCCTGGACGCGCGCATGGACACGCAGTACGCCGCCGCGCAGGTGGGCACCGAGCACGACAGCGTGATGCTCATTCTGGAGCACGGCGGGCGGCAGGTGGACCGGATAGAGCTGAGCAATCAAACGGTACTGGATTTCGGGTTTTTTTACAATGGCAGCCTTTTTTGGGTGATGTCGATGGACACCGAGGGCACTGTGCCGATGTGCTCGATTTCCACCTACAAGCCGGGCAAGATGCTGGCCGGTACCATCACCGACAGCCAGCAGGTGCTCTACGAGGTACTGTTCCAGTCCTCCAAAATCCGCGCGGTGGGCACCACCCACATCAAGGACTTTGATTACACCAGCCGCGAGCTGACCGAGGACCGCATGCTGGTCTACGGCTGGTACCTGATGGACCTGGACGACCGGGTGGATAGTCCCCTCATGGCCTTCGTGCCGGTGGCGCAGGCGGAGAGCGGGCAGATTCAGGACGTGCGCATGATCCGGGGTCAGACCGATCACCCGGTGCGCCTGCCCTACCCGTCCAGCCGCGTCTTCGCCCGGGACGATACCATCTACGCCTTCACAAACCAGTATGTCTCGATGTGCCGGTTGGACCAGACCACGCCGGAAACCTACGCGATGCCGATCTATGTGGACGACGTCGTGGGCATCACCAGGGATCACCAGGCCATCGTGTCCTCGGGCGGCGTCATGTACCTGGTGCCGCTGCTCCGTTAGGACGGCCGAAAGAAAAGGGGGAGCCAAAGATGAACATCAACATCGTGGACGTCATCCTGTATGCAATCCTTGCGCTTAGCGTGATCTCGGGCATGTACAAGGGCTTCATTTCCTCGGGCCTGGCCATGGTGGGCTTCGGCGCGGCTTGGTACGGCGCGCTGAACCTGTTCCCGTGGCTGGCGCAGCTGGTGCTGCAAAACAACGCGTTCATGGGCATGCTGGACTACTACCTGGATCCGTCCTCGCTGTTCAAGACCGCGTCGCTGGCCTCGACGCCGGTGGCCAACGCGGTCTCGAGCGTCGGCACGGGCTCAACGCTTCTAAATCAGGCGCTGCAGGAGCTGAACCTGCCGCAGGTGCTGGAATCGGCCTTTAAAAACAACGTCGGCAACCAGCTCTTCAAGGACATCCCGGATGTCACCACGATGGCCGACTACCTGGGCCACACCATCTGGGTTTCGGCGATCAACGTGATCTCGTTCATCCTGATCTTCGTGGTGTGCTACGTGGTGGTGCTGCTGGTGGTGAACCTTCTGAACAACGTCTTCCGCTTCCCGCTGCTCAAGCACCTGGATTGGCTGTTCGGCGGCGCTTTCGGCCTGGCGCGGGGCGTGTTTGTGGTGATGCTGCTGCTCGGCGTCGCGCCGCTGATCCTCTCGATGCTGCCCTTCAAGGAAGTGCAGACGCTTCTTGACACTTCCTCGCTGGCGCAGCGCCTGCCGTCCAACTTCGCGGTGTCCACGATCATCTCCATGGCGTTCCCGACGATATCCGGCTAAAGCCGGGCGCCCAAAATCCGCCGGGCGGCTTTTGGTCGCGAAGGAAAAGAAGCTGCGTGAGCCTGAAATCCTGCGGTATTTCGGGCGGCTCACTGGCTGAAGGAATCTTTTCATCCCCCAGTGTCCGCACTGGGGGATGAAAACTTTCCCGGCGCGCATGTCGCCGGGAAAGATCGAAAAGGACGACCGGGATCGCGGCTCGGTGAGCGGGTCGCCGGAATGATTGGAAACGAGGGAGTGTGTACGTGCTGCCCACTGACCGGCGGGGTGGGCTGGGGCGCGAAGTTTTCCTTCTAAAACTGCCGCGGTTGCGATATAATGACCGCAATGGAGGCGATGATTGTGAAAGAAATTCCCTACACCGAGGCGATGGCCCGCACAACGCAGAAGCTCTCGCGCGGCGGCGCGTTCCTGTCCGTGGGCGGCCCCACGCCCAATACCATGACCATCGGCTGGGGCGCGATCGGTTTCTTCTGGAACAGGCCCGTGTTCCTCGCGGTGGTCAGAGGTTCGCGCCACACCCACGGCATGCTGCTCTCCTCCGGGACGTTCACCGTCAGCGTGCCCACCGCGCGCGACCTGAAGCAGGAGCTGGCCTTTGCCGGCACCATCTCCGGCCGCGACGTGGACAAGTTCTCCGGACACGGCCTCACCGCCGCTCCCGCCCGGAAGGTGGATGCGCCCATCGTCCAGGAATGCGGCCTGCACTTTGAGTGCCGCGTGCGCCTCACCCAGGACATGACGCCGGACCGCATGGACCCGGGCGTACTCAAAACAGCCTACCCGGGCGGCGACCTGCACACCATGTTCTTCGGCGAGATCCTCGCCTGTTACGAGACGGAGTGAAGGGGAACGGGAGAACGCCGGAGGGCTCCGCCCTCCGGACCTCCCGCCAGAGGGATTGAATCCCTCTGGACTCCCACACAAAGGAGAGATCAGGTGAAAAGGTTCTCTTTGGCTCTGCTTGTCGTCGGGCTGCTTATATTGGCGCTGGTCGTGATATCAAAGTTCACAGACAGCCGATGGGCCGGATTGATCGGAGCGGGCGGGCTTGTGATCGTGAGCATTCTCCAGATCATACTCCAAGTCAAACGGCTGAGGACGGAGAAGCGGGAAAATAGATAGCGGCTTCCCCCCGAACCATCCGCCGGGGGATTCATCCCCCATAACCCCTCACATAAGGAGGAGGAACTGATGAAAGGAATCAGGCGGTTGACGGGAATCAACCTGTTTTTGGGTATTCTCTACCTGGTTTCGTTAGTGCTGCTTCCATTCAATTTTTTCGTACAATATCGAATGGTTGGCTTGTTCGGATATATTTCGCTTTTTATCGCGAGCATCATTCGTCTCGTGCAGCTAATCAAAGCAAGATGGAAAAAGCAGTAGGCCATTGAAAAAAGCGCCGAGAACCCGCGGTAAACGGATTCCCGGCGCTTTTGATTGTGGTTTTCTTCGAGTATCCTACATGAAGTCCGACGGCACGTCCGCCCGGCGCGGGTCGATCACAGGCTTCCGCAGCGTGGGTCCGCCGGGTCGGATGCCCTTGACGATGTAGAAGTCATCCTCGGTGTAGATGGCCGGATACAGTTGTCCGAGCCCTAGGTCGCAGTTGTCGTAGAGGCCCCGGTCCAGCGTGATCTTGAACACCTTCCAGGAGTACTTTTTCATGCGGCCCGGGTCCCAGTTCACGTAGCGCCGGAGGACCGGGCTCGTGGTGCTCTTCGCCAGGTCGTACAGCTCGAAGACGTAGCCATCGTAGATGTCCGTGCGCAGGTTGTACTTGGTATTGTTGTAGAGGAACACCTCAATGTTGAGGTTGTTGTCCTGGTAGTACACGCGCTTGGGGTATGAGATGATGTAGCCCTTCTTGCCCTTGGGCTTGTCGTTTTTGAGCTGGTTCGAGATCACGGTAAGCGTGGTCTTGAACTTCTTGCCCTTGCTGTTGACGGCGGTGATCTGGGTTTTGCCGAGATTGTTGCAGGTGAGCACGCCTTCCTGCGTGATCGTGGCCACGCTCTTTTTGCTGCTGGACCATTTCAGGCCGCTGGTGGGCGCGCGCGTGCCGCTGGGCAGGGTCAGCCAGCCGTACATCGAATAGATGAACCCGCGGGTGGCCTTGGAGGTGCCGGGCAGCTTGTAACTGGTGGCGACCGGCTTGAGCACGGTGATCACAACGCTTTTGCTTGCCCCGGTGGGGGCGGTGAACTTGATGGTGGCCGTGCCCGGCTTGAGCGCCTTGACCAGCCCGGCGCTCGTCACCGTGGCCACTGAGGGTGCGCTACTGGTGACGGCGATCGTCTCCTGGTGGTTCGAGGGCTGGGCGGTCAGCTGCAGTTGCAGCGTCTGGCCGATCTCCATTTGGGCCTCGGCCGGCGAGACTATCAGCGAGTCCACGCAGCGAAAAGTGGCGACGCTGACCGTGTAGGCTGTGGTGTAAGGCAAATAGCTGCTGACATTCCAGCTACGATTCACGACCATACAATAATCCCCCGCGTCCAGCGCGATCGTCGGGGTGGCCGTCAGGTTTTTAAGGAGAGTGTCCCCGGTGCTGCGGAGGCTGAAGGTTGCGGGGAAAGATTCATCCACGCTGGAGATGCTGAAAGTCAGGCCGGTGCGAGCGGCCAGCGTGAATTTCAGGTAGTCCTTGTCTGCATCCGTGCCGACGATGCCCTTAAATGACCCTGGCAGCGACACCTGCTGCGCGGTGGCCGGGGTGTCGTTGGGTTCCGTGTCGGAGTCCATCTTCTCCACCGTGGCGGACAGCCCAACCGACGCTGAGCCGACGCCTGTGGTGATGCGGGCGGTGTATGCGCCTTTGCTCAGGTATGCCGACCTGTCGGCGTAGCTGGTGACATTCCACAGGGCGGCGCAGCCCTTTGCGTCCAGCACGCTGAGTGTGCCGCCGTAGAAGTGGAAGGTCACCTTGCCGTGCTCGGTCACCGTCAGCGGGAATTCGTAGCGCATATAGCTGGATGTCGGCGAATAACTCACCGCCACGCCGTCGGTGGATAACGCGGGACCGGTGACGGCGGCGGAGGCCGTCCCGGTCAGCGCCAGCAGGAAAGCGCCAATGAGCATCGCAAGCCAGATCTTTCGCATGGGCCGCAAGTCCTCCTCTGCCTAGGAAACTTTCCAAATTCAAGCAATCCTTTAAATAATTATAACATCATTATGGCCAGCCGTCCAGTTCTTTTCCATTCGCCGCTTGAAAAAAGAAACGCCCGCAAGCTTTGCTTGCGGGCGGATGCAAAACGGGCCTTAGTCGGTGGTGTAGGGCAGCAGGGCGATCATGCGCGCGCGCTTGATCGCGATGGACAGCTGGCGCTGATGCTTGGCGCAGGTACCGCTCATACGGCGGGGCAAGATCTTGCCGCGCTCGTTGGTGAAGCGACGCAGACGCGCCACGTCCTTGTAATCGATGTGCTGGACCTTGTCCACGCAGAACATACAGACCTTGCGGCGGGGCTTGCGGCCCCGCTGTCTGCGTTCGCGGCGATCGCCTTTATCTTCGGACATTGTGGGGTTCCTCCTCAAAATTTGGTCAGTCCTGGATTGGATCACAGCGCGGAAAATCCGGCTGCTTTGGACAAACCTACGGGCGATTCCCTAGAACGGCAGCTCGTCGTCGTCCGCGTCCGCGAACGGCTGGGCGCTTTTGCCCTGGTAATCGTCCGGTTCGGGGGGCGGCGGCGGCGCGTCGTCCGCGCGGCCACCGGGCCCGCCTGCGCCGCCGATGAATTCCACTTCGTCGGCGACGACTTCGGTGACATGGCGCTTCGTACCGTCCTGCGCATCGTATGAACGGGTCTGAATGCTGCCCTCTACCGCGACTTTGCGGCCTTTGGTCAGATAACGGGCGCACAACTCCGCTTTCTGTTTAAAGGTCACGATGTTGATGAAATCGGCCTCCCGCACGCCCTGCTTGTTGGCAAAGCGGCGGTTGATGGCCAGCGTGAACGTGCATACCGGTACGCCGGAGGCGCCGGTGCGCATTTCCGGATCACGGGTCAGGTTGCCGATCAAGATGGCCTTGTTCACGCGATACGCCTCCCTTGTGGGTTACACTTCGGCGACGGGCTCGGTCTTTTCCTCGGCCTCGACGGGCGCGGCCTCGGCGGGCGCTTCGCTGACTTCAGCGGGCGCGGCTTCGACGGGCGCGACCTCCGCGCGGGGCGCGGCGGGCACGAAGGGCTTGAGCGCCTCGCGCTTGGGCGGCAGGGCGCCTTCAAAGCGGGTGACGAGGTAGCGCAGCACGGAATCGGAGATCTGCAGGTTGCGCTCCAGCTCGCGCGGCAGCTCCGGCGGCGCGGTGATGTACATCAGCACGTAGTATCCGTCGGTCTTGTAGTTGATCGAGTAGGCCAGGCGGCGCTTGCCCCACTCGTCCACGCGGTCAACGGTGCCGCCGTTGCTGGCGACGATGGCGTTGAAGCGGGCGATCAGGTCCTGCCGCTGGGTATCCTCCAGCTGCGTGTCGATGACGTACATGGCTTCGTATTGGTTCATGACTTTCACCTCCTTATGGACTTGGCGGCCCCGGGTGCGATCCGGGGCAAGGATGCGCTAATTTATAATTTTATCAGGGAAAGCGCAAACGCGCAATGCGGTTTACGCATGTTTAACCGGATATTCCGCCGATGAGCTCCGGGAGGTTTGGAGGGCCGCGGCCCTCCATGTTCCATCGAGCCGGCGGCATGTACGGCGGCGCGGGCGGCATTTCGCCTGCGAAATGCTCACCCGACCCGGCGCCGCCCGGAATTTCCGACGAAATTCAGGCGCCGTTCTTCATTCCCCTCGCAGACGAATGAAAAATGCGTCCGACCATTTTTCATTCGTCTGCCATGAACCGACAAGCATCGCGCTTGACAGCCGTCCGAAGCCCGTGCTATAATGCCCCCGTCTGGAAATCGGGACACTGCGCGCCGAGCGTGCGGTGTTCGTTAATTTCTGGCTATTTCTTTATTCTCCGTCGCCGGAGTATGCGGGAGGGAAAAAAATTGGAATCGAGCGACCTGTCCAATCAGAGCGTCGTGCTTACCCCGGACGGCAAACGGAAGCTGGAAGAAGAGCTGAATGACCTGAAGGCAGTGTGGCGTCCGAAGGTGGCCGAAGACATCAAAACCGCGCGTGCCTTTGGTGACCTCAGTGAAAACGCAGAGTATGACGAGGCCAAGAACGCGCAGGCGCGCGTGGAAGGCCGCATCCGCGAGCTGGAGGAGATGCTGCGTACCGCCATCGTCGTTGACGATACGGGTCGCTCCAAAGGCGTGGTTGGCGTGGGAACCAAGGTCAAGGTGCTTGACCTTGAGTACAACGAAGAGGACATCTACACCGTCGTCGGCGCCACCGAGGCCGACCCGGTGAAGCTGTTTGTGTCCACCGAATCGCCCATCGGCAGCGCGCTCTTGGGTAGAAAGCCCGACGATGAAGTGGTCGCCCAAACGCCCGGCGGCCTACTGAGGCTGAAAGTGGTCGAAATCCTCCGCAACGAGTAAGTATACGCAGTCATCCCTGAGAGGAGTTTTTACCGATGTCCGAAATGCGCCCCGGGGTTCCGGAGAACGCATCCGAACAAAACCTGCTCCGAATCAACAAGGTTCGCGCGCTGGAAGCGGCGGGACAGAGCCCCTACCAAATCACACGCTTCGACCAGACCCACCGCTCCCGGGAGATCGTTTCCAATTATGATGCGCTGGAGGGGGCCGATGTGGCCGTCGCCGGGCGCATGGTCTCCCGCCGCGTGATGGGCAAGGCCAGCTTCGCGCACCTGCAGGATTCGGAAGGAAAAATCCAGATCTACGTGCGCCGGGACGACGTGGGCGAAGCCTCCTACGCCGCCTTCAAGGACTTTGACCTGGGCGACGTGCTGGGCGTGAAGGGCCGCGTGTTCCGCACCCAGGCGGGCGAGGTGTCCATCCACGCCACGCATCTTACGCTGCTCACCAAGTGCCTGCACCCGCTGCCGGAGAAGTTCCACGGCCTGAAGGACATGGACCTTCGCTACCGCCAGCGGTATGTGGACCTGATCGTCAACCCCGAGGTCAAGGACACCTTCGTCAAGCGCTCGAAGATCATCCGCGCCATCCGGGACTTTCTGGACGCCCGCGGCTACCTGGAAGTGGATACGCCGGTATTGGGCACCCTCGAAATCGGCGCGGCGGCCCGGCCCTTCATCACCCACCACAACGCGCTGGACATCGACATGTTCCTGCGCATCGAGACCGAGCTGCACTTGAAGCGCCTGATCGTGGGCGGCATGGACAGGGTCTACGAGGTGGGCCGCATCTTCCGCAACGAGGGCATGGACACCCGCCACAACCCGGAGTTCACCTCCGTCGAGCTGTACCAGGCCTACACCGACTATCAGGGCATGATGGACCTGATCGAGTCGCTGTTCCAGTATGTGGCGCGTGAGGCTGTCGGCTCCACCAGCCTCACCTATCAGGGAGAGGCGATTGAAATGGGCGGCCGCTGGGCGCGCATGACGATGGCCGAGGCGGTCAGGAAGTATTCCGGTCTTGACTACGATTCCTGGGAAAGTGACGAGGACGCGCGCGAAAAGCTCAAAGCGGCCGGCTACGTGGTGGGAAAGGGCTTTTCCCGTGGCGAGTGCCTGAACCTTCTGTTCGAGGCCACCGTGGAGGAGCACCTGATCCAGCCCACCTTCATCTACGACTACCCCATCGAGGTGTCCCCGTTGGCCAAGCGCAAAGCGGACAACCCGATGCTGACCGAGCGGTTTGAGTTCTTCATCGTGGGCAGCGAGTTCGGAAACGCCTTTTCCGAGCTGAATGACCCCTTCGACCAGCGACAGCGGTTCGAGCGCCAGGTGGCGGCAAAGCGCGCCCAAGGTGCCAACGCCACCGTGGACGAGGACTTCGTGCTGGCGCTGGAGTACGGCCTGCCGCCCACCGGCGGCCTGGGCTTCGGCCTGGACCGGCTGGTGATGCTGTTGACCGACTCCGCCTCCATCCGGGACGTGCTGCTCTTCCCCACCATGAAGCCCAGAGAGTGAGAGAACGCCGGGGGCTCCGCCCCCGGACCCCCGCAAGGGGGGATGATCCCCCTTGACCCCACACAAGGGGATCGGATCAATCCAGAACATACGCGCAAAATGGCCGCACGCGCGGCCATTTTCTACATAAATTTGTTGGTCCCTTTGAAGGAGGATCGCTATGCCGGACACCCGGGTTACGAAGGAAAAGCTCAAAACCCACCTGCACTACGGCAAATGGATCTACGTCCTGATCGCGATCGTCGCCTTTTTCGTGGTGGAGCTGACCTACACCATGACCGAGTACCGCCCCGACAAGTACCACCGGGTGGACATCCAGCTGGTGGGCAATAGCATTCTGCGGGACGAGGGGCTGGAGGCGGTGGGCAAGAACACCGTGGCGGCCGTCAGAGCGCAGGACGCCAGGCTGGAGGCGGTCAACTTCTACAACATTGCCTACTCCGGCGACGCGACCGCCGACATCTACGGCGCGCAGAAGTACGCCGTCATGCTGGCGGCGGGCGAGGGCGCGATCTACTTCATCAACAGGCCTTTGCTTGATAACATGGTCGCCCAGGGCGGCGCGCTGCCGCTGGACGCGTATGTGGACGGCGGCGTCCTGCCCAAAGAGCTTGCCGTACCCCTGCCCGAAACGGATGCGGACGGCAACCCCACCGGCAATACCCACTTTTACGCCATCGACGCGTCGGGGCTTGGCGGCATGCTGTCCGACGACATCGGCTACGACGCCCGCGGCAAGTACGCGGTGATCTTCGCCGCCTGCGTCAACCCGGATACCGCTGCCGCTGTGCTTAGCAATGTTTTTGACCAGCTGACCGGCCCCGCGCCGGATTCCGAGTTCGTCCGCAGCATCGCCGCCGCGGAAGCCCAGGCCGCCGCGGAAGCGCAGAATACCCTTGAAACCCAGGCCGCCGCGGAAGCGCAGACCGCTACGCCCGCGCCATCCCAGGCGCCCTGACCCTGCTTCACACCCAACATCCATCGCTTGGATCACTTGGCGCCGCGCTCATTTGAAGTGCGGCGTTTCTTGTTAATTCTTTGGGATAGGACGGTTTTGACATAAAAAACTATGATAATTTTGCCCATTTCGGCAACGTTTTCAGCCAACAGATAGCCCGTATTGTAAACATTGAACTTGACAAGACGTGCCTTTAAGCGTATAGTTGGGTATGCACGGTACTTAACGATTGCAAGGAGGCTACCCCATGAAGAAAATCATCGCGCTGGCCCTTACGTTGCTGCTCGCGCTGGGCATGATCCCGGTCGCGAACGCGGAGCAAGGCGTAACCGTCACCATGTTCCAGCTCAAGGTCGAGATCGACTCCGCGCTGCAGGCGTTTGCCAAGCTGTACAACGATTCGCACCCGGGCGTCACCGTCAAGATTGAGACGCTGGGCGGCGGCGCGGACTACGGCGCTGCGCTGAAGGCCAAGCTGCAGGCGGGCGAGATGCCCTCCCTGTACAACATCGAGGGCAAGGGCGGCTACAATGTCTGGAAAGACAACATGGCCGACATGAGCGACTGCGCGTGGGTCAAGGACACCGACTTCGCGTTTGTCGGCGACGACGGCAAGGTCGTTGGCTTCCCGGTGGCGGTCGAAGGCTTCGGCCTCGGCTACAACGGGGACATCCTGGCCAAGGCCGGCATCGACCCCGCCACGCTGACCACCTACTCGGCGGTCAAGGCCGCGTTTGAGAAGATCGACTCCATGAAGGCCGATCTTGGCCTCGACGCGGTGGTCTCGATGGCCGCTTCGATCGCGGGCGGCATGTGGTGGGTCATGGGCAACCACGACTTCAACGCGTACCTCGCCGGCGGCCTCAGCTATGACGACACCAGCGTTCTGGACAAGCTCCTCAAGGGCGAAGTCGAAGCGGACCGTCTGGCCGACTATGCCAACTACGTCAAGCTGCTCTTCGACTACGCCGATCAGGACATCCTGACAAACGGCAACTACGATGCGCAGGTGTCCGCGTTCGCGCAGGGCAAGACCGCGTTCGTGCACCAGGGCAACTGGGTGGATCCCAACATGAAGCAGCTCGGCGTCACCTTCAAGATGGGCTACATCTCCCACTGCTTCACCGACAAGCAGGAGATGACCGGTCTGTTCATGGCCGCGCCCAGCTGGTACTGCCTGAACAGCGGCGCGTCCGAGGCTGAGCAGAAGGCCGCCAAGGACTTCCTGGACTTCCTGGCGACCTCGCCGGAAGGCGCCGACTACATGGTCAACCAGGCTGGCATGGTGCCGGCGTTCAAGTCCGTCACCCTGAAGCCCACCGGCCAGTTCTCCGCGGCGCTCGTGGATGCCAGCGCCAAGGGCGGCAACTACAACTGGCGCTTTGGCTCGATGCCCGACGGCACCGGCCAGAACGTGCTGGGCCCGGTGTTCGACCTGTTCGCGCAGGACCACTCCGACGTCAATGTCCTCATCAAGGACCTGACCGACGCCATCGCCACCGTCCCCTCCATGTAAGATTGGTCTCGCGGGGGGAGCCGCAAGGCTCCCCCCGCATTCAGCATCTCTCCTCCGCGCCCGGGAAAGCAGCCCGGTACGCTTCCGCCGTTTTATAATGGCGGAATCTTGGTTCCCGCCGCTTGATGCCGCAGGGACCAAGTGTTGTTTTTTACTGGAAACTACCGGCCGGGCTCGCCCGCGCCTCGAAGGGGGCTTCTCGCCTTGAAGCGAAAAATGTCGGTCGACATCCTGTTCATGTTCCCCTGCCTGTTCGCGTTTCTCATGGTCATTATCTGCCCGTTCTTCCTGGGCATTTATTATTCCATGACGGACTGGAACGGCGTGCGCGAGACCATCAACTTCATTGGCTTTGAAAATTTCCGGGGCATGTTCCACCAGCCCCAGTTTCTTTATTCTTTTATGGTGACGGTGGCGTACACCCTGATCAACGTGCTCTTGGTGAACCT
The DNA here is from genome assembly GCA_023416655.1 of Bacillota bacterium. Classification (GTDB taxonomy): domain Bacteria; phylum Bacillota; class Clostridia; order Christensenellales; family Aristaeellaceae; genus JAEZHK01. Next base: position 40,613 of record JAEZHK010000148.1, read on the forward strand.
GGTCAGCTTCTTTCTGTCGCTCCTCGTCACCGGGCAGGCGCGGCTTCGCAACCTCTACCGCGCGGGCTTTTTCGTGCCCAACCTGATCGGCGGCATCGTGCTGGGCTACATCTGGCAGTTCCTGTTCAATTACGTGTTCACGCTGGCCGGGGCGACGATCCCGTTCCTGGGGAAATCGCTGATCGCCCGCGCCGACACCGTGATCTGGGCGATGAGCTTCGTCAACACCTGGCAGTACGCCGGCTACATCATGATGATCTACGTGGCGTCGATCCAGTCGGTGCCCACTTCCGTAATGGAGGCCGCGTCGGTGGACGGGGCCAGCTACTTCACGCGCCTGAGGCGGGTATTGATCCCGATGATGGCCAACGCCTTCACCATTTCGCTGTTTTTGACGCTGACCAACTCCTTCAAGCAGTTTGACATGAACTTCACGCTGACCAACGGCGGCCCCAGCGCCCGCTTCATGGTCGGCGCGGTCAAGGCCAGCCAGCTGCTCGCGATGGACATCTACAACACCGCCAACGGCTCCAACAAGATGGCCGAGGCCCAGGCCAAGTCGGTCATCTTCTTCCTGGTCCTGGTCGTGTTCTCGCTGGTGCAGGTCTACTTCAACAAGCGCAAGGAGGTGGAGATGTAATGACCACGAAAGCAAGCCCCTTGAAGCTTGACGCCGTCGGTTCCAAGGGCGGGACTTCGCGCCGCTGGGGCAAGGTGGTTGTGGAAGCGGTTGGCATCTTCCTGTTCCTCCTTTTCATGGTGCCCTTCTGGCTGGTCATCTTAAACTCCGCCAAGGGCGCCGCGGAGATCATCAACCAGGGCCCGGTCACCTGGCCCGCCGACTGGGGCCAGATGTGGGTCAACATCGTCAAGATATTCAATAACCCCACCACCGACTACGTGGGCGCGTTCTTTGACTCGGTGATCATCACGGTGGTGTCGCTCGCGATCATCCTGCTCTTTTCCGCCATGTGCGCGTGGGTGCTGGTGCGCAACAAGACCCGCTGGTCCACCATCATATTCCTGGCGTTCGTCGCGGCCATGGTCATCCCGTTCCAGGTGGTCATGTTCCCGCTGGTCCGCTGGTTCCGCATCTTCGGAAACGCACTCAACCTCAAGATGATCGGTACGTATCACGGCATCGTGTTCGCGTACCTGGGGTTTGGCTGCTCGATGTCGGTGTTCATCCTGCACGGCTTCATCAAGGGCGTGCCGCTGGAACTGGAGGAGGCCGCGACGATCGACGGCTGCGGCCAGGCGTCCACCTTCTTCCGAATCGTGCTGCCGCTTCTGCAGCCGGTGGCGGTGACGGTATTGATCCTGAACGGCATCTGGATCTGGAACGACTACCTGCTGCCGCTATTGATCCTGCTCTCAAACGGCGAGGTGCAGACCATCCCGCTGGCGGTCACCGCGTTCGTCGGCTCGTACCTCAAGCAGTGGGACCTCATCCTGACCAGCGCCATGCTGGCCATGCTGCCGATCATCGTGCTGTTCCTGTTCGCGCAGAAGTACATCATCAAGGGCATGGTCGAAGGCTCCATCAAGTAGGCGTTGAAAATCCGCCGCGCGGCTTTTCAACGCATAGGAGGAAGACTGCGTGAGCCATGAAATCCTGCGGTATTTCCGGGCGGCTCACTGACTCGTCGAATTGTTTCCTCCACCAGTGTTCGCACTGAATCCGGAAACCGATTCCCGACGCGTTAGAGCCCGGGAACGATTGGAAAGAACAACGAGGTTTGTCAACAACCTAAAGCAGGGCGCCGATACGCGCTCTGCTTTTTATTATCCCTTGTGGGGTTTCCAAAGGGCCTCAGGCCCTTTGGCGGGGGCCAGGGGGCTTTCTCGCCAAGCGCATACCTAGGATTTGATTCACATGCGTTTGGCGGAAAGCGGGTTCGGTGCGGCCCTGCCGCAAAAAACGCCCCGGTGGGGCGTTTTTAGAACCCAGGAACAGAGCCCCCTGCGTAACCCCTCGCCTCCTCTATGACTTCCCGATTCTCGCCGCCATCACGGTGATGTCGTCCCGCGCCTGGCCCTGCCGGTTCAGCGCGAGCCGCGTCAGCTCCTCGCACAGCGCCTGCGGCGTCTCGCCCGCCAGCCGCAGCGCCGTCTGCTCCAGCCATTCGCGCTCGCCGTCCCGCGTGGCGTCGAAAAGGCCGTCGGTCATCATGACCAGGGTATCGCCCGGCTGCAGCCTCAGGTGCGCGCCCGCGGGTTTCACGTCCTCCAGGATGCCCATCGGCAGCCGCCCGCCCTCGACGCGTCGAAGCTCACTCTTGCGGATCAGGAAGCTGTCGCAGCCGCCCAGCTTTGAAAACGTCGCGGTGCAGGCGTTGAGGTCCAGCACGCACAGGTCCACCGTGGCGAACATGTCCTCCCCGCCGAGCAGGATCAGCAGCTGGTTGACCGAGTCGAACGCCAGCGCGTACTCCACTTCCGCCGCCAGGAACCTTCGGATCAGCCGGACGGCGGCGCGGCTCTCCCTTGCCGCGTTCGCGCCCGTGCCCATGCCGTCGGACAGCATCATCAGCACGCGCCCGCCCGGCAGACCCACGGCCAGATGGCTGTCGCCGGAGGGCTGGGTGGTCTCCTTCGCGTGGCTGACGAAGCCCACCGTGGCGGTATAGCGCGGCGCCTGAAAAAAGCACAGCTCGCCCGAGACCCCATCCTCCGGCAAGACCGGCGCGCGCATCGGCAGGCCCAGCTCGGCGGTCAGCCGCGTGGCCGCCCGCTTCGCCTCCTCCGGCCGCCACACGCCGTCCCGCTTGACGGCGGTGATCGATACCGAGCCGCCGCCCGAGGCCGAGCGGAGCGCCAGTACCTCCCGGGTCTTGATGGCCTCGCGGTCCAGCGCCGCCACGGCCTGCCGGGACAGCGTTCCATCCACCTTGACCGGCACGGCCAGCGCGCCCGACGCGTTCATGAGCAGCGTCTCCGCCTGCCGGAACTGCTTGCCCAGGATGGACACCGCCTGCTCCTTGGCCTGCGCGCCCGAGCGCCGCTCGGAGAACGCTTTGAGCACCGGCCCCAGCCGCGGCGGGATCTGCCCCGCCCGGCGGCACAGCCGCGCCACCTCCGGCGGCAGCTCGTCATTTTCGCCGATGACCTCACCCGCGGCGGCCCTCGTCACCAGTTCGCACATCAGCCGCCCGGCGCGGCCGTCGGAGCCGTCCCAGCAAGCGCGGCAGCCGTTGCAGCCGCGGCAGAGCCGGGCGCGCATTTTGCCGATCACCTCGCGCTCGTCCGGGGCGGCGCCGGGCGCTTCGTAGCCCGTCGCCAGTTCGCCGAACACCTGGCCCAGCGCCTTGACGCGCCTGCGCGCGTCGCTTAGGAGCCTTGCCGCGAGCCGCTCCGGGTCGTGCCCTGTGGTCGCGGGCGCGAACCACGCCCACATCTTTTCCAGAAATTTCGGCGGCAAGAGGCAATAGACGAGGCCCGCCAGGAACGCCGGCAGCGGGAGCAGCGCGCCGTAGCTCGCGCCCATGCCGTAGAGGAGCGTCACGGTGTTGGTGAGCGCGAAGGCCAGCGCGCCCGCCCAGCGGCCCAGCCCGCCCGCCGCGCCCGCGGTCATTGCGCAAAGCCCCAGCGCCGCGCCAACGAACTTGTCGCCGCCGGAGAAGGTGAGCGCCGCGCCGTACAATAGCCCCGCCGCCGCGCCCTGCCCCGCGCCCAGCGAGGAGGCGATCAGGCACAGAACCGCCGCCACCGGCGGCGCGAGGACCGGCCCGACCACCGGGATGCAGCGGATGCCCATCAGCGCCAGCGCGGAAACCAGCGCGATGGCGATCTGCTCATCCCGCATGAGGTGGTCGCGCCCGGCGCGCACGGTGACGGCGCTGAGTAGGACCGGCGCGACGCAGGCGGCGATCACCGCGTTGGCCGCGGCCATCATGATATTATAAGGAAGCCCCTGGCAGGCGGCCAGCGCCGGGACCAGCGTGGAAAGGCCCGCGATCGCCGCGGCCTGCGCGTCGCGCCCGCCCAGAAACGAATCCGTGCCCGGCCCCGGCCTGAAGCGCGGCGGAAGCAAGGAAAGCGCCTTGTGGAGCGCCTGGACCAGCGCGCAGCCCAAGAGAGGCGTCAGCGCGAGGAAGCCCAGCGCCGGGTTCAGCCCCAGGATGCATCCAACCCAAAGCACCCAGGCCGGCGTGCCGGCGGCCAGCCCCGCCGCCATGAGCGCCATGGCGAAGGGCGACTGATCGGTGAGCAGCGTCGCACGGGTGAGCAGCAGCATCAGAACCGACCAGGGGGCCTGCCGGACGACCGCCAGCGCGCCGGCCGGGCGCGCCGCGCGCACTTCTTCACGCAGCATATCGAACCCTCCGTAAGCCTTGGTGAGTAGGGCCATGGCTTTCGACTGAGGCGCAAGCCATGGCGAGGGAAACGGGGCCGGAAATCCAGCTTCGCGCTCTATGTATGCGCCCGTCCCCCGCCGTATGCAAAGGAAACGGCGCTGCCAAAAAATAATTATCGCGTCGTTTGGCGTCACATAAACCCGCAATCCTGTCGAAAGCAGGCCAGTCATGGGGTTTCTCCCGTGCGAAATGCAGTTTTCACAATGTGAATTATTCATGTCGTTTTCGGGGGGCGTTGACAGAGTGCGTAAATGCATGCTATCATAATCATCACGACGATAGAGGCGCAGTGAGGATCAGTACCCGGCGGAGAAGGTATTCCGTGAACCCGGGGAAAGGATAAACTGCCGAAACGGCTGGGCAGACATGCCCATTCGTTGGTCCGCAAGTGAAAACCCTGCGGACTCCCGGCCCGGTTGAGGCTGGAGGAGCTGTCGGTGAAAGCCGAAAAGGGCTGCATCGATGGATGCGGCTCTTATTGTTTTTAGAAACTTTGGTAAAACAAGTAAGGAAAAGGGGTGCGATTCATCGTGAAGAGGGTTCTTGCCATCCTGCTTATCCTCATGACCACGCTCGTTATGATGCCCGCGGCGGGCATGGCGGAGGCGGACAACACGCTCAAGCTGTTCCTGATCGACGATCCGGAGACGCTGGACGGCCAGCTCACCACCGACTCCTACACCATCCCGCTGAACTGCTTTGACCGCCTCGTCGAGTGCGAGACCAACGAAGCGGGCGAAGCCGTGCTGGTGCCGGGCCTGGCCAAGAGCTGGGAAGTCTCGGACGACGGCCTCGTCTACACCTTCCACCTGCAGGAAGGCGTCAAGTTCCACAACGGCGCGGACTTCACCGCGGACGACGTGGTCTACACCGTCAACCGCATGATGAACCCCAAGACCCTGGCCAAGAACACCGACTTCATGGACATGATCAAGGGCGCCAAGGCGTTCTATGAGGACACCACCGGCGCCGTCACCTCTGTCGAAGGCGTCGTGGCGCTGGACGACATGACGGTCCAGATCACCCTCGAAGCGCCGTTCGGCTCCTTCCTCGCCAACATCGCCACCCCGGGCTGCGGCATCTATGACCGCGAGACCACCGAGGCCGCGGGCGATCAGTTCGGCGTGGACCCGTTGAAGTGCATCGGCACCGGCCCCTTCCAGGTGACGAAGTGGGAGCGCCAGGCGGAAGTTGTGCTGGTCGCGAACCCGAACTACTTCAAGGGCGCGCCCAAGACCGACGGCATCGTCTTCAAGATCGTGCCCGACGAGAACACGCAGCGCATGATGTTTGAGACCGGCGAAGTGGACGTGTTCAATTTTGAGTACGGCCCGAGCCAGCTGGACTACTTCCTCACCACCGGCAACTACAAGGACTACATCATCTCCGGCAAGCGCGCCGGCACCTACTACTACCTGTTCAACGAGGCGATCCCGCCGCTTGACAACGTGAAGGTCCGTCAGGCGCTGTTCATGGCGATCGACCGCCAGGCCATCCTGGACGCGCTGTACAGCGGCAAGGGCGTGGTGGCCAACGCGTTCGTGCCCGAAGGCGTGCTGGGCCACAACCCGAACGCGCCGGAGATCAAGTTTGATCCCGAAGCGGCCAAGGCGCTCTTGGCCGAGGCCGGCTTCCCCAACGGGTTTGACATGGAAGTCGCCCAGTTCGCGGACAGCTCCGCCGCCCAGCAGGTCAACGAGATCGTGCAGAGCTACCTTGCGCAGATCGGCGTCAACATGACCATCAACCTGATGGACGACGCCACCTTCTACGGCCTGCGCGGCGAAGGCAAGCTCCCCTCCTACTACAATTCATGGTCGGCTGACTTCAACGACCCGGACAACTTCCTCTACACCTTCTTCTCCCAGAAGAACTCCCTCTCCCGCTCCTCCAACTACGCCAATCAGGAAGTCTGGAAGATGCTGGAGGAAGCCCGCGTGATGGTGGATCCGGAAGCGCGCCTGAAGAAATATCAGGAGGCCGAGAGCATCATCATCAACACCGACTACGCGATCTTCCCGATGTACCAGCGCGAGCACCTGTTCTGCCTGAACCCGCGCATCAAGAACTACAAGGTCGCGTGGAATGGCTGGAACGACCAGAGCTTCTACTCCGTCGAAATCGTCAACCCGTAAGCCCCTTTTACCGCCGCCGCGGGCCTTGGCCCGCGGCGGCGGTGGGGCCCCCTTTCCCGGCGGCGCCTCGTTAGGAGCCG